>JAZQRI010000065.1:0-90884 GCA_045629455.1 Pedobacter sp. | reverse complement strand
ACTCCTTTATCAGCCTTTCAAACCCCTTACTTCTTATCCTTTTCACTGTTTCACTTCCTCCGAAGCGGGATGCAAAAGTAGAGAAAAATTCTGAACCACAAAACAATTTGTAAGAAATTCTTGTTTAATCCCGCTAAGTCACTGAACTGCTTATACAAAGGTTTAGAAGAAACTTCGTGTGCGTTGTACACACTTGTTTTCAGTCCGCTGAAAACCAAACCCGGCGCAAGATTTAGTTTCAGATTCTGGTATTACAGCTCATCTGATCGCTTGCATAAACAGATCAAACTCCAAGGGTGCTCCTTCTTACGCAAGTTTCGGCAGAAAAAACGACGCAGGCATGTCTACCGGCATATACCGGGCACACGCAACTAATCATACATGTATATACAGCTTTAGCGGTTATCCATATGTACATAGCATATATATACTATATGCATTACAGCTATATTGGAAACGCAGCGCTGCTACGGTTTGATCTTCTTTAGTAATAATGTCCAGCTTATATGCTATGAATGTCCAGGTTGATCCAGGCCGGTTCGTCATACACCATTTCCAGTGAGGTTTGTCATAAGCACCACTAGACATCAAAACGCTAATATATCTACACAACGCGACACGATTTAGACCAGCTTCCTTGTGATAATTTATATATCTTCAAATATCCCAGCTTATAAAGCTGCAATGCGTCTCTACTAATACCATACGCATAGCAACACGACGCACTTTTAATAAAAACTAAAATGTAAAACTGAGTAAAAACGTTCCCGAGTGAAAAGTGAATTCAGTACAAGATAGTGGCGGCCACCGAGGGATTTGAGCCGCTCTTAACCCGGTGTCGAACCGGCGTTGATCCGGCCTTGCCTCGGTTCTAGCCGGCTCAGCCCCAGAACGACGCCCTGGAGAAGCCCTATCACCACCCGCGGACCTCGGGGGTGGAGCGATCGGCATCCTGTTCCCGCTACATCAGTTTGCTACAACAGAATCTCTGTGCCTTCAAACGTATATCAACCAGGAATGGATCCCGACTAAACAAATTCCTGCATTTAGTAAATCAGAACCCGGGCCACAACCAGATCGGGCGACCTACAGAAAAAAATAAAATTTAGTATTGTCCTGTAGCCAGCATCACGAGTGTACAGGCCTCAACCGGCTCAATGGCGTGCTCCTCAAGCAGCGATTCCAGTTCCGAATTTTCTGTTCCTGGATTGAAAATTACCCGTTTCGGATTCGTCTTAACGATATAGCCGTAATACGAACTTTGGAGATGGGGGCCGATATACAAGGTGATCGTATGCACATCCTCGTGAATGACCTCCGGCTTTTCAATCTCCACACCGGCTACCGACCCGGTTTTAATCCCAACATTGATGATCTCGTGTCCTTTTGATTTCA
This sequence comes from Pedobacter sp., assembly GCA_045629455.1. Lineage (GTDB taxonomy): Bacteria > Bacteroidota > Bacteroidia > Sphingobacteriales > Sphingobacteriaceae > Pedobacter. Next base: position 89,489 of record JAZQRI010000065.1, on the reverse strand, counting down.
GCATATGTGCTGCTTTATAGGCGTACCTGCCTGGATTTGGCGAAGCGCCTATGATTAGTGTATTTTTCATATCCTATTATATTAACGGTTTGCGACCAATCGCCAATTTCAATCGCTTTGAAAAAGACAACAAATGCTTTTTGTGAATGTTTGCCTGCCGCATACAGAGGCATCCTGCAAATCGTGCAGCGGGATCGTACAAAGCATGCACAGGTATCATGCAGATCATGCAGAGACATCCTTCAAAGAGAAACAAGAGTGTGGGGCAAACAAAGTCATCATACCCCGGCCACTTAAAAGAAATTAGAAATGCACTTACCGCGATTTTAGAATGGCATTTGCACAATTTATGCCATCTATGGCAGCAGAAACAATTCCACCAGCATAGCCAGCGCCTTCGGCACAAGGATACAGACCTTCTACCTGCGGATGCTGGTAACTTTCCTTGTCTCTTGGAATGCGCACCGGAGATGAACTGCGGCTCTCTACACCAACTAAAATCGCTTCGTTGGTATAATAGCCCTTCATCTTTGCCCCAAATCGCGGCAAAGCCCGTTGTAAACTCCGGAATACAAAATCGGGTAGCGTATCCCGCAGCATCACACTTTTGGTTCCCGGCAGGTACGAGTTCCTGGGGAGATCGACAGACAGCCGGTTCTCGACGAAGTCGACCATGCGCTGTGCCGGTGCCACCAGGTTTCCCCCACCAAGATCGAAGGCCTTCTTTTCGATCTCCGCCTGGAAGTCCATCATGCGCAAGGGGTCCGTGCCTGGAACATCATCCAGGGTAACCTGAACGACAGTACCGGAATTTGCGAATGGGTTATTTCGTTTGGACGGCGACCACCCATTGACCACGATTTCGTTTTCATGGGTGGCACAGGGGGCAATAATCCCGCCCGGGCACATACAAAAAGAGAAAACCCCGCGTTCGTCTACCTGCTCCACCAGGCTGTAGTTTGCGGGCGGCAAAAACTCACTGCGGATGTCACAGTGATATTGTGCTGCATCCACAATGTGCTGTGGGTGCTCAATACGCACGCCAAGCGCAAACGGCTTGGGCTCTACCAGAATATTTTTGTGATGTAATAGTTTATATATATCGCGTGCAGAATGGCCGGTTGCCAAAATAACCGAATCCGCAAGATGCTGATCCTGGTCGTTAACCACCACCCCCTTTATCTTTCCAGATGTGATGATCAGGTCCGTTACCTTTTGATCAAACAACACTTCGCCGCCTGCCTGTAGGATCGTTTCCCGGATGGCCGTGATGATCTGAGGCAGTTTATTCGTTCCGATATGGGGACGCGCATCCACGCGGATGTCTTCGGGTGCACCATGCTGTATGAAGATCTCCAGCACCTCGTTCACATCTCCCCGCTTGTTTGATCGTGTGTAGAGCTTACCATCGGAATAGGTGCCGGCACCGCCCTCTCCATAACAGTAGTTGGAATCTGTATTGACGAGACCCTCTTTATTGATGGCAGCGAGATCCCGACGCCGTTGCTTAACATCTTTCCCCCTTTCGAGTACAACGGGCTTGAATCCATTGCGGATACATTGGAGTGCCGCAAACAATCCGGCAGGGCCAGCACCAATGATAAGCACGTGTGGACGATCACTAACATTCGGATAGCCTGTCGCAACGGTTTCTACAGGCGCATGTTCATCAATGTACGCACGTACTTGGAGCCGGTAGACCACCTGCCTGGAACGGGCATCTATGGACCTTTTAAGAATTTTATGGTCTAAGATTCGGTCCTGACGGACTTTCAGCGCTTCAGACAAAGCAGCCAATAATGCAGGTTCATTTGCTAAATCCGGCGGAAAAAGCTTGATTTCTATATCTTTTAGCATAATCTTGTCAGGTTTTTATCCTGAATTGTAACAAAGGTACAGAAATTGAGTTCTAATAGCTAAATTAACCAAACTCAATGTAAAAGGTGAAGCCCAATTGAAGACTTCATTTATTTTAAAAATTTGAAACATGAAAAAAATCGTATTCGTAGTTGTAGGTATCGTGATCTTATTTGTAGCCTTCAGCGGCTGCAGTGGCTACAATAAACTGGTTAAACTGGATGAAGATGTAAAGACCAAATGGAACCAGGTTGAAACCCAGTACCAACGCCGGTCGGACTTGATTCCAAACCTGGTAAGCACCGTGAAAGGTGCTGCAAAGTTTGAACAAACTACCTTGACTCAAGTGATCGAAGCCCGCGCTAAAGCAAGCCAGATCACCGTTGACCCAACAAAACTGACTGCAGAAAACATTGGTAAATTCCAGGCTGCACAGGGTGAAGTAAGTCAGGCATTAGGCCGTTTGATGGTATTAACAGAAAACTACCCGCAATTGAGGGCTACACAACAGTTTAGCGATCTCGCTGCACAACTGGAAGGCACAGAAAACCGCATTGCTACGGCACGTAGAGACTTCAACGAGTCGGTACAGGTCTTTAATACGCAAGTAAGGTCATTCCCTAACAACCTTACCGCAGGCATATTTGGCTTCAGCCCAAAAGCTGGTTTCAAAGCCGACGCGGGTGCTGAAAACGCGCCTAAAGTACAATTTTAAGGACTACAACCATATTTAAGGGTAATGTGGGTTTCAGCTGAAGCCTATGTTACCCTTATCTTTATTTAATCGAATATGGCACTTTTCACAGAAGAAGAACAAGAAATGGTAACTGCTGCCATCGCCGATGCAGAAAAGCTGACATCTGGAGAAATCCGGATTGCAATTGAGAAACATTGCCCGGAGGATGCCTATAACCGGGCGGTATCGTACTTCTATGAATTAAACATGGAAAAAACAACGCAGCACAATGGTGTCCTGATCTATCTGGCACATGAGGATCATAAATTTGCAATCATTGGGGATAAGGGGATCAATAAAGTGGTGCCGGAAGATTTTTGGGAAACAACACAAGTAGCCATGAAGGCCCATTTTGCAAGTGGCAACTACGCCCTCGGGATTATTGCAGGGGTAAGACTGGCCGGAGAAAAGCTTGCCATGTACTTCCCGTACGATAATGATGATGTGAATGAACTACCGAATGACATTATTTACATGGATAGAAACAAGTTAAATTAATCGATGAAATCTTTATGAGCAAACACGCACACACTGTTGGGAATGTTGCTCAAAATAGCTTCCTCATCGCGAATAGAAAAAACAACACATTGATGAAAAACCTGTTCCTCGCTTTTTTACTGACATTAACCTTTGGATCTGTATTTGCGCAGGATCTGCCTGCAAAGCCAGATAAACTGGTTAATGATTACACCGGAACCTTATCGGCATCACAATTACAGCAACTGGAATCCAAACTGGTTGCCTTTGATGACTCCACCTCTACTCAAATCGCCATTGCAATTGTAAAATCCGTTGGAGAATACGATATCAATGAATATACGCTGATGTTGGGGCGTAAATGGGGTGTTGGCGGCAACAAGAAGAACAATGGGGTGATGATTGTGGTTGCGCTCGGCGATCGCAAAATATCGATTCAGACCGGCTATGGCATTGAAGGTGCACTTCCGGATGCGTATACCAACCGTATCATCGAAAACGACATTAAGCCAGCGTTCAAAGCTGGCGACTACTATGCAGGCCTGGATGCCGGCACAAACTCCATCATCAAGCTGGTTAAGGGCGAGTATCAGAACGAGAATCCCAAAGCCAAAAAAAGAGAGAATGGAAGTGCCATTCCGATCCTGGTAATTATTATTGTGATCATCATTCTGATCATCAGAAGAGGTGGTGGAGGTGGCGGCGGTCGTCAGGTGATGGGTGGCCGTGGTGTGGCTGATGCATTGTTCTGGAGTATGCTGCTGGGCGGTAGCGGACGAGGCGGAAGTGGCTACGGTGGTGGTGGCTTTGGTGGCGGAAGCAGCGGCGGCGGCGGATTCGGCGGTTTCGGTGGAGGCAGCTTTGGCGGAGGCGGAAGCAGTGGTAGCTGGTAATTAGACTATATTTATGGAGATTGAAAAATGGGAGAAACTTTCTACAAGGTATCTTGTGAAAGAAAAATGGGCAACGTTACGGGTGGATACCTGTAAACTGCAGGGCGGAGCAATAAAGGACGATTATTATGTCCTGGAATATCCGGACTGGGTGAATGCGGTTGCGGTAACAGAAGAAAATAAGATTGTACTGGTGCGGCAATACCGCCATTCTGCAGACATTATTTCCCTGGAAATTCCTGGAGGTGTTGTTGACGACGGTGAAAATCCGGAAGATGCCATCAAACGGGAACTCCTGGAAGAAACAGGATATTCTTTTAAAACACAGGAACTTATAGCAACCGTATATGCAAATCCGGCGACGTCGAACAACAGGACGTTCACGTATCTGCTCACAGGAGGCGTTAAGACGCAGGAACAGCACCTTGATGAACATGAGATACTTAATGTGGAAGAATACACCTTAGAGGAAGCGAAAGCACTGGTTATGGAGAATAAGATCGCACAATCACTGCATACCAATGGCTTGTTCTACGGATTGGTAAAACTTGGCCTGATCAAGTAATTTTAAGAACTCCCTGTACAAAGAGAAGCCCCTGATGGAATATCCATGAGGGGCTTCTCTTTAAAGGTCGTTTGCCTTAGCTCATTTTTAACTTCTTCTGAATGTCGTGAACATATCCCTTGAACTTTTTGTCGGTTTCAATCAGGTCTTCTACTGTTTGACACGCGTAAATAACGGTAGAGTGATCTCTGCCGCCAAAGAATGCACCAATCGTTTTCAACGACGATTTGGTGTGGCTTTTGGAGAGGTACATAGAGATTTGTCTGGCCTGCACGATCTCCCGCTTACGGGTAGGCGATTTAACCATATCCACCGGCACCTCGAAATACTCGCACACCAGCTTTTGGATGAACTCCATAGAGATCTCTTTGGTGGTGTGTTTAATGAAGTTTTTCAACATCTGTTTTGCAAGTGCCAGATCGATATCCTTTTTGTTCATGGTAGACTGTGCCAACAAGGAAACCATTGCGCCTTCCAGCTCCCGCACGTTGTTGTCGATGTTGTGGGCAACATATTCAATTACCTCTGCAGGCAATTCAATACCATCTGCATACATTTTCTTTTTAAGGATGGCAATTCTAGTCTCCAGATCCGGAATCTGAAGGTCGGCAGAAAGGCCCCATTTGAAACGGCTTAACAAGCGCTCTTCTAATCCGGATAGATCTTTAGGTGATTTATCCGAAGAAAGTATCACCTGTTTACCCGACTGATGCAGGTGGTTGAAGATGTGGAAGAAGATATCCTGTGTTTTCTCTTTACCGGCGAAGTTGTGCACATCATCCATGATAATGACGTCCATCGCCTGATAGAAGTTTACAAAGTCATTGATCGTGTTGTTTTTCAATGAATCCACAAACTGCTGACAGAACTTCTCGCAAGAGACATAGATCACCAGCTTATCGGGCATCGTCCTTTTAATCTCATTACCTATTGCCTGCGCAAGGTGGGTTTTGCCCAGCCCCACACCGCCATAGATCATTAATGGGTTAAAGGACGTACCTCCTGGCTTTGCAGCAACGGCATAACCGGCAGAACGTGCCAAACGGTTGCAGTCACCTTCAATGTAGTTCTCAAATGTATAGTTGGAGTTCAACTGCGGATCTACATTGAGCTTCTTAAGGCCAGGAATGATAAAAGGGTTTTTAATGTCTTTGTTGATGGATACCGGAATGGGCATAGACTGGATCTTCGCTTCTGCACCATTACCGTTTGACGGCATGTTTGTGGTATAGGGATTTCCAGTGTTTGAGGACTTGTCTACAACAATGTTGTACTCTAGTCTTCCTTCATCTCCAAGTTGCTTTTTAACGGTCTTACGCAGCAGTCCAACATAGTGTTCCTCGAGCCATTCATAGAAGAATAAACTAGGCACCTGAATAGTTAAAACTTTGCCTTCTAACTTAAGGGCCGATATCGGTTCGAACCAAGTTTTGAAACTTTGGGTCGGGATGTTATCCTTAATAATTTGAAGACAGTTTTTCCATACTTCGGTACAAGTTTTTTCCATTGTTATTCTATAATTTGTTGGTTTTCAGTAGCGATAAGCACTTATGAATTTGGCGCTTTCGGGAGATCGAAGATTCAAAAAATTATCAACATAAAAAACATATTTCTGATTTAATTCGTAACTACTTCAAGTGCAACAGCATACAACAGTTAAGCTGAATATTTAATGTGGATAACTATATTTTGTCCACATTTCTTGTCCACAATTGCTGGATTGTTAATACTCACCGAATACCTCACGAAGAACGTCAGAAATCTCGCCTAAAGTGGCATATTCCTGCACAGCGGCCAAAATAAGGGGCATTACGTTGGCTCCGGAGCCTGCCGCCTGCTTCAGATCCGACAGCGTTTGCTCCACCGCAGCGGCATTTCGCTGGGTTTTCAACAGTGCGATCTGCTCTGTCTGAAATCGCCGGATGGACTCATCAATCTGCATGCCTTCTGTGATGGATTCCGGCCCCTGAGTGAACTTGTTGACTCCAACGATAATACGGCTACCCTCCTCTACTTCGAGCTGATGCTGGTAGGCGGAGGCGGAGATTTCGTTCTGAATGTAGCCGTTCTCAATTGCGGCTACCGCACCGCCCATTGCATCAATCTTTTCGATGTATAAATGGGCTGCCGCTTCAATCTCGTCGGTTAGATTTTCTACAAAATATGAACCTGCGAGTGGGTCGACGGTATCGGCGACGCCGCTTTCAAATGCGATCACCTGCTGGGTGCGCAAGGCAATTTTCGCAGCAGTCTCGGTGGGTAGGTTGAGCGCTTCATCGTAACCGTTGGTATGCAGGGATTGGGTGCCGCCAAGGACCGCCGCCATGGCCTGGTTGGTTACGCGGATAATGTTGTTCAGGGGCTGCTGGGCGGTAAGGGTGGAGCCGCCGGTTTGGGTATGGAAGCGGAGCATCTGTGCCTTTGGATCTGTGGCCCCCATATTCTTTGTGATGTTGGCCCACATGCGTCTTGAGGCGCGAAACTTGGCTATCTCCTCAAAGAAGTTGTTGTGGCAATTGAAGAAAAAGGAAAGGCGCTTGGCAAATACGTTAATGTCTAAACCTTTTTCCAGTGCTGCATTTAAATATGCCTTTCCATTTGACAGGGTGAAGGCCAGTTCCTGTACGGCTGTGGAACCCGCTTCGCGGATGTGGTAACCGGAGATGGAAATGGTGTTCCATTTGGGCAGTTCTTTGCTGCAGTACTCAAATATGTCGGTGATGATGCGCATGGAGGCCTTAGGCGGGTATATATATGTACCACGCGCCGCATATTCCTTTAAGATGTCATTTTGGATGGTTCCGGAGATCTGCGCCAGATCTGCACCCTGCTTCCTGGCAAGCGCAATATACATGGCCAGCAGAATGGAAGCGGTTGCATTGATGGTCATGGAGGTGGTTATATTCTGAAGTTCTATTCCGTCGAACAGAATCTCCATGTCTCTGAGCGAATCTATAGCCACACCGACCTTCCCGACCTCCCCTTCCGACATCTCATGGTCCGAATCATATCCAATTTGGGTGGGCAGGTCAAAAGCAACGGACAAGCCGGTTGTTCCCTGGTTGAGCAGGTAATGATATCGCTGATTGGACTCCTTTGCTGTCGAGAAGCCTGCATATTGACGCATGGTCCACAGCCGTCCTCTATACATGTCTTTTTGTATCCCCCTGGTGAAGGGAAATTCTCCAGGCAGCTCGTTAGATGGCCGGGCGGTTGTGTATATATCTTTTATTTCGATACCGGAACTGGTGGTAAACTTTTTTTCCGTCATAATGGTTTGTTCATGCGTGTAAAGCTAACGGTATAGCGGGCATCCCGGATATGGTGATCGCCAATTGTTTCTATACCGTAATAATCGGGCGATTTTCGCAAGCAAAAATGTACAATTTATTTATATTATTTATATTTGTTCTTCCTAATTTATATAACATGAATACAACAGTTGATACTACATTTGCACCAGTAACCTTCACGGAAGGCGCTGTTAAAGAGCTTCTTAAATTAAAAGATCAACAGGAAATTTCGGATAGCTTTGGACTGCGTGTGGGGGTTGAAGGCGGTGGCTGCTCGGGCATGAGTTATGTTTTGGGCTTTGACCAGAAGAAAGAAGGTGATCAGGTATTTGTGATTGACGGCATCACCGTTTTCATGCATAAAGCACATCAGATGTACTTAATGGGCATGCAGGTGGATTGGCAGGACGGCCTGAACTCGCGGGGCTTTACCTTTAGCAACCCCAATGCAAGTAGCACCTGCGGTTGTGGTACCAGCTTTTCCGTTTAAATAGATATTGTTTTGTAACATTTCAAGAGGTCCTGTTGTCCTAACAACGGGACTTTTTATTTTTATCCCTTAAGTTTTTACCTTCTCCCAATGACTTACACAGAAAACGTCCGTCTAGCACTGCAGTCGATTAAAAGTAATCGTCTGCGCACCATGTTAACAGCGTTGATTATAGCCATTGGTTTATCAGCCCTGGTCGGGATTCTTACGACCCTGGATGCGGTGAAGGCAAGCATGACCGAGGCGTTTTCCAGTATGGGGGCCAACTCGTTTAACATCCGGAACCGTGGCACCGGCATCCGCATCGGCGGACCTGGGCAGCGGCCGAAACCTTTTGCCTCTATACGGTATGAAGAAGCGCTGGACTTTAAAGATAAGTTCAATGCGCCCGCCACGGTATCGGTGAGTGTGCGGGCATCCAGTGGCGCGACCGTGAAATATGGCTCTGTTAAAACAAATCCAAACATCAGCGTACAGGCCATTGACGAAAACGGGCTGGAGTCCCAGGGACTGGAACTGATGTCCGGCCGAAACCTGACTAAGTCTGAAATTACCACGGGAACAAACAACTGTATAATCGGAAATGAACTGAGCACCACCCTGTTTAAGGGCGAGAGTCCTTTGGACAAGGTGATCAACGTTGGAAATAACCGCCTGAAAGTTATTGGAGTGCTGGCAGCGAAAGGCTCCAGCATGGGAAATAACAGCGACCGGACGGTCTTTGTCCCATTGATGAAAGGAAAGCAAATTAACACGAGTACTGACCCTTCCTATACAATTACGGTTATGGTGCCCAACAATGACCTGATGGATAACATTATCGGTGAAGCTACGGCGACGTTCCGTAATGTGCGAAAGTTAAAAATTAAGCAATCCAACAACTTCGAAATCACAAAGAGTGATGCTGTTGCACAGACGCTCTTCGAGAATCTTGCCTTCATCGCCATTGGCGGCGTAGCCATCGGCGCAATTACGCTGATCGGCGCTTCTATAGGATTGATGAACATCATGCTGGTATCTGTGACAGAAAGGACTCGGGAGATAGGCCTTAGGAAAGCAATAGGGGCAAATCCCTCAACCATAAGGAAACAGTTTTTAATTGAGGCGGTGGTAATTTGCCTCATGGGCGGAGCATTGGGTATTCTGCTAGGAATAGGCCTCGGTAACGCAATCTCCCTCTTAATGGGCGGCTCGTTCATCATCCCCTGGCTTTTCATCATCGGTGGCTTCGCGCTGTGTGTTATTGTGGGCGTGGTTTCGGGATATTATCCCGCTAAAAAAGCCTCTAAACTGGACCCTGTTGAAGCTTTACGCTACGAATAGAGAAATAAACCTGCTGTATATACATTAAAGAATGTACGGTGTTCTACAAAAAGAGCCCTGATGCACAAATGTACACCAGGGCTCTTCCATATAGATTCCAGTACGCTAATTACCGACCCTGATATTGAGTTTCGTAGTAAGCCTGGTAGTTACCCGTCGTGACATTGGTTAACCATTCCTCGTTGTCCAGGTACCAGTCAACCGTTTTCTCTAGCCCTTCTTCAAACTGCAGGCTAGGCACCCAGCCCAATTTCTCCTGAAGCTTGGTAGAGTCAATAGCATATCTCAGATCGTGACCAGCACGGTCAGTTACGTAAGTGATCAGCTTAGCCGATTCACCTTCCTCGCGACCCAATTTTTTATCCATGATACGGCATAAAAGATTGATCAGATCAATATTCTTCCATTCATTATGCCCGCCAATGTTGTACGTTTCGCCACTTTCTGCCTGATGAAAGATAACATCGATTGCCCTTGCATGATCTTCAACCCATAACCAGTCGCGCACATTCTCCCCTTTTCCGTAAACAGGAACAGGTTGATTGTTCTTGATGTTGTTTATTGCCAGGGGAATAAGTTTCTCCGGAAAGTGGTGGGATCCGTAGTTGTTTGAACAATTGGAGATCACCACATCCAATCCATACGTATCATGATAGGCACGAACAAAGTGATCCGAACTCGCCTTAGAAGCCGAATACGGGCTGTGCGGATCGTATGCTGTTGATTCAGTGAACATGCCGGTTTCCCCAAGGGCGCCGTATACCTCATCTGTTGACACATGGTAGAAGCGCCTGCTATCATAGGCGCCTTTCCAGAACTGCCGGGCGGCATTCAGCAGATTTACGGTACCGATTACGTTGGTCATGACAAACGCAAGCGGATCTGTGATCGATCTGTCCACGTGAGATTCTGCAGCAAGGTGTATTACGGCGTCAAAATTCTCCGCAATAAACAGCTCGTTCATCTCTGAAGCATCAGTGATGTCTGCTTTAACGAACTTGTAATTTGGCTTATCCTCAATATCCGTAAGATTGGCAAGATTACCCGCATAAGTAAGTTTATCCAGGTTCACAATCTGATAGTCCGGATAGTTGTTCACAAACCTGCGTACGACATGAGAGCCGATAAATCCCGCACCCCCTGTAATTAGAATCTTTTTCATCAATATGTTTTTTTATGTTTAAAAATGTGAAGTGATCATGAGTGTACACTACTTTTCGCCTGTAAGCTATAGACCTATGATCGGCTTCACTTTGTATATTATTGGGTCATTTACCAGACAGTTTTATTGTGTGTTCGTCCTCCCGGCAAATGTTTCCCGATGTATTTATAACTCCTCCGGTAAACCAACCTCCTTTGATGCATTTGCCATGCGGCCCTGACTGACCTTTGATAACACCCGGTTGAACGCCTCACTTAAATCAAACTGAAGGTCCTCATGCAACTTGATAAACTTCTTATAGGCCGACAAAGTTGTCCGCACAAAATAAGAAATGAGCTTGTCATTGTAGGCGCTTATGGCCGAATACACGGAATCTTTGAGTTGAACCGGAATGGTGTTTAACAAATGTATCCTCAGTTCAACTTCTGTAGTAACATCTTTTGTCACCTTATAATGGTGATTGATCATCCCGTTTAGCCGGCGCATAACCAGCAGTGTATCCTTTGAAGTTGCTCTTTTGTTTGAACTCAAGAGTTCTATAGCTTCATCGATCTCCCGTTCCAATAACGCTCTTCGATGCTGAAGTCCGCCTTCATCTTCCATTAATTTAAAATGAAGGTGTTCCGTCAGCACTTTATCTTTGGCAATCAAACGCAGCAACAGCTTGTCTTTCTCCTTCGGCGGTAAGGCGATTATAGCAGTCTTAAGCTCTTTATGCGCACTCAATAACATTAAAAGGGGTTATCCTGTAAATATTTTTCCCAGTTCCAGGCAGAGCGCATCATTTCATTGATATCCAGCTCGGCCTTCCAGCCCAGGAGTGCAGCAGACTTGGTTACGTCTCCATAGACCTGTTCTATATCTCCTTCTCTTCTGGGTCCGATGACGTAATTCAACTTTTCTCCGGTAGAGTTCTCAAATGCATGGATGATCTCCAGAACTGAAGAGCCTTTCCCGGTGCCGAGATTAAACACTTCATAGTTGGTATCTGCAGCCTTATCCTCAAGCCGCTTAACCGCAGCAACATGAGCCTTTGCCAGGTCAACCACATGAATATAGTCACGGATGGCACTTCCATCCGGCGTGTTGTAGTCGTCACCGTAAACGGTAATCGGGCCACGTTTACCAATCGCTGACTGCGTGATGAATGGAACAAGGTTTTGTGGAACACCGATAGGCAGCTCGCCAATTAAGGCCGAGGCATGTGCTCCAACCGGATTGAAGTACCGTAAAGAGGTGACAAACAATTCAGGGCTCACTGCACATGCTTCCTGAAGCATCTCCTCAGCAATCTGCTTGGTATTGCCGTAAGGAGATTCTGCTCTTTTAACGGGCGCATCTTCTGTAACAGGCAATACATCCGGCTGTCCGTACACAGTACAAGAGGAAGAAAACACGAAGTTTATCTTCTTATTGAATGCAAACAATAGATTCAGAAGGGAGTAAAAGTTATTCCGGTAATACTCCAAAGGCTTCTGAACAGATTCACCTACTGCTTTGAAGGCTGCGAAGTGAATGACCCCGGTAATATCGTGATGTTCAGAGACAAAGGCTTTCACCTTGGCTTCATCACACAAGTCCAGCTCTACAAACGCGTGTCTTTTACCTGTGATCGTTTCCAGCTGGTCCAGGATCTTGGGGTTGGAATTCGAGAAGTTGTCTACCAGAATGACTTCGAATCCAGCATTGTGCAATTCTACAACGGTGTGTGAGCCAATAAAACCTGTGCCCCCGGTAACCAATATTTTAGACATTCGCTTTTTTATTATATGTTTTAAAATCTTTGTGCTCGTTGTTTATCAAAGCTTCCTGTGGTAAAGACTTAAAATACTCATACGTGATCTTTAAACCATCTGCACGGCTTACCTTGGGTTCCCATCCGAGGATTTGTCTGGCTTTGGTGATATCCGGACGCCTTTGTTTCGGATCATCAACCGGCAAATCTCTTAATACAAGCTTCTGAGAAGTCCCTGTTAGTTTAATGATTTCCTCGCCAAATTGTTTTATCGTAATTTCATCGGGATTGCCGATGTTCATCGGCTGTGCATAATCGCTGAGCAGCAGGCGGTAGATACCTTCTACCAGGTCATCAACGTAACAGAAGGAGCGGGTTTGCGATCCGTCACCGAACACAGTAAGATCCTCTCCTCTCAATGCCTGACCAATAAATGCAGGTAATACCCTTCCATCGTTCAGACGCATTCTAGGTCCATATGTATTGAAGATCCTCACGATTCTGGTTTCAAGTCCGTGAAAAGTATGATACGCCATTGTCATGGCTTCCTGAAAACGTTTAGCTTCATCATAAACACCTCTCGGACCTACCGGGTTCACATTTCCCCAGTATTCTTCTGGCTGTGGATTCACGTTTGGATCACCATATACTTCTGAAGTAGAAGCTATAATCATCCTGGCCTTTTTATTTTTAGCCAGGCCAAGCAAATTATGAGTACCCAATGACCCCACCTTTAACGTTTGAATTGGGATTTTCAAATAATCAATAGGACTTGCCGGCGACGCAAAATGAAGGATGTAATCCAGCTCACCGGGAACATACACGAATGTGGAAACGTCGTGATGCGAAAATTCGAAATTTTCTAAAGGGAATAAGTGCTCGATATTTTTTAAATCTCCTGTGATGAGATTGTCCATCGCGATCACGTGGTAGTCTTCCTTGATAAACCTGTCGCACAAATGCGACCCTAAAAATCCGGCAGCACCGGTGATCAATACTCGTTTTCTTATCATTAATATTATTTCTTTACAATTGGTTCAGATCCTTAAATTATGCGAAGACAAGCCGGTGCAGGAAAGCAAATAAAAGTTCGCCTTAGTCTGTAAATTGACGCTGATGCCTCCCTCACAAGCAACACTATACTTATTTCACCTTCGTTCTCCCGATCAACAGACAAATTCGTCATATAATCACGATCTCGGATCGGGTTTCAACAGCCTCAAACCTATTATTATCGGCCGAATTAATTTTATTACGGTATCTTCGGCTAAGATAAATAAATAAACATTTAAAATGCTTTGGCTTTACAATTTTGGTATTTTCATTTACAGCCTGGTAGTCAGATCGGTGGCGCTGTTTAATCCTAAAGCTAAGCTATTTATCGAAGGCCGCAAGAATATATATGAGGAACTTGAGAAGCAGGTCGACGCCTCCAGAAAGCACATCTGGTTTCACTTCGCCTCACTCGGCGAATTTGAACAGGGCAGACCGGTTTTGGAGATGATTAAATCTCACCATTCGGATAAGAGAATTGTGATCACATTTTTTTCCCCGTCCGGCTACGAAGTACGGAAGAACTATCCCAATGCAAATGCGGTCTTCTACCTCCCGTTAGACACCGCCAAAAATGCATCGAGATTTATCAAAGCAATCAATCCGGAGCTCGCAATCTTCACCAAGTACGAATTTTGGCACCATTACTATCGGGTGTTAAATGAGACCAACGTCCCCTTGTTTCTAATCTCCGGCATCTTCAGGAAAAAACAGATTTTCTTCAGGCCTTATGGCAAGTTTTACCGGAACATCCTCAAGAATGTCAGCCATTTCTTTGTACAGAATGAAGAGAGTTTACAGCTGTTGAGTACGCTGCATATTAATTCGGCAACCATTGCCGGGGACACCCGCTTTGACCGGGTATATGAAAACTCACTGCATCCGGACGAGATTCCTTTGATTCGTCAGTTTTGCAATAACCAGAAAGTATTTATTGCGGGAAGCACCTGGCCGCCGGACGAGGTGCTTCTTAAAGCATTGATTGCCGAAAACAAGGATTGGAAGTTTATAATTGCTCCACACGAGATCAACTCAGCGCATATCGAGCAGATTGAAAAGCTCATCCCCGATGCGCTGAAGTTTTCTGTGCTCAAAGAGCAGCAGGTGGCAAAAAACCAGACCCTGATCATTGACAACATCGGTTTGCTTTCTTCGCTCTATCGCTACGCTAACGTCGCATATATTGGCGGTGGCTTTGGCGTTGGCATTCACAACACGCTGGAAGCTGCAGCCTTTGGCATCCCCATTCTATTTGGCCCGAACTATCATAAGTTTCAGGAAGCCAAAGATCTGCTGGAACTCGGCGCCGCCGTTTCGGTTCAAAATCAGGAGGAGTTGGATAAAGGTTTTCAGAAGTTGAAGAATAATCCCGCCGCCGGAAAGCTCGCCAAAGACTACGTGCTGCGCCAAAAAGGCGCAACAGCAGCCATATTCCAGGAAATAGAAAGGTATCTAAGTTAGTTTTTCACCATGTCGACAACCGCCTGGATAAACTTAGGATGTTCATTCAAGCTGGAAACAAGCTGAACTTCTTCACCGCCAAGGGCTCTGAATTCATCGCCATATTCAACCGTAACCTCATATAAAGTTTCCAGGCAATCTGCTACAAACGCAGGGCAAAATACGAGGAGCCGCTTCTTACCCCTTGCTGCCAGGTCTTTTAAGGTGTCGGTGGTGTAAGGCTGAACCCAAGGCTCTTTACCCAGCCTCGATTGGAAGCATACAGAGTATCTTTCTCGCGGAATGTTTAATTCCGCAGCGATCAACCGGGCGGTATCATGGCACTGGGCAGAATAGCAGTACTTGTTCACGTCGGTCAGCTTACTGCAGCAATCTGCCGTTTTCAAGCAGTGTTTACCTGAATCATCACATTTAATCAACTGTCGCTCCGGAAGACCGTGAAAGCTGAATAATATCTGATCATAGCTATCCGGATCATACTTCTTTGCATTATCGGCAAAAGCTTCAATCATCAGCTTGTTGTTGTGGAAAGAATTTACAAAGGTAATGGGTGGAACTGTCGGCCATTTGCCCACAATTTCCATCACCTTTTGGATCACGGATCCGGTACTCGCTGATGCATATTGTGGAAACAGGGGAATTACGCAGATGCTCTCCAGCTGCGCAGCCTTCATTTTCGCCAGCGCCGAACCAATAGACGGATTCTGGTAGCGCATGGCCAGCTCCACGTGGTAATCCGCTCCAAGCTGCTCCTTAACCAGCGCCAGCTGCACTTCACTGAAGTACAGCAATGGGGAACCGTTTTCATCCCATATTTCCTTGTACAGTTTTGCTGTTTTCGGACTCCTGAAGGGAACAATGATCCCCTTCACCAGTAATGTCCGATTGAAAGCAGGTATGTCAATCACCCGCTCATCCATTAAAAATTCATCTAGATACCTACGTACATCCGGAACCTCAGGGCTATCCGGAGTCCCTAAATTCACAAGCAAAACACCCTTTTTTCCCATACTTATAGTCAGACGCAGCCTGCGGCAGGTCCGTTGATTCTGTTATTTTAAAATTCAAGTAATTTAAGTTTCACCTGTTCCATCAGCCACATTGGTGTCGACGTAGCGCCGCAGATTCCAACCTTGTCATTCGGACTGAACCAGGAAAGGTCAAGCTCATCATAGTTCGAAATGAAGAATGAATTTGGATTGAACCGCTTGCAAACGTCAAACAACACTTTGCCGTTCGAAGATTTCTTTCCGGAAACAAACACAATCTTATCGTAATGCTGCACAAATTTCTCCATATCTTCATAGCGATTCGATACCTGTCTGCATATGGTGTCGTTTGCTTTAACTTCATAGCCGCGGCCGATCAGTTCATCCTTAATGGCATAAAACTTCTCTGTGCTTTTTGTCGTTTGGCTGTACAGGGTAAACCTTGAAGGCAATTCCATACCATCCAGCTCAGCGAGATCCTGGAAAACAATTGCCTCACCATTGGTTTGGCCCTCCAGGCCGACAACCTCTGCATGTCCGTGTTTTCCGAAGATCAGGATCTGCTCCTTCTCGTCGTAAGAGTTCTTAATCCGATTTTGAAGCTTCAGTACCACCGGGCAGGATGCATCGATCAGCGTCAACTGATTTTCCAGCGCCAGCTGGTAAGTTGAAGGCGCTTCACCGTGTGCGCGGATCAGCACTTTCTCATTCCGAAGCAACTGCAGCTGATCATGATCAATAATCCTAAGTCCCTTGGCTGTCAGCCGCTTTACCTCTTCGTCGTTGTGTACAATATCACCAAGACAATACAGATAATCATCCTGATCAAGTATTTCTTCAGCCATATCAATGGCATAAACAACACCGAAACAAAATCCGGATGCTTTATCTATGTTTACAGCTAAATTATATTTCATCAGTATATATTGTTGTTAAGACCATCGCGCAGTCATAATGTTTTCACCAACTGCCATCGGCCGCCTCCAATGGCTACCCATCAAAGGATTAAGCTGCAAATTTACATAAATTGCATTCAAATCAGGCGTTGTTCTGTTTGATGCCTGTCAATAAATGTGTCTGAACACCTTTGACAAAAAGAACCAGCATCATAAGCATCTGCAAAGGATGCAACAATATGTTCAAAACCGGGCTTTGACCGGTCATAAATGAGATCATGACCCGGCTCAGGAAAATAAGTCCGAGCGGCATGACGATAATGTAGAAATCAAAACCGATCATCACAATTAAAGGACCCAAAACGACGAGAACAAGGTAGATAAACTCAATGAGCATATTACCGAAGTTAAGCCGGAATGTTTCCGTTGCCGTCTGGAAAAGTTCAGAACGGCTGATCTTGGAAACCTGATAGATGAGCTTATTTGCCAGCAGAACTTCAGCTTTTAAATGATCCTGCTTCACAATTTTCAATAAATCAGAAGTCCCTTTGCTGCTGTCGACTTTTTTCTGCCAATGATGCTGTTTGTAAAGCCTGGCATCTACGAACAGACAGCAGCTGTTATTGACCGTCACAAACGCGGGGCTCCCCAATAACTTGATCAGTCGCAACGGTACCATGTTCAACAATACAAAATCACTTAGTGGCAGGACCAGATTCTGCAGAAAGCTTTCAAAAACCTGATTTGGGACAATGCTCAGGGCGGCAATGTTAAACACTTTCAGCCGGTAGATCAGGCTGTTCAAAAAGCGTTTTTGTATGGAGGTATTCGAATCCAGGAACAACAGATAGTCACCCTTAATTTCTTTTGAAACCCAGGAATAATCGCCCGGAAGCCCCCTCTTTAATCTAAAACGAGCATCTTTTTCACATACTGCTTCTACAAGCTTCACGTCGCTGCTATCCAAAGCAGAATGATAGATGATGACTTCCACATTCCGATATTCCTGCGCGATGATGGACTGCAGCAGGTTCAACAAATTACTTTCTCCGTTCTTTACGGTTATAACAATGGAAATGTAGTCGGTAAGCGCGGGGCTAAAAGAAGGGAGCTTTGGATTGGAGAGAAAGTTGAACAGCGTTACAGAAAACCTTATTACAAGAAAAAAGAGCACGAAATAGGTAAAGATAACCATATCAGCTCAGGTAAACACAGTCTTCTGCGCCAGGTACATCCATAACCACATCTACGTGCTCCTTCAGCACGGTGGCCATCTTCAGTCCCACATAGTCTGTCGCAATTGGGAATATCTTATGGCTACGGTCTACCAACACTACGGTACGGATTTTTTTATGCGGCGTATTCAGGAAAACGCCGAGCCCATAAGCAAGTGTTTTCCCGCTATTCAGCACATCATCTACGAGAATGATAACTTTATTCTTCCATTTGCTATCATCCAGATCCGTACTTGCCACGAGCTTACTGTTTTGCTTTTCCAGGTCAATGCGCAACAATGTAACCTTTAATGCAGAGATATCTTCCAGTACCGCTTTCAGGCGAATGGCAAGTTTGTACCCCCTGTCCCATATTCCGGCAAGCACAACTTCTTTCTCCTGCAGGTTGTCCTCCAGGATCTGATAGGCGATCCGGTTTATTTTTTGTTGAATCTGCTTTTTATCGAGAATAAGTAATTGAGAATCTGCCATTGTTATCAGTTTAGCCTGTGAAAAGGCCCTTTTCAGAGGTAATTCAAATATCAGAAAAATATTTTCTTTTTTGTGCAACGTTTTGTGGGTATGCTGCGTCTAAATAACAGAACCAATCTTAAAATGATGAAAAGACTGCTTATACAGGCAGCGGCAGTACTTCTATGTACCACATTAGGATCAGCTGCCGTCTTTGCACAGAGTACAAAAACAATTCCCGTCAGCAACTTCAATAGAGTTACTGTATCCAGTGGGATCGACCTATACCTTAGCCAGGGCAGCGGTGAAACGGCCAGGCTTGTTGGCAATAAAGAACTCCTGGACCAGGTTGTTATTCAAAAAGAGGGTGAATCCATCCGGATCCGGTTTAAAGATAACTTCAGCTGGAGAAACATGTTCAATAACAAAACCCTTAAAGTGTATCTGTCCTACAAAAATCTCGAGGAGGTATCCGCAAGTGGCGGAAGCGATGTATTCACACAAAACACCCTAAAAACAAACCGCCTTACACTGAATGCATCCGGCGGATCCGATTTAAAGATGGATGTGGTCTGCAAGGACATTGAGATTCATTCCAGCGGAGGATCGGATGTCGATCTTAAAGGAAAAGCAACCAACATGGCACTCCATACCAGCGGCGGCAGCGATGTGGACGCACTTGGCTTCAATGTCGATTATGCGAAGGTCAGCGCCAGTGGCGGTTCCGATGCCAATGTCTTCGTGAACAAAGCCCTTCAGGCTGATGCCAGCGGAGGAAGTGATGTCCAGTTCAAAGGTAATGCAAGTTACCAGAAAACTTCCTCCTCCAGAAGCGGCAGCGTAACCAGAATAGACTGAGCCACCGAAGGCACATCTAAATATTAGTTTTTAGTTAGTTATCCCTGTACAGGATGGATGTCCCTACAGGGATCTTTATTTATTTTTTGTCCTGTACGGATAGTAAATAAAATTCGCGCCTTCCGGAACAATGACAAACACACACATGAAATCTTCCGGCTTTTTATAGCTTTTAAGAAACAAAGGCTTCTTCTCCCGATTGATGATCCCTTTCTCCACAAATTCTTCTAAAGTGGATGCTTGTATGCTCCAGTTCGTATTCAGCTCATCACGGTTCAAGATCAGCTCTCCAATACTTACCACATGCTGGTGGGCAATAAATATCGGATGTGTAGAGATACCCTCCAACATGATGTCTATAGCCACCTCCTTAATGGAGTCCGAATACAATTCTAGGTCTTTTTCTAAACTAACCAGCGGACTTTCTTTTTTGCTTTTTTCAGCTTCAGGTTGTTCCTGAGGTAGTAGATCTTGTATATCCATTATAAATCTGATCTTAACTTAAGTAAAACTACATTCTCCACATGCTGTGTGTGCGGGAACATATCTACAGGCTTAATTCTCGCAACCTCATATTTTTCAACCAATAAGGCCAGGTCTCTTGCCTGCGTAGCGGCATTGCAGCTCACATAAACAATTTTCTCCGCTTCCATTTCCAGCAAGCGTTCCACAACATCAGCATGCATACCCGCACGCGGCGGATCGGTAATCACCACATCAGGCTTACCATGCTCTGCAATAAAAGGAGCAGTCAAGATATCTTTCATATCGCCGGCATAAAACAACGTGTTTTCAATGCCGTTCAGCGAGGAGTTAAACCTGGCATCCTCAATGGCCGTAGGTACATATTCGATCCCCACCACCTGCTTAACGCCCGCAGCAACGAAGTTGGCAATGGTGCCGGCACCGGTATACAGGTCGTATACAAGTTCATCACCCCTAAAGCCTGCAAATTCCTGCGTGATCTTGTACAATTCGTATGCCTGTGCAGAATTCGTCTGATAGAAAGATTTCACACCAATTTTAAACTTAAGGCCATTCATCTCTTCAAAAATGTAATCCCGGCCGGCATACGTAATCACGTCCTGGTCAAATATCGTATCGTTTTTCTTTTGGTTGATGATGTACAGCAATGATGTAATCTGGGGGAATTCCTGACTGATGTAAGCCATCAGTCCATCAACCTGTACCTGTTCAACATAGGCAAACACAACACACACCATCACTTCACCTGTTGAGGAGGTACGGATGATCAGGTTGCGCAGGTTGCCCTCATGATTCCTTAAATCATAAAAACTCAAACCCATGCGTAAAGCGTAGCTTCTTACCTGGTTCCGTAAAGTATTCGAAGGCTCCGCCTGTAAATAACAATGCTGTATATCCAGGATCTTATCAAAGCGCGAAGGAACGTGAAATCCCAATGCATTCATCTCCAGATCATCACGGTCTTCCATGTCCTGCTGGTTCAACCAGCGCTTGTTTGAGAACGTATACTCAAGCTTATTCCTGTAGTATTTATTTTCTGCAGAACCCAGAATAGGTTCCATAGAGGAAGTATCAATTTTTGCCAGGCGCTGTAAGGCGGCCTCAACACTCTTATACTTGAATTGCAACTGGGCGTCATATTGCATATGCTGCCACTTACACCCGCCGCAGGTTCCAAAATGCTGACAAAATGGATCTGTTCTAAGCGCGGAGCTGGTATGCAGAGTGTCAATTACACCCTCAGCAAAATTCTTCTTCTTTTTAACAAGTTTTACGTCTACAACGTCACCCGGCACTGCCTTGTCTACAAATACCACCAGCTCATCTGCCTTTGCTACTCCCTTGCCTTCTTCCGCTATGTCTACAATATGTAAGTTGGGAAGGATCGTCACCGTTCCAGCTTTTCTGTTTCTGCTCATTGCCGCAAATTTAAGGAAAGTTTATGGACCTGCATCAGGTTTTTAAGACAATACAAATGCAGTCACACTGAAAAGTGCTCCCTGGGAAGGAAATCGATATGATTAGTCTTTACCGTGCAAATATCCCAAAGATAAAGCCCAGAAATCCAGGGGCCAGGTTAAAGTTCATATCAAATTTCTCATCAACCATCACTGAAAATTCTAAAACCTCTTTGCTCATGAGACTTGATGACATATTTCAAATATATATCATTCTATACCCAAAACCAAATCAGTCCATTTAAGTTTCTGCCAGGCAAAAAAGCAAGATTAAGGAGGGAAAAATCGTTTATCGCGGGGCTATAAAGCTGCTTTTACCAGAAAAGGCAACAGGTCCTTTTGAAAACTGACAAAGTTTTTACGCACATCGGAATCGCTTACAGAAGTGAAGGCGAAGGAGAACACAATGCTCTTACTTGCCTTAAGCAAGAATGCCAATCCTTCTTTTCTGGATGGGTTGTTTTTGAAGTGATCAAGTTCCAGGTAGGCTGAAAGGAGTAATGATTCCAGCTGGTCAGACAAATGCTTTAAGAATTCCTGTGAGTTTGCGTTCTCCCGCACAAAATCCCACCCGATAAATTCATTGCACACCGTGTAGGTCAGCCGGCAGGTTTTCATCACCAGCGCCTTCAGATGCTCTTCTTCATTTGCAAACTGGGCTTTATTCTTCAGGATCTCCCGGAGGTTCATATCCAGGTAATCCATCAATATAGCATCAAGAATCTGTTCCTTACTTTCAAAATATTTATATATGGTCGCCTTTGCAATACGCGCTTTCTTGGCAATCTCGTTTACGCTGGTTTTATGATAGCCATATTTTCTAAATAGTTCTTTAGCGGCCCTAATAATGCTTTCTTTGATCTTTTCTGGTTCCATTTAGTTAGTGACCTGTATAATTTGACTCCCCTGTATGCGAAGCGTATAAGATTTTAAATTGCGAACTGCAGGCGCTTTCTGCGGACTTCCATCATAAAGCAGCCACTTTGCCCCGGTACAGGGGTCAGTCACGGTAATACCGCCTTCATCTGCAGTAACTTTACACATTTCCTGCGGATTCACCGGGCTGCAGCGGTCGTATGCACGATAACCGACGGCAGTCTTTACAATCAGCAGGCCTGCGACGCCTGCGTTCGGCACGGTTAACACGCCATTTTCGGCTTTGAGGCTAAAGGTGGTGAGGTCTACGGTATAATTTACCGGAACTTCGGATATATAGGCTTCACCTTTATTGCAGCCAATACAAAGAAGCAAAATACTAAGTAAACCTGCAACCCTGCTCATTCTTAGATTAGGGCACTTTTAAACTGCTTTAAAAACCGTACATCATTCTCTGAGAACAACCGAAGGTCTTTGATCACAAACTTCAGATTTGCGATGCGCTCGATACCCATACCGAATGCAAAACCCGAATACTTGCTGCTGTCTATGCCACAGTTTTCCAATACATTCGGATCCACCATCCCGCAGCCGAGAATCTCCACCCAACCACTATATTTACACAACTGGCAGCCAGCACCTTTACAGATGGTACAGGAAATATCCATTTCTGCTGATGGTTCTGTGAACGGGAAATATGATGGACGGAAACGCACCTGCGTACCTTCGCCGTACAACTCCTGAACGAAATAGAAAAGCGTCTGTTTTAAGTCTGCAAAAGAGACTTTCTCATCTACATACAACCCTTCTACCTGGTGGAAGAAACAATGTGCCCGCGCAGAGATGGCTTCATTGCGGTACACCCGTCCAGGCATGATCGCCCGGAAAGGCGGTTTACCCTGCTCCATCATCCGCACCTGTACAGATGAAGTATGGGTACGCAAAGCGATGTCTCCCTGCTCGCCTCCCTTTTTAATGAAAAAAGTATCCTGCATATCGCGTGCGGGATGCTCCTCCGGAAAGTTCAAGGCAGAGAAGTTGTGCCAGTCGTCCTCAATCTCCGGCCCTTCGGCAACAACAAAGCCCAGCTTGTTAAAAATCTCTACAATCTCTCTCCGGACCAACGCCAAAGGATGGCGTGTGCCAATCTCAAATCCTTCTCCCGGAAGTGTTAAATCGAGATCCGCATTTGTGCTGGTTTCCTCCGCAGCAGTCGCTTCCTTTAGGGTTTGGTATTTGGCTTCCGCCAGTTGTTTGAACTGATTCAAAACCTTCCCCAGTGTTCTTTTTTCCTCTGGAGAAACCGCCTTAAATTCGTCGAATATATCTTTTATAATCCCCTTTGTGCCGAGGAATTTAATTCTGAATTGTTCGAGTTCCTGTGCACTTTCTGTTTGAAAGGCATTGATTTCAGCCGTTAATTCTGTTATCTTCTCTTGTAACATACCTGCAAATATACACCTAATTCAGTAATAACTTAAATCACGCCAAGGGCCTTACCGATCTTTGTAAAGGCAGCGATGGCTTTATCCAGGTGATGCTGCTCATGCGCGGCGGATAGCTGTACGCGGATCCTGGCCTTTCCTTTTGGAACAACAGGGTAGTAGAATCCAATAACATAGATGCCTTCGTCC
Organism: Pedobacter sp.; assembly: GCA_045629455.1. Classification (GTDB taxonomy): domain Bacteria; phylum Bacteroidota; class Bacteroidia; order Sphingobacteriales; family Sphingobacteriaceae; genus Pedobacter. The sequence continues at coordinate 65,563 of JAZQRI010000065.1, read as the reverse complement.
AGCATTTTTGCCGCAAATTCCTGCGCAAGTTTTGCATCATACAACATCACCGGTACTATCGGATGTACGCCTTCCTTAATGTCAAAGCCCGCTTCAGTCATTTTTTCACGGAAATACATGGTGTTGCTTTCCAGCTTGTCCCGAAGCGCAGTGGTCTCACTCAGCAGATCCAGCACAGCCACGGACGCTCCGGCGATCGAAGGCGCAAGCGTATTCGAAAACAAATAGGGCCTTGACCGCTGACGTAACATGTCGATGATCTCCTTCCGCCCTGCAGTAAAGCCACCCGAAGCACCACCCAGCGCCTTACCCAGCGTGCCGGTAATGATATCCACCCGGTTCATTACATTCCAGTGCTCGTGTGTGCCACGGCCCGTTTTCCCCATAAAACCCGTGCAGTGCGAATCATCCACCATAACCAGGGCTTCATACTTATCTGCAAGGTCGCAGATCTTATCCAGCTGGGCGATGGTGCCGTCCATAGAGAATGCCCCGTCTGTAACGATGATCCGGTGCCTGCTGTCTGATGCCTGTTTCAGTTGCTCCTCCAGGTCGGCCATGTCACTGTGCTTGTAGCGGAAGCGCTTTGCTTTACACAAACGTACACCGTCGATAATCGAGGCGTGATTCAGCTCATCTGATATAATGGCATCCTGGTCGTTAAATAAAGGCTCAAATACCCCACCATTGGCATCGAATGCTGCCGCATAAAGGATCGTATCTTCCATTCCAAGGAATTTCGATAGTTTATCTTCAAGCTCTTTATGTACATTTTGCGTACCGCAGATAAACCGCACCGAAGCCATCCCATACCCATATTTCTCAACCGCCTGCTTAGAGGCTTCAATTACCCTTGGATCGGAAGCTAGTCCAAGATAATTGTTCGCGCAGAAGTTTACCACCTCTTGTCCGGTACTTACTTTTATATCAGCCCCTTGTGGGGTAACAATAATCCGTTCCCTTTTATATAGTCCGTCTTTTTCAATTTGCTCTAACTCCTGTTGAAGCGCCGGTTGCAATGTTTTATACATAATTGTCTATATTGATCGTTCAAAGTTAGAAATAATACGCTTTACCTACATCTAATTTGAACACACAACGCAAACATTCACATCAATCTTGCTGTTACGCCACAGGCAAACAGCCAGCAGAACGATATTCTATTTATGGCTCATCATCCGCTTACAAATTCGAAAAAGCAATCTTTTTAAGCGCCTGACTACTCCATAACCGCAAAAAAAATATACGAATGAAGATCATATTTCTGGCACTTTTCCTTATGTCTGTCTCTTGCAGTGGTTTGTTTGCACAGGAGGTAGAAATTTCCGGAACAGTCCACGATACCCTCGGAGCACCCGTGTCCTTCGCTTCTGTTTACGTTAAAGGTTCAACCAAAGGGACCTCCGCAAACATAGACGGTGCATATACACTGAAGGTTAGCACCGGCCCTGTTACACTCGTCTTCAAAGCCATTGGATATAAGCCAGTGGAACGGACGGCAACTATGGAAACCGGGTCTGTTGTTAACGTCGTCATGACACCGGAAGCCTATACACTAGAGGGTGTCACCATCTCCGCAAGCTCGAAGGACCCTGCATATGCCATCATGCGCAACACGATCCGGAACAGGAAGCGTCACCTGGTCGAAGTCAAGGAATTCAGCTGCTCGGTATACATCAAAGGCCTTCAAAAGCTCGTCGGCGCGCCCAAGAAGTTCTTCGGGCGGGACATCCAGAAAACACTGGACCTGGACACCAACCGCAAAGGGATCTTGTACCTTTCTGAATCCCAGTCCAACTACAACTACCACCGTCCGGATAAAATTCATGAGGTCATGGTATCCTCAAAGGTTGCCGGGAGGAACAATGCCTTCAGCTTTAATAAAGCCTCAGACCTGAACATCAATTTCTACAACAATCTCGTCCTGGAGAATGTACTTAGCTCCCGCGGCTTCGTCTCTCCTGTTGCAGAAAATGCCTTTTTTTACTACGAATACAAACTACTGGGCATCTCCCGCTACCAGGGCGAAACAATCAACAAGATTCAGGTCATTCCACGCCGGGAGCACGACCCCGTGTTCCGTGGAATCATATACATTTCAGATGACAGCTGGCGGATCCTGGGTACTGAGTTGTACCTCACCAAGCAGACCGGAATTAATCTGGTAGATACGCTGAATATCAAACAGCAGTTTATGAAAGTGGAGAATACCTACATGCCATCCAATATAAACTTTGAGTTCAACGGAGATGTATTCGGATTTAAGTTCGAAGGGTACTACCTCGGTGTTTACAACAACTACAATCTCCACCCGAATTTTCCGAAGGGTTTTTTCAAAGGCGAGCTGCTTAACGTGCCGCCTACGGTAAATAAAAAAGACTCTGTGTATTGGGAGAACAACCGGCCAATTCCCTTAACAACGGAAGAGCGTGCAGATTATATCCGCAAAGACAGCATTGCCAGGCGCAAACTGTCCAAAGCATACCTGGATTCTGTAGAAAAGGTAAGCAACAACTTCACCGTAGGTAAACTATTGCTTTCCAGTTATACGATCAATGATCGTTACAACCAACGCTATCTGAAGCTGGATCCGGTAATGAAATCCGTATTCTACAATACCGTCGAGGGCTTCGGCATCAATTACGGGGTCACTTTTTTAAAGGAACTACCGGACTATAAGTCCTATACCATCCGGCCGGAGCTCCGCTACGGCTTTGCGAATAACGTCTTCTCGGCAAACGTTCACAGCAACTACATCTATGATCCCGCCAAACGCGCGGACGTATCCCTGAGCTTTGGCTCTGGAATGTACGACCTCAACCGGTTCGGGACGATGTCCTTGTTGTCCAACTCTTTAAACTCTCTTTTTTTCGAACGCAATTATCCGAAGTTCTTCCGCAAGAAATTCATCAGTGCAGGAACGTCAAGAGAGCTGACCACCGGATTACAGGCCAATGTAGGCTTAGAATATTCAAGTAACCACAACCTGCGCAACCATTCGGATTTTAAGTTTGTAGAGCGGGATGACCGTGAGTTTACCTCCAATAACCCACTGCGTCCGGAGGCGGAAATCCGGTTATTTCCGAATTATACCGCTTTAACAGCGAACGCCACGTTAACATATGATTTGGGCCGGAAGTACATCACCCGCCCAGAAGGAAAGTTCTATCAGGACCCGGTCCTCCCAACATTACAGCTATACTATAGAAAGGGCATTAAGGGCGCCCTTGGCAGCGATGTGGATTATGACCTCCTTAGCCTGGAGATCGCTCAGGAACATATTCCGGAGGGACTGTTTGGCTATTCTTCCTTCATGCTGAGTGCTGGGAAATTCCTGAACAACAAAACCGTATACTATCCGGACAGCAAGCAATTTCTGGGCAACAACTCCTTAACAGCCCTTCCGGAACTCCGACGGTTTATGTTCCTGGATTTTTATGCCTACAGTACCAACAGGCAGTATGTGGAAGCGCACTTTGAGCAGAACTTTGCGGGTTTAATTACCAACAAGATCCCACTACTCCGCAAACTGAAGCTGGAGGAGGTTGTGGGTGCAAATTACCTGACGCAGCCCGATAAGAAGAACTACAAAGAGTTCTACTTCGGGCTCCAGCGCCTGATCTTCCGTGTCACTTACGGCTATGCTTATGATGGCAATAAGAAGGTGCAGCAGGGGTTCCGGATCTCCTACGGCTTCTAAGGGGCTGTACAAAACGACACCATTATCTTTGCACCCGACGTAGTTTTTTTGTACTTTTGCGACATTAAACGCCGTTTGCAGCGGTATCAATGCTTATGACATCTTATCAGACTTTACTTTATTATTGCTATTCTCCCATAGCAGAGGCAGAACAATTTGCCACAGATCACCTTGCTTTTTGTAAATCGTTAAACCTAACGGGTCGCATTATTGTTGCCGATGAGGGTTTAAATGGTACCGTCTCCGGCACAAAAGAGTCCTGTACGGCCTATATGGCTGCGATTCACGCCGATGAACGCTTTGCAAAAACAGAGTTCAAGATCGACGATGTTGAAGAACCCTCTTTCATCAAGATGCACTGCCGCTATAAGGCGGAGATTGTGCACTCCGGGTTGAGAGATCCCAACATCATCAACCCGAACAAGCAAACCGGAAAACACCTGGAACCAAAGGAGTTCCAGAAAATGATTCATGATGACGACGTCATCGTTCTTGACGTGCGCTCTAACTATGAGCATAATCTCGGACGATTTAAAAATGCCGTAACCCTGGACATTGAGAATTTCCGCGATTTTCCGGAGAAAATCAATGAACTCGCGCAGTATAAGGACAAAAAGATCCTTACGTATTGCACTGGGGGAATCAAATGCGAAAAGGCTTCCGCCTTACTGCTTCACCATGGCTTCAATGATGTGTATCAGTTACACGGAGGCATCATTAAGTACGGCAAGGATGCCGGCGGAGAAGATTTCGAGGGTAAATGTTACGTGTTCGACAACCGTATTGCCGTGGATGTAAACAAGGTAAATCCGACCGTTGTATCCATGTGCTACAACTGCGGAACAGTTAGCCCAAAGATGATCAACTGTGCCAACCCGGAGTGCAATGAGCACATTACGCAGTGCGATGAATGTGGAAAAAAGTTGTTGGGCTGCTGCTCGGAAGCTTGCGTAACCAACCCCCGCAGACGCCCTTACGATGGTACCGGATACTATGTAAAAGTTCCACAGCAAGTTAAAGTTCCAATGAAATAATTACCTTCGTTACGTTCAATAGCACACAGTATGAAACGAAGCATATTTCTTAAATTATCCTTAATCTGTATCCTGTCCGGGTACTTTTCCGGGGCAGCCTTTGCCCAGGAATCGCGTCCTTTCTGGAATGAAATCCAGGCCTTCAAACGTAAAGACAGCATCAGCATGCCGGAAAAGCATGGCATTGTCTTTCTGGGAAGTTCCTCCATCCGCAAGTGGACAGATGCAGAAACTACATTTAAGGAATATGGTGTCATCAATCGTGGTTTTGGCGGCTCCACTTTGGCCCAGGCCATAGATTATGTGGGCGATCTGGTCACGCCATATACCCCGCGCCAGGTGGTCATTTACAGTGGCGAAAACGATATTGCCACCGGAACGGTAAGTGCAACGGAAACACTTAACCGTTTGAAGCACCTGGTAGAAAAAATAAGGGCAGATCTTCCATATGTGCCTATTGTATTCCTGTCCATCAAACAGTCGCCTTCCAGGGCACAATACACCTCCATTATCCTCAAAGCAAACCAGCTGATCAAGCAGTACTTATCTACCGTAACGCACACCGCCTACGTGGATGTAAACACCAGGATGCTGGACGCTAAAGGGAAAACACAACCGGAACTTTTTGAATCAGACATGCTGCATTTAAAGCCAAACGGTTATGCCATTTGGGAAAGAGAACTTAAACCGTACTTAATTAAATAAATGAAATCCTTACTTGCCGTAGTCCTGGCGATGCTCAGCATCGCATTTAACACCAATGCTCAACAACTTACCGAATACACCAAAGGAAGTTTCATCAAGGGTAAAGACAGCATAAACTACCGGGTTCTGTTTCCGGAGAACTTCAACCCGGGCCGCGAATATCCGATTGTCTTTGTGCTTCATGGAAGCGGAGAACGTGGTAACGACAATGAGGCACAATTGTTGCATGGTGGAAAGTTGTTTTTAAAGCCTGCCGTGCGCCGGGATTTCCCTTCTATTGTTGTTTTCCCACAATGCAGTCAAGATTCTTATTGGTCAAATACGGACTTCAACATTGACAGTACCGGCAAACGGGAATTTGTATTTCAGAAAGGCGGCAAGCCCACAAAGGCCATGCATTCGCTGCTTCGTATGATCGACAACTTCCTGGAAAAACCCTATGTAAATAAAAACCAGGTGTACGTGGGTGGCCTCTCTATGGGCGGCATGGGCACCTATGAACTGCTGCGAAGAAAGCCTAAATTGTTCGCTGCTGCCTTCGCCATCTGTGGTGGAGATCACATTTCCAATGTGAACAAGTATAAGAAAGTGCCGCTCTGGATCTTCCACGGTGGTAAAGACAATGTCGTAAATCCGCAGCATTCCAAAGACATTGCAGATCAGTTGAAGATAATCGGCAAAGAGGTGAAGTACACCATGTATGCCGAAGACGGGCACAACAGCTGGGACCATGCATTTGCCGAGCCTGAGCTTCTGCCCTGGTTGTTCTCACACCAGAAAAAATAAACGCCACCGCAGAAGCACTCCAGCATAAGCGGGGGCTTCTGCGCGGATAGCTGGATCACCTGGCGACAAGCACGTAGGTCCCTCCTGCTTTCGTATCCAGGTCATACAAAATTCCTTCGTCTACCGGCAATGGCGAAAGTGCAGCCTTGCCGGAAACCAGCGGCTGCTTAATTGTTGCTAACTGATAAAGCGGATTCGGATTCTCCCCGGATGCTGTGCGTAGGGATGCCCCTGCGCCTGATGTTAATCCGTTTGCCAGCCTAAGGCGGCAATTCCCTCCCACAGTGGATTTAACCACAAGCTTCGTTATTTTAGAATCCCTCCATTCTAAGTCGACCACAAACCCGCCGCGCGCCACCAGCCCTTTTACAGTCCCGCTTTTCCAGGCATCAGGAAGCGCAGGCAAAAGATGCACGGCACCGTCATGGCTCTGCAGCAGCATCTCCGCAATACCGGCTGTGCATCCGAAATTCCCATCGATCTGAAAAGGAGGATGCGCATCAAATAAATTGGGATAGGTACCACCATCCTGTCCGGAGTTGGCAACAGGTGCCGGGCTCAGCTGGTCTTTGATCAGCTTGAAAGCCCTGTTTCCATCCAGCAACCTCGCCCACCAGTTTACCTTCCATCCCATGGACCAGCCCGTGGATTTGTCTCCGCGAAAAATCAATGATGTCCGTGCTGCCGCAAATAGTTCCGGATTGGAGAATGGAGAAATCTGGTTGCTTGGGTACAAGCCATACAGATGGGAGATGTGGCGATGCTTGTCCTCCGGACTATCCAGATCCTGCAGCCACTCCTGCAGCTGCCCATGCTGACCGATTTGCATTGGCGGAATGCGGGACCGGATGGCTTCAAGTGAATCAGCCCATTTGGTATCGGCCTTCAGGAACCTGGTCGCCCGGATGGCATTGCTCAGTACATCGAATACAAGCTGATTGTCCATCGTTGTCCCTGCAGTCATGGAGACATCCGGCTGGTGTGTATTTTCCGGAGACATGGAAGGTGCAACAACCAGCCATTTGTGCACAGATTCTTCCTGAAGCACGTCTTTATAGAACAGGGCAGCCCCTTTTAACACCGGATAATAGGTCTGTAAAAACGCCTTGTCACCTGTATACAGAAAGTGCTGCCAAAGGTGCTGACTTAACCAGGCGCCACCCATCGGCCACATGCCGAAGAAAGCGCCGTCTACCGGGCCGGTAATTCGCCATAGATCTGTATTGTGGTGGGCCATCCAGCCACGGGCATGATACATTTTACGCGCACTTTCTTTGCCCGTTTCCGACAAATCCTTTATCATCGAAAATAAGGGCTGATGCATTTCTGTAAGATTCGTCACCTCTGCCGGCCAGTAGTTCATCTCCGTATTGATGTTTATCGTATACTTACTGTCCCAGGGCGGATTGATCTTGTCGTTCCATTTACCCTGGAGGTTCGCCGGCTGCGAACCTGGTGTGGAACTCGAGATCAGCAAGTAGCGGCCAAACTGGAAATAGAGGTTCACCAAACCCAGGTCGTTCCCCGCAGCGAATTCGCTGATGCGCTGATCTGTTGGTTTATTTACCGGCCCGGCGGTTGCGAGCTGAAAAGACATCCGGTCGAAATATTTCCGGTATCCCTTAATGTGATCCGCCCTTAATTCTTTATAGTCTTTGCGGCAGGCCTTTTTCAGCGCAGAAAGTGCCCGTGCGTCGGCGTCGGCACTCAGATTTTTATAGTTCAGGAAATTTGTTCCCATCGAAATGTAGAGCGTTGCCGAATTGGCACCCACAACTTTTAACGTGTCATTGACGTAGGTCGTGCGTCCGCCTTCTGAGGTTACCTGAACAAGCGTACTGAATTTAACCCGCCCGGTCTTGTTGGCAGCACTGCCGGAAACACCTCTCCCCGTAATCATCTGACCGGACTGCCCCGCCCCCCAACTCTTGTGCGGACTGTTCATTGCGGCATCGAAGGTAATCCGTTGACTTTTATCAGCCGTCAGGCGAACAACAATTACATCGTCATGAAACGAAGCCAGAGCCTCCCTCCTGAAGGTTACGCCGCCGATGCGATAGGAAACAGAGGCAATTGCATTTTCGATATCCAGATCCCGGTAGTAAGCTTCTACATGCTCATGACCCGGAAATCTCAAAGATAAGTTCCCTACCGGCTGGTATTTCATTCCATAATTATTGTCTTTAGCCGCATCCCGCGGGATCGCTTTCAACCCGAGATCCTGCGCTTCTTTGTACTTTCCCTGAAAAACCAGTGCACGCATATCCGAGATTGCAGGATACAAACCCTCCACCACATTGTTTCCGGGTTCGCCTGACCAGACGGTTTCTTCATTCAATTGAATTCGCTCAGTCGAAGGATTACCGAAAACCATTGCAGCTAATCGGCCATTTCCAATAGGAAGTGCTTCATTCCAATTGGAGGCTGGTTGATTGTACCACAGCTTCAAATCATTTTGAGCGAAAAGTGCCGGTGCAGCGACAAAACTCAGGATCACGATCAACAGAAGTTTTCTATAGCAAAGTATCATTCGATTAAGTTAAAGAAATCTTCCGTTTGTTTTCCAATAATCGCAGTTGGAAAAAATGGTGTGCCGGCTTTGGTAGGGTGTTCGTAGGTCCTCGCTAGGGCGTTGGTAGGGCCTTCCTTCGGTTGTAAGACCTGCCAACCCCCTTTCAACGCCCTTACAACACCTGATCAATCTGATACGGACCCCGGTGTAAATACCTAAACAAACCAGGAAATCTTACCTGTTCTTGTTTATTTTAAACTTTCGCCCGCCACGCTTGTTCTTCTAAAAATAGCGCTCTCCATTTAATTTCAGGGTCCTTACATGCTATTCTCATTCCAACCTGACACCACAGGTATAAGCCGTTTCCAATTGCCGACTTACTGCTCCTTAACTCACATCAAACCAAACTAGCTCGTATGAAAAAAATCTTTACTAAATTCTCTGTTTTAACTTTTTTGTGTGTGCTTATTCTCCAGGCTGCCTATGCACAAAATATTACAGTTACAGGGGTCGTTTCAGATGCCGGAGACCAAACAACCATACCCTCGGTCAGTATCATCATTAAGGGCACGACTGTGGGCACCCAGACAGATGCAAACGGACGATATTCCATTAGCGCACCGCCCACGGCCACACTAACGTTTACCTATATCGGCTACACGCCTCAGGAAATACCGGTAAATAACCGGACCACGATTAACGTGGTCATGGCCTCGAGTGCCAGGCAGCTGGAGCAGGTGGTGGTTGTCGGCTATGGTACGCAACGGAAAATTGATGTTACTGGAGCCGTGAGCTCGGTGAAAGGCGAAGACATCTCTAAGCAGATCTCCCCAAATCCGGTCAGTGCACTGCAAGGGCGGGTTGCCGGCGTTTCCATTACCAATAATGGTACACCGGGTGCATCTCCTCAGATCACAATCCGTGGTACCGGCACCATTTACGGGAATACCGGCGTACTGTATGTTGTAGACGGCGTCTGGTATGATGACATTAACTTCCTGAACCCTGCAGATATTGAAAACATCAGCGTGCTGAAAGATGCATCCAGCCAGTCGATCTACGGTATCCGGGCGGCCAATGGCGTCGTACTCGTTACGACTGTACGCGGCAAAAAAGGTGATGCAACGATCAACTACAACGGAACCGTCGGTGCTCAGGGTGTGACCAATGCGGTAGAGATGACCAATGCAACGGAGTATGCGACCGCCATAAACGAGTTGTATGCCCTGCTGAAAGCGCCTCCATTGTTCGCCAACACCAACCTGGGCGAAGGCACAGACTGGTACGATGTGGCGCTTAGAAATGCAATGATCACCAACCACCAGCTTTCGGTGAATGGCGGAACGGACAAGTCAACTTACAATTTCTCACTCGGTTATCTAAACCAAGATGGTATTGTTAAGAACAACAACTACAAACGCTATACTTCCCGCCTTTCCAGTGAGTTCCAGATTTTTGAACCCTTGAAGATCGGATACAACGTAACCGGTACCTACAGCAAATCCAATGACGTACCGACAACGATATTCCGTGGGCTGTACGCCGCTTCGCCGGTAGTTCCAGTATTCAAACCGGATGGATCCTATGGAGATCCCAACGATTTTAATCTGGGTAACGGAAGCAATATGAATCCGCAGGCGACACTGGATTTTAACAACCATTTCACCACCCACTACCGGCTGAGCGGTAACGTCTATGCAGAATTAAAATTTCTGAAGAACTTTACTTTTAGAACCAGTTTCGGCGGGGATTTCGAACAAGAAGAAGTACGCGCCTATACACCGAAGTATTTTGCCACGACGGCACAAAATGCAACTGTGAGTGTCCTGGGCATTGACCGGATAGAGACCAGAAACTGGATCATTGAAAATACCTTAACCTACAACAATAAATGGGGTGATCACAATTTAACTGTTCTGGCCGGTCAGACGGCACAGCGCTACAAAGAGTATACGCTGAATGCACGTGCAGAGAATGTGCCGTTCAGCAGTGAGGGCGATTTATACCTGGCGCTTGGTGACGCAGACGGCAGAACCATTGGTGACTCCGGAACATTAAATACTGCTGCGTCTTACTTCGGACGGGCGAATTATTCCTTTAAGAACAAGTATCTGTTGAATGCATCCATCCGTGCGGATGGGGCCTCGCAATTTTTCGGAGGATCTGATCTTTGGGGTTACTTTCCGTCCATAGGTGCAGGATGGGTGATTTCCAGTGAGGAATTCATGAAGAACCAAAACATCTTCACGAACTTGAAACTCCGTGGAAGCTGGGGTAAAGTCGGGAATGCGGGAGTTCCAAGAAACCCGACTACGCTGACTGTTTCTCAGGGAGCCAATCTGATAGCCTTTTTCAACGGCATCGCCGCAACCGGTGCAAGCATCCGGACCATTGTACCGCCGGCGCTATTCTGGGAGCGCAGTGCAGGAACAGACATTGGTCTGGAAATGGGCTTCCTGACCAACCGTCTGAGTGTTGAACTGGACTATTACAGCAGGAAAACGGAGCAGGCGATATTTGATATTCCGATCCTGGGTTCCCTCGGAACAGAGAACAGCAAGCTGATCGGTAATCAGGCCGACTTCCGCAACCGTGGTTTCGAGGTATCAGCAACCTGGTCAGATAAAACCGACGGCGGCTTAACCTATACCATCAGCGGTAACCTGGGCATAAACAACAACAAGGTATTGAATGTAACCTCCGGAGCCAACCCGATCTATGCGGGTGGCGCAGGATTGACCAGTGGTGCGCTATCCACACGAACCGTTGCCGGTGGTCCCATCGGCGCCTTTTTCGGATATGAAATTGCCGGCGTTTTCCAAACCAATGAAGAGGCAACCGCATCCCCTCAGGCTGGAACTACGGCGGGTGACTTCAGGTATGTCGATCAGAATGGAGATGGAGAGATTGATGGAAAAGACCGGATTGTACTTGGCAATCCGAACCCCAAATACAGCTACGGTGTGAATACAAATTTTGCCTACAAGAATTTCGACCTGACCGTGGATATACAGGGTGTGGCCGGTGTAGATGTGTACAATGGAAATCTTGGGGCCCGCTTCGGGAATGAGAACTTCACCAAAGAATTCTTCGAAAACAGGTGGACCGGCCCGGGTTCCACAAACAGCTACCCTTCTCCGAAACTCGGCGGAGCAACCAACTACCTGCCAAACTCGTTTTACGTAGAAAGTGGTGCTTACATCAGGTTGAGAAATATTCAGCTGGGGTATTCTCTGCCAACAGAGATGATCTCCAAATGGAAGATGCGGAAGTTCCGCGTTTTCGCCAATGCACAGAATGCATTGAACTTCTTCGGCTATAGAGGCTTCAGTCCCGAAGTTGGCGGTACGCCAACAAACGCAGGTGTGGATGTGAATGTATACCCTCTTTTTGCAACCTACAACATTGGCGTAAACGTTACTTTTTAATTGCTCAAATATGAAAACTTATAAAAACGATATACAAAAATACTGCACTGTGGCTTTAATCTCTGCAGCAGTCGCGATAACCTCCTGCAAAAAGAGCTTCCTGGATGTTGACCCGCAAGGGCAGCAACCGGCTGTAGAGTTCTGGAAAACGCCTGAGGACGCCACAAAGGCTGTGAATGCCATCTATGCGAATCTGAGAAGTTGGGAAAATGTCGGTTTTGCTGCGCTTGCCATTGAAAGCCTTGGATCGGATGAAGCCGCCAAAGGAAGTACACCTGGTGATGCATCCTTCCTGCTCCTGTATGATTCGTATACCGTAACCTCTACGGAAGGATCCTTGCAGAGTTTCTGGACTGCCCAGTACCAGAACATCAACCTGTGTAACCAGGTGCTGGACAATATTGGGGCCATTACCATGGATCAGGCATTGAAGGACCGTTATATGGCAGAAGCAAAATTTGTACGTGGCTATTCCTATTTCAGGCTGGTCAGGGCGTATGGCGATGTCCCCTTGCGGTTAACTGTGCCGGCCGATGCGACAGAATACAACATTCCAAGAACACCTAAAGATCAGATCTACGCACAGATCGAGAAAGACCTGACGGAAGCGGCGGCCGTATTACCGCCGTCGTATGCGGCGAACGACCTTGGCCGGGCAACCAAAGGGTCTGCCCTCGGCATGCATGCGAAAGTTGCCCTCTATCAGAAGAAATGGCAGGAGGTATTTTCGCTGACCAACGAAGTGATGGGACTGGGCTATTCATTGTTTCCGGATTTCGAGAAAAACTTCCGTACACAGAATGAGAACAACAGTGAATCTATTTTTGAAATACAGGCGGAGCTACTTCCTGGGAATCCAGGGGCTTCAAACTCGCAGTACAGTCAGGTTCAAGGTGTAGCCGGTGTTCCGGGAGGCGGTTGGGGATTTAATGTACCCACCCCCGCCTTAGTGGAGGCTTTCGAACCAAACGACCCGCGCCGTGACGCAACGATCATCTTCAAAGGGGAAACCACGCCGCAAGGGGACGTTATTCCAAACAATGTACCCAACGACATGTACAACCAGAAGTCCTATGTTCCTTTCAGCATGCGTGTTTCCGGTTTTAACGAAGGTGCACAGCAGAACATTCGGGTACTCCGGTATGCAGACATCCTGCTTATGAATGCAGAAGCCGCCAACGAGCTCGGCAACTCCGGCCAGGCGCTGACTTCCCTCAATAGCGTCCGGGCGCGGGCAAGAGGTACAAATGCCGGTATTCTACCGAATGTCACAACCACCGATCAGGCTGCTTTAAGGGCCGCGATCTATCACGAGCGGCAGGTGGAACTGGCCATGGAAAATGATCGCTACTTCGATGTGATCCGCCAGGGACGGGCAGCAGAAGTTTTCGGACCCAACGGCTGGAGAGCGAATCGGAATGAAGTTTGGCCTGTTCCACAAACCGAAATAGATCTCAGCGGAGGGTTGCTGACCCAGAATCCGGGCTATTAAGTAATGAGACCTGTACAAGGTTGCCCCTTAACAGGCAACCTTTATTAATCCCGAACCGATGTCAGACTTTAGATATTATTATAGAACGTCATTATTGCTGGTTGTGTTTATATGCTGTAAGACTCTGTTTGCGGATACCGCCGCAGCACAGGGGAAGAACAAAGACCATATTGCTCCGGAACTGAAGATAAGGAAGAATCTGAGTGACGATCAGCTGCTGGACCTCGTACAAAGGCAAACCTTGCGGTATTTCTGGGACTTCGGTCATCCGGTAAGCGGGATGGCCCGTGAACGCAGCAACCGGTCGTTCGACTACGGTGATGAAGTGGTGACCACGGGCGGAACCGGCTTCGGCATTATGGCGATAATTGTTGCTGCAGAACGGAAGTTCATCAGCAGGGAACAAGCTGCGACCCGTACGAAGAAGATTGTTGATTTCTTGTGGAAAGCAGACATGTTCCATGGTGCCTTTCCGCACTGGCTGAACGGGGAAACCGGCAAGGTAATTCGCTTCAGCCTGAAGGATGATGGTGCAGACCTGGTAGAAACATCCTTTTTGTTCCAGGGATTGCTGACGGCAAGGCAATACTATACCGCAGACAATGCAACAGAGCGGGACATCAGAAACAAGATCCTGTGGATGTGGGAAGCCGTTGAATGGAACTGGTTTACGCAGAATCAGAATGAACTGTACTGGCACTGGAGTCCGAACAACGGCTGGAGTATGAACCATGCCATTAAGGGCTGGAACGAATGCCTGATCACCTATGTGCTGGCGGCCTCCTCCCCTTCGGCAGCGATCAGCAAGAAGGTATATGACAATGGATGGGCAAACAGCAACACCTTTTTCAACGGGAAGAAATACTATGACATCACGCTACCGCTGGGCTTTGAGTACGGCGGGCCTTTGTTCTTTACGCACTACTCCTTCATGGGGCTTGATCCCCGGGCCCTGAAAGATCAATATGCAGATTACTTTGAGCAGAACAAAGCACATACGCTGATCAACAGGGCTTATTGCATAGCGAATCCAAAACACTACAAGGGTTATGGTCCGAATAGCTGGGGGCTTACGGCAAGTGACAGCTGGCAGGGTTATGCCGCGCATTCTCCTACAGAAGATCTGGGGGTGATTACGCCAACTGCAGCACTGTCGGCGTTCCCCTATACCCCTGAATATTCCATGCAGGCTTTGCGGCACTTTTATGAAGATAAAGGGGATAAACTCTGGGGGGAATATGGCTTTGCCGATGCTTTCAGTGAGGAACACAACTGGGTGGCAAAATCCTATCTGGCTATAGACCAGGGTCCAATTATCGTAATGATAGAGAATCACCGTACCGGCCTGTTGTGGAAGCTCTTCATGAGTAATCCTGACGTACAAAAAGGACTGGCGAAGCTCGGTTTTAGCAGTCCGGGTATACCTAAATAACATGTGGAGTAAAACATATATCTTCCTGATCCTGACCTCGCTTGTTTGTACCGGATTTGCCCAGGATAAACAGCTCACGTACTGTAATCCGATAAACCTGGATTATGGGTATACCCCCATTCCGAATTTCTCGGAGCAGGGCCGCCACCGGGCTACTGCCGACCCGGTGATCGTCAACTACAAAGGCGACTACTACCTTTTCTCGACCAACCAGTGGGGATACTGGTGGAGCAGTGACCTGTACAACTGGAAATTTGTCTCCCGGCATTTTTTGCGGCCCGAGCACAAGGTCTATGACGACCTGTGTGCCCCCTCAGTATGGATACAGGGAGACACCATGCTTGTTTTTGGATCCACATACTCGAGCAATTTCCCGATCTGGATGAGCACGGACCCGAAGGCAAATGTATGGAAAGAAGCGGTACATGATTTTGAGATTGGCGGTTGGGACCCGGCACACTTTGTAGATGAAGACGGGAAGCTCTACATGTACAATGGCAGCAGCAATGTGTATCCCGTATATGGCATTGAGCTGAACCGCAAAACATTTGTGCCAATTGGCACCAGGAAGGAGCTCCTGCTGCTGGATCCCGACCGCTTCGGCTGGCAGCGCTTTGGCGAATACCTGGACAACACCTTTCTGAACCCCTTTATGGAAGGCGCATGGATGACGAAATATAAGAACACGTACTATCTGCAGTATGGTGCGCCGGCGACCGAATTCAGTGGCTATGCAGATGGTGTCGCCATAGGCAAAACGCCGCTGGGTCCTTTTGAGCACCAGTCGCTACCCCTCAGCTATAAACCCGGGGGCTTTGCCCGTGGTGCGGGCCATGGGGCTACTTTCCAGGACAACTGGAAAAATTATTGGCATGTGGCCACGATAGTCGTGTCGGTAAAGAACAATTTTGAACGCCGTATCGGTATGTGGCCGACGGGCTTCGACTCAGACGGGGTGATGTATGCAAACACCGCATTCGGCGACTACCCACATTACCTGCCGAGCAAAAAAGCAGACCACCTGAAGAGTCAGTTTACCGGCTGGATGCTGCTGAACTACAACAAACCGGTGACGGTATCCTCCACCCTGGGAGGCTACCAGGCGAACAATGCGGTTGATGAAAGTATCCGCACATACTGGAGTGCGGCGACAGGTGGCAAAACAGAGTGGATACAGACGGACCTGGGTGGGCTCTCTACCATACGTGCTGTTCAGATCAACTACGCAGATCAGGATGCACAATTTTTGGGAAAACAACAAGGCATTTATCACCAGTACAAGCTGCTGTATTCTGCAGACGGCAGGAACTGGAAAATACTGGCGGATAAAACGGCGAATAAAACTGACGTTCCGCACGATTACATTGAGCTGAGAACCCCCGTTAAGGGTAG
Organism: Pedobacter sp.; assembly: GCA_045629455.1. Lineage (GTDB taxonomy): Bacteria > Bacteroidota > Bacteroidia > Sphingobacteriales > Sphingobacteriaceae > Pedobacter. The sequence continues at coordinate 49,082 of JAZQRI010000065.1, read as the reverse complement.
GTATGTGCGGATGGAAAATGTCCATATGCCAACGGGCAAGTTTGCAATCAGTGGTATAAGGGTATTTGGGAATGCCGGAGGCACCAAGCCAAAGCCAGTAGAAGATTTCCTCATTCTGCGGACGGAAAAAGATAAAAGGAGTGCCTGGATCCGCTGGCGAACTGCCGACGATGCTTATGCCTATAACATCTACATTGGCACATCACCTGACAAACTTTACAACTGCATTATGGTTTACAATGGAAATGACTACTGGTTTAAGGGAATGGACAAGGAAAAGACATACTACTTTTGCATTGAAGCTTTGAATGAAAGCGGTATTTCTACCCGCAGTAAGATCATTAAAGCAGAATGAAGAAGAACATCAACGCATTTGGCAGGCAGTACCTGAAAAGCAACAATCCCGAACACACAACAAATTGAATACAATGAAAAAAACAACATCACTGCTCCTGGCCGCCGCTTTGTTCGGCAGCACTGCCGTACATGCACAGCAGCAAACTGTGCCGGCAGCAGACCAGAAAATGGACACATACATCAATGGCTTAATGGCAAAAATGACCATTGAGGAGAAGATCGGACAATTGAACCTGGTGACCGGTGGTGAAGCGACCACCGGATCATCCGTGAGCTCTGATGTGGAGGGCAAAATCAAAAGGGGTCAGGTTGGAGGGATCTTCAGCATGACGACTCCGGCGCGGATCCGGAAGGCACAAGAGATTGCCGTTAAGCAAAGCCGCTTGCATATCCCACTGATCTTTGGCCAGGATGTCATTCATGGATATAAAACCACTTTCCCGATTCCGCTGGCACTTGCCTGCAGCTGGGACCTGCCGTTGATTGAAAGGACGGCAAGGGTGGCGGCGATCGAAGCGAGTGCTGATGGTCTGAACTGGACCTTTTCCCCAATGGTTGATATTTCCAGAGACCCACGCTGGGGAAGGATCTCTGAAGGCAATGGAGAGGACACCTATCTGGGTTCACAAATTGCCCGTGCCATGGTTAAAGGCTACCAGGGAGATGATTTATCGAAATACAACACGATCATGGCTTGTGTAAAGCACTTTGCTTTATATGGTGCTGCAGAGGCCGGGCGCGATTACAACACCACAGACATGAGTATGCACCGGATGTACAATGAATATCTGCCGCCCTATAAAGCCGCGCTTGACGCCGGTGCGGGGAGTGTGATGACCTCCTTTAACGACATCAATGGCGTCCCGGCAACCGCAAACAGGTGGCTGATGACGGATCTGTTGCGTAACCAATGGGGTTTCAAAGGTTTTGTCGTAACCGACTATACTGCGGTGAGTGAACTGATCGATCATGGTCTGGGAGACCTCCAGCAGGTGTCTGCCTTATCGCTTAAGGCCGGCGTGGAGATGGATATGGTGAGTGAAGGCTTTCTAACAACCTTGAAAAAGTCGTTAGACGAAGGGAAAGTTACCGCAGCGCAGATTGACAATGCCTGCCGGCTGGTGCTACAGGCGAAGTACAAGCTTGGACTGTTCGAAGACCCTTTCCGGTACTGCAGCGAAGATCGTGCGAAAAAGGAAATTCTCAGTCCTGCAAACCTGAAGTTTGCCCGGGAGGTTGCCACACAATCATTTGTGCTGTTGAAGAACGAAAATCAAGTGTTGCCCTTACGTAAGTCGGGCACCATTGCCCTCATTGGCCCTCTGGCCAATACCAGGAGCAATATGCCGGGAACCTGGAGTGTAAACGCCGATCTCGCCAATACACCCTCGCTTTTAGAAGGATTGAAAAGTGTTGCCGGCAACCAGGTAAAGATCTTACACGCGGCCGGATCTAACCTGATCTCCGATCCGGAATACCAGACCCGGGCGACCATGTTCGGCAGGGAGATTCCGAGGGAGAGCCGTAGTGAAGCGGAGTTAATTAAAGAAGCCGTAGAACAAGCGAATAAATCGGACGTTGTGGTTGCTGCCCTTGGAGAAAGCTCGGAGATGAGTGGAGAAAGCTCCAGCCGCAGTGAAATCGACATTCCGGATGTGCAGAAAAGGCTATTGGCTGCCCTGTTAAAGACCGGAAAACCTGTTGTACTTGTTCTGTTTACGGGCCGTCCACTTGTCCTGAAATGGGAAAGCGAGAATGTTCCGGCCATTCTGAATGTCTGGTTTGGTGGTACACAGGCTGCAAGCGCGATTGCAGATGTGCTGTTTGGCACTGTAAGTCCTTCGGGCAAACTGACCGCTACCTTTCCGCAGAACGTAGGTCAGGTACCCCTATATTACAGTCACAAGAATACCGGCCGCCCGCTGGAGCAAGGCAAGTGGTTTTCGAAGTTCCGTTCGAACTACCTGGACGTCAGCAATGACCCGCTTTACCCATTTGGATTTGGCTTGAGTTATACAACGTTCAGCTACAGCGACATTAAAATGAGTGCTTCCAGTTTAAAGCCGGGACAGGCACTCCAAGCAACGGTGACCGTCACAAACATGGGTAAGCGAGATGGCAAGGAGGTGGTACAGCTGTATACCAGGGACATGGTCGGTACCATCACCAGACCGGTAAAAGAGCTGAAAGGCTTTCAAAAGATCAGCCTTAAGGCTGGAGAAAGCAGAGCGGTAACCTTTACGATCACAGAAGAAGATCTCAAGTTCTACAATGCCAGCTTAAAACACGTTGCAGAACCCGGGGCTTTTAAGGTATTCATCGGGCCGAACTCGAGAGACGTGAAAGAGGCAGACTTTACCCTGGAGTAAGCGGCTGTTCAGCTCTTCAACATAAAAATGCCCCCATAAAGTGAGACACTTTATGGGGGCATTTTATTTAATTTCGGGTCGCTTTTTGTAGTTGGCTCTTTACTCAGCCATATTGTGGTAAACGGCCTGAACATCATCGTCCTCTTCCAGTTTATCGATCAGTTTAAAGACATCCACTGCCTGTTCTTCTGAGATTGGGATGGTAGACAATGCAATTCTTTCCAGTTTTGCACTTTTCATTTCAACGCCCAGATCTTCCAGTGCTTTCTGCATTTTTCCGAAATCTTCAAAAGCCGTTTGCACCACAGCGATATCGTTTCCTTCTTCATCAGACTCGAGGTACAATTCTTCCAGGCCGGCGTCGATCAATTCAAACTCCAGTTCTTCGAGATCTTTCTCTCCTGGCAGAAACCGGAATATAGACTTACGGTTGAAGATAAAATCGAGGGAACCGGTTTTACCTAGAGTTCCTCCGGTTTTGTTGAAATAACTGCGCACATTCGCCACTGTACGGTTGGTATTATCCGTTGCAGTCTCAATTAAGATGGCTACACCATGTTGGGCATATCCTTCATAGACATGCTCCTCGTATCCATTCTCATCTTTATTGGACGCACGCTTTATGGCGGCATCTACCCGGTCTTTCGGCATATTGACCGCCTTTGCATTCTGAATGGCTGTACGTAAGCGGGAGTTGGTATCTGGATTAGGTCCGTTGTCTTTCACGGCCATAACGATCTCTTTACCGATACGGGTAAACTGAACGGCCATCTTGGCCCAGCGTTTAAATTTTCTTTCTTTTCTGAACTCGAATGCTCTTCCCATAAATATTCTTCTTTAGGACTTTTAACTAATTTTTTAAATTCTTCAACATGTCTTCGGTCATCCTGCTCAGGTCAAATTCAGGTTTCCATGACCAGTCGTTTGCCGCATAAGAATCGTCGATGGACTTCGGCCAGCTGGCGGCAATCAGCTGACGTGGATCATTTTCGGTATAAGTAAGCTTGAAATCCGGAATATGTTTCCTGATCTCCGCTGCGAGAACTTCTGGGGTGAAGCTGAAGCCTGCGAAGTTATAACTTGACCTTATGGTTATGTTTTCCGCAGGGGCATCCATCAGTTGAATGGTACCACGGATGGCATCATCCATATACATCATCGGCAACTCCGTTTGTGCATTCAGGAACGATGCGTAGCTTCCCTTTTTTAGCGCGTCATGAAAAATGTGGATGGCATAATCGGTTGTTCCGCCACCTGGGGCAGCCTTCCAGCTAATCAGACCCGGATACCGGATGCTGCGCACGTCAAGACCATATTTTTGAAAATAGTATTCACACCATCGTTCTCCGGCAAGCTTGCTGATGCCATAAACCGTATTCGGGTCCATAATGCAGTACTGGGCCGTATGATCTTTGGGAGAGTTCGGGCCGAACACCGCAATTGAACTTGGCCAGTATACTTTTGCCGTTTTGTAAACAATGGCGAGATCGAGAATATTTAGCAGGCCATTCATGTTCAGGTCCCAGGCAAGTTTCGGATTTTGTTCGCCGGTCGCGGATAATAGTGCAGCCAAAAGGTAAACTTGTGTTGGTTTATATTTTTGAAAGATGCTGTTTAGGGTCTCTTTCTCGAGGACATTGACAAATTCGAAAGGCCCGGAGTTCTTGATGTCGTAGTCTGGTCTTCTGATGTCGCAGGCGACAACATGGTCTTCACCATAAATTTTTCTCAGTTCCGTTACCAGTTCCATTCCAATCTGTCCGTTGGAGCCCAAGACGACTATTTTCTCGCTCATTAAATTTTCGTTTGCGCAAAGGTAAAAAAAGGAAACAAACCTGTTGAAAAATGTTGAGGTGGAAACCCAAATACCGGAATTACGACCGGTGATACCGATTATCTACAAAAAAGGGGCTAACAAGATGGTATCTTGTTAGCCCCAGTAAATATAAATTCAGGACTTAATATCCTGGATTTTGGGTGAAGTTTGTGTTTCCCAACTGGTTATCAGGGATTGGAAACAACAGGTATTTCTCTTCATCGACAGGTTTTTCCTGCCAAGGTTCGAGGAATTTACCAAATCGAATAAGGTCCTGCCGTCTAACGCCTTCCCAGAAGAACTCTCTTCCGCGTTCATCAAGCAAATTCTCCAAGGTGAGTGCCGTCATCGGCGTTGCCCCTCTTGTCGTACGGACCGTGTTGACCAGTGTCAGCGCAGATCCGGTTTCATTTGTTCTCAGTTGCGCTTCCGCTTTCATGAGGAGCACGTCGGAATACCTGAAATATACCCAGTCGTTTTCCGCCTGGCCATTTGCGAGATTTGCGTAGTCAACAGGATACTTGATGACGCGGATACCGGCAACTTCCAGGTGGTTTTGATCCCGTTCGATAATGCTGACTTCTGGTGTAAAAATAAGGTTGTTTCCTCTGCGGTCTTTCAGTGCTACGCCATTCTGGTCAAACTGCTGACCGATCAGGAATCCGACGCGAACGCCGGAAACGTTTGTGCTTCCAGGGTAAGCGCCGCCGCGGCGCTGATCGTTCGCTTCAAATTTGTCGTAAAAATCAGAGAGCGTGGAGAAGCCGTTGTTGCCCCCTGGATTCTGATTGTAGTGTAAGCCTGCAATCCAGGTGCTGTTTAGTCCGCCGGCGTCAGAGCCACCAATATTTTGCGCGGTGAAGATGTTCTCTTTTGATAACGTATTGTTTGCCGGGCCGAAATTATCGAAGTAGTTGGGTGTTAAGCTATACTTACCGCCGCCGATAATTTCATCCGCAAGTGCGATAACCTTGGCCATATCCCCGGGGTCGAAAGTCGGTGCCACCCGGTTGAGGAATGCGCCTTTGTTCAGATAAACTTTCATAAGCAACACTTTCGCAGCGTCTTTATTCGCATTGAAGTTGGGACCATCCGGCAAGTCCGGAATAATTGCCGTTAGCTCGGCAATCAGGTAGTCGATCTGCTCCGCTGCAGTTCTTACTTTAGACGCCTGGGTAACTTCTTCTCCCGGTTCGCGGTAAGGGACCTGCCCCCACCCGTCGAGGATCGCAAACTGCGCAAAGGCTCTTAGAAACCGCGCCTGTGCTGCCTGCAATGGGTTGGGATTAAACTTCAACACGTTGGTGCTCACATAGCTCACACTGTTCAGGTCTCTGAAGACGCTGGAAATCCGGCCGTGGTCAGCTTGCCACCTATGCAAGTGCAATGCCCTCCAGGCACCATTATCGTCCCAGTCGCCAGCTCTTGTAGGTACGATTGCCTCGTCACTTGGAAACTCCTGTAGTGCCCACCAGCCATAAGTACCCTGGAACGGGCTACGCATGGCCGTATAGGTCGCGTTTAACAGGGCGGATACATTTTCGGCTGACACCCCTGCATTTCCAATCTGGCCGTTTAAATTCTCATCTAGCTTTGTACACCTGGAAACCAATAAGGCCAGGGCTATACAACCTATCTTATATATATTTTTCATGTCCGTCTGTATTAAATTAAAGAGAAAAGTTTACACCAAAATTGAACGTTCTTGCTGTAGGGTATGAAATATAGTCGATACCAGCAGAAGGCACGCCGTTTACGGCTTTATCTACATTCACTTCCGGGTCAAAACCTTTGTATTTGGTGATGACAAAAAGATTCTGGCCATTTACAAAAATATTAAGCCCCTTGATGGCAGCACCGATATTCCCTATACTGTAATTGATGGTGGCATTAGCCAGCTTTAGATAGTTGCCTTTTTCAATATATCGGGAAGAAGCAGCGATTGGATTCGCTAAAGATTCCTGGACACCTGAGTTCAGTAACGAAGCATGAATATTTTTTCCGGTTCCGAGGTTCGGCAGCGGCAACACAGAGTTCGCCGTATTGTTGTAAATATCCTGTCCAAATGAACCGTTGAAGTTGGCTGTTAAAGAAACCTTCTTATATCTGAAGTTCGTACTCAAACCCAGAATAAGGTTTGGATTCGGATCTCCGACATAGTAGCTTGTATATCCCTCATCGGTGTACAAAGAAAACCCATTTGCATCCAGTCCGTTGTATTCCCTGGTCATCATGGCAAACAAAGGAAGGCCGCTTTGAATGACTTCGGCAGTTACATCGGAGAGTCCCTGACCACTTAATGCACCTGTTTTTATGATACCAACAACATTATCCACCCTATTTTTGATGAACGTTGCATTTCCACCAAGCGACCAGGAGATGTTATCCTTTTCGATGATGTTTGCGTTTAAGGTCACCTCGACACCTTTATTTGTGATTTCTCCTGGTAAATTGACCCAGGTTACGGCTACCCCTGCATTTGCAGGAACAAGGGGAATCTGAGGGAACAGCAGATCTGTTGTGGTCTTATTAAAATAATCCACAGACCCGCTGATTTTACTTCCAAACACAGAGAAGTCGACACCAATGTTTGTCTGCTTGTCCGATTGCCATTTCAACTTCGTATTTTCATTGTTGATACCCACGAGGGACTGCTGTCCGCTCGAATAGGTGATGTCATAGCGTTGCTGTGCCGATCCGGATGGAAATTCCTGATTACCTGTTTTTCCATAGCCGGCCCTGATTTTCAATTGATTCAGCCAGGTAACATCGGTCAGGAAGCTTTCGCGCTTGATGTCCCATGCTGCAGCGAACGACGGAAAGTATCCATACCTGTTGCTGGAACCAAACTTCGTTGAACCATCTGCCCGGAATGTGGCGGTTAAAACATACTTGTCCGCATAATTAAAGATTGCGCGAGCAAAATAAGACTGCAACTGCGTTGTTGGGTCGTTGTAGGAATCAAACGTCCGGTTTGCTGGTGCTGTTGCTTCCATGGCATCCGTATAATCTACGGGTATGTCTCCGAAGCCTCTGGCGGTGTTCGTCAGACCCTTGTTGATGTAATTGGTGTACTCATAACCAACTATAGCATTCAAATTCAATTTGCTGACGATTTCTTTATTAAAATTTAATGTATTGGTAAACTGCTGTGTGATCAGTTCAGAGTTGGCGTAACTCGCATAACCGCCAAGAAAATCTCCATTGGCTTGTATTCCGTTTAGATTCAAGAAGCTGCGTGTAGAGGCTCTTCTGATGCCGGTACTATAATTTAAACTGGCCAGCATACGATATTCCAACCAGGGCGTAATCTTGTAGTACGGGGACACGCTGCCGAGGATGGTAGAAACTTTGGACTTGTCATTTGAAGCTTCCAGCATGACCAGCGGATTGATGGTTGTTCCTCTTTCTATGAAAAGCGAACCGTCCGGATTTCTGAAAGGCCGCGTTGGATTCCAGGATAGCGCCTGACTAACCAGACTTCCGGTGAAGCCTGCATCTGTTGTTATTGGCGCGATATGCTCCACATATTGACTGCTGATGAGACTGACGTCCAAGCCAAGCTTTTTACTCTCCAGGAACTTGAAGTTCCCATTGAAGGACCCGCTGTATTTCTTGAAATCCGTCTTACGGATGATACCCTGCTGATCCTGATAGCCGAATGAAGCGCGGAAAGTATTGGCATCACTGCCGCCGCTCAGTCCGATAGAATAATTCTGGTTGTATGCGGTACGCGTAATCTCATCCAATGCATCGACGTTGCTTCCGAAATCTCCGGACGTCAGGCCATACTGAGACAGGGCTGCCCGATACTCATCGCCGTCTAAAATATCTATTTTCCGCGCCAGGTTGCTGATGCCGGAAGATGCGTTGACATCAAGCTTAGTCGCGCCGGTCTGTCCTCTTTTGGTGGTGATCAACACCACGCCATAGGCGGCCCTTGAACCGTAGATTGCCGTTGCAGAAGCATCCTTCAGCACTTCCATGCTTGCAATATCTGCCGGATTGATGAAGTTTAATGGGTTTCCGCCCGGGGCGGTACCTACGCCGCCACTGTTACTCGGCCGCGCGGATCTATTATCCAGTGCGACACCATCTACCACATACAGGGGCTGTCCAGATCCGGTGATTGCGGTATTACCCCGGATGCGAACGGTTGTGGAACCGCCGGGTTGTCCGCTGTTGTTGATCATCTGAACACCGGCAACTTTTCCCTGGATCAACTGATCAGGTGCTATCAGCGGTCCTTTGTTAAAGTCTTCGGCCTTGACCGTTGTTGCTGCGCCCGTCAGATCGCGCCTCCTTACAGATCCATATCCGACAACTTCGACGACTTCAAGCTCATTGGAAGCGGACAAGGCCACGGATACAGAAGTTCGATTATTGATGGGGACGGTCTGGGATTGCATACCCACATAACTGAAGGTCAGCTGGGTAACATTTGCAGGGACATTGATGGCGAAGTTTCCGTTTGCGTCTGTAAGCACCTTGACCGAGGTGCCGGTTGCCGTGACGGTCGCCCCAGCAAGTAAATTTTTCTCATTGTCTGTGACAGTTCCTTTTACGACAGATTGTGCATGTGCACTCAGACTTAGGAACGATAGGGTAATACAAAATACAATTTTGTACAACGAGGAGAATAGCGGATTGCACAAGGAGGCAAACCACCTATTCAGCGGTAAAAATCGGTTCATAGTTAGTTAGATTTGAGGTGGAAAAATAATTCAGGCTGTCTGGTTCGTGTAATTTTGATTTAATATGTTTACTATCAACAATATACCAATTTATTAATTCTAAGATATTTTTTTATAAATATTTAAATTTAGTTTCCTTTCATAAGATCATTTCCTGTTTAGCGTTTAGGATATGCCAGTATGCTGATGCCGATCGGAGGAAAAATTCAGCCACAAACCGGTGTACATGATACTGGGAAAAACGAATTTAGGGACAGGGAAATCGGCGTTATAAGCTGCTATTGCCATCCGGCGTGCCGATCGTAACAAAAATATTATTTTTGGGGATAAAGCGTGTTGCTTAGCTTTTACAAAATATTTTTATCTATTTTAGGTATCCGAAAAATTGGACATTAAACCATAAGCAATTAATTATAAACCATATGGACAGAAGAGACGCAGTAAAAAGTATGGCTTTCCTGATAGGAGGCACGCTATCAGCCACTACTATTGGTGTTTTTCTTGAAGGATGCCAATCGAACCCAAAGTCGAGCGCAAACCTGTTTTCTGCTGACCAGGAAAAAATGCTTCCTGAGCTGGCTGACATCATCATACCCACTACCAAAACGCCTGGCGCCAAAGCTGCCGGGGTTGGCCCTTTCATTGCAATGATGGTCAAGGACTGCTACCCTGAAGAGGCGCAGAAAGTCTTCGTAAAGGGTCTGGAAGATCTGGAAGATCGTTCGAAAAAAGACTACTCTAAATCATTTGTAGCGATCTCTGCAGCGCAACGTCAGGAGCTGCTGAGTAAAGTGCGCGATGAAACGATTGCAACGCAGAAGAAGGATAAAGAAGAAAGTTCCAGGGCAGAAACAGAAAAACAGAACGACATCAATAAAAAATCGGAGAAAGAAAAGCCGGGGTATCCCCTTGCAGCTAAGGATCCGGATAATAAACACTACTTCTTCGCAATCGCGAGAGATCTCACCTTACTGGGCTATTTCACATCTGAGATCGGCGCCACCCAGGCCTACGAGTACATTGATATTCCAGGAAGATATGATGGATGTGTCGATTTGAAACCTGGTCAGAGAGTTTACGCATAAAAACAAGAACAGAGATGAATTTAAATACCAAAGCAACTGCTGCAAACACGTATGATGCGATTGTTGTCGGATCAGGCATTAGCGGCGGATGGGCTGCGAAAGAGCTTACCGAAAAAGGTTTGAAAGTCTTACTGCTTGAACGCGGAAGGAATATTGAACATATAAAAGATTACACAACTGCAATGAAAAAGCCCTGGGAATTTGAACACCGGGGCAGGCTCACTGAAGAACAAAAGAAAACACACCCGGTTCAGAAGCGGGATTACCCTTATCAGGAATTTAATGAAAGTTTTTGGGTGAACGACCTGGAATGCCCGTATACAGAGGTAAAACGATTTGACTGGTACAGGGGCTTTCATGTTGGCGGAAAATCCCTCATGTGGGGACGTCAGAGTTACCGTTTCAGCGACATCAATTTTGAAGACAACAAGCGAGATGGTCACGGCAACGATTGGCCGATCCGCTATAAAGATCTGGAGAAATGGTACGACTATGTAGAGCGTTTTTCCGGGATAAGCGGACAGGCTGAGAACTGGCCGGCTTTACCTGACGGGCAGTTTCTCCCGCCAATGGAGCTGAACTGTGTAGAAAAGTCTGTTAAGAAACGAATAGAAGATCATTATAAGAAGGAAAGAATAATGACCATTGGACGTACGGCAAACCTTACTGTGCCACATTTGGGCAGGGGCAAATGCCAGTATCGTAACCTGTGTAGCAGGGGCTGTCCGTTTGGAGCTTATTTCAGCACCCAGTCTTCTACCCTTCCTGCGGCCGTTGCCACCGGTAATCTTACGCTTAGACCATATTCTCTGGTAAACAACATTATTTACGATAAGGAAACACAAAAAGCAAAGGGTGTAGTCGTGATCGATTCTGAGACCATGGAAAACATGGAATTCTATGCGAAGGTTATCTTTGTGAACGGATCGACACTTGGAAGCACATTCCTCCTACTGAACTCAACCTCTGACGAGCATCCGAATGGTCTTGGTAACGGAAGCGGTGAACTTGGGCACAATTTGATGGACCACCATTTCCGCTGCGGCGCTTCTGGTGAAGCAGAAGGATTTGAGGATAAATATACCTATGGCCGAAGGGCAAATGGAATTTACGTCCCCCGGTACCAGAACATGGGTAACCACAAAGGCGATTACCTGAGGGGATTCGGATACCAGGGTGGCGCGAGCAGAACCGGCTGGCACAAAGATGTCGCGGAACTTGCTTTTGGTGGCGACTTCAAAGATCAGATGACCAAGCCAGGACTCTGGACCATGGGTCTTGGTGGTTTCGGAGAGTCTCTACCGTACCACGACAACAAAGTCAGTATCGACAGAACAAAGAAAGACAAGTGGGGAATGCCAGTGTTGTCAATCGACTGCGAGTTTAGGGAGAATGAAGGCAAGATGCGTATAGCCATGATGAACGATGCAGCAGAAATGCTGGAAGCGGCTGGTATGAAAAATATAAAAACATACGACAACGGGTCTTCACCAGGGATGGCCATTCATGAACAAGGTACTGCCAGAATGGGAAATGATCCTAAAACATCGGTGTTGAACAAATGGAATCAGATGCATGAAGTTAAGAACGTGTTTGTTACAGACGGTTCTTGTATGCCATCTATTGCTTGTCAGAATCCTTCTTTAACATTCATGGCATTGACTGCAAGAGCAGCTGATTATGCGGTTACTGAACTTAAGAAAGGAAACATTTAATGGGCGCTCAGAAAATCAGAATGGGGATGATCGGGGGTGGAAAAGACGCCTTCATCGGTGCGGTCCATCGTATCGCGGCAAACCTGGACGGACAGATAGAACTGGTTTGTGGTGCGTTCAGCTCCAACCCGGAACGTGCTAAAGAATCTGGAAGAACATTGTTTCTGGAGGAAAGCAGAAACTACGGCAGCTACCAGGAGCTATTTGAAGCGGAACGTCAATTACCCGAAGATCAACGGATGCAGTTTGTCAGTATCGTTACGCCAAACTTCGCGCATTTCGAACCGGCGATGCTTGCCCTGGAAAGCGGTTTTCATGTCTTGATCGACAAGCCCATGACGCTTTCGCTTGAAGAGGCAAAACAGCTGCAAGCAAAAGTAGAAGAAACCGGGCTAATTCTTTGCCTTACCCACACGTACTCGGGGTATCCAATGGTGAAGCAGGCACGCGAAATGGTTAGATCCGGTGCAATTGGGAAAGTACGCAAGATTATCGTAGAATATCCACAAGGTTGGTTGAGCATGCCTACCGACAAAGACAATAAACAAGCCGCCTGGCGAACTGACCCGGCAAGAAGCGGAATAAGTGGTTGTATGGGTGACATTGGTACCCATGCGGCACAGCTTGCGGAATACATCTCCGGATCAAAAATAGCCCGCCTTTGTGCAGATATGAATATCGTTGTTGAAAACCGGGCTCTGGATGACGACGGCAATGTGCTGTTGAAGTTCGACAATGGGGCGAATGGGGTCCTCATCGCCTCTCAAATCGCCACTGGTGATGAAAATGACCTTGCCATCCGGCTTTATGGAGAAAAGGGAGGTCTGGAATGGCACCAGGAAGAGCCAAATACGCTCCTGGTAAAGTGGCTAGACGCACCAACGCAAGTTTACAGAACCGGGAACGGTTATTTGGCGCCAATCGCCAAATACAATACCCGTACGCCGGCTGGCCATCCCGAGGGATATCTGGAAGCATTTGCCAATATTTACCGGAACTTCGCTGCGACTTTGCAGTGTTTAGCGGCAGGGACCACCCCATCTGAAGAGATGCTGGACTTCCCTACCGCCGCGGATGGTGTACGTGGGATGGCATTCATTGAGAATGTAGTTGCTTCCGGCAAGTCGGATCAGAAATGGTATGAATTTAAAGTTTAAAGCATGACAACAATTAAGGGACCAGCAATATTTTTAGCACAATTTATACGGGACGAAGCACCTTTTAATACACTCGAGGGTATTTGCGAATGGGCAGCCAGTTTGGGCTTTATCGGCATTCAGATGCCCACGAACGACGAGCGTTTTATCAACTTGCAACTGGCTGCGGAAAGCAAGAACTATGCGGATGAGCTAAAAGGTAAAGTGCAGTCTTTCGGACTGGAAATTACGGAGCTTTCGACGCATTTACAGGGACAACTTGTTGCTGTGAATCCAGCTTACGATCTGGCATTTGACGCTTTTGCGCCAGCAGAACTCCATAAAAATCCAAAAGGAAGAACTGAATGGGCAGTGCAGCAGTTAAAATATGCAGCAAAGGCTTCCCAAAACCTGGGTTTGAATGCACACGCAACGTTTAGTGGTTCTTTGTTGTGGCATATGTTTCATCCCTGGCCACAGCGGCCTGAAGGGCTGGTAGATGATGGATTTAAGGAACTTGCCAGAAGATGGCTGCCGATCTTAAATGAATTTGACAGTTGTGGTGTAGATGTATGCTATGAAATTCACCCTGGTGAGGACCTTTTTGATGGACAGACATACGAGATGTTCCTGGAAAAAGTAAACAATCATCCAAGAGCCTGCCTTTTGTATGATCCTTCCCATTTTGTGCTTCAGCAATTGGACTATATACAGTATATCGATTTCTATCATGAGCGGATTAAGGCCTTCCATGTAAAGGATTCGGAGTTTAACCCTACCGGAAGACAAGGTACATTCGGTGGTTATCAAAGCTGGGCAAACCGCGCCGGCCGCTACCGTTCTCCTGGAGACGGGCAGGTAGACTTCAAAACGATCTTCAGCAAACTGTCGCAGTACGATTTCAAGGGATGGGCAGTAATGGAGTGGGAATGTGCAATTAAAGATTCTGAAGTGGGCGCCGCAGAAGGTGCTGAATTTATTAAGAAACACATTATCCCGGTCACAACAAGAGCATTCGACGATTTTGCTTCATCCGGAGGAGATGAAGCATTCAATAAACAAATATTAGGCATTTAAAAAATCAACTCCTGTACGACTAAAAGGTCGTACAGGGCCATCAAAAATAAACACTTATGAAAAAGACACTTTTAATCTTAGGCTGCATAACATTAGCACTTGCTTCTTGTGGAAGCCCTGACGCCTCCAAAACTTCTGAAAACGCTGCCTCCGAAACAACAAGCGCTACTGCGGGAAATGAAGGGGCCGAAATGCCAGGAAAACAACTTATTGCAAAGTCCGACTGCCTTGGATGCCACAACGAGACCGAAAAGATTGTCGGACCATCTTACGTGTCCGTTGCTGAAAAGTACAACGAGAACGACATTGATTACCTTGCCGGTAAAATTATTGATGGCGGAAGCGGCGTTTGGGGAGAAGTTCCGATGACCCCGCACCAGAACCTATCTAAAGAAGACGCAACGGAGATGGCGAAATACATCCTGTCTCTTAATAAGTAATTACCATATAGAATCTACACATGGAAAAGACCTTAAAAGAGCAAAACGCCACAACCCGGCGGGGCTTTTTAAAATCCGGTGCTATAGCCACCGCAGCCTTCATGATCGTTCCCAGGCATGTACTTGGGGGAAAAGGATTTTTAGCACCAAGTGACAGGTTATTGATCGCGGGTGTTGGCGTCGGAGGTAAAGGCGAATCTGATATCGCAAGTTTTTACAAGAGTGGAAAGGCGGATATCGGCTTTTTATGTGACGTTGACACCAGAAGAGCGGCAAAGACTGTCAAGGCTTTTCCTAAGGCAAAGTTTTATTCCGACTGGCGGGAGATGTTCGACAAGGAATCGAAGAACTTCGACGCCGTGTCTGTATCTACGCCGGACCACAACCATGCGATCATCACGCTTGCAGCGATGCAGCTTGGCAAACATGTTTATGTCCAAAAGCCCTTGACGCACGACATTTACGAGGCACGTGCACTTACCGCTGCGGCAAAGAAATACAAAGTAGTGACACAAATGGGCAACCAGGGTGCGTCGAACGACGGGGCACGGCAGATGCGGGAATGGTATGATGCGGGGTTAATCGGCGATGTGCATACGGTATACGCATGGACAGACCGCCCGGTATGGCCTCAGGGTATTCCGTGGTCTTCGAATAAAGCAGACGTTCCTAAGGAGTTGAACTGGGATCTTTGGCTGGGCACAGCACCTTACAAGGACTACGTAGATAAACTTGTTCCTTTCAATTGGAGGGGATGGTGGGACTACGGTACCGGCGCACTGGGTGACATGGGCTGCCATTTGCTGGAAGCACCATTCAGCGTACTGAATCTAAAATATGCCAGTGAAGTACAGGCGAGTGTTGGATCCGTCTACGTAGATGAATTCAAACGCGGCTACTTCCCGGATAGCTGTCCGCCATCGAGCCATGTGACTTTAAAATTCCCTAAAACGAATAAGACCAAGGGTGATGTAGTGGTCCATTGGATGGATGGAGGTATACAACCGGAACGCCCAGAAGAGCTTCAGGCAAATGAAACTTTTGGTGACGGTGGTAACGGAACACTGTTTATCGGGACGAAAGGTAAAATGATGGCAAGCACCTACAGTGCAGATCCAAGACTTTTGCCGCTAAGTAAAAACAGCAGCATAAATGTACCGGAACGCTTAGCGAGAGTAAAAGGCGGTGCTGATGGACACTACGCCCAGTGGGTGGAGGCCAGCATTGCCGGATATGGAAAGCAGGAAGTGAGTTCGCCGTTTGAAATTGCAGGGCCTTTAACTGAGGCTTTGCTGATGGCAAATCTCGCGATCCGCGGTGTCGACGTGCAGGTAAAAGATGCACAGGGTAAAGCAAGTTATCCTGGAAGAAACATCAAATTGCTTTGGGACAATGACAACATGAAAGTTACCAATTTTGATGCTGTAAACCAGTACGTTAAACGTGAATACCGCAAGGGTTGGACGTTAGGCGCCTGATCTACATACACAATCATGAAACCATCATAGGCCTGCTGTTCTAAAGAAGGTGCTACACCATTCGTGGAATATGCGGATGACGGTTCATGGTCATAACTTAACTAAAAATGAAAAAATATTTATTTTCGGCATTGATCATCGCCGCAATGTATCATCCAGAAGGCGCGAGCGCCCAAAAAGCAAATATCATTAAAGGCTGGCACAGCTATGGCAGAAATACGGTTGGAAGTGGTTGGCGCGAAGAGAAGGGCGTTATCCATCTGGATCCGAAGCTAAAGAACAATGATGATGGTGATCTTGTGACGGACAAGGAATATGGAAATTTCCAGCTCGAACTCGAGTGGAAAGTGGCGCCTAAGGCAAATAGTGGAATTCTTTTATATGTGAACGAAGACCCAAAATACAAGGAGAGTTATGCAACCGGGTTAGAAATGCAGGTTTTGGATAACGATGGCCATCCGGATGGAAAGATCACGAAACACAGAGCCGGCGATTTGTATGACTTGGTAAAAAGCAGCTCTGAACCAGTTAAGCCCGTGGGGCAGTGGAATAAAGTACTGGTCACCAGCAAGGATGGAAAACTTGACTTTACTTTAAATGGGGTAAAAATTGTCTCGACAACTTTGTGGGATGAAAACTGGGCGAAACTGGTTGCCGGAAGCAAGTTTGCTGGTTGGGAAGGTTTTGGCGCGTTTAAGAAGGGCCGCATTGCCTTACAGGATCACGGCGACGAAGTATGGTTCAGAAACATTTCTATCAAAGAACTTTAATTTAAACAACTAAGACATATAATGAACTTAAGCAACCGCATCAAATTATCAAGCATGATGTTCCTGGAATTTTTCATCTGGGGCTCATGGTTTGTAACGCTGGGTACTTTTATTGGTAATAACCTGCATGCCACCGGCTCACAAAGTGCGGCAGTTTTCTCTACACAATCCTGGGGCGCAATTATCGCCCCTTTTATCATTGGCCTTATTGCAGACCGGTTTTTCAATGCCGAAAGAATACTTGGGATCCTCCATTTGATCGGGGCACTTCTGATGTACCAGATGTACAAGGCCGCAGATATTTCCACCTTTTATCCGTACGTACTTTCGTATATGATCCTCTTTATGCCGACGCTAGCACTGGTGAACTCCGTTTCTTTTAATCAGATGAAAGATCCGGAAAAGGAGTTCTCTACCATACGGGTCTGGGGAACGATCGGCTGGATTGTAGCGGGCCTTTTAATAAGCTACATTTACCATTGGGATTCTTCTGAAGGAATTTCGGCCGGTATGTTAAAATATACCTTTTTGATGGCCGGAATAGGTTCTTTGGTATTGGGTCTCTTCAGCTTCATGTTGCCGGCAACCCCGCCTAAGGTGTCGACCAATGAAAAAGTAAAGATCTCCGAGATCCTTGGCTTGGATGCACTCAAATTATTAAAAGACAAGAATTTTGCGATATTCTTCGTGTCCTCTATTCTAATCTGTATTCCATTGGCGTTCTATTACCAGAATGCAAATCCATTTTTATCAAATATTGGCCTGGACAATCCAACAGGAAAAATGACCATCGGACAGATGTCCGAAGTATTATTCCTTTTGTTGCTACCCGTTTTCTTTTCCCGTTTCGGATTTAAGAAAACCATTCTGGTTGGTATGCTTGCCTGGGCTGTACGGTATGCGCTTTTTGCCTATGGAAACGCTGGAGACTTAAGTTTTATGCTCATCATCGGAATTGCACTTCATGGAATATGTTATGATTTCTTCTTCGTTTCAGGCCAAATTTACACCAATTCAAAGGCTGGAGTGCAGTACAAAAGTGCGGCACAGGGCTTAATCACCCTGGCCACTTATGGCATCGGGATGCTTATTGGATTTGAAGTTGCAGGTATGATCACAGACACGTATAAGCTGTCGGATGGCGCATTCGACTGGAAAATGATCTGGATTATTCCTGCCGGGATTGCTGCAGTCGTGTTCCTTTTGTTTTCATTGTTCTTTAATGATAAAGAGAAGGTTAAAGTGGAAACAGTTTAGACATTTAGCCTTATGGAACAAAAAAATAGCAGAAGACAAGCGCTTAAAAATATGGCAATTGCGACAGCAGCACTGACTGCACCCGTTACCTTACAGAGCTTTACAGCGATAGCAGATGATCAAACCGGCCTCAAAGGCAATGTAAATCATTCCGTGTGCCGCTGGTGCTTCAACGATGTAGATCTGGATACCTTATGTATAGAGGCAAAGAAGATCGGGATCAAGGGCATTGACCTTGTAGGTCCAAAAGACTGGCCAATTCTGAAAAAACATGGTCTATACTCTTCTATGTGTAATGGAGCAGAGATTAACCTGGAAGACGGCTGGAACGACCCGAAGTTTCACGACACATTGATTAAGAATTACACGGAAATGATCCCGCTTGTTGCGAAAGCTGGCTATAAGAATCTGATTTGTTTCAGCGGGAGCCGCCGGGGTAAGGACGACGAGACCGGATGGAAGAACTGCGTTGCTGGTTTGAAACAGGTGATATCTATCGCTGAAAAACACAATGTTGTATTGGTCATGGAGCTTTTGAACAGCAAAATAGACCATAAAGACTACCAGTGCGACAAAACCGCCTGGGGGGTTGAACTCTGTAAGCGACTCGGTTCCGAAAACTTCAAGTTGCTTTATGACATTTACCACATGCAGATCGATGAAGGTGATGTCATCAGAACGATAAAAAACAATCATCAATATTTAGGACACTACCATACTGCAGGGGTACCAGGAAGAAATGAAATCGACGAAACACAGGAACTTTATTATCCTGCAATCGTCAAAGCCATACTGGCAACTGGTTTCAAAGGTTACCTCGCACAGGAATTTATTCCATTACATAAAGACAAGTTCGGATCACTGAAAACTGCAGTGCGGATTTGCGATCAATAAAAAAACTATGAACTCAAGAAGAAATTTCATCAAACAAACGGGCATTGCAGCAGCTGCTACGCTCATATTGCCGTCATTCACCTACGCGAAATCAAAAGTGGTAGGATTGCAACTGTATACCCTAAGGGAAGAACTCCCCAAAGATGTTAGGGGCGTGATAACAAAAGTTGCGCAGGCCGGATATAAAGAAGTGGAAACGTACGGTTATTCTGTAGAGAGCAAATACTGGGGCTTAAGCCCGATGGCATTTAAGAATCTACTGATCGAAAATGGACTGAAAGCGCCAAGCGGACACTTTGGTATGGATAAGTACATTAAGGACGGCAACGATGTGGAACTGAAATCTTACATTGAAGCAGCCAACACACTTGGAAGTGAATACGTAACTGTGCCTTATCTTGGCGATGACCTGAGACGCAGCGCTGATGATTACAAGAAAATTGCTGCAAGATTGAATGAAGCTGGCAAAATGTGCAAAGCTTCGGGTTTAAAGCTTGCCTACCATAATCACGACTTTGAATTTACCCCATGGGGAGATACTACCGGGTACGAGGTGATGCTTAAAGAAACTGACCCAAAGCTTGTGGACTTTGAGATGGACATATACTGGGTTATCCGTTCCGGAAACGATCCGATAAAATTGTTTAAAGAACATCCAGGGCGTTTTACCATGTGGCACATCAAAGACATGGACAAGGCGGACAACAAACTGAACACGGAAGTTGGCAGTGGAAGCATCGACTTCGCAGCTTTGTACAAAAATGCTAAGGTTGCAGGTCTGAAACACTCCATTATGGAACAAGAAAACTTCTCAATAGATCCTTTTGTAAGTATCAAACAAAGTTTTGACCATATTAAAGCAGAATTGATCTAAATTCTGTAAAGTTTTCCCCATATTTGTTATTCACAGGTTCACAATGCCGTGAATCTTAATAATATATCTGTATAAATGAAAGTCGCAGTTGTAGGTGCTACTGGTTTAGTAGGCACTGTTATGTTGAAAGTATTAGAAGAGCGTAATTTCCCATTAACTGAATTGATTCCTGTAGCATCTGAGAAGAGTGTTGGTAAGGAAATTAGTTTTAAGGGTAAGAAATATGCTGTGGTAAATATGGATACGGCAATTGCAATGAAACCAGATATCGCCTTGTTTTCTGCGGGTGGCAACACATCATTAGAACATGCTCCACGCTTTGCTGAAGCTGGAACCATTGTGATTGACAATTCATCTGCCTGGAGGATGGATCCTTCCAAAAAGCTTATTGTGCCGGAAGTGAATGGTCATGACCTGTGCATTGACGACAAGATTATTGCCAATCCCAACTGTTCAACCATACAAATGGTGGTTGCGCTTAAACCATTACATACAAAATATAAAATTAAGCGTATTGTTGTTTCCACCTATCAATCTGTTACGGGAACCGGCGTTAAAGCGGTTACCCAGATGATGAATGAACGGCAGGGTATTACTGATGGACCTATGGCCTACCCTTATGCAATTGACTTGAATGTCATTCCTCAGATTGACGTATTCCAGGATAATGGATATACAAAAGAGGAAATGAAAATGATAAAAGAAACGCAAAAGATTCTGGGTGACAATACCATCAGAGTCACGGCGACTACAGTTCGGATTCCAGTAATGGGCGGACATTCTGAAGCCGTAAACGTCGAATTCGAACGAGAGTTTGATATTAATGAAGTGCGGTCGCTGCTGAGCAAATCCAAGGGGATTGTTGTTGTTGACGACATTGAAAACCTGAAATATCCAATGCCGAAAGATGCTCATGAAAAAGATGAAGTATTTGTCGGCCGCATCAGAAGGGATGAATCCAACCCGAACACGCTTAACATGTGGATCGTTGCAGACAACCTTCGTAAAGGTGCAGCGACAAACGCGGTGCAGATTGCGGAACTTTTGATGAATGAAGAACTAATATAATCAATATCAAGGGATGTGATGTTGAGGCAATTTCAGCCTTGACATCACATTTTTTATTTGTTGCCATGCTAAAAAAAATACTCGTTGTCCTTTTCATTTTAACCCAAACCGCCGGCTTCGCTCAAACGGCAATTCAAAAACTTGAAAAGGCTTACGCAAATTTAGCTTCCGACGCCCAGGCGAGATATGCAACCACCTCCCTTGTTGTACTGGATGCAAACAGCGGGGCAATGCTGTTTGGCCGGAATGAGAACCTTGGTATGGCTACAGCCTCCACTTTAAAGACCATTACTTCTGCTACGGCACTTAGCCTTTTGGGAAAAGACTTCCGCTATCAAACCACGTTGAAATACCGCGGGGTAATAACTGCAGAAGGCACTTTAAGAGGAGACCTAATCATTGTCGGTGGTGGCGATCCTACGCTAGGATCCTGGCGATATGAGCAGACGAAAGAAGGAATTGTACTAAGCCAGTGGGTTAAAGCCGTCCGGGATGCAGGGATAAAAAGCATTGAAGGGCGTATCATTGGAGATGACAGTGTATGGGGCACAGAATCCGTACCGGAAGGCTGGATCTGGCAGGATATCGGAAACTACTACGGCGCCTCTCCTTCGGGGCTAAGCTGGCGGGAGAACCAGTTTGACCTTCGTTTGAAGGCAGGGAGCTCGGGTGTGTCGGCACACAACACAGTACCCGCAATGCCTTACATTAAAATTGTGAATGAGCTGCGAACAGGAGCTGCTGGTACAGGTGACCGTGCTTATGCATTCTTCCCTCCCCTCTCCAAAGTTGCTTACCTGAGGGGTACCTGGGCCCTTGGAATCTCCAAGCCGGGAATATCATTGGCCTTACCAGATCCTGCATTTGATGCCGCTTACCGGTTACAGGATACCCTGAAACGTTTGGGAATTCCGAGCAGCGGGGAGCCAACATCCAGCAGGCAACTTGGTGCGGAAAGCAGTGTTCTTGCAAAAGAGGGCACTAATCTTCTTACCATCAATTCACCCACACTCAGTCAGATCATTTACTGGTTCAACAAGAAGAGCGTCAATTTATATGGAGAACATCTGATACGAACGATCGCATGGAAAGCGGGGAAAGATGCAACTACATCTAATGGGGTGGAAATTGAGAAGAAATTCTGGAACACCAAAGGGATAGACGAAGAGGCGCTGAATGTAATTGACGGGAGCGGGCTCTCGCCTGGCACCCGAGTTACCGCATCAGCAATGGCGCAAATCCTGTTTCAGGCACAGCAGGCACCCTGGTTTGAGGACTACATCAACTCCTTTCCAATTAATAACGGGATGAAGTTGAAAAGTGGGAGCATCAATAATGTCTCTGCCTACGCGGGTTATCACACTGCATTAAAGGGGAAAAAATACATCATTGTCATCAACATAAACAACTATTCCGGAAGTGCCATTTCAAAAAAGCTGTTTCGGGTACTCGATGCATTGAAATAATAAACATCATTGAAGTAACTTAGCGAACAATTAGAATGCTAAAAATGCTTTATCGTCATTAAAACAATAAACACCAATGAAAAAATTAATACAACTGATATGCATATTGTGCCTTAGCCAACAGCTTTATGGACAGGAGGCATCACAAATCGATTCTGCTCCGGAAGTTGAAGGTGGGATCGCTGTCAGCCAGCCTAAAATAGCCATTATACCAGAACCAGTTTCCATGATCAGAAACACGGGTGTTTTTGTTTTACCGCGGAACATAACCATCCAGGCAGACAAGTCGCCGGAGACTAAGGTTGTTGTGGATTACCTGCAACTGCACCTATCTATACCGACCGGTAGTTATGTATCCAACTACACGTCTACTTCGGTGGCTCCAACCATACGATTGGTGATCAATGAAAACCCGAACGCCGCGCTTGGTAAAGAAGGATATCAGCTTGCTGTTACGCCAAAATCTATCACCATCAAAGCCAATCAGGGTGCCGGCCTCTTTTACGGGGTACAAACCCTGATGCAGCTTTTCCCCAAAGAAATTGAAGCAAAGGAACTCGTTGAAGGCATAAAGTGGAATGTGCCTTGTGTAGAAATAGAAGATTACCCTAAACTGGGCTGGAGGGGACTAATGTTTGACGTAGCGCGGCATTTTTTCACCAAAGACGAGGTAAAACAATATGTAGATGCAATGGCGAGATACAAGTTTAATGTATTGCATTTGCACCTTACAGATGATGAAGGCTGGAGAATAGAAATTAAAGGTTTACCCAAGCTGACAGACGTCGGCGCGTGGAGCGTAAAGAAAGTAGGAACTTTTGGTGACTTCGTCCCTCCTACTCCGAACGAGCCCCGCACTTATGGGGGCTTCTATACTCAGGAAGATCTTAAAGAAATTATTCAGTATGCCAAAGACCGCTTCGTAGATATATTGCCGGAAATCGACGTACCTGGACATAGCCTTGCTGCAATAGCATCCTATCCGGAGTTGTCTTGTACTCCAGGTGCAGAGAACTACAAGGTCCGGTCTGGAGAAAAAATTATGGACTGGTCAAAAGGTGCGCCCCCAATTGCTTTGGTGGACAATACACTCTGCCCGGCAAATGAGAAAGTTTATGCCTTTCTAGATACCGTCCTGACACAAGTCGCAGCCTTATTCCCCTTCGAATATATCCATATGGGCGGCGATGAAGCACCGATAAATTACTGGCAAAACAACAGTGCTGTAAAAGCATTGATGCAGCGTGAGGGCATGAAGTCTGTACACGAGGTGCAGGGATATTTCGAAAAGCGGGTAAAAACCATCGTAGAATCTAAAGGCAAGAAGTTTATGGGCTGGGATGAAATACTGGATAATGAAATGCCTCAGAACACTGCAGTTATGAGTTGGAGAGGCATGAAATACGGGATTGACGCTGCAAAAAAAGGGCATGATGTAGTGATGAGCCCAACCACCTACGCCTACCTCGACTATATGCAAAGTGACCCGATTACAGAGCCTAAGGTCTATGCTTCGTTACGGCTGAGTACATCTTACGAATTTGAGCCGGTGCCGGCTGATGTAAATCCTAAGTTCATCAAAGGAGGACAGGCTAACTTATGGACAGAACAAGTATATACGATCCGTCAGGCGGAGTATATGACCTGGCCAAGAGGAATGGCCATCGCAGAATCTGTATGGTCTCCACGTGAAAAGAAAAACTGGGAAACTTTCTTCCCGAAAGTCGAACAGCACTTTAAGCGTCTCGATATTGCAGAGACGAAGTACTCGCCAAGCGTTTATGATCCATCTTTCAAAGTGAGCCGCGCAGCTGACCGCTCGCTGGTCATTGATCTAACCACGGAAGTCAAGGATCTTGACATCTATTACAGCTTTGACAATTCAGAACCAGACCGCTTCTATCCTAAGTATACAGGTAAGCTGACCCCACCAAAAGACGCCAGTATGTTGAAGGTCGTTACGTATAAGGGAAAAGACAAAGTAGGACGTCTGTTAAGCATGCCAATTGACGAATTAAACAAACGGGCGGGAAAACGTTAAGCCTTGAGGTACTTCGTTCACATTGCATACAACGGTCTTCATTATGGAGGCTGGCAGAAACAGCCTGGCGTAGCAAACGTCCAGGGTGTGGTTGAGAAGTCACTTAGCCAGATTTTTAAGCAGCCCGTCTTCATAATTGGTTGTGGAAGAACTGATGCGCATGTGCATGCGAGTCAGTTTTTCTTTCACATGGATATTGAACAGACCTGGGATTTTGACCTAAAGTTCCGGCTGAATAAGCTGCTCCCACACAACATTGCCGCGTTTGACATTGTTCCCATGGAGGGGCTGCCACATGCCCGGTTTGATGCCGTAAAACGCTCTTACGACTACTACCTCCATACCTATAAAAATCCCTTTTTGAATGGACTCAGTTCTTTTTACCTTCTTAGTGGGCTTCGCTTTGAGGATATGAACCGTGCTGTTGCCTTATTGCCTAAGTATAAAGATTACCGTTGCTTCTGCACCAGCCCGGACAAATATGAACATACCATATGTAATGTGATGTCTGCGGCCCTATACATAGATCCGAATGGGGATAAAATGCGGTTTCAGATCTCATCAAACCGGTTCCTCAGCAAGATGATCCGGATCATCATGGGACAGTTATTGAAGATCGGAAAGGGTGACCTAAGCGTGGACGGATTTGAGCACTACCTTATTTCAAAAGAGACGCCTGAGCTAATTACTCCTGCACACCCTCAAGGGCTATACCTTTCGAAAGTCACCTACCCATACCTCGATATAAAGCCCAGGGATGACTTTTCCTCCATTCTGGAACGTCAAAGTGAATCAAGCTGGCATAAGCTTTAATCGCCGCTTTGATGATAGCGCTATAAGCAACGACGAACGAAGGGCTATACCCTATGACAAGCTAAAGGTTTTGAACAAGCTCCTTTATACTTTCTGCATTTAGATTTATCCCATTAACCGTAAGTTTTGCCCGGCTGTAGAATGGTAAACGTTCTGCCAGCTTACCCTCAATAAAACGAACCAACCCCGCCTCATCGAGATCTTTCAGCAAAGGCCGTTTGCTTTTACCTTTCTCCAGACGTCTGGCGAGTGCAAGCGGCGGCATTTCGAGGTAGATGGTCAGTCCGTTGGCATTCATCCAGTCCATATTGTCGTAGAAGCAGGGCGTACCCCCACCCGTCGAGATCACACTGCCCTGGGGATAGTCGCCAGACTTTAGTATGCTGCTTTCCAATTTCCGGAAGGATGCTTCGCCATGTGCAGCAAAATACTCCGATATGGATTGTTCAACCTGCCCTTCGATTTCGTGATCAAGATCAAAGAAGTTATATGCCAAAGACGAAGCAAGCTTTTTTCCAAAGGTGGTCTTGCCACAACCCATAAAACCGATTAAGAAGATTCTCATGTTAAGCCAATTTTACCCTTGGATCAACAAAGGCGTACAATACATCTACAAGGATATTAATTACAACAAAAACAAAGGCGATAAAGAGTATTGAGCCCATGACTACAGGAAAATCGGACATTTCCAGGGCAAACACTGTTGCTCTGCCCAGGCCGTTGTAACCGAATATATACTCCACAAAGAAAGATCCGGCAAGTAAAGACGCAAACCATCCTGAAATCGCTGTGATCACTGGATTTAAAGCATTCTTTAATGCATGTTTATAAATGATGGCATGACGGTCCAGGCCTTTCGCCCTCGCGGTGCGGATATAATCCTGAGAGAGCACATCCAGCATCGCACTGCGTGTCAACTGAACAATTATAGCCAGTGGACGCAGCCCCAGTGTGATCATGGGCAACCACAGGTTTCTCCAGGTCATAATTTCGCCTTTGAAGGGATCATAACTATACAGACTCCCCGACATGTTTAAACCCGTATAATCACTCCATACGAAGCCAAAGAGCCAGGCAATGATAATACCCGCGAAAAAAGATGGTGCGGATATTCCTAAGATGGCGAATGAGTTCGCGGCATTATCAATCCAGGTATCTTTGTGTACTGCAGAAACGACGCCAAGCAGCACACCAATTACCGTGGCAAACAGCATTGCTGTAGCTGCCAGAATAAAGGTATTCGGTACTGTCTCAGAGAGTATTGTGGTAACATCCCGCTTGGTTTGATACGAGCGGCGCAGATAAGGTACTTTCAGGGCAAGTATATTCTCCCCCATGGGAATTAATCCAATGTAATGGTATTTGTTCTGCTCCTGAAGGGTATTTTCATGAACTCCCAGGGGAGACAAATCATTCAGGTACAATAAAAACTGCATTGATTTCGACCTATCCAGGCCAAATTCCTTGCGTACGGCTTCCAGCGACTGCACGTCAGCACGCTGGCCCATCGTCATCCGCGCCGGATCACCCGGGAGCACATTAAAGAGCAAAAATACGACGACAACCACACCGGCGAGAACAGCAAGCCCGTATAAAAATTTCCTGATGATGTAATGCCACATATTTACTTGTTGAAATATTGTTTTTGCAATGTCTCATACGACGGCATCAGATGGTGGTGCCACTTATTAACCACGATACCATTCTTCAGAAGCAACACACCGGGATTGGACCGCACCATGCTCTTTAGTGGAACCGCATCTGCGTAAAATACCTCTATAAACATATTTATTTTTTTACTGAAAGCGTCTGCGTCCTGCGCCGAATTCGAGGTCAGCAACACCGTCCGGATGTTGTATTCCGTAGCTGCTTTCAATGCCATGGCATTGAGCCGTGAGATGGCTTCCTCATTGGCATGCTGAAGATCATAAGCCACAACGATCAGATTGTAATAAGGGTTTTCAATAAGCTCCTTGGTATATTCTGTACCGGAGGCATCTGTAATATTAAGATCCTTGATTTTTACATCATATCCTTTCTTAACCAGCTTACGTTCCGGCGTACCAACGATCTCCCAGTTGTCGTCCTTCCATATTCCGGTTTTCAGGTAATCTTTGTCGTTAAGGTCTTTGGTCTCCCCCGTTTCCTTATTTTTCAGGTGATAAAAAATCGCATATTCATCGGGCTTTTCACCCTCTGGAAACTGCATGAGCGCGGGAATATTTGCGCCTGCCTTATACGGCAGGAAATCAACCACAGGCAGCGCATTATAAGTATAGATTGAAAATGCAAGCGAAACCGCGGTTACGGCCCCGGCAAGCAGAACCTGGGTGCGCGTGGAAGTTGTAAACGGACGAATGTGATCCCGCTTCAGGTAAAGAAATACAATCAACACGAGTAGCACGAGATCTTTTGCAAAGGACTCCCAGGGCGTTAAAGGAATCGCATCGCCGAAACACCCGCAGGATGTAACCACTTTGAAAACCGCCGATACAAACGTCAGGAAGGTAAAGAAGACAATCATGACGAGTAGCCCGACCGTAACTTTCCTGCTCCAGAAGCCAAAAAGCAGCAATGCACCGGAAAGTATTTCCAGGATGCAGATCAGCATCGCAATGAAAACTGCAAATGGAGATAGAAAAGCTATGTGGAATACTTCGAAGTATTCTTCAAGCTTATATCCGAAGCCGATGGTGTCATTGGCCTTGATGAGCCCGGACAGTACAAAGAGAACACCGACAATTATTCTGGAAACCTTCAATGCAGCTTCTTTCATGTTGTAATCGTATTTAATAAGCAGCCATGATTTAAAACCACGTCCGAATTTTTATTTAACGCCGAGCTTTATTAACGCGAAGACCGCGTAATTTAGCATGTCCTGGTAGTTTGCCGCGATCCCTTCCGAGGCCACGGTCTGCCCGAGGTTGTCTTCAATCTGCTTTACCCGTAAGATCTTCATCAAAATTAGGTCCGTCAGAGAGCTGATGCGCATCTCCCTCCAGGCTTCCCCATAATCATGGTTCTTCGCAAGCATCAGTTCCTTCGTATGGTTTACATATTCGTCAAACAGCATTTCGACCCTTTCTGGATCCAGCTCATTTGGATCTGCGTCCGTCAGATGCACCTGCATCAAAGCGATTGCGCAGTAATTTACAATTCCTATATATTCAGAGGTAATATCCTCGCCAACTTTAGAAACTTTTTTTTCTTCCAGAGTGCGGATTCGCTGTGCTTTTATAAAGAGCTGGTCTGTGATAGAAGACAACCGGAGGACGCGCCAGGCCGTGCCGTAATCCTTGGTTTTTTTTATGAAGAGCGATTTGCAAACCGCTATTACTGAATCGTATTCCTGAGATGTGTTTGCTGCCAAAACAATTAAAATATTTAGTTTAAAGCTGTTTTAATACTGTATTTTTGTTTATAATGATGGCTAAAGATACATTTTTAAACCCGAAAACCACACTAAACGCCAAAGGCAGGCTGATAGATCTGAGTACCCCCGGTGTTATGGCGATCCTTAACATTACGCCGGATTCTTTCTACGATTACAGCCGAACGAAGTCCGTAGACGATGCCTTGTTCAAGACAGAAACGTTCCTTAAGGAAGGTGCCTCGTTCATTGATATTGGTGCCTATTCCTCCCGCCCCGGTGCAGACGAGATCAGTACGGAAACGGAATTAAAAAGAATTCTGCCGGTAATTGAAGCGATCAGTGACAGGTTTCCGGAAGCAATCTTGTCGGTGGATACATTCAGAGCTGAAGTCGCACGGCAGTGCATACAAGCTGGTGCCCACCTGATCAACGATATTTCCGGCGGCACATTGGACGAAGCCATGTTTGAAACGGTTGCATCCCTGAATGTACCCTACATCCTGATGCACATGAAGGGTACACCGCAAACGATGCATATCGAGCCACATTACGATCATCTGCTTCTGGAAGTGGTAGATTACTTTATCGAAAAGATCAGTAAACTGAGAGCACTGGGTGTAAAAGACATCATTCTCGATCCCGGGTTCGGCTTTGCTAAAAGACGGGAACACAGCTATGAACTTTTAAACCACTTGGAAGACCTAAAGGTATTCGGCTTGAGTATTCTTGTTGGTGTTTCCAGAAAATCAATGATCCACAAGTTTCTGAAAGTCAGCCCCGAAGCAGCGCTGAACGGGACAACGGTGATCAACACCATTGCACTACTTAAGGGAGCCAAAATCTTACGGGTCCATGATGTGCGCGCCGCCATGGAATGTATTAAGTTGGTCGGGGAAACCCACACACGCTAATTAATTTGCTACCTTGTCGACAATGAAAGGCTTTGATTTTGATTTTCTTAAGATTACAGTTACAGATGTCCTGGACATCTTTTTTGTTGCTGTTCTCATCTACTATGTATACACGCTGATAAAGAATACCCTTGCTGTAAACTTGATGCTCGGTATGTTTATCATCCTGATTTTATGGTTTGTGGTGGATGCACTGAATATGCGTCTGCTGTCCACCATTATCAACAAGTTCATGAGTGTTGGGATTATTGCATTGATTATAATTTTCCAGCCTGAGATCCGGCGCTTTCTCCTGCTTATCGGGAAGAACACATTTCTTCAAAAAAATAAGGCCTGGTGGGGCTACCTATTTGGAAGCAAGAACATCGAAGCCAATAACCTGGCACGCATTAAGCCGATCATTGACGCATGCAAAAGCATGAAGAAGTCGAGAACGGGTGCGCTTATCGTGTTCGTAAAATATTACGACGAGGAACTGTTTGCCAACAGTTGTGAAACCATAGATTCGAAAATTTCCAAGCGTCTACTGGAAAGCATCTTCCAGAAAAACAGTCCGCTGCACGATGGGGCGGTTGTCATTGCAGAAAATAAGATCAAGAGTGCGAGCTGTATTCTGCCCCTTACAGATAATGAGCAGTTGCCGCCGCAGTTTGGTTTAAGGCACCGCGCTGGAATTGGTATCTCTGAGCACGCCGATGCAGTGGCTGTTATTGTATCGGAAGAAACTGGCGACATTGCCTATGCGAAACAAGGAAGGGTTCGCATGAATGTGTCCTTTGGTGAACTGGAAAAGCTATTAAATAAAGATTTTTAGGGGCGTCGTCGCTTCATGGATAATACCGCGTACGCGTAAAAACAAAAAAGGCACCCAAGGGTGCCTTTTTTGTTTGCTTGTATCGAATTAGCAATATTGCTCGAAAGCACCAATAAGGCTATCGGCAATCATTTGGGCCGGGCGACCTTCAATTTGATGACGCTCGATCATATGTACCAATTTACCATCCTTAAACAAAGCCATTGACGGTGATGACGGAGGAAAAGGCATCATAAAACCCCTTGCCTTATCAACCGCTTCTTTTTCCATTCCTGCAAACACAGTAATCAGTCTGTCTGGGTGTTTTTCATTCGAAGCTGCAATTCTCGCCGCAGGACGCGCATTTGCCGCTGCACAGCCACATACCGAGTTTACAACAACAAACACAGTCCCTGGATTGGATATCGCGCTATCAACCTCGTCGGCAGTTTTCATTTCCTGAAAACCAGCCTGTGTAAGTTCTGCACGCATTGGTTCAACTAAATATTCTGGATACATATTTTTCTTTTTTTGGTTATTGAACCCAAAGATAACTTACGGGTTCCTTTCCTCAAAGTTATGCGCCCCCTCATGTTTACATTTTACCTTAATATTACTTTGCCACCGTCCAGCTGGTTGCCTCCTTCTACTGGTCGAAATCCCTTTATTAGAAAGATGTACAGCCGCATGAGTAAATAGAACGTCCAATCTACTGAAAATCATTACAATCCTCCCTCTAACCACCAGATTACCACGATCTTTCACGGTTTCGTGCAACAGAAATATCATCATTTCTCTAATCACTTCACATATCGAATTTCCAACAACTTTTCCTTGTATAATTTGATAATTTCCCCAAAAATACGAACATTCAAATTCTTGTAATACAGACATATAGCTACTGTGAGTGGAGTGGCGAAGCCCTAAACTAACCTCTTATTTTATGACTAAAACGATGCGTTCGGCCATCTATATTTTGCTTTTTCTCTGCACTACCTCCTGCAGCTATAAAGCTGTTCCTTATTTCCAGAATTTAACCGTCCAGGGTGAGAACGAGGAAACCATTAAAAACTACTCGCCAATCGTCATCGAACCCGATGATATACTGGGAATAAGTGTTAGCAGTCAGAACAAAGATGCATCGGCAGTATTCAACTACAACCTCAATACGATCTCCGGACTTAACCAGTCGACATCGAATAACCCTGTAGTTGGCTATTTGGTTGATGAAAATGGAGCCATACAAGTTCCTTACATCGGAAATTTGAAGGTAAGTGGCCTGACACTTTCCCAGTTGAGGGCGCAGCTACAGAAGCAACTGGAGGAATATTTGAAGGACCCTGTCGTAAATGTGCGACTGATCAACTTTAAACTTTCTGTTATGGGCGATGTACTCAGACCGGGCGTATACCCGGTAGAAGGTCAGCACGTCAGTATTCCGGAAGCATTAACCATGGCGGGAGATCTGAACATCACCGCAATGCGTACGAATGTCACCCTGATTCGGGAACAAAATGGCAAACGCAAGTACATCCCGATTGACCTCACATCTAAAAACCTGTTCAACTCGCCATATTACTATTTAAAAAGTAACGATATCATCTATGTTCAGCCCGGCAAAAACAAATTTGCCAGTGTGGACAACAGCTACAGAAATATTGGCATTCTATTATCCGCTTTATCCATCGTTGTCATTCTGCTAACCCGTTAGGTTTTAACCCTTCAAATTGCTTCTTATGAATACTGAAGAAACGCCGCTATCCCGGTTTATTGAAAAAGATACCCAACCCGGCAACAACAGGAGCTTTGGCGAAGAGGTATTAAAATATCTGTACTATTGGCCCCTGTTCCTGATCTGTATGCTCGTTTCGCTCACCGTTGCATTTTTCTATCTGCACTATGCAAAACCAGAGTACGTTGTCAAGGCGAAACTCCTGATCAAGGCTGAGAACAAGGATCCCAACCCGGAATCCCAACTCAGCGAAATTGTAAGTCCTTATAAAAAGGGGAAAAGTGTAGGTGACGAGATTGAAATAATCAAGTCACGTGCAAACATCCTTCAGATTGTAAAAGACCTTGATCTTTGGAAGCAATATGCAAAAGAGGGCCGACTCGTTGATGAGGATCTGTATAAAAGCAGTCCGTTAGTATTTCAACTCGTTTCTCCGATAAAGCTGGATTTTTCACACCAGTTTAAGGTGGTCCTTAAAGATCAGAAGTCTTTTATACTGATCCAAGACAATGGCACGGAAAAGGAGTTCAACTACTCTACGCCTGTGAAAAACAGCTTTGGCTCCTGGCAGTTTGTGAAGACTGCCGACTTTGACCGGTTCCTCGGCAGCACAATTCTGGTGAACATCCAGGACCCTGAAGTGACAGCGGATCAATTGCTAAAGAAAATTAAGGCCGCAGAGGTGAGTAAAGAAACCTCCATCGTTGAACTCAGCATTCAGGAAAAAGTACTTAAGCGTGGGAAAGATATTCTTAACCAGCTGATTGACCAATACAACATTGCCTCAGAAAATGAAAAAGTTAGGGTGGCCGGCACCGCACTCAAGTTTATTGATGAGCGCCTTGCATCGCTGTCGAAGGAGCTGAATAGTGTAGAGCGCGATGTGGAGGGTTTCCGAAGCACCAGGGGTTTAACGGACATCTCCTCTGAATCGAAGCTTTACCTGGACAACGTCAAAGCAAACGACGCCCGGCTAAATGAAGTGGATGTACAGTTGAAAGTGATTGCCGAACTGGAACGTTATGTCAATTCGGACAGGTACAATACCGCTCCTCCATCAACCATTGGGATCACCGAACCGGGCTTAAATGCATTGGTTAGCCAGCTCATCGACGTACAGACTCAGTACCAGCGATTGTTAGGGACGCTCCCGGAAAAGAACCCGGCGTTCGACCCACTGCGGCAGCAGATAAATAGCACCAAAATGGCCATTAAGGAGAATATAAACAGCATGAAAGGTGCTCTTCTTGCAACAAGAAGGCAGCTTGAAACATTCAATTCAGGCTTTGAAGGCTCCATTCGTTCCATTCCGGGAAATGAGCGTCAACTGGTCAGCATCAAACGGCAGCAAAGCATCAAGGAAAATCTTTACATGTATTTATTGCAAAAGCGGGAAGAAGCTGCGTTAAGTAACGCATCGAACCTGGCATTCAGTCAGACTATCGACAGTGCCTATCTTGATAACCACAGGAAGCCCCTAACCTACTCACTGGCTTTACTCATCGGCGTTCTCATTCCGGCGGGACTTCTTTTTGGCAAGGAGGTTTTTAACAACAAAATCTCAACATCCAGCCAGATTCTGCAAACGGGTGCACCTGTTACCTCAGAACTGATCTATGAGTACACAAAGTCTCCTATTGTATTTCAGTCAAAAAGCAGACTCGCCATTGGCGAACAAATAAGGGCATTGCGAACCAGCTTAAACCAGCTGCATGGCGGCAGGAAATCCGGAAGGGTTACTTTAGTGACCTCGAGTATTGCCGGAGAGGGCAAGAGTTTCGTTGTCAGCAATCTTGCAGCTGCACTCGCTGCTTCCGGACGTAAAACGTTGATTGTAGAATTCGACTTGCGAAAGCCCAAAATTGCCGCAAATTTCGGTGTTAACCAAACCATAGGCATAAGTAACTTCCTAAATGGCACAGCACCGGCTGAAAAGATCGTTCAAGCCTGTAAGCAAAAAAATCTGTTTGTCATAAGCGCAGGTACAATCCCCGACAATCCATCGGAACTACTTGAAGCTGAAAGCATCGATCTTCTGGTGAGTAACCTTCGTGAAGAATTCGATGACATCCTGATTGATTCACCTCCGGTATACCTCATCACAGACGCCATGTTGCTGGCAAGGCTTGCAGACGCAACCCTCTACATCATCCGTCAGAATTTTTCTTTTAAAAAACACCTCAGTTTCATCAAACGGATCGTGCAAGAACATACCCTTCCGAATGTCCAGGTCGTGTTTAATGCCATTCAAAACCGGGGTGAATACCGCTACGGCTACTCCTATTATTCCGCAATCGCGCCTACCAAAAAAATAGACGTCCAGTCGGTGATCCGGGAAGTGTCGAACAGATTATTAATCAGCAACACCTAACATGGGAATCGCGCTACTCAGCCCAAAGACCAGGTTGCTACGGAACTTCTTCTCGTTAAGCCTGGTACAGTTTGCAAATAATTTTCTACCAATACTCACCGTCCCTGTCATTGCACGGATTATTGGCCCGGAAAAATTTGGCGCCATTAACCTCGCCGCAGCAGTCATCACATACTTTTCCCTGCTGATTAACTATGGTTTTGATCTGACCGCAACGAGAAGCATCGCCCGAAATCCCGCAGACGCCAAAAATAGAAACCGGGTTTTCAGTGAAATTCTTTTCACGAAAATATTCCTTCTTGGGGTCTCACTCCTGGTGTTCATCCCTTGTTTATTCTACGTCAAAGCCCTCGCTGACGATAAAGAACTGTTCATTTACACGTATATCGCTTGTTTTGCACTGGTACTCACCCCGAACTGGTTATACCAGGGAATGCAGGAA
Organism: Pedobacter sp.; assembly: GCA_045629455.1. GTDB lineage: Bacteria > Bacteroidota > Bacteroidia > Sphingobacteriales > Sphingobacteriaceae > Pedobacter. Next base: position 14,110 of record JAZQRI010000065.1, on the reverse strand, counting down.
CTACACCAGATCGCCTTGTTCAACCTGGTTTCAAAACTGCTTTTCACATTGTCTATCCTTTTTATCGTAACTAAACAGCAGGATTACATGTTTCAGCCACTGATACTAAGCCTGTCGCAGATCTTTGTGGGCACCTGTTCCTTCATATGGGCCGTCCGAAAATACCAGATCCGGGTAAACCCCGTGAAGTTGAAAACGATCATGAAACTGTTGTGGAGCGAGAAAATGATCTTCTTTTCCATGGTCGTGGTCATTTTATATACCACTACAAACACGATAATTCTTGGCTTCGTCCAGTCGACACGGGAGGTTGCTTATTACAGTGCCGGGTGGAAACTCATCATGATCATTCAAACGTTTGTATCCGTACCGCTGAAGCTATCTCTGTTCCCCTTTGTAGGCGAAAGCTTTGGGAGGAGCAACGACGATGGCGTAAGCAAAGTAAAGCAGATCCTGCCCTTCATTACCATATTCACGGCAGTATCCGGCATTTTCATCTGGTTCTTAGCACCCTGGTTGATTGGCCTGTTCTATGGTTCCCAATTTTCGCAGGCGACGACAGTGCTCAGAATTCTATGCTTCGTACCCCTAGTATTGGCACTTGGCGACTTGTTCGGCATTCAAACGATGATCAACCTGAAAATGGACAAGCCGTTTTTCAACATTACCCTTTTAGGCGCCATTCTCAGCCTGGGATTGAACTTTTTGCTTGCAAAGCAGCTCGGTGCGGCAGGGACAGCCTGGGCCTGGCTCCTTACAGAAATATGCATCACACTTGTCATGTGGTTGTTTTTATATAGTCAGAAAATCCAGTTGATTGAACCCGGTTATTTCAGATATAAACACTTATCCGGACTATTTCGCCCGTTTGTTTTTGTGATCCGGGCCAAGCTATCTAAAAGTGTTTTAAAGTAAGTTACAACGTAAAATTACATTCATGGATACATATGTTGCAGTAGTAGTTACATACAACAGGCTCTCCTTTTTGAAGACTTGCATTGCTTCCCTGCGGGAACAATCGTTGAAGCTGGATGCCCTTATCGTGATTAACAACAACAGCACAGACGGGACAACGAAGTGGCTGGACGAGCAGTCCGATCTTATCGTGATCCACCAGGAGAACGGTGGTGGTGCGGCAGGCTTTTACCGGGGGATACAAGCAGCCTATGCACAGGGGTTTGACTGGGTCTGGTTGATGGACGACGATGTTTACCCGCGCAGGGACTGTTTGGAGGAAATGATTTTGGCCAACTTAAGCAGTAACAATGCCTACGACGTACTGCAGCCCGACCGGAAGTTCTTCAATTCAGATTCAGAATGGAACTATGGTTCGCAGTTTAACTTTCGAAATCCTTTTCAACCGGAAGCAATCCGGCCGGTCAGATCGTCCGACTTTGGCGGGGGAGAAAAAGTGAGGCCGATAGTTTCCTTCCCATTTGAAGGGCCAATGCTCTCCCGGAAAGTCATCAGGGAAGTGGGGATGGTTGATAGACGCTATTTTATCATGTATGATGATACAGATTATTCAGCCCGCGTGCACCGGAAGGGCTTCAAAGTAGGCTTTGTCAGGAATGCCGTGATGATTAAGATGATCAATCCGCCTGCCGACGGGATTGCACTCGACTGGAAGCTTTATTACCGGGTAAGAAACCAGATCATCATTGACCGAAAGTTCGGCAGCAGCTACATCGCGGTATCCAGGGCAGGGTTCACAAACTTAAAACGCCTGGCAGCCCTTATTAAGCTGTCCATCAAAAGAAAATCCTACCGGGACCTGCCTAAAAACATAGGTGTCATCTCCAGGGGGATCATGGATGGATTTAGGTTTGATTATAAAGCGGAGATCTTATGAACAAACAGCTGATCCTTGCACTTCGCGGAGCACGTAAATCGATGGGAATCCTCTCTGCGGATAAAGCCAGACTCCAGGATGGAAACAGACCCGGGAAAGAGGCGGCAAACCAATGGATTACCTCGGCACTGCTTGCTGATGCACCTTTGATGGTCGCCCGGCTCGGGGCGGTCGAATTGGCTTGTGTAGCCAACTACAGAAGTATCCTAAGCGGCACGCGGAACTATTTCGACTACATCACATTTAAGTCCGAAGCTTTTTGGTGGGACACCAACACCATGTTTCAAATGGCAAACAACGCAGGCTTTTTCCCGGCGACACCACCGATGCTGGAGCAGTTTTCCCTGATGATGATGGAAGACATGAAGCTTACCGACATCCTTGGGTCGTGGCTTTGGCAGGAAAAACTCTTTCAAGATGAGCTGTCAGGCGCAAGAAAAATCAATCTGCCTGACCTGGAACCCTACTATCACCAAAACCCCTGGTCAATGGCACTACAGGGGAAGAAGGTACTTGTGATCCATCCCTTCGCAGATAGTATAATGGCACAATACAAAAAAAAAGATCTGCTCTTTGCGGGCAGACAGATCCTCCCCGATTTCACGCTGACGACCATCAAAGCCGTACAATCCATCGCCAACAATAAGACCGGTTTTAACGATTGGTTCGCGGCGCTACAACACATGAAAGACCAGATATCTGCTGCTGATTTCGACGTCGCCATCATTGGTTGCGGGGCATATGGATTTCCCCTTGCTGCACATGTAAAGCGGCTGGGTAGAAAGGCCGTGCACCTTGGCGGGGCCACACAGACACTTTTCGGCATCAGGGGTAAGCGATGGGAAGAAAAAAAAGAGCACCAGCAGGTTGCTCAGATGATCAATGAACACTGGGCCAGACCAACAGCGAGGGAAACGCCGGAAGGAACGCAAAATATTGAAGGTGCATGTTATTGGTAAAGATGTAGAAGATGATCGCAACGATTAAGATATTAAACTACCGGATCTATTTAAAGGAATTCCTGGCGATATTCTTCTGTTACCTGCTAACAGAACAGTGTTTTGCCTGGCTGTTCATTCCGAATGCACAAGTAACGGCAATCTTCGTCAAACTGGTAAGTATCGCGGTATACGGGCTCGTAATTGCCAATTTTCGCAGCCTGCAGTTGGTTGAAAAGATCGTTGTGGGCATATTCACCTGCCTGCTCATTAAGCTTGTCATTCAATCTTTTATCTTATACGGCGTTACGTTCAAGCATTTCGAGATCTATACGGTACTCTCCGCCATTGTGTATGTGATTTTCATAAAATCACTCCTGCGGAAGTTCAACGCAGACTTGCTTGGCTTTGTCGCCGGTTTTTACCTGGTCGTTTACCTTGTCTTTATGGCATTGTACGGGCATCAGTTCTCGTTCAGTCTGGAACACATTGAACTCAATAGCGGGCCATTTTCCGGAGATACTCGGATTATCCATGCCCATTCCGTGTTTATGATGATCATCCCTTTCCTGTGGTACCTGAACGAATTCATCATGCGTCCAAAAGGAAAGTCCTTCCTGCTGTTCGTACTCTGTTTCACGATCATCGTTATTCACCAGCACCGGTCCGTTTGGAGCAGCGCGATATTCGCCACGGTCATTTACCTGGTCTTATTATTTCGCACCAATAGACAGTCGTTAAGGGGAATTCCGGCGCTGTTAACACTTACGGTGCTGATCAGTATAAGTGTACTTTATTACATCTCCAGCGTATGGCCGGAAATGCTTAACTTCTTTGGTCAGCGGTTCAATGAGATCCTCAATCCGGACTCGGGAAAGGGAACAGGCGGCTTCAGGATGGAACAGCGGGAAGTCTACTTTAACTTCATCAAGGAGAGACCACTCTTTGGGTGGGCCTTTGAAGGATACGAGTTAAAGAATCCGCTTGTGGACTGGTGGGATGAAAACACCGGACACCATTTTCACGAAGGCTTTGTGGAGATCCTGTTCTACCATGGTGTTTTCGGCTTCCTCCTCAAATTCACTTTTCTGATCTTCTTGTGCATCAAGGCACTCCGCAAGAACTTATCAAACCGCGCGGTTGTGCTGATGCCTTTTTGTATCAGCGGACTGATGTTCTCCCTGAACTATGTGCTGCCATTTGTGTTCTGGGCCCATGCCGGCATGTGCCTTTACTACCTGGAGAAAGAGCGGAATGCGTTTTTTCTAAAACTTAAGCATTAACCAATACGCGATCTATGAACTTTATCTGTACCTGGCTCTGTGCTGATCAAAAAGGTGAAGAAAGTGACTTCCCTCAATCCGGACAAAAATCGTCTTCACAAAAACACCAGGATATTTACTGGCGCTGCCTGGTGGTGTTTTTCATCACTAGTAAGCGGTTCAACAAAGACGAACGTCATGTCTTGTTTACCAACCTGAAAGAACTACCGGTAGTAGACGGGATAGATGTCCGTGAGATCCTGAATTCACTTGATGTACAACTGGTATCCATCGACTTTAGATACAAGACGCCAAGGGGCTATTTTGGATCTTTTCAGAACCAATTCTTTGAATTCTCCATACTGGAGCACATTGCAAATACCAATTCAAACTCGGACGACAAATACCTGATCCTGGATTCAGATTGCATATTTGTTAAGCCGGTAAAGGGGCTGTTTGCTGCTGCTGAACAAAATGGATACATCTCTTTTGAGACAGACAGCCCTGTTGATTACAATATCAATGGACTAAGCCGTCTGGATATGAAGGAACTCTTCAGTGAGTTGCTGGAGCAGCGGATTACGGAGATACCGTCGTATCACCTCGGTGAATTCCTGCTCTGCAACGTGGCAACCATTCGAAAATTAGTCGAGGATTTTTCGGTTCTGTGGCCGCAGTTAATGGAGCGGCATAAAGCGGGAAAAAGCAAGTTAAACGAGGAAGCACATACATTAAGCTACCTCTTTTTCAAAAATGGACTGCACGCAAGTAAGGAGAACCCGTACATAAAAAGAATCTGGACAAATCCGGTATTTTACAGGAACGTCAGCAGTGACGATTCGAATCTGGCGATCTGGCACCTGCCCGCGGAGAAAACATTTGGAACAGCGAGACTATTCAAATACCTGGTGAAGCAGCAGCGCTTTCGTGATGAGGTCCCGGAGCATCAATTTGCTACGGTCCTCGCCCGGACTTTTGGTATACCATCCTTAACAGCTTACAGAAAGGCAGAATATTACGTCATCAGTTATTACAAGGCCTTACGGAAAAGACTGATCCGGAAACTATCCTTCTAACCTGGAACAAACGTAAACATAAAATAAGATATTGAACATGAGAATAGCTGTCCTGCTAACCACTTTCAACCGGAAGGAGAAAACGCTTAAGTGTTTAAAAAGCTTGTACGAACAAATTATTCCTGAAGATATCACTTTTGAAGTCTATTTAACGGACGACAACTCCTCAGACGGGACCGCCGAGGCGGTAAAAGCAAATTTCCCGGACATTCACCTGCTCCGTGGAAACGGGAACTACTACTGGGCGGGCGGAATGCGTAATTCCTGGCGTATCGCACTAAAAGGTGCCTTCGACGCCTACCTGCTGCTGAACGATGATACGACGCTGTATCCAGATGCAATAACCCGTTTACTGGCCTATTCGAAGAATGGCTTCGACGAACATGCCGTAATATGTATCGGAAATACCTGTAATGAGGAAGGCAAGATCACCTATGGAGGGAAAAAACTGAACTCCTCGCTTTCTGTAAAAAGCAGATTTATATACAGTGCTACTGACTTCATGGAATGTGATATGGGCAACGCCAACATCATGCTTATTCCCCGTTTTGTAGTCAAGACGATTGGCATCTTATCGGACAAGTTTACACATGGAATTGCAGACTACGACTACACACTAAAAGCAAGGAAAGCCGGCATCAAAGTGATCTCTGCCCCGGGTTTCCTGGGTATATGCAGACATGATCATGGGAACAACTGGAAAAATTCGAGGACAAAGCTCCGGGAGCGGATCACTTTTTTAAGAAGCCCGAAAGGTCTTGCCTACAAGGAGTACCTATCGTTTACCTGGAACCATTTTCCCGTCTCCTATCCGGCTGAATTTACCAAGCTGTGGTTAAAAACCTTATTTCCCGTACTGTGGGACACATTCAAGCGATAACAAATATGTTTGCTCCAGTCGTAATCTTCTGTTACAACCGCCCCGGGTGCCTCGAAAGCACCATTGAACACCTGGCAAAGAACGACCTTGCTGCGTCCACGCATCTGTATATTTTTTCAGATGGAGCAGCCAGCAGCGCCGACGAGCCTGAAGTAAGTCAGGTACGGCAATATCTGAAATCCGTTTCCGGATTTGCAGAGCTGACCGTGATCGAAGCACCCGCCAACAATGGTCTTGCGAAATCGATCATTGAAGGTGTTTCGATGGTACTGCAATTACATTCCAGGGTAATTGTCCTGGAAGATGACCTGCTTACAAGCGAGAACTTTCTGAATTTCATGAACGAAAGTCTACGCTTTTATGAACACAATGAGCGGGTGTTCTCCATCTCCGGGTATACTGTGCCCATCCGGTTTCCTGCCTACTGGGTGTACGACAACTACTTCACCCACCGGGCTTCATCCTGGGGTTGGGCGACCTGGAAAAACCGGTGGACGCCGATCGACTGGACAGTCTCCGACTACAAGGATTTCGCGACAAATATTCCCGCGCGCAAGAAGTTCAATCAAATGGGAAGCGACCTCGCCGGGATGCTGGACAGGCAGATGAGTGGGAAAATAAATTCCTGGGCCATCAGATGGTGTTATCATCAGTTTAAATGCAACACCTATACCGTATTTCCATGTACATCAAAAGTGGAGAATATTGGATTCACCACTGCAGCAACACACACCAAACCGGTGCAGTTTTCCCGGTTCGCAACCTCAATTGACAAAGGAGGCAAACGGGAATTTAGATTGAACCCTTTTGCAAACCTGGATAATGCAGTTACGCAACAGTTCACCAGAACGTTTAGCATTGGCACCCGGATGAAGTTTAAGCTCCTGGGTCTGATACCCAGCGCAGCTGCCAGGCTTTTCAGCAGAGAACATGTCTTGAGTAAACATTAACCTGACGCTTAAATAAGTATCGATGAAAAAAATTGTGATCATAGCCTTGTGGTTCGGCAAAATTCCCAACTATTTCCCTTTGTGGGTCCGTTCTGTAAGAGAGAATGATACGTTTGATTTCCTTCTGATCACCGACCAGCAGATCATTAGAGAATTTCCTGGAAACCTGAAAGTCATTTGCTACGCTTTAAAAGAAATACAACAGCTCATCCGGCAGAACCTGGGAATCAATCCCTCCTTCAAACGTTCGTATAAACTGTGCGATTACAGACCTGCATTTGGTGAGCTTTTCGCAGCCGAAATCAGCGGCTATCAATTCTGGGGTTACTGTGACATAGATCTGATGTTCGGCCGCCTCTCCGACTTTGTAACACCAGAAATACTGGATGCATACCATAAAATATTCAACCGCGGGCATTTCAGCCTTTATAAAAATGAGGCCTATATAAATTCTTTGTACCGGAGTTCAAAAACAATAGATGCCAGAACCATTCTGGAATCGCCGGAGTGTTACATCTTTGACGAATGGCACGGCATTCACGAGATCTTCAATGAATTCAATCTGAAACAATATCACCGGGAATGCATTGCAGATATACGACCGAATACGGCGCGTTTCACAAGCAGCAACCTGCAAAATTACAGCAAGCAGCTCTTTGTCTGGCAGGAAGGATTCGTCAAACAATATTTTCTGACAGACAACAAGGTCTGTTCAAGCGAACTCGCATACATACACTTTCAGAAGCGTAAAATCAACATTCCGGATCCTGAGGTATTAGAAAGCAGGTCTGTCCTTTTAACCGCCCGTTCCTTCCTCCCCTATGATGGAGAAATTACAGCGGAGTTGATTCTAAAGCATGACCAGCCCAATTACCTGCATTATTTGCAGAGAGTGAGCAAGGTACTACTGAAAAGACTTCCAATTGCCGGACAAAACCCGGTCATTATAAACAGAAGCTTAACCGACAGGCCATTAAGCACAACACTGTAAGCAATAGACTAGCACATCACATGCAATAACACATTCTGATGAAGATACTTTATGTACACACCCTTTACGAGCAGAGCGGTGGCGAAGATCAGGTGTTTGAAAATGAGATCGCTTTGCTCAGCACGGGAAATCAGGTTAGAAAACTTTTGTTTAACAATGCCGGAAACAGGCTTTCCGTATTGTTCAAGTTTCTCCTGGCACCCTGTAACCCATTCTCTATACTGCGATTCAGACGAATGCTCCGCGAAGAAACTCCAGACATCATCCACCTGCACAACTGGCATTTCTCAGGGTCACCAGGTTTGATCAGGGCAGCAAAAAAAGCGAAAATTCCCGTGGTGGTCACCATTCACAACTACAGGCTACTCTGTCCCTCTGCAACCCTGTTTCATGACGGAGCGCTATTTAAGGACAGCTTAAAACACGGCTTCCCATGGGCCGCAGTGAGAAAGAAAGTATACCGGAACTCTTCTGTTCAAACCTTTTGGCTTGCATTCACAGTTGCAGTCCATCGGAGACTTAAAACCTGGCAGAAGGTAGACCGGTTCATTGCGCTGACGCCTTTCGCCAAACAACTGCATCTAGCCTCAAAGTTAACCCTACGGGATGACCAGCTAACCGTGAAGCCAAACTTTGTGGAGGACCATGGATATGCTACAGAGACACGCGAGGGGTATTTTCTATTCGTCGGAAGGCTGTGTGTTGAAAAAGGTATTCATCACCTGATTGAGGCTTTCGATAACACAAGCCACCCGTTGATTATTGCCGGAGATGGTCCCTTGAAAGCGCTTGTGGAACGAGCGGTAGAGAAGAATCCGAACCTGAAGTATGTTGGGAAGAAATCGAGAGCAGAGATCATCGCACTCATGAAACGCAGTTCCGCCCTGATATTTCCCTCCATCTGGTATGAGGGAATGCCAATGACCATCTTAGAATCTTTCTCCACCGGGACTCCAGTTATCGCCTGCAGAATGGGCGCTATGGAGGGGCTGATCCAGGATGGGGATAACGGAATGCTCTATGCACCAGCCGATCCGCGCGCACTCAAAACAACGCTGCAAGCCTGGACTGATCTGGACCCGGCATGTAAAACCAAAGTAGCCGTTAATGCAAGAAGCAGCTATGAACACCAATACACCCCTGAGACGAATCTCAGCCAGATCTTATCCATCTACAACTCGCTAATCGAAGTTAAATAAACATTAAAGTTATGGAACCATCACGTGCTCCAAGGACTGAAATCTTGTCGTTTCCAGTTTTCAGTTCCAATCTCGAAAGTATGATCTTAAGCGAAAAAACGGTGATTAACACGCTTAATCAGTATTCATACATGATGGCTGTTAAGGACGCCCGGTTTAGGGAAGCCCTCATGGCTTCAGACGTGCTTCTGCCGGACGGCGTTGGGATTGTTGCCGCCTGCAAAATACTCAATGGACGGACAATTAAGAAAATTGCTGGTGCCGATCTGCATCAGTTCCTGTTGCATCAGCTGAGTGAAATTGGCGGCAGATGTTTCTATCTTGGTGCCTCTGACCGCACACTCGAACGCATCAAAATGCAGTGTGCACAGGAGTTCCCCAATATTGAAGTAGGTTACTATTCACCTCCATACAAAATGGAATTCGATGAGGGGGATAACAGGCTTATGATAGAGGCCATAAATGCACACCAACCGGATATCTTGTTCATCGGTCTCAGTGCACCCAAGCAGGAGTTGTGGGTTCATCACAATAAACAGGAACTCCATGTTAATGCTATCTGCTCAATAGGCGCGGTGTTCGACTTCTATGCCGGAACGATCAACAGGCCTTCCAAGTTCTGGGTTGGCATTGGCATGGAATGGTTTATTCGCTTTGTTAATGAACCAAGCAGGCTATGGAAGCGCTATCTCTATTATGGGCCGGCCTTTGTCTACGTGATCTTCAAAAAGAAAGTACGTCAAAGCATGGACAACCAAAATATGGATATCGGGCTAAAAATAATCAAAATATGCTACAGGTCTGTTTGGTTAAGGATCACAAATCTTGATCACCACAACATGTCAAACAAAAGTCTTGAATAAGGCAAAACTAAGGCCCTTACCTGTCTATCAACACATAGACACTACAAGAACAGAAACTTTGCTAAAAACCGCTACCTTTGCGGCAGGACCTGCAGATACAGTGACCTGACATTGTGAGAATGTAGCTGACCATTTTAAACAAACAATAATTTATTTGTTGGCAGTGTCCCTTAAAAAAAACACCGCCGTATGAATCCGAGATGGATCTTAATTTTTACATGCTTCACATTATTTAGTCTGAGTTGCGGAAAGACAAGTTGCCAGAATACAACCACAATTCCAACGGTTGACCAGCCCCAAGTGCATAACTCCGCGGCCTGGGTAATAACCAGCCAGGAACTCGATGGCTACAAAGACTGCAGCCCGGAGGCCAAAAGAGAAGCCCTTCAGGACCTGGTTAACCAGGCTGCCTCTAAAAACTTACAACTGGTGCTTCCGGAAGCCGAGATTGTTATTTCAGATGAAATTGTGCTTCCTTCTAATCTCTGGCTGGAGGGTGCGGGACCAAAAACACAAATCTCACTGACCCCAGGCAACAAGAGTGGGCGGAACGTATTCAGAATCCCCACAAGAACAAATAATATCCGTCTGAAGAACATTAAACTGAACTCCAGCCTGGATGATAATTCCGGAGCAGACCTCGTCACGGTATTTGTCGCCGATAACGTATCTAATCTCACTTTTGAAAATGTCACCTTCGCAGGAGGACGCGACAGGGGTACCGTCCAGATCAAGGGACTAAACGACTATCAGGTAAAGAATATACAATTTAGTGGTTGCACTTTCCTTAAAGCCGGGCGCACCAGCCTGGAACTTAGGGGTACAAATGATGTATTGATCAGCAATTGTGTTTTCAACGACTGGGGCTTTCAGAATGAGAATTCGCCTGCCATTCAGCTTCAAAGCCAGGATAACGTAAACGTTCGCATCATTGGCAATACGTTCAATAATCTGTACGGGAAGCAGTTTGCCATTGAATCTGCCGCGGCCTATGTAACGGACAGCAAAATTTCTGACAACCAGCTAAACGACCCAAATGACCTTGGCGGGAATGGGATCTCCGGTTATTACAAGCACACACTAATTCACAAAAATGTGTTTAACGGTGGTGTTGGAAACCATCGGAGTGGCCTGGAGATTTTCGGCCAGGACAATACCCTTAGCGATAATGATATCTCCAGGGGCAGTATTGCGATTGCACCAGGGCTGAAAGAACCTGGGCTGGCCATTACGATCCACAACAATAAAGTCAGCACTTCCGGGGAAAATGTGGGTGGCATTCAGGTTGGCGGCGGATGCTGCAGCTTAAGTGACGTTAAAATCACCAGCAACCTGATAGACACGAGACGTTCCTCAGGCAATTCCTCCGGCATCGTTTTAGGCACCTACGGCACGCCACAGCTGGTCAAACAAATCACTGTTCAAGGAAATACCATACATACAAACGCACATTGCATACGCCTGCAGTCGCTCCCAAACAGCCGTGACATCTACATATCGGAGAATAAACTTAAAAGCGGGTACACCTGGCTCGGCGTAATTACCGATACCTTCCAGAACGTAAAGGTAATTGGAAACCTAAATGAACTCGCTAATAAAAGCATCAGCTATAGTGGTAACTTCGCGCCGGTGCCGGTAAATTAAGGTGACTAACGTTCGTCTACCACAACCATGATCCCGTAAAACGCAATCAACTGAATGATTGTGAGATCCAGAACCAAAAACATAAAATTATAACTTTCCGCATGCGATGGCAGATCTACTTTGAATCTGTACGTATTCTGTTGATTTCTGTATACCGAAAGAACCGGTCAATCGGCACTGAGCTGCCCCAGAGTTCTTTCATGAACACCGAAGTTGCCCTGGCAACCTAGAACACACGCTCAGTTCTTTCTTAAAATCTTGTATATACAGCGAACTGAATCACATTGTTATTGGTATTGCTTGAAGCGCCTTTAACCGCCTGGTTCAAATATCCCGCTTCCAGATCGACCTTACTGGAAAAACGATATCCTCCCGCCAGGTACGCGCGGTTTTGATCGAAGACATGACCGTTTAACTTATTTTTATTCTGCAGGTTTAGAAAGACCTCATTCTGTACAGCGACAAAAGCTCCGTTTTCGAAATTGGTTTTGCCTTTCGCCAGGGGAACGATGAACCGGAAAAAGTATCTGAAACGTTGAGCAAACACATCTTCCGCACTTTGTTGTTCTAAAAACCGCTGTTCTACCCTAAACCGGTGACTGACCGCGGCTGCTTTAATTTTGTGTTTAAAAATATACTGTTCCCATACGCGGTGTTCTGTGAGGTGGTAATCCGGGGCAGCATCCTGAAAGGTATAGGTCTCGTTTAACAGATAACCGAGGGTCACCTCCTGTTTTTTGTCTATTAGATAGGTAAGTCCGGGTCTGAGCATCACATTCCGCATATGCTCAAGGTTGTCGGAAGACCTGAGTTGCACATCCAGATGCGTGGCCCACTTGTCGCTCAGCTTTGTGCTGTTCACGAACATGAACCACCCTGTTGTCTGTTGTACCGTCTGAGCAACTACAGTGAGCCCTCCGGTGCAAAGGATTAAACTTAAAAAGAGAAGGAAACGCAGCATAGTTAAAATTTAGTTGAATGAATAAATCGTGAAAATAAGATTACGATCCCGGAAACCAAAATTGAAAGCTCTATTATCTCCATTTCAGAAAGGAGTAGTGGTGGCAAACGGCCAATGCTGCTGATCCTGCTATTAGGATGAATCGCATTTTAGCCAGACCCTACCCAGACTTTACCCGCACTTTGTGTGCGCTATGTGCGGGTAAGGTCCGGGTAACGTCCCCTTGAGGTCCCTGCAATTTCAGGCGACAGCAGCCAACAGTTGGGGCGACATGCCGACATCTTTCGCGAACGCCACATCAGGTTGGATGAACTGATGAAGCAATTGGGTATTGGCTTTGCACAAATGCTGGACGTTATGCTTTAAATGTTGTGTCTTTCAATACATTCGCAGTACAATTAACGACTCATGAAAAAACAACTAGTGCTATTTATTATGCCGCTACTTCTAATCGCGTGCAGCAAGTCAGATGAAAAACCAAATAATTCCTCCAAGTGGGGCGATTTAAGAAAAATTGAAGGCGTTATTACGCCTGTTAAGTCTGGAAAACTAGCTGAACAGGATAAATTCACCTGGTCAAAGAAAGAGTTCAATGCTGAAGGTGAATTGATTTTGCTATCCACCAGGGAAGGTGCTGACGTTTTGGAAGAAAGCAAAAGCTATGATGCCATCACTACATACAAATATAATAGGGGTAAATTAATAGAAAAGAGCGACGTACGTTACCGGTATACATACACATATGTTGGCAAAGATACATCCGAGATAAAGCTATTCAGATCTTCAGCGTTGATGGAAACATGGAAAATGGAATACGGATCAAATGGCAAATTATCGAAAGAAAGTGGGTACTACTCGGATGGCACGTTATACATGATCAGATTATTTGCTTATGACACCCAGGGGCGTAATAGCAGTATTGAAATTTTAGAAAAGCCATTTACTACCGGCAATCAGCTGCTCTACACGTACAACTCAAGGGGTGATGTGTTGACCGAAACATATTTCGCTCGTCTATGGAATGGAATATTTTCAGTAAACGAATATGGCTACACATATGACAGTAACAACCGCCTTATAGAATTAATTAAGAACACGTCTTTAGATAAGGTGGAATACACAAAATGGGTAAACACATATGATGAAGAAGGCAGAATTATAAAGCAGGATATGTACAGGTCGAACAAATTTGATGGGCCATATGAACAGGTTGCGGTTATTAACTTCACGTATACATATTCCAGATAAGCATAAATAAACTTCCGCTTAACCTGCTTCTGAATTAACATACAAGTTTCACATTTCTTTACATTCCGACTCAAAGTCAGCCATCTACCATCATATCCTTGTATTTTGGAGAAACTATTCCGTAATTTTGTATTCGAAAAACATGCATGCAGCACATTGTGTGCAAATTGCGTGAAAGGGAAATTAAGACTCCCTGCATTTCATTAACTATCAACAACTTAAATCAATATCATATGTCATCAGTAG
>JAZQRI010000064.1:0-14076 GCA_045629455.1 Pedobacter sp. | reverse complement strand
AAGTGTAATTATTACAATTAGATTGTATTATATTATCCATAACCAATAACATTTCATCATTTCATGCCTGTTTTTTAGCCCTTAAAGGCTTGAGTGGGTTAATTTTGAACAGTACGTTCGGCTCTCCTTTACCGCACCTCGATTCGATTTGTGTACCCATTCAGCTGGTATGACGACGGCCTTCCGATGTTAACCGCTCGATAGAAATTACAATTGATGAAGACCTATTTTACGCTTTACTGACCCGATCTCCTGCAATTTTGCAGTACAATTGCAGTACAACTTAATTTACAGCTAACCCTAAAACCAGACCTGAAGATGAAAATTGCAGTTACCGGAGCGACCGGCCATTTGGGCCAGATCGTAGTCGCCAAACTAAAAGAAAAAGTGCCGGCAAATGAGATCGTTGCACTTGTCCGTTCTACACAAAAGGCCGCCGGTCTTGGTGTGGAAGCCCGTGAAGCAAACTACGACGATCCGGGAACGCTGGAAAGCGCCTTATCAGGTGTAGACACCCTCCTGCTTATTTCAAGCAGTGAAGTCGGCAAACGTGCAACACAGCACCGCAACGTAATCGAGGCGGCGAAGGCTTCTGGTGTAAAATGGATCATCTATACCAGTATTCTTCGTGCGGAGACCACTGCCATCAGCCTTGCTACAGAACATCTTGCAACAGAGGAAAACTTGAAGGATGCCGGCATTCCATTCACCATCTTACGCAATGGCTGGTACACGGAAAATTACGCCGGCTCGATTCCAGGCACCATAGCCGGCGGAGCGCTTATCGGCTGTGTGGGTGACGGGAAATTATCCACCGCAGCACGTGCAGACTATGCAGAAGCCGCCGTTGCGGTATTAACGAGCAGCGGTCATGAAGGTAGAATTTATGAACTTGCGGGAGATGAAGCCTGGACTATGACCGAGCTCGCTGCTGAAATCTCACGCCATACGGGTAAGGATATCCCTTACGTGAATATGCCTGAAGCCGATTATGCCGCTGCACTTGCTGGTTTTGGATTGCCGGAAGGACTTGCCGCACAGATTGCAGGTTGGGATATCGCTGCTTCAAACGGAGACTTGTTTGATGAAGGTCACCAGCTTTCCAGCCTGATTGGAAGACCAACAACGCCGCTATCCGAAGTTGTATCGCAGGCACTTTCAACGAAGTAAACAGGGTGCAGAACCGGCATAAACCAGTTCCATCTGATCATCAGTTTAGCAAAGCCGTTCTGCGCTTTGCTAAATTACAAACCTCCCGTCAGGCCACTATCAGCAAGGCGGGCGTGTAAAATCAGGAAGGTAAAAGATTGAATACAAGCCCATTCAAAGTGATGTTGCTGGCAAATATTTATCGATTTGTCGTACATTTGAATAATATCTATTTAAAATTATTAGTATTTGAGTTTAAATATAGAAGCCGAACGCAAGGCTATAAATAATATAAATGCAATCCCCCTTCTTCTTGAGGTAATATGCAATACCACCGGGATGGGTTTCGCTGCCGTGGCGAGGGTCACACGGGATCGCTGGATTGCTTATGCGGTCCTGGATAAAATCAATTTCGGCCTCAAGCCCGGCGGAGAGTTGAAAGTGGAAACTACCCTTTGCAATGAGGTCAACCAGTTTCAAAAGGCCATCGTTGTGAACAACTTTTCCCTCGATGAAGAGTACGCAGATCACCATACACCGGCACTGTATGGATTAAAAAGCTACATTTCTATCCCGATCATCTTAAAAGATGGCACCTTTTTCGGCACCCTTTGCGCCATACACCCCGAACCTTCAGACGTCAATAATCCCACTATCATCAGCATGTTCAATCTTTATGCGGAGCTTATTTCGCTACAGCTTGATGAACAGCAGAAACGGGCAGAAATGGAGGCACAACTGGCAGAGGAAAAGCAGATCGCTACCGTTCGCGAACAATTCATCGCCATCCTGGGGCACGATCTCCGGAACCCTGTTGGTGCCGTTAAGAACATCGGACAGTTGCTTCAAAGGGATTCTATAGACCTGGGCAGTACAAAGCGCTTCGGGGGAATGCTTCTGAACTCCGCACAGCGGATGGTCGGCTTAATCGATAATTTAATGGATTTTGCGCGAAGCAGGCTAAACTCAGGGATAGATCTGCACAGGACCGATGTGGCACTTGAACAACCTTTAAGGCATGTTATTGAGGAGCTTCGGATGATCTGGCCAGAGCGGCTTATTGTTGCTGATCTTGAGATCTCAGCCCCGGTGAATGTGGATCAAAACCGAATCACGCAGCTTTTTTCGAACGTGCTGAGCAACGCATTGACGCATGGTGTACCCGACAAACCTGTTCTGATCAAGGTGCGGGCCGATGAACACGAGCTGTGTTTGTCCGTTAAGAACAGCGGCGATGATATCCCGGAATCTATACTCAACCACTTATTTGAACCATTTTCCCGTGACCGTTCGAAGACGAATAAAGAAGGTTTAGGGTTGGGTTTATACATCTCCTCAGAGATTGTAAAAGCACATGGGGGCAAACTGCAGGTGTTTTCGGCTGATGGGGAGATCGAATTTCGTGCTACCATACCATCTTTTCCGAATCAGAACTTGATAATTAGCTGACCTGCGGGCAGTGTAATAGTCAAAGGAAATAATTTTTTAGGTGTCAGATCATTTCTTTTTGCGGACAAGATACTATCTTAATGCGCAAACCTATTCACAATGAAAAAAACCTGCCTGCTCCTGCTATCCATGTATGCTACAACGGCTTTTGCGCAAAGTGATGCCCTTAAATCCAGGGCCGCTAAAAGTGCCGACGAACTCCAATCTAAGGTCGTCACCTGGCGCCGTGACTTCCATACCCATCCGGAACTCGGCAATCAGGAAAGACGCACGGCTGGTATCATTGCTGCCCACCTGAAAAGTCTGGGTATTGAAGTGAAAACGGGTGTTGCGAAGACAGGTGTGGTGGGTATTCTAAAAGGTGCCCTCCATGGCCCTGTGGTAGCCTTAAGAGCGGATATGGACGGCTTGCCTGTTACTGAACGCGTAAACATCCCTTTCGCTTCCAAGGTAAAAACGACTTACAACAATGCCGAAACAGGCGTCATGCATGCCTGCGGCCATGATACGCATATGGCCATCCTCATGGGTGTGGCGGAAATATTATCCGGCATGAAGAAAGACCTCCATGGCACCGTCAAGTTCATCTTCCAGCCTGCAGAGGAAGGTGCGCCCGCTGGTGAAGAAGGTGGTGCCAACCTGATGGTGAAAGAGGGCGTGCTTCAAAATCCAAAGGTGGATGTCATATTTGGCCTTCACATTAATGCGCAAACAGAAGTCGGCAAGATCGCTTATCGCCCCGGCGGTACCATGGCGGCGGTAAATGACATGCAGATCATTGTAAAAGGCCGCCAGGCACATGGCGCCTATCCCTGGAGCAGTATCGATCCCATCGTCACATCTGCCCAGATCATCAACAACCTGCAGACCGTCGTAAGCCGAAATCTGGATGTTACGGAAAATGCTGGTGTGGTAACCGTCGGCGCCATCAATGGCGGCAACAGGTCCAACATCATTCCCGAACAGGTAATCATGGAAGGCACCATACGGTCACTTAGTGCTGCCGATGAAAAGATGATGATCGAACGCGTGAAAGTTATCGCCACCAAGACCGCCGAAGCTGCTGGGGCGACTGCCGAGGTAAAGATCCCTTTCAGCATGCGCTACCCGGTTACTTACAATGACCCTGATCTAACGGCTAAAATGCTCCCTACCTTGCAGGCGACTGCAGGTGCAGCCAACGTGCTGCTGCGTCCCCCTGTCACCGGTGCAGAAGATTTCAGCTTCTTTCAGGAAAAAATACCGGGTTTGTTCTTCTTTTTAGGTGGCATGCCCAAAGGAACGGATCCGCTTAAAACCGCAGCCCATCACACACCAGATTTCTACATTGACGAAAGTGGCTTCAGCCTGGGTGTAAAAGCGTTGTGCAACCTTACGCTGGATTATTTAAGCGCAGCGAAGACGAAATAAAGGCTCAACACCTATAAACGGCACGTTGATCAATGAATCCAGAAAGTTGTTTTACAGCACTTTCATGAAATCTTTTCCTTAAGTGTATGGAGGAATTGCAGCTTCATCATCCGCCAGAGGCACTTAAGATGAACTATCGGGAAGGGCGAGCAAAAGTTTGATTTTCCGGTAAAGCAACTGTGCATCAAAAGGTTTAAGGACATAGTCATTCATACCGGCCTCCTGAATCAGATGTTCATGCCCGGAGAAAACACTTCCGGTAAGTGCAAGCACTGGAAGGTGCTTGTATTTCTCTTCTTTTCTACTGCGAAGATTCTTCACCGCCTCAAATCCATCCATCACAGGCATGTGAATGTCCATGAGTACAAGGTCGTAATGCATCTCCTCAATCATTTCAAGCGCTTCCAGTCCATTTTCAGCAAGATCAACATGGAGCTTCCACTTGGTCAAAATCTTCTGGGCGATGATCCGGTTCATCGGGCTGTCGTCTACAACCAAAACGCGGCCACTCAAATCTTCCTGTACAACGGGTGCAGGTGGCTTGCAGATTTCCGCGGGGTCACATTTACGAAATGTAATGCTGAAAAAGAAGCTGGTGCCCACACCAGGCGTACTGATCACGTGAATGGCTGAGCCATGCAATTCGACCAGCTTTTTGGTAATGGCAAGTCCAAGTCCGGTACCGCCGTATTTCCGGGCGGTTTCTGCGCCAGCTTGCGTGTAAGCATCAAATATGTTTTCGAGTTTATCGTGTGCTATTCCGATTCCGGTATCCTGAACCGTAAATCTGATCGACGTTTCCTCTTCCTGTTCCACTTCCAGGCTCACCTGAATGTTTACGTACCCTTTTGATGTGAATTTAACGGCGTTGC
Organism: Pedobacter sp.; assembly: GCA_045629455.1. Classification (GTDB taxonomy): domain Bacteria; phylum Bacteroidota; class Bacteroidia; order Sphingobacteriales; family Sphingobacteriaceae; genus Pedobacter. The sequence goes on along the minus strand of JAZQRI010000064.1, from coordinate 9,196 downwards.
CTACAAGATTGACCAGGATCTGATAAAGCCTGGTTGGATCACCATATACCAGGTTTGGGATGCCCGCATCGAAATCATAGCTTAACTTGATCCCCTGCTCCAGTGCCTTTGGCTTAAAAGAGTGAATGGTCTTGTCGACCAGACTGCGCAGGTCCAGCAACTCAGATTCCAGCAGCATATTACCCGTTTCAATCTTGGTGAAATCAAGCACATCATTGATTAATGTAAGCAGATTCTGTGCGGAAAACTGCAGGATGTTCAACGTTTCCTGTTGGTGTTCAAGATGTTCCTCCTCTACAAGCAAACGGCTTGCACCGATAACCCCGTTCAGGGGTGTCCTCAACTCGTGGCTCATCACCGATAAGAAGTTCTCTTTCGCGCGGCTAAGGTTAATGGCATCTTCCCGCGTTTTAATCAGCTGTGCTTCTGCCTCTTTCCGGTCCGTAATGTCAAAGGCCACACCCACATACCGCTCCAATTCACCAAGTTCATTGAAGGATGGCGTGTTCGAGATAAAAAGCCATACCGGTGTTCCGTCTTTTTTATAACATTTGATCTCAATCTTATAAGGCTCATTCGCCTGAGCCATTTTGACGGCATATTCAAATACACAGATATCCGTATCCTGTCCAACGAGCAGCTTGGCGAAGACCTTACCTTTAAGCTCTTTTAGGGTAAAACCCGTCAGTTTTTCCATGGCTTCGTTTATCCAGGTTACCTTATTATCAGCATTCCGGATGAATACGCCCGCGGAGGACTTCTCAACGGCGACTGTAAGTACCTTCGCTTGCAGCTCAGCCTGCTTACGTCTGGAAATATCCCTGCCATTTACCAGCCAGTGCCCGTCCCTGACTACATCGGACCACTCAAACCACTTCATCCGGCCGCTCTTGGTAATCGTTTTCGTTTCTATCTGAAAACGGTCTTTACCAGCAGCAAGCTCGGCCTCAATAACGGGCATCGATCTTTGCCGTTCGCCGGCAGCGCAGAAATCCCATATGTTTTTGTTTATCACTTCTTCAGGCATATAGCCAAGCAGCTCCTGTACGGAATCATTTATGTATTCGATTTTTCCTTCCAGATCCGTGATGCAGTGGATTTCATTGGAATAGTTAAAAAGATGATTAAACTTCCCCAGCGTTGTGTTGGCCTGTTCCAGTTCCTGGTTCTTGCGTTCTGCTTCCAGGTAGATCATAAGCTGAGCGCCAAGAAGAAACAAGCTACGTTGTTGTTGATCATCGAGAAATTCAACCTCCTTTCCTGTTACCCACAAAACACCCATACGTGTGCTGTCCGCCTGCAGCAAAGGTATTGCCGCACAGAATTCTTGTGCATCATTGGATTGCTGAAATACTTTGTCTGCATCCAGCACCTGCTGTAGAAAATCATCTTCTGGCTTGTCGGTACCCGCAGCCTTGTAGAAAGGGATCAAATTCCCGGCATCATCTAAAATGGACAGGCCACTGTGCTGGCATCCACAGATATGAGCGGCCAGATCAGCAATATTCCGCAGGTAATCCGCTGTATGCTGACCGGCTAAATAGGGGGTGGAATTGATGAGCTTACCGAAATCGTCGGATGGGAAATAGGCCATTAGATACTGTTTTATTCACTTCTTTAATCTGATTGGTAAACCATAGCTGGCCCAGGACTACAACGATGAAATGCACCGCAAATTACAAAAAAACGGGACAACTGTAAATGTTTCCGCGATTCACCGCCGCGGCCATGGGCGTTATTCCGGAATAAAAGAAGAGGTAAAACGAATCCGGTAAAAACCGGTCTGAATGTAAAGAAGTTTCAGGACGAGACAACATGGGCGATCTTGTATGTTGGTTCGGGCTTGAGACATGGTTGCGTCGGGGTTGCTTCGGGGTTGATCCGGCTACAGCCGAAACAAGGGCGTAGTGACCCCGAAGCAAGGCCTGACAAAGACACACCGGTCTGCAACTGCGGTGCATGTCTGCTTCCTTCCCAGAGCAGCTGGATATCATTCTTCTTGTCTATATCAATTTGAATTGTTGAAACTAATTTGGTATCTTGGAGATAACCAAATAGATGAAAGATAATTTAGCCCTGTCCCGTTGGTACCGAATCGTACCGATCGTGTTTATTACCTATAGCCTGGCCTATCTGGACCGCGCTAATTTCGGGTTCGCTGTTGCCGGCGGAATGGATAAAGACCTGAACATCACCCCTTCTGTCGCTTCGCTGCTGGGATCTTTATTTTTTCTTGGATATTTTTTCTTCCAGATCCCCGGAGCGATCTATGCCGCCCATAAAAGTTCGAAAAAGCTCATTTTCTGGTCCCTTATTCTATGGGGCTCCTTTGCTACGGCAACGGGCATGGTGAGCAGTGTCGGCGTTCTTGTGTTCATCCGCTTTATGCTGGGCGTTGTAGAGAGCGCCGTGATGCCCGCAATGCTGATCCTGTTAAGTCAGTGGTTTACCAAGAGTGAACGCTCCAAAGCGAATACCTTTCTCATCTTGGGCAATCCGGCCACCGTCCTGTGGATGTCTGTACTTTCGGGTTACCTGATCCATGCCATGGGCTGGCGCTGGCTGTTTATCATACAAGGCGCTCCGGCTATTCTTTGGGCATTTGTTTGGTGGAAGCTGATCTCTGAGAAGCCAAAAGATGCCTCGTGGCTCAGTGACACGGAAAAAGATCAACTGGAAGAACGCCTGTCGGCAGAACAACAAGGCATTAAACCGGTCAAAAACTATGCAAAAGCATTCCGGTCAAAAGTAGTCATCCTGATGTGTCTCCAATACCTGCTCTGGAGCGTTGGCCTGTATGGTTTCGTGATGTGGCTGCCATCTATCATCAATGCCGCACCAAATTCAGACATTGTGAGTACCGGCTGGTTGTCATCGGTACCCTATATTCTCGCCGTATTCTGTATGCTGGGCGCCTCCTACTTCTCAGATAGAACACTCAACAGAAAGATCTTCATCTGGCCCTTCCTGCTGGTTGGCGCAGCGGCATTCTGCGGGTCCTATCTGATTGGTCCAAATCATTTCTGGCTTTCTTTTACGCTGCTGGTCATTGCCGGCGGGGCTATGTACGCCCCTTACGGACCATTCTTCGCGCTGATCACGGAGGTACTGCCACAGAACGTTGCCGGTGGTGCCATCGGGCTGATCAATTGTATGGGTGCCCTGGGCTCATTCGGCGGTTCCTACATCGTTGGCTACTTAAACGGCTCTACCGGAGGATTCGGCGCTTCGTATGTCCTGATGTCTTCAGCGCTGCTCCTTTCGGGCTTGATCACGATAATCATACGCTCCCGTTCCAAGCCTGAGCTCCAACCGGTAAATGTTGCTGCTGCCACGAATATTCGTAAATTGATGTAACCTGCGGGGCGAATGATGCGTCTCAGGGTTTGATATGCAGTTGAAGCAAACGGACCTGGAACTTATTACCGCAGTAATGAACGGACATACCGCGGATTATTCCGAGCTGGTCAAACGTCACCAGCGGTTTGTGTTTACGCTGGCCATGCGTTACGCGAAAAACCGGGAGGATGCGGAGGAAATTGCACAGGATTGTTTTGTTAAAGCTTATCGTGCTTTGGGCACATTCAAGCAGACCTCGAAATTTTCAACTTGGCTGTACACCATTACGTATACCACGGCGATGACTTTCCTGCGTAAGAAAAAAATGCTCACAAACTCGATAGATGATGAAGAAGGCGGCGTCGAGCTCGAGAACCACATTTCAGACTTCAATGCAAACGGACTGGATAAAACTTCAGGGCATGTATATTTGTATAAAGCCATAGATCAGCTCCTGCCGGATGATGCAGCGATCATCACCTTGTTTTACAAAGGCGAGCAGAGTCTGGAAGAAATTGGAGCAACGCTGCATATGGAACCCGGTACCGTGAAAGTGAAATTACATCGCGCACGGATCCGGCTGAAAGAGAAGTTACAATTGATGTTGAAGGATGAAGTTAAGGAGTTGTTGTAAACAAATGATACCGTGATGAAAACGATAGAAGAACAAATTTGGGATTACATTGACGGCAGCTGTGATGCGGATCAGCGCAGCACAATAGCCGCAATGATTGATACGGACCCGGTATACCGCAGCACGTATCAGGAATTGAACCAGATCCATCAAATGCTCGCTTCGGAGCCATTGGATGAACCATGCATGTCTTTTACGCGTAATGTGATGGAGAAGGTGCAGCTGGAAGTTGCCCCGGTATCGCTGAAAACAAAGGTCGACAATAAGATCATTTATGCCATTGGCGGATTTTTCCTGCTGTCGATCCTCTCGATCTTCCTCTATGCCATTATCCATACCAGGGGATCCGCAATGGAATTTACCCTGCCTGAAGTAAACTTCAGTATTGACGTAACCCGCTACCTAACGCCTTTAACTGCGAAGATATTCTTGTTTGTAGACCTGGTTCTGGCGCTGATGTATTTCGACCGTCTGCTCAGACGGCGAATAACCACCGGATAAAGGCATCTGCCCTTAACAAAAAACGGCCTGATGGATAATCCACCAGGCCGTTTTCTATGACTGCATTAAATATTAAATCTCAATTGGAAGGGCCACAGCTGTCTTATCCCAGCCGATATTCAATACGGCTCCTTTTGCATCCGGCGTAAAGGTCATGGACAGGTTCTCTAAGGGTGTATCCAGGTTTTTGACCGGTACGGTTACGCGCACAACGTCTTTGCTTTCGTCATATGTATAAGCACCCCAATGATCGGTATCCTTACTGATGATGATCGTCCAGTTGTCTTTGTTCGGAATGGCAAATAAACCATAGGTTCCTGCAGCAACCTTTGTGGTACCAATAACTACAGGTTTAAAGAAGCGAATCTCCGTGCTTTCATTCGCGCCCAGACGATAAACTTTACCAAATGGCTCCAGCGTTCCAAATATCTCACGTCCTTTTTTAGCCGGGCGTGCATACGTAACTTTGATCACTGCAAGCGATGGTCCGCCTTTGGTTGCTTTCTGTGCCGCATTGGCAGGAAAATACGCAAGATCAACCGGACTCGCATCCAGCCCCGGGAACTTCACGTCCTGGGCATGCGCCGCTACAGCAAACAATACCGCTGCGATCATTAAACTTAATTTTTTCATCCGTTTATATTTGTTTTTCAAGGTTACGAATCAACTATAGGCTTAGATCCAATGCTTTTATAGAATTGGTAAGCCCATAATGCTTTCGGCTGGTACGGGTTTGGTGCAGAACTAGTAGGTGCGGCCTTTAACGACTTTATGCAGAAATAAACTGGCAAGGATCAATCCTATAATGCCACCTGCAATAGACCACAAAATGCTTCCTGAAATAACCGCAGCGGTTAAGATTCCAGTAATTATACCCAAAACGGAATAAACCCAATCAAAATTCTGTTTGCTTTCTTCTTTAATCATCTTAATAAATTCTTATGGTTCAAAGGTATTGAAATATTTTAAAAACAGTTTATTTAACATAACAATCTCATTCCCTTTCTGTTTAACACTGCAACATGCTGGTCAGGTGATATCTCCGGAGATAAGACCCTATCGTCGTGTCAGAATCCCGTCAGGAATACAGCTAGTTCCGATTATATTTTACATTAATCAATCGATTGATTAGTTTTGCCGTCCCAAAGGAACACATGCAGAAATACGATAAGAAAACACGCATTCTGATGGCCGCAGAAAAGCTCTTCTCGGAGCTTGGCTATGAGGGCACTTCGACACGTCAGATTGCCAAAGAAGCCGGCGCAAACATGGCGATGATCAACTACTACTTCGGGTCGAAAGATGGGGTATTTATGGAGATCATGACCAACCGTGTAAATGAGATCAGAATGCAGCTGACGAACATCCAGCTGGAACGTATTCCTGTAATGGACAAGCTTATGCTGTTCATTGATCAGTATGCCCGCAGGATTCTTTCCAACATTTGTTTCCACAAAATGATGCACCGGGAATTGTCCCTTACCCAGCGTCCGGAGATGTTCAGCACGCTAAAAGCAGCAATGATGAATAACCTCGCGGCTGTGGAAGAACTGATTAACGAAGGTATAGCTGAAGGAAGTTTCAGAAAAGTGGACGTACGGATGGTCATTGCCACCATTATGGGAACCATCACCAACGTAGCTATTGCACCATCAAAGATCACTGCCGGCTCTAAACTGGATGTGAAAGTCCCTGAAGAACGGGAAATATTGACCGAAAGGCTGATCACCTATCTAAAAGATCTCATTAAGACGTATTTAACACCCCAAAAATGACACATAAATCTATCAAACTAAGCTGCCTGACGTTGCTGCTTCCGGGTTTGCTTTACGCACAGGATGTAAAAAGGCTGAGCCTGCAGGAAGCGCTCCAACTGGGCGTGGCGAACAGCAAAAACCTGAAGTTGTCGCAAAACAGAATTGACCGTGCTGTTGCCCAACTGAACATAACCAAAGACAACGCACTCCCGACGGCAAATGCAAGCTTTTCATACAGTCATGCGGAGATACCGAACAACACCCTGGTTATTGGTGGTGCAGACCCCTTGAACTTACCAAGACGTGCCGATACCTACCTCGGTACAGCGGCCGTGGAAGAACTGGTTTATGGCGGTGGAAGATTAAAGCTTGCCGAGCAAAGTACCAGGCTGCTTGTTGACGTTGCGAAACTGGATGCAGATAAGAATCAGGAAGAGGTGAGCTATGCAGTCATCAACACATACTATTCTCTATATAAGGTTGCGCAAAGTAAGAAAGTGATTGAGCAGAACCTGGAAGCTATTGCCGCACAGGTAAAGCAATCTCAACGCTTCTTTGAGCAGGGAATTGTAACCAAGAACGACGTTTTGCGGTTTCAGCTGCAGCAGGAGAACGTTAACCTCTCAGCGTTAGAAGCTGAAAACAACCGTAAGATCATCAACTACAACCTGGATATACTCCTGGGCCTTCCCGAAAACACCGAGGTCGAGATCTCAGAGCCCGATGCAGCTTTCAAAATTGCACAGCCACTGGATACCTACATTGATCAGGGCCTTGCCAACCGGCAGGAACTGCGATCACTTGACCTTAGAAACAAGGTTGCAGAGTTGAATGTAAAATCTGTAAAATCCAATACCCTACCAACCCTGGGTGTGGGTACCAATTTGTACTACGTTAATCCGAGCGGTAAGTTCATCCCTCCGGTAAACCAGTACCTGGTTCCAATCACCGTGGGGGCAAACCTGTCCTGGAACATCGGCGCACTGTGGACCAACAAGAACAAGGTTAGCGATGCCAGGATCCAGCAAAAAGATGTTGTCATTCAGAAAGACATCCAACTGGACAACGTGAAGACGGAGATCAACAGGGACTATCAGAATTACCAGTTGGCCATCAAGAGAATTCCGGTACTGGAAAGCTCCATCGCACAGGCGACAGAAAACGACAAGTTGCTGGAATCGAAATACAGAAACAATGTCGCCTCGGCGATCGACCGTATCGATGCACAAACACTATTGTACCAATCTAAAATCAACCTGGAGATCGCCAAGGCGGACGCAGGTCTGGCCTACTATACCCTATTAAAATCAACCGGAAAAATTTCTCAATAATCAACAAACGATCACAATGACAACTGAAACAAAGAAGAAAAGCAAAATCGTACCGATCATATTGGCGGTACTGATTATTATAGGTGCCATATTTGGTATCAAAGAATATCTGTATTACAGTGTACACGTAGATACAGATGACGCACAGATTGATGGAGACATCAGCCCGGTTGTGGCACGCGTGGGCGGATATGTGAATCAGATTATGTTTGAGGAAAATACCCGCGTAACGGAAGGACAAACGCTGGTTAAGCTGGACGACCGTGACTACAAAGTACGCCTGGAGCAGGCCCTTGCCGGCGCGAAAGGCGCAAGTGCGGGCGTGGGTGTATCACAGGCACAAATTGCTGCGACCTCCGCCAACACAAGTACTGCGAAAGCAAACATTACCGCAGCAAAAGTGAAGTTAGACCTGGCCATTAAGGACTTTCAACGCTACGAAAACCTGGTAAAAGATGGATCCATCACCAGGCAGCAATTTGATCAGGCAGTTGCCCAAAAAGAAACTGCAGAAGCAAACTACCAGGCCGCAAAGGATCAGTATGCCGCTGCGGTGAAACAGGTGGGTACCACACAATCGCAACTGGCGGTAACCAGCACCGGCGTTACACAACAGCAGTCGGACGTTGACTTTGCAAAACTGCAGCTTTCCTACACCGACATCAAAGCCCCGGCTACCGGTATCGTTTCCAGAAAGAACATCCAGAAAGGCCAGCTGGTTCAAGCCGGACAATCTTTGTTCTCCATCGTGAATGAAGGCAGTATCTATGTGACGGCGAACTTTAAGGAAACGCAACTGGAAGATATCCACAGCGGATTGAAGGTAAAGATCGATGTAGATGCGTATCCGGATGAAGAAGTTTTGGGTGAAGTGTACAACTTCTCGCCGATTACAGGTGCAAAAGGATCTTTGTTGCCGCCGGATAATGCGACCGGTAACTTCGTTAAGGTTGTTCAAAGGGTTCCTGTGAAGATTAAAATTACAAAAGCCTCAAAAGCCGTGATGGAGAAATTACGTCCGGGAATGAGCGTAAATGTTTCTGTTTCTATAAAAGATTAAGTCGATGGCCGAAACTGGTTTTAAAAAGTGGATTATTACGTTTACCGTGATCACAGCTTCGCTGCTGGAGCTTATTGATACCACGATCGTAAACGTAGCATTGCCACAAATACAAGGTAACCTGGGCGCAACCCTGGAGGATGTGGCCTGGTTATCTACAGGCTACGCCGTAGCCAACGTTATTGTCCTGCCCATGTCTGGCTGGCTTGGAGACCGCTTTGGCCGGAAAAACTATTTTCTTGCATCCATCGTCCTGTTTACGGTCGCATCTTTTCTTTGTGGTAATGCGACCGGTTTAGGTGAGCTCGTTGCTTTCCGTATCCTGCAGGGTATTGCCGGTGGAGGACTAATTTCTACGGCACAAGCGATCCTGATTGAAACCTGGCCACGGGAAGATGTGGGTATTGCAACTGCTTTATTCGGACTTGGCGCCGTAGTCGGGCCGACCGTCGGACCGACGATAGGTGGTTATATTCTGGACATCAGTACATGGCCCTGGATCTTCTACGTCAATATTCCGGTCGGGATTCTCGCCGCGTACCTCACGATAACCTTTGTGCGAACGACGCCGAAG
>JAZQRI010000063.1:0-24298 GCA_045629455.1 Pedobacter sp. | reverse complement strand
CCGCAGGATAAAATAAAGCTCCCCCATTGCTTAAAACACTTTCTGATGATCAAGTGGAAGGTTATGAGTTATGCACTGAGGTAAATTCAGCGGTCATTAATCCTTTATTTCTATGACATAGGCTTTCAGTATAGCGAGTTTACTTTCTCTAAATTGCCATACATCGCAATAGTCGTAAGCGGTGGTTGTACCATCTGCGTTCTTCAAACTGATTTTGCCAATGACTGTGACGAAATCCCCTTCAGCAATGAATCTTTCCGCATTGAATTGTGGCGGCTCTACGTAGGCTGTTGCCATATACTGCCGGACAGCTTCTTTTCCTTTCAAGGTCTGGTCTCCTATAAATGTCCATTCTGTATCTTCGGTACAATAGCTTAGAAATTCCTCATATTCGCCTTTTGCGACATGGGAATTTGCCTTTTCCAGTATTTCTTTATTGCTTAAACTCATAGTAGTGGATGATAGGGGTGACTTTCAGTTTTTTGCCTGCAACTTATGCAGTAAAACAATGGAAGATCGACTTTGTTCCTGAAATCAAGATTGGAAGCATGCCGCCGATGCTCATCTTCTCCAGATGCAGGAACTGGAAACATTGAGCGATGACATTCTGAACAAAGCCGATTGACGGTCTCAACAAAACGGCCCCTTGCTCGACAGCCTAAATTTGTTCTATATCATTTAATCAAAAAAGAAAATGGAAAAGAGCAATTATCAAGGCGCCTTACAACATCCAATAGGATCGGGTTTTAACGCCAAATCAACAGCAACTGAAGTGATCAAAGGAATAGACCTGACAGGCAAGATTGCCATCGTAATGGGCGGCAACACCGGCATTGGTCTGGAAACGGTCCGCGTACTGGCTGCAGCAGGCGCAAGGGTGATCGTTCCGGCAAGGGATGTTGAAAAAGCAAAGCGGAACCTGGAAGGCATCCAGCATGTAGAAATCGAAGCAATGGACCTGGGCCAGCCGGATACCATCGATGCGTTTACCGGAAAGTTCCTGGAATCGGGACGGCCGCTTCATCTGCTTATTAACAATGCCGGTATCATGTGGGTACCACTGCAAAGAAATGGCCAGGGGATTGAATCACAACTGGCCACCAATTACCTGGGCCAATATCAGCTTGTGGCCAGATTGTGGCCGGCACTTAAAAAAGCCAATGGTCCAAGGGTTGTTAATGTATCCTCGTCGGGTCACCATATGGCGTCATTCGACTTTGATGATCCCAATTTCGAGCATCGGGAGTATCAGACACTTGTCGCCTATGGACAGTCGAAAACAGCCAGTAACCTGTTTGCACTTGAACTGGATCAGCGTGCCAGAAAGTTCAACGTGAGGGCCTATTCCTTGCACCCCGGTGAAATCGCCGGTACGGAACTGGCAAGGGACGCGGACATGGAGTTATTCAAACAACTGGGGTTTCTTGACGAGAATGGAAGTATACATCCGGAGATCATTGCCAACCTGAAAACCATCTCGCAAGGTGCGGCGACTACCGTATGCTGCGCGACCAGTCCGCTACTGGATGAAATAGGTGGTGTGTATTGCGAGGATGCGGAGGTGGCAATATTGGCGCAAAGAGACGTCAAACAGGTTAACGGCCTGGGAACAGGTGGTGTACAGCCGTATGCAGTAGATGAAAGCAATGCCAGGAGACTTTGGGAGCTCAGCGCGAAAATGACAGGTGTTAACTTCGAAGTTATCTAATTGCCATAACTTTATAGAGATGGAACACATATCCAGGTACCTGACCAAAGAGATCAAGCTTTCCTCTTATGAGGACAAGCTGTTCAAATCTGATTTGATGTTTGAAGACCACATGCTCGTATGGTTCATTTCCGGCGAAACGAAGATCATTCAATGGGACACCACTTTTAATTTCAAGACAGGGGATATTTTTCTGATTCCAAGAAACCAGCTGGCAACGATCATCAATTATCCGAAAAATGGCCTTCCGCATAAATCGGTGGTCATGCATTTATCGGTGGAGCGGCTAAGGAAGTTTTACGAGAAGATCGAGGTTCAGAAGCGACCGGAACAGGAACCTAAAATATACAGCTTTAGTAATCATCCACTATTGGAAAGTTGCATGGCTTCGCTGATCCCGTATTTTGATGTAGAAGGGTCTTTTCCGGAAGATTTGGCTGCACTGAAAATAGCGGAAGCCATCAGCATTCTGCGGATGATCGATCCGCGCGTTGATGGTGTGCTGGCAAACTTCGATGTGCCAGGGAAAATCGACCTGGTCAATTTCATGCAGCGCAATTTCATGTTTAACATGCCACTGGAGCGTTTGGGTTACTTAACCGGGCGGAGTTTGTCTACATTCAACAGGGACTTCAAGAAGCTTTTCAATACCACCCCTCAGAAGTGGTTGACAGACAAAAGACTTGAACTTGCGTACTACCACCTGTCGGAAAAAAAGAAAAAGCCAACTGAGGTTTACCTGGAGGTGGGTTTTGAAGACCTCTCTCATTTCTCTTTTACTTTTAAAAAGAAGTTTGGGGTGTCGCCAAACCAACTTCAGGTAAACGTAGGGTAGTATCCTCCAGGTGAACGTCCTTGCATGACCTTATTTGCTCTTCATTTCATGAAAGTTTTCGAGCTTCTGCAGTAACCTGATCAGATCCATTTTTTCCTGATTAGACAGGGGTTCGGTTACGTTTTTCGAGGCTTGTCTGATGTTGTCCATGCTTTCCTGCAGCATACGGGATCCTTTAGGGGTAATATGAAGTACCCTGTTCCGCTTGTCGCTTTCTGTCGCTGTCTGCTCCATCAAGCCATTGTTTATGAGCCGGTTCACGATCTGCATGCCGGCAGACTTTTCATGTACGTTCTGTTTGATCAAGGCAGTTTTAGTCATGCTCCCGAATGAAACCAGGCAGATCAGGTAAATAAAATCATCTGGCGTGGAAAATTCAGTGCCGGCTATGGCGGCTTTCGCATGCGATTTCGCGTACCTGTACAGGTGCACCAGGCTCGTGTTGATCACGCTGTCTGCGGACCGGCCGTTAACCTTGCCCTCCCAATCGGGCTCTGGTGCAGACGTGTATCCCTCCGTGATCAGATATTGGTTCAGCCACTGTCCGAAAGCGTATACATCCGGATGTGCTTTTGGTGCCTGTTGTTCAAAAAGCTTAACCAGGCGGATCATTTCAATGGTAAGGTCGTAATACATAGTATAGATGTAAGAAGATACTAAATTAGTGCTTTTTTGTACTTTATTGTTGATTTTAGCAGCATTATTTTAGATGTACAGGTGTATACTTGCACTAAAATGGCACCAACCTTGCCTTAATTGGTGTAAAATAAAACTAAATCATCATGGCAAACTTTAAATTACTCCCTGTTAAAAAAACAGCTATCGTTCTCGTGCTTGCAACATCGGTTCTGTTCGGCGCCTGTAAAAAGGATAAAGTGGATGCCCCAATGGACGGCAACAGCACAATCACTGAAATCGTAACCACCAACAGCGACTTCTCCCTGTTGAAAACAGCGCTTGTGCAAGCCGGATTAACGGATGTACTTTCCGGTGCGGGCCCTTTTACTGTATTTGCACCCAATAATGCTGCGTTTGCTGCAGCCGGGCTGGATACAGAAGCGAAGCTGAAAGCGGTTCCCGTAGAAACGCTTAAGAAGATCCTGTTGTACCATGTAGTGGGCGACAACATACCGGCTGCTTCCATCCCAACAGCGAGCAACACACCTGTGAAAACAGCGGCTGAACTAGATGTATTCGTAACTAAAAATTCTACCGGGGTATTTGTAAACGGAGCTTCAGTAATTCAGGCAGACGTTATGGCCAATAACGGCGTAGTTCATGTGATCAACACGGTTCTGATGCCACCTGCAGGAAATATCGTAGAGGTAGCCCAGGCAAACCCAGATTTTAGCCTCCTCGTTGCTGCAGTATTGAGAGCAAGTCAGGGTTCAACCAATGTAGCTCAGGTATTATCCGGTAATGGTCCGCTTACCGTTTTCGCACCAACCAATCAGGCATTCATCAAAGCGGGATTTGCCAATGCGGCAGCAATCCAGGCTGCAGATCCTGCAGTGCTTACTTCGATCCTGACCTACCATGTGGTTCCTGCACGCGTATTCTCCAGTGACCTCACAGAAGGTGCTCAGCCGCAGACTGCGAATGGAAAAACAGTTGCCATCAGCCTGAGCGGCGGTGCAAAGGTTAAAGGAAACCAGAATGCTTCTGCATCGGTCATTTCACCAGCTAACCTGGTCACTACAAACGGTGTGATCCATGTTATTGATCAGGTATTATTACCATAATACTTAAGAAAGATTTCGATTTGCTAAAGTAGATGTACAGGTATTCCTGCATTTACTTTAGCAAATCGTCTTTTGGGCCATTCCGATGCCCATACGACTACTGGTTTGAGCGCATCTCCAGATAAGAATTATTTTTAGTAAATTTGAGCACGAAAAAGTTCCCGAACGTCCTAGCTGTTAAGAATTTCATTTCTTTTTCTACATTTATTATTCACTGAATGAGCAGAACTATAGTTGTAATTGAAAAGGATGAAAACATCCTTGACATCGTTTCAATTGTTTTAACAACACAAGGGTTTATCGTAAAGGGCTTGAAATCTGAGCACGGTGCGTTACAAACGATTCTAGAGGTTAATCCATGTGCGATAATATTGGACATCATCAAGGTTACTGAGGATGGTACGGAACTTTGCCGGTTAATCCGGAATACCAAATCAATCAAAGATATTCCTATCATTGTTTTGTCGACGCACCCTGATGCCAACTCCGTTAAGGATGTCTGTGCCGATGAAGTCCTTTTCAAACCGTTTGATATTGATGAACTGGTTGCTGCAGTCGAAAAGCAGGCCCTTGTTTAACTTATACCATTAGCTGCTGTCAGAATAACCGGGTTGCCTGAGGTAATCAGGATTGTGTGTTCATGCTGCGCGACAAACCCGCCTTTATCACCAGTAAATCCCCAGCCACCTGCGGATGTAACAATATGTGCTGACCTGGTGGAAATAAAAGTTTCGATTGCGACCACACTGTCCTTCCTAAATCGCCTGAATTTGTCGAAACGGTCGTAGTAGTTCATTATTCCATCGGGCTCTTCATGTAAACTCCGGCCAACACCATGACCGGCCAGATCCCGGATAACAGTGTATCCCGCGTTTTTAGCTTTTGTTTCGATCAGTTTTCCAGTCTCGGAAATCTTCGCCCCGCCAGTAATCTGAGCAATGGCCGCCAGCAATATTTCTTTTGACGTGTCAATCAGCGGCTGCAAGCCCTGAATATCTTCTCCAATGATAAATGAACAACCATTGTCGGACCAGAACCCGTCTAATTCTGCGGATACATCAATGTTGATAATGTCTCCATTTTTAAGGATAACCTGGTCGGAGGGCACACCATGTGCAAACTCTTCATTCACGCTGATGCAGCTGTAGCCAGGGAAATTATAGGTTTCAAACGGCGCAGATTTCGCTCCAAGCGATTCCAGCAATTGCCTCCCGTATTCGTCTATGTCTTTTGTAGACATGCCGATCCCGGCATAAGCTTTCATTTTGTTTAAGGTTAATGCTACAGCTTCGCTTACGCGCTGCATGCCCTGAAGTTCTTCTTCCGTTTTTACAATCATAGGTAGCCCGTTTCGTACATTGCAAAGCTAGAGCTAATTAAAGTGGGCACATAGTAAATATTAGACATGGTATTTTTCTCCGGCCGTTCACATTTCACGTAAATTTGCGCTATGCCAATTAATTACCTGCAGCGGATCCAATCCGGTAACTTCGATCTGGAGGGTTATAGAATCATCCCCTCTAAAGCAGTTGAATCTGTTATCGAAGGATTTTATGTTTTTACCCGGGATCCAAAGATCGATACCCACCTCATCTTCAATGATGGGTTTCCTGTGCTTGTATTTTTGGGTAGTAACAACGACACCGTCGGCGTAACCGGCGAGAATGGTGCCTTCGAAATTAAGGGCGCATGGGCGAGTGCAGGTTCAATTAAGAATGTTTACGTGAGATACAACACGAATACGGATCAGGTGTTTATCGTTCGTTTCCATCCAGCGGCCTTTTACCAGTTGTTTCATTTAGATCCCAGATATTTCAGGAATAATCCGGTTACGGCATTCGAGCCTATTGCCGGGAACAACAACTTCAGTATTGAAGACTTTCTGGACGGTAGATCTGTAGAAGAAAAGGTCGGACTCTTCGAAACGTATGTTCAGCATTCCTTTAAGGAATCCAGTACCCCGGAGATCCTGCATCAGGCATTGGATTACATACGTAAAATTAAAGGGCAAAGTACTGTCCGAAACCTCAGCAATGATGCCGGTGTAAACTATAAATGGCTGGAGAGAAGTTTTGTAAAGAACATTGGACTATTGCCAAAAGAGTACATTCAGCTACAACGTTTCATTCACGCCTATCTGGAACTGGTTGGCGCGGAGGACGTCGATCTGATGCGAATTGCAATCTCCAATGGATATTACGATTCCAACCACTTCCTGAAGGATTTTAAAGCATATACAGGGAAAACACCCCTGGAATATTTGAAATTTCAATTTCTCCCCGAAAGATCCTATGCCAGTTAGTCTTTAGCGATCAAAGGCAGATACCTCGCCCGGTTGTCGTAAATAATCCAAAGCAAGATAGCAGCGAAAACCAGTGCAATGGGTAAACCCCCGGTGTCTGTAACCGTGTTGGTCAGGAGAATACCGGCCATAACCGGGCAAATGATCAGGGCACCCAGCGCCCTCGTCCTGGGGAAAATAATTAGGATTCCACCTAAAGTTTCTGCAAATCCAATTAAGGGAAGCAACCAGCCAATCTCCAGAATTGCGCCCATTGCTTTTGTCAGCCGCTCTGGCATTTGTTCCGGTACAGGCATATAATTGAAAAACTTGTTCAACCCGGCATTGATGAACATGAGGCCGAATAAGAGGCTGAGTATGAAGGTGACTTTACGTTTCATGCTTCTAATATAATTATTTCATTGTTTTTCAGAAAGTTATATGTTGGGTATTGCGCCTGATGAAGTCAGGTATATTATTTATAATACCTACCTTGCGCACCTGACGCCTGGATCAGGCTTTATACTATCCCATGCAGAACAAAAACGAGCAAATCAATACCCTTATTGAGCTCAATGATGAACTTGAGAACTATTTCCGAAATACAATCATCCCACAACTTTTCGTAGATGCACACCTGATTCTCCGAAAGTTTACACCGCCGGCCATGAAGCAGTTCAACCTGGCGCTGACAGATGTGGGACGGCCGATTGCGGACATTAAGGAGAACTTCCGCTTTCCGGCGGTGATTGATAATATCCAGCACGTGATTGACACGGGAGAAATCCTGGAAAAGGAGATACAAACCACGGATTTCCGCTGGTACCAGATGAATGTCCTTCCATATCTGGTGGAGAAAGAGAACAAGACGAATGGTGTGATCATCACGTTCGTGGAGATCACCATGCGCATCAAGGATCTGAAAGAACAGGAGAAGATGATTGCGGAACATGAGATGTTGCTGGACACGATCTCGCACGACATCAAGACGCCGTTGGCCAGTCTTAGTCTGACAATAGAGCTGCTTAAGAAAATTCCGGAAAAGGGGATGGAGCGGTTTCCTGTATTGTTGGAAAAGGTGGAGAACAGCCTGATCAACATGCAGCAAATTATTGATGATCTGACCACTTCACGTTTGCAGCAGCACAAGTATCAGGCTGTTGAAGAATTGCTGAACTTTGAACACATCATAGAAGATGTCAGGTTAACCCTGGCGCCGCAAATTGAAGAATCCGGGGCGGTCGTTAAAAGTGAGATCGGTGTCTCTGAGGTCACTTTTGTACGCCGTAAGCTGCGCAGTGTGATTTACAATCTGGTAAACAATTCGATCAAATACAGGTCGGAAGGGGTAAAGCCGAAAATCTTCATTAAGACAGAAGCGGAAAACGGGTTTATGGTCATCAGCATTACAGACAACGGTATTGGAATAGCGGAGAAAGACCTGAAGGCCATATTTGCAAAGTATAAACGCGTAGCAGATTCTGTAGAAGGCACGGGCATCGGACTTTACCTGGTGAAGGAGATCGTGACGAATGCCGGCGGGAGGATTTCAGTGGAAAGTGAACTTGGGAAGGGATCTGTATTTAGGGTGTTCTTAAAACTTGATCCGGAAGGGTGATAAACGCGAAAGTGACGTTAGGTTATTAACGATTCGATATAAAAAAGGGGCCTCTATGGGCCCCTTTTTCGTTTAAAGGTTTTAATCTTTCCAGCCTCTTATTTTACATTGAACAGCAATGGGGCAAGCTCATGAAGGCCGCGTCGCCAGGTTAAAAATTCATGTGCGGTATTTTCCGAAATGAAGGATACGGCATTGAAGCCCGCTTTTTTCAATGCGGCAGTTGACGTATTGATGGCTTCCGGGCGCTCCTTGCTGCCGCAACTCAGGAAGATCAGTTTCACTGCGGACTTATCTTTTATCTCTTCAGGGGTGTAAACGCCGCCGCTGAGCAGCCCATAATAGGCGAAAAGGTCGGGGTTATTCAACGTGATCGTGTGGGTTTCCATTCCACCCATAGACAGTCCGGCCATGGCGCGATGATCTTTATCGGCCAGGGTTCTGAAGTTTGCATCCACATATGGTATTAACTCACGGGTTAGAACGGTTTGAAAAGGCTCAATTTTGAAGTTCCTCAAGGCGCCGGGACCAATCTTTACGTCGTTGGTCATTCCATAGGTCATAACAATGATAAATGGTTTAGACTTGCCTTCGGCGATGAGGTTATCCAAAATCAGGTTCGCGTGTCCCTGGTTGCTCCAGGCCGTTTCATCCTCACCCCAACCGTGTTGTAAATACAATACCGGATAGCGGTTGCTCTTGCTTTTCTCGTAACCTGGAGGCGTATAGACAAATGCTCTGCGGGAGGTTCCTGTACTTGGTGAAGGAAAAAGCACCTGTTGTACGTGTCCATGTGGTACATCTTTAAGGGCGTAAAAGTCCTTATCCTTTGCGGGGATCTCTATTCCGCTTTCCCAGCGGGTTGAACCGTAGAAGTTTAACGTTCCCGGATCATTGAATACGCCGCCATCTACCGTGAGGTGATAATAATGAAAGCCTTCATCCATAGGTCCTTCGGTGGTGCCGGTGAAGTATCCATCTGCCTGCTTGGATAACCGCGTGCCGCCGCGGCCGCCAAGGCCCAGGCTGACCCTGATGCTATCTGCCTGAGGGGCTTTAATCCGGAACCGGGCATATCCCTGTGAATTGACCTGGGGATACTCCTGGCCGGGTTGGTTGAACACTGAAGGCTTGAAGTCTTCTGTCAGGTTTTGTTGGGTACTCTGAGCGTTACAGATGTTAACAGTTGTCATAACTGCTACAGCAATGGTTAGAAATTTTAAATTCATTCTTTTCTATGGTTTATATTGGTTGTTGTAGATGATGAAAATTACTCGATCCTATTCATAGGAAGTATGCTTAATGGATAAAAAGCGTACAATTATGTTCAAAATTTCAGCACTTCTGTCAACCTGCAGGTGATGTCAACGTAAAAGGTTCTGTTAAGAACTGCTCATTTGTGTAATAATCTGTTCAGCTTTATCACACTTTTTCCTCTTTTTTGGGATAATTTAGCAGAATGTGTATAGGAATAATATATGATGCTTACACCAACGACAGTTGGCATAAAATAGGAAAAGACATACATACGGTAAAACATGAATTGAAAGCGGTCAGGTTACCGCTTCCGGTCGCAGGGATCTTCGATACTGCTAAGGGTGACTTTGTAGAGTTCGCTGACGGGTATAGCCGGTATCGGCCGGAGCTGACGGAAAAAGCAAAAAGTATATTTTACAACTACATCAGAACGCGCTCGGTGCAGGTTACATCTGAGCGGAGGCTGCAGTAAGGGGAATAAACCATCCGTCAGGCGGTCAACCGCCCTACGTTGGCGACCAGGTCATCGAGTTCAAATGGCTTTGGCATAAATGCCTCCGCGTAACAACCCAGCTCCTGAAGTGGGAGAATCCGGTGTGAGGCGGAGATCATGATGATGGGGATCTGCTTGGTTTCCGGATTGCTCTTGAGAATTTTACACAAATCCCGTCCGTCCAGATGTCCGAGCATAATGTCCATTAAAATCAGGTTGGGCTGGTACGATTCAATCGCATTGTTCAGGTGGCTACCATCGTCCAGGCAATTTACGCTGTATCCTTCTGTCTCAAGTATAATCTGAAGCAAATCGAGAATGTCTTGATTATCGTCGACTATAAGCACTTTCTTTTCCATGGTCCTGAATCTATAGCAGAAGAACAAGTTCATACAGATAGTGTTTGATGGATATTAAAATTTCTCATTTTTCCTTTCCTGGTAAGGTAGCAGGGAGCCTGAAGTATGAAGATCTGAGAAGTGAGCTGTGCTGATTTTGGGTAAGGAAATTCCGGCTGCCTGCTGTAGATTTAGACAAAAACGACATGAAGAATTATTACTCCCGCAAGCAACCGAATCTTCCTAATGATGTTTCCGCTATAATGGTTGCTTATACTTTGTTCCTGATCCTGTTCAGCCTGCTGATCTACTTCGTTAAGGAGGTCTGGATGAAGTAAATCTTCACGTTATTGATGACGAACACTTATATTGCAGCGAACGTGTTTGTCTTACTTTTTCTCGCCGATGGTTGAATTCAATTTTTCTACTTTATTAACGGGTATTTCTGGCGTCAATCTTATTTTCATTTCTTTATACTGCCTGCTTAGAAAGCCTGCAAGAAACCGTTCATCTGCGATTTATCTTGCATTATTCTGCTTTTTTATCTCGCTTAACTTTCTCTATGACATATTAACACTAAATCAGATCTTCGGGCCATATCTGCGGTATTTAGATGAATTTTCGCTCTTACTGGCATTTCCGGCTTTGTACTTCTATGTGTTGTCGTTGACTCAAAACCATTTTAAATTTCAATGGCGCTACCTGCTGCACAGTGTGCCCTTAGTTTTCTTTTTAATCGTCTGGGTGTTCCCTCCGGAAAGTTTTGTTCAGTGGAACCGTTCTTCCTGGATGAATGTCTTTTATGCGCATTATAATCAGCTGCAGTTTCTTTTCTACATTCTCACCATTTATCGTTTACTGGTAAGGAATGACCATGTAGCCAAAGAGTTGATTTCCTCTCCTGAAAATGGAAATTTAAGGTGGATCAAGCTGTTGTTGGTTTTCCTTTCTGTTCTATTTATATCCTGGATATTGGATGATGTGGGCTTAATTAATGGTAACCTGATTGCGCTTGCGATTCTGGTTTTTACCTACTGGCTCGGTTTTCACACGATCAACCAAAATGACCTCTACGATCATCTTCCCAGGGACTTTAGCATGGAATCGGTTACACCCGGCCAAAACCGCTACAAGAATTCGAAGCTTACCGTGGCCGACAAGAAGCTGTTCGCGGCCCGGATCCAGGAGTTGATGGTTCGGGAGAAACCTTACCTGAATAATGCACTTACGCTTACCTCGCTCGCGGACAAACTGGACTTGAAACCGATTTACGTATCGCAGGTGCTAAATGAGGAATTTAAAGAAAATTTCTACGCCTTTATAAACCGATACCGGATTGAAGAAAGCCAGCGCCTGCTCCGGGACAGCCGTTATAAGAACTACAATATACAGGCGATTGCAATGGAAGCGGGGTTCAACTCCAACTCTACATTTAACAAGGCCTTTAAGGAGCTGGTGGGGATGTCTCCTTCCGCTTACCAAAAGGCGCAATCGTGCCCCTAAAGCCCAAACGGTTGACCGCCTAAGCTTAAACGGCAGACTTACTGAAGTGCCTTGATGAGTTTTGAATCACAAACAAAACGTTAAAGCGCATGAAAATTCTCTTTGTACTCCTGCTGGCATTCCTTCCTGCTGCAGCCTTTTCTCAAACTTCCGGTCGTCAGTCAACCGGTTCTTCATCTGTTAACTTGTCCGGCTTTCTCAAACATGCCGGCGGACTTCCTGCTGAAGGTGTAACCATTTCCATTTCCCGGACCCGTGATCAGGTTCTGGTTAAAAGATCTGTTTCCTCAATAGAAGGGGCATTTGCTTTTAACGCGTTAAGCCCCGGAAGCTATACGCTGCTTATCACCGCTACCGGGATTGAGTCGGTTGTACAAGGGCCCATTATCATTCGGCAGGCAGACCTTGTGCTGGATACCATTGTGCTGCAGAAAGCTACGGGCCAGCTGAAGGAGGTTCTCATCCGGGGATCAGTGCCACTGATCCAGACATCGATCGATAAAACGACGTTGCATGTAGCGAATACAAGCCTGGCTATCGGCAATACCGCCCTTGATCTGCTAAGCCGTGCACCCGGCCTGACCGTCCTGAACGATGGTAGTATGCAGTTGAATGGGAAGACAGGTGTGACCATCATGATTGATGGGAAGCTGACGTACCTCTCTGGCGCACAACTTAGCGCGTTACTGCGCAACACCAACTCCAGTCAGATTCAGTCTATTGAAATTATGACCCATCCGCCAGTAAAATACGAAGCTTCCGGAAGTGCAGGCTTGGTGAACATCGTCCTGAAGAAAAGCAAGCAGTTTGGTACGAATGGAACCATAACCGGCAATGCAACGGTTGGAAAGTACCTGAAAGCAAATACGGGAGTTTCATTGAACAGGCGGACCAAGCATATGAGTGTTTATGGCGACTACAATTATGCGGATAATAAAAGATATGGAATACTGAACCTGGACAGGGACATCAACCTCCCGGGGAACAGCAGTACAATTGAGCAGCAGAGCCATTCGCGGACTTTAAACCGGAACCACAACTACAAGGCAGGTGTTGACTATGACATAAATGAACGTAACACCCTCGGGTTTGCTGTAAAGGGCTACTCAAACGACCAATCGGAAGTAATCAATAACCGCTCTTTGATCGGAAGAGATCCAAATTATTCAGTGACTTCTGCCCGTAATTTGGGAGAAAACGAATACTCGAATATCTCCTATAACCTGAACTACAGGTCACTGCTGGATACACTTGGTCAGCAGCTAAACGTGGACCTGGCGTTATTGAACTATGACAATTCAGAAGAAGTTGTATATCAGAACCGTTTCCTGAATCCGGATAGAAGTAGTGACGGCTCCCCCGTAATCTTCAGAAATAAGTCCGCTACAGATGCGACAATCAAAGCGCTGAAGGTCGATTATACCCTTCCACTCCGCAATTTGGCTAAAATTGAGCTTGGTGCTAAGGTGAGCGTGATTGAAACGAACAATGATTTTCTTGTGGAGAATCAGGTGGAATCCATTTGGATCAGGGACCGGGAGCAAAGCAATATTTTTTTGTATACGGAGCGGATCGATGCAGGATACATAAACCTGGATAAAAGCTGGAGCGACTTTCAGCTACAGCTGGGGATTCGGGCGGAACATACGGCAACGGAGGGCAATTCAATTTCGACATCAACTGTTACGAAAAGACGATATCTTGATTTCTTTCCGGTTCTTTCCGTACGCTATAAGCTAGACGCGCAAAATACGCTTGGACTTACGATGAACAGGCGGATAGACCGTCCGAATTATGGTTCAATGAACCCTTTTATGTATTTTCTGGATCTCTATACATACAAACGCGGCAATGAATATCTGAAACCTCAATACACCAATGGTATATCGCTCAACTATCAGCTGATGCAGAAATACGGTTTGGAGTTGTCGTACAGCAGTACAACAGATGTCATTACGGAAGTCATACGGCCGGATAGTGGCCGAGACGCACTGTTTACCAGCCCGGAAAATCTGAGCCGGCAGAACACCATCAGCACGAGTATCAATATTCCGTTAAGGGTAACAAGTTTTTGGAATGTGTATAATGACCTGGGTATTTATCGTACGGTCTTTTCTTCAGATCAGGTATTGGGTTCCAGGTACAGAGGCAGCCAGACCGCCTGGAATGTAAGGTCTTTTCATACATTTTCCGTGAATAACAGCATTCAGCTGGATCTTTCCGGAAACTACCAGTCGAATCAGCTTTACGGTACGTCGTTTCTGAAATCATTTATGTTCGTTGACATTGGTGCTTCCTGCAAATTATGGAATGATCGTCTACAGGTGAAATTTGGGCTGAAAGATCTGTTTAATCAAAAAAAGCAAATTATATATAGTAATTTACCCGGGCTAAACTATACAATGTACGACAAGCCGGAAACCAGGCTACTATCATTGGGGCTGACTTACGCGTTTGGTCGTAAAGAAGTTAAGGCGGCAAGAAGGCGGACGAATGGAATAGGGGAGGAAAATAGCCGGCTCGGGCGGTAGGTACAGCAGAAATGAACTTAAAAAACCATAAATAAATGAACTCGAATTCAATTTTTAGTGCAAAGCGAACCATGATGCAGTTCGTGACTTGTGTGGTGATCGGGATGACCGCCGTCCTGGCTTCTTGTAGCAAAAGCGACGATCCAAATCCGACAATGCCTGATGTAATCGCATTTTCTGTAGTTGATGCGGCGTTAAATGTCGGTGATGTGGACTTTTTCTTTGACAACCAGCAGGTAAACTCCAATGGTTTCGGTTACCTGAAGCGAATTGGCTACTATGGGTCCTATGCCGGTAACAAGAGGCTGGAGGTAAGGGCTCCGGGACTGGGCCGCTTGCTTTTGGGGCAAACGGTAGTGATGGAGGGAAATACGACCTACTCCATTTATATCGCAGGGAAAAAGGACTCACTCCAGTATGTGATCACCAAGGATGACCTGACGGCGCCGGCAGCAGGTAAAGCCAAGGTGCGGTTTGTAAATCTTTCGCCGGGGGCGGATGAAGTTGCGATGGGTATCGCAGGAAGCCCTGCACTTTTCGCAGAGAATGTGTTTAAATTCTCGGATTTCAAAGAAGTTGACGCTGGAACAGTGACGTTGGATTTACGCAGAAGTACTGGTGTAGTAACGGCCACCCTGCCGGGGGTAAAGCTGGAAAGCGGTAAAATATATACCATCTATGCCAGGGGTCTGGTATCTGAAACGACAGGTGAAAACAAGTTTGGTATTGAGGTGATTAATAATTTGTAGCCCGGCCATAAAATATAAAAAGCCTGTAAAGCAGTGATATTGCTGCTTTACAGGCTTTTTATTTGCTCAAATTGGAAATGTGCTGGCGATTAACAGGTTCTAGACATTCTTAACTTCGATAATCTCAAATTTCTTCAGTCCGGCAGGAACTTCCCATTGTACGATTTCTCCTTTCGTAAAGCCAATCAATGCAGAGCCGATCGGTGATAGGATTGAAACTTTATTCTCTTTGATGTTTGCCTGGCTGGGCATCACGATACGGAATGTACTGATTGTTCCGGTTTCCTGTTCCCGGATTTTCACCTCCGAACTGATCCGGATCGCATGAGGCGGGAAAGCATCTTTCTTTACAACGATCGCTCTGTTGAGTTCTGCCGACAGCGACATCTCCTCAGTAGTATCAGCTAATTTGCTTAAAAATGGCTTTAAAAGTGCATAATCATCTTCTCTGATGATTACGGGAATATTCTTGTTTAAGTTCATATGTATAAGATTTAAATGTAACTGTGTTTATCTGGTGCTCATGTGCTTATGTCATCTTAGCGGGTTGAGACTTATGAAAGTTTATAGGCTGCATAAAGAAAGGTCGTAAGGGAAAGCAACTTCGATCGAAGCATGGCGACGAAAAATACGAAGGCATGTGCTCATGATGTTCGCGCTGAAAACAGCTGAAGAAATTAGACGAAAGAAGGTTGGTGTGATCCCCAGACCAGTTAACTAGAAGGCTGGGGCGAGCGTATTAAAATCCTTGTAAGATGAAAAGAAATAGCGCTTGCAGGATAGACTTGCAGAGACAACCGGGTAGGAGGTTGCATTCTTGCAGCTCGTGGCGCTATGTCGGATTTTTTGTTTCACTTTAATCAAAGTTAGTAATTATAAGTTCTCTTCCAAATTACAGCAGCGGTGTGTGGTGGCAGTCAAAGCTGATCATTGATCGGCGTTTATTTGGGTATTTTACGCTTTAATCTTGTTTAGAATGGATTTAAATAATACTTTTGAAGGCGTGCATGTGTACTTGCCTTCCATTGATGGACGGGCAACATCAAGTTGTTTGGTGCGGCGCGCAAAAGACTATGAGATCAAAAACAATCCGGACCTGGTTCAATATCCATAAATGGACAAGCTTAATTTGTACCATCTTTCTGTTGATGCTTTGTCTGACTGGTTTGCCGTTGATTTTCACCGATGAAATTCATGATTTTCTGGATGAAGATCCCGACGCGCCTGTGCTTGCGGAAGGTGCGCCCATTGCGTCTGTTGATGAAGCGATCCGTAATGCAATGAACCACGTTCCGGGGAAACAGATGAAATACATCTACTCGGATCAGGCAAAAGAGCCAGGAAAGATGTTTTTTACGCTGGCCGACTCTGCAGGTTCACCGGAAGATCAGAATACTTACCTGACGATGGATAGCCGCACAGCCGAAGTATTGGCCACGCCTGTTGCAGAAATGGACTTTATGACCATCATGTACCGTTTGCATGTTGACCTGCTATCCGGCTTACCGGGGATGTTATTTCTGGGTTTTATGGGAGTCCTGTTTTTGTTTTCGATCGTTTCGGGTGTGATGTTGTATGGGCCAATAATGAAGCGTTATGATTTTGGTATGATCCGCACAGAGAAGTCCCGCAGACTGCGGTGGTTGGACTTACACAATATGATCGGCATCGTTTCACTGGCCTGGGCATCCGTGGTATGCCTCACCGGAATTATTAATACCCTTGCAGACCCTGCCCTTGACTTATGGCGGGCCAGAGAGCTGACGGAAATGGTTGCGGAATACAAGGGTAAGCCGGAGCCAGTGGGCAAGTTGGGGTCATTGGAGCATGCCATAAACAGGGCCAAAATTGCCGCTCCAGGCATGGAAGTTTCGTTCATCGCATTTCCCGGCACTCTATATTCCAGCAATCACCACTATGCGGTTTATGTAACCGGTACATCACCGCTGACTTCAAGGATCATCAAGCCTGCACTTATAGATGCACAAACCAATGAACTAACCGATATCAGAGATCTGCCCTGGTATTTGAAAGCGGTGTACATCTCTCAGCCCTTTCACTTTGGAGATTATGGAGGCATTCCGATGAAAATCCTGTGGGTAGTTTTCGATCTTGCAACGATCGTGGTGCTTATCTCCGGGCTCTATCTCTGGTATGCAAGACGAAAAGCGAAAGAAAACCAGCTGAAGAGAATGCTTGCCAATGCGGAATCTTTAAACCTGATCAATAGCTAATCGATGGAACGTACCCATAAAAGACCTTTTAAGCTGTGGTACATGCCGGTCTTACTTGCCTTCGTCTCGCTGGCCGGACTTGTTATGGCCATTCTTGGAACCGGGATCTGGCACCTGATGAGCTGGACCGCGCTCAGTTATCCCATCTATGTAATGTTTAAGTTTGGCAGGAAGTTCTTTGCGTGAAAACCAACCTGTGAAGTAATTACCTATATACGCCCCAGTTTGAGACATATTTGCACGTATATATACGCGTTTTCTCACTAACGTATACACATCTGTATTATTGCATTACATTTGCTTAAAATCTTTGGTAAATGTTCAGACTTATATATTTCGTTGCTAATGATGGTTATAAGACGTTTGACTCTGACGAATATGCAGAGATCCTTGTAACCGAAGCCATGTTCAGGCAGATGTTTGTTAAAATTATCTGTGTAGTTGATTACCGAAAGCAGGCAATTACAAACAAGAGCACGGATTATGTATTCCATACAGATGACATTGATGATCTGATATTCGATCTGAAGTACGTGACTAACTTTTAGAAAATCATGTTTTATGCTCATGAGATTTGCGCAGATGTGGAGTTTCACAGTTGAAACACAATTTCATGATGCCAGTTGTTATTTGCCATAAACAGCTTCCTATGAAAAAATTAATTTTTATCGCACTCGCCTTGGCCGGAACTGCCCTGGCTGCATGCAGCGATCAAGGTAGTAAGAATAACACCGGCACGGATCAGGCGCTGACAGATACAGCGACCTTTGACACTTCTTCCACAGATTCACTGAAGATGGTGGACAGTGCATTGAGGGACACCATGGCGGCTGATCGTACCCGAACACAATAAGTCTTTGTAACGAAAAAGAGAGCAGATCAATCTGCTCTCTTTTTTAATGCATTATACGGACTGTGATGATGATTCCTATACTTCGCGCGTTCTCCCTGCTGTTACAACTGCACTCAACAGTTCTGTGGTTGGGAATCCATCTGAAAGGCTATCAATATATTTAAAGGATATTTTCTTCCCGGGAGAGACCACGTAAGTCGCCAGCAATGGGGCATTCTTGTCGATTCCGGAGATTCTGTTGTATACCGGATCTGCCGCGTTGTAGACGCCGAAGTTCTCCGCGATCGTAAAACTTGGGTCGGAATAGATGTTCAGTTTCAAATTATTTTCAAGAATAATGCTCCTTAGGGTTCTCAGATCTGTATCTGCAACAATAAGTAACTGTCCGCCCAATAGATTGATGTCCTGCTGTAAAGCGTTCAGGGTCTTCAACTGCTGCAGTCCGTATTCTCCCCATTCAGGTGAGTAGAAGGCAAGTACGAGTGGTTTTCTAAACAGTTGCTTATCCGATATGGTATCGTGATTCTTGATGAATGTTGGTCTGCCCTCCCAGTAACCCTGTTCAACTTTCAGGTAGAAACTGCTAAAGCTGTCTCCAGCTTCGGCTGGCTTAGAACGAAAAAGCAATGATGCCGGAGCGGTGGTTGTATTGGTTTGAAATAGGTCGTTTATTTTGCTTAGGATAGATGTCATGGTGTGTTTTTTTTTATGGTGGATAAATAGATGATGGCAATCAAGACTGTCTACAGGCATGTTGACTGTACTGCATCTTTAAATGAATTCTGTTAGAAAATTAAGGCTTGTTATTGTGCAGAAATCAGCAACAACAACAGCAACGCATTCGCATGGTTGCGGGGGAGAGGAGGGTACCTATGATATGTAGCTGTGCTATATTCATCTGATGCAAATATAGTTATTCTATTTAATCTACCAAATTAGTAGTAATTAAATTTAAAAGTATTTTTTTGATCCCCATTTGTACGCGTGTTCAATCTGTTTTGACCCGTTAAATTCAAGTATTCGCAATCAAGCAGTTGATCTACAATAACTTAATTTTTATTTCAAGTAAATACGACTAAATTAGTAGTATTTGTAAATTGAATTAATATATTTGGCCGTCGAAGCATTTGTCGCTTCCCTAATTTAAAAAGTCTGTATGAAAACACATTCATTTTGCAACGACAGGACAACCGATTTTCAACCTTTGATGGGCGGGATAATTGTGCGGTATTGTTGTTGTTGTTTTCTTGGCGATGATCTGGAATTCATTTCCAGGGACCGGTAAAAATACCGGTACCCAAATGGTCTTCCTGCGCGGCAGGTGATCGTTAACTGCGCTGACATTCTCCACCGGAGGCGCATTTAATTACCCCTTGAAAATCAAGAAAACAATAAGATGAATAATCAAGTAAATGACTCTGCTACATGGAAGGGGTATGAAAAAATTCTTTTTCGGTTATCCTTTATTTACTTCCTCCTACAGATTGTGCCGCTCGACTGGAAGTACTACAAGCACTTGCTCAGTATTAACTGGCTTCAACTCAGCTTTAGGGATATGTTCAATATTTCCAAGTACACGCCCCAGTTCATATCAGGTGTGTACAATCCAAACGACTGGGGCCTTGGTACGTTCGCCGATTGGGGCTTCATACTTGTCCTTGCTGCTCTGGCGACCCTGGTGTGGACGGTTGTAGATCGTAAACACAACAATTATACTAAGCTCCTTTACTGGCTAAGGGTTCTGGTGCGATATCGCCTTGCTGCGGCGCTAATTGCTTATGGATTGCTTAAGGTCTTCGCTGTCCAGGCACCATACCCATCTTTAAGTAGCTTGAATACACCTTACGGTGATTTTTCTACATGGAAGCTGTTTTCTTTGAGCTTGGGCATCGTGCCGGGCTACCAATCGTTTTTGGGCGCCGTGGAGCTTATAGCAGGTTTGCTGCTGTTGAATAGAAAAACGGCAACGATCGGGGCAACCATTGTCATCTTCTTTACGGGAAATGTGTTTATGTCCAACCTCGCCTATGAGGGTGGGGAAGTGGTATATAGTTTTTACCTGGTTACCCTTGCCTTGTTTTTGGTTGCCTATGATCTGGAACGCATCTTCGCGCTCATTATCTTGCGGAAGCCCGTTCAACCAGCACCACTAACTGTTGAGCTGAAGGGAAATCAGCGCAGCTGGAGAATAGGGCTGAAAGTTGCTTTCATCATTGTTTTTGTCTTGCTGAATGGCATTGGAGTTTACCGGTCTTCCTTAAGCGGCGGCTATCATTTTCCACAAGAGCGCGGTGTGGGCGCCTTGCAGGGTCTGTATACGGTGACAAGTTTTGAAGTGAATGGCCGCGATCTGCCGCATTCGATGACGGATTCTTCACGCTGGCAAAATGTGGTTTTCGAAAAATGGGCCACTTTCAGTATAAAGATAAATAAGCCATTTATGCTGATCAACCATCCGGTAGAAAGCATTCCTGATGCCCGGACCGAAGGACAGTTTGAGCGCGATGGTACCATAGGCAGAACATACTACGCTTATAAACCAGATACCATCAACAGCCAGCTCATCTTGTTATCGGCTCCAAAAGGTAAGGAGCTTTCCAGGTTAAACTATGCACTGCAGCCCGATTCATCGGTGTTGCTTACCGGCTCCATAGACGGCAACCGTATTAAAGCCACCTTAAGAAAAGACAATAGGAAGTATTTACTTAAAGAGACCTCCTCAGGACGTCGGAAAAGTTTAAAATTATGAGTACCCAAACAACCTTAGCGCCCGAGGCACAAGTAACGTCGTATTGGAAACCCTATCAGCTGGTTGCCTTTCGCATTGCATTTATATTCTTTGTGCTCATGTCCATTCCGGAGAGTCCGCAGTGGTACACACAATGGTTCCAGTTTGACTGGACCAGCTTACATTACCGCGATTTGTATGACATCGCGCGTTTTCAGCCTTCCTTTGTGCGTTCCCCGGGCTTCTATGGATACCTGGAGTGGATCATCATTTTTGGGGTGGCGGTTATCGGCGGTGGCATCTGGTCGCTGCTTGACCGGAAAAGAACCGAATACAACGTGCTCTATTACTGGCTTACAGTTCTTGTGCGTTACCGCGCAGCTATTGGCATCATCGGATTTGCATTCACGAAGGTACTGCCGGTACAAATGCCATATCCCTCCATCGGCATTCTGAATACCAATTTTGGAGACCTGACCGCACAGAAGATTTACTGGCTGTCCATTAGTATTGTACCCTGGTACCAGGTCTTCGCGGGTGTAGTGGAGCTCGCTTCCGGCATACTGCTGCTGTTCCGGAAAACGGCAACCCTCGGTGCAATCATCCTATTTGGGGCGCTCGGTGACATTGTGTATGTAAACTTCGCTTACGACGGTGGCGTACACGTTTACAGTTCTTATTTCGTGCTGTTCGCTGCTTTCCTGATTGCGAAGGATCTGCCTGCCATCTACAATCTGTTTATCAGAGAACGATATACGGTCCCTGTAAACTTTGATATCCGGTTTAACCAGCGCTGGCTTCAGACTGCAAGGGTGGTGCTTAAATCGGCGGTTGTGGTTGTGTTTCTATTTGTGTTCTTCTACATCCAGCTTAACAATTTTCTCTACGATCCCTACAAGCAACCGGCGGCTAAAGGCGTTTCAAAGCTGCGCGGCTATTACCAGGTATCGGAATTTAAGATCAACAATAAATCTATTCCGTACGATCCTTTGGATTCGCTGCGCTGGCAGGATGTTACCTTTGAGAAGTGGACCAGCCTGACTTTCCGCCAGCGGAAGCCGGTGCAACTGGATCTTTCCAACGGGGGTGGATCGCCAATGCGGGATATCAACAGGACATTTGAGCTTGCCGGTGTAGGTGGCGGTAGGCGGGTGTTTTATTATGAAGCCGATACCTTAAATCAGATTCTATATCTTCAGGACAAGAATGTTTCTGAGTTGCCGGGGAACGGTGGAAAGCGCAAAAGAGTTAAACAACCCCTCCAGGCGAATTTTCTAACCGACAAACAAGAATATGAGCAGATAGATCCTGCAGGATTAACCGGCCGGCGGCTAAAAGGCATAACTTCGGAACGGGCAATGGAGAGACCACGGAAGAGAATGGTTCTCCATTATACGACAACGGATGGCAGGCAAGTCGTACTTAAAGGCGTCAATGATCAGAAGGATTCGATCTATGTCGTGCTAAAACGGGTGGATAAAAACTATGCCTTGACGCCAAGTACGCTTGTTGCAGGAAAATATTAACGTAAACAGGGATGAAAACAATAGAAGGAAATTTTGATGCAATTGTCGTAGGATCCGGTCCGAATGGATTGGCGGCAGCCATAGCGATGCAGCTTGAAGGTCTTTCTGTGTTGATAATAGAAGCGAAAGACACCATTGGAGGCGGACTGCGGACTGCAGAGCTTACACTGCCGGGATTTAAACATGACATCTGCTCGGCAGTACATCCGATGGCGCTTGCATCACCGTTCTTTGCCTCCTTACCTTTAAGCGAACAAGGGCTGACGTATATTCAGCCGACACTCGCAGCTGCACATCCCTTTGATGATGGAACCGCTGCGGCACTATACCGCTCCGTTTCGGAGACCGCCGCGAAACTTGGGAAAGATCAGCAGGTTTACCAAAATCTGGTTGGCCCTCTGGTGGAGAATTGGGACAAACTCGTGGGCGACTTATTGTCGCCACTGGTGTTTCCCAAACATCCCTTGTTGCTCGCCAAATTCGGATTAAATGCTCTACAATCTGCCAGCATGGTAGCCGGAAGGTTTTCTACGGAAAGCGCTAAAGGGCTATGGGCAGGCATGGCGGCGCATGCCATCCAGCCATTAACAAATTTAACAACAGCTGCAATCGGGATGGTGCTTGCCGCTGTGGGACATGTGCATGGCTGGCCGATTCCCGTAGGCGGTGCGCAGTCTATTGCTACGGCACTGGAGTCATACTTCCTCTCTCTTGGAGGAAAGATTCAGACCGGATTTCATGTGCGCTCCATCGAGGAGTTGCCTGCCGCCAAAGTAGTGATGTTCGACGTCACGCCGAAGCAGCTTTTGAGCATCGCAGGAACAGTTTTGTCGCCGTTATACAGATGGCAGCTGGAAAACTTTCACTACGGAATGGGTGTATTCAAGATCGACTGGGCTTTGTCTGAGCCAATCCCGTTTAAAGCCGAGGAAGCACGTCAGGCGGGCACCGTCCATTTAGGCAACACTTTCAAGGAAATACAGGCTTCGGAACACGATGCTTCAGAAGGGGCCGCCAATGACAAACCATTTATACTCTTGTCTCAGCCAAGTATTTTTGACGCTTCAAGGGCGCCTGCAGGCAAACATACGGGCTGGGCGTATTGCCATGTGCCACCGGGTTCTGTAAAAGATATGACGGCAATCATTGAAGCACAAGTGGAGCGTTTTGCACCAGGGTTTAAAGATACCATTCTGGCGAGACACACCATGAACACGCAGCAAGTTGAAGCCTACAACCCAAACTACATAGGCGGTGACATCAATGGAGGGATCATGGATATCAGTCAGCTGTACACCCGGCCAGCCCTGCGCATTTCCCCTTACCGCACCTCAAAGAAGGGGGTTTATATCTGTTCCTCCAGCACGCCTCCCGGAGGCGGTGTCCATGGGATGTGTGGCTACCATGCAGCCCGGCAGGCACTTTCCGATGTATTCAACATTCAAATTCCACATAAACCAATAAACAATAACAAATGACAGTTACCAATCGAAAATTAACCTTACATGAAGACTGGGCAGTAGTTATACTAGGTGCCCTGGTCATTTTGCTTTCCCTATTTTTTTACGTTGTCCCCGTGCCATCCTACAAATGGAGCAATGCCGGGGAACTTACAACGCATGTTTTCGATAGCGGTAATCTGCTTACGCTGCTCATACAATTTGTGTTTGTGCTGATTGTCGGGGCTATCGGCGCTGCTGTTACGGGCAAGTCGGTGCGGAACTTCGTTATTGGTTTTCCGGCAGTTTACCTGCTGACGGTAGCGGCGTTGATTATAGCAGGTAATAGCTTTATCAAGTCCATCAATCTGGAAGCAGTGATCTTCAGCCTGGTGATCGGGTTGATCATCAGTAATGTGTTCAGAATCCCACAATGGTTCCGGGATACCCTGTCTACGGAGCT
>JAZQRI010000062.1:0-14908 GCA_045629455.1 Pedobacter sp. | reverse complement strand
GGCATAGTTACCTGTCCGGGCGACAGAAGTATGGCCGATACGATTATGATGGGCAAGCAAGCTGCGGAGATATTCGATGAGATCATCATCCGGCACGATAAAGACACAAGGGGGCGTGCCCCGGAACAGATTACGGAATGGCTGATGAAAGGAATTAAGAGTGTTGATCCTGACAAGTGGGTGATCGTCATATCGGATGAGCAGGAAGCCCTGCAATATGCCATGAGACATGCAAAAGAGGGTGCCTGGATATTCATGAATACAGAAAAAGTATACGATACGCTGGAATACCTGACCTCGCTGAAGCAGAACGATGCCGCCGCTGTAGAAGAAGTGTAAATTTTGTTGCGGGTTAAAACAGATTTTTGAGATTGTTGTTTGTGGAAAATACAGTAGCTGGTGTCTAGGACTGTAGCGAAAAATCTACAGCGCCCGGTTTTTTAGGGGCTTTGAACTTGGCTGCTGTGGTTTACAGGCAAGTTTGCGTAGTTCTGCGTGGCGAATTGAGTACTTTTATACACCCTGCGCTTAATCCGATAACGTAAATTTGTGGCATGTTTTCAAGCTAAGAAAAAAGTGATTTCTCACCACTATTAAAAACATATGAAAAACAAAATTTTGATTATTGATGACGATTCAGCAATTCTGGACGTACTTACGGAGTGCTTTACGGATGAAGGATATGACGTGAAGGCCGTTACGCATGTTGATGATATCTTTGATCTGATTGACGCCTTTCAGCCCACCGTGGTACTTACGGACTACATTTTGTCGGGTATCAACGGTGGTGAGTTCTGTACACAAATCAAGATGGCATATCAAAACCTTCCGGTCGTTATTTTATCGGCTTATCCAAAGGTCATGCTTTCACTGGGGACATATAACTGTGATCTTTTTGTTCCGAAACCTTTTGACGTTTTCAAGCTGGTTCGGGAAGTTAATGGATTGGTTTGTAGTAAGCAGCCGCTTTATCTATCTGCGCAGCCTGCTTAATTTTTTAACAATTCTTCATTTGTATTGTTATACAGCAATGGAGACCTAAACTTAAGATCATGTTGAACTTGATTTTAGCCGAAGATGACAGTCTCGTCAGGAACGGCATCAGAATGCTGCTTGAATCCGATGGTAACTTTAAAGTTGTTGGTGAAGCAGAAAATGGCACCCAGGTGATGGAGCTAATTACGGGAGGGCTAAGGCCGGATGTTGTAGTCACTGACATGGATATGCCTGGTATGGACGGTAACACACTGATCCGGGTGCTTAAAAAGTATGATCCAAGCATTCCAATACTGGTACTTTCACAGTTGGAAGGGGATGAGGACATCGACAAATCTTTTAACCAGGGTACCGATGGATACATTTTGAAGACCGTTGGTGCGCAGGAGCTGTTTTTTGCCATCAAGCAGGTGAGTAAGGGGCATAGATATCTTTCTTCAGAGCTGGCCGTAAAGTACCTTCAACGATCCATCTCCGGCTTTATCGCCCATTCCTCCTTAGAGGAGTTGAATATCGAGCTCAATAGCCGCGAACGGGAAATCGTCAAGCTGATTGGGCAGGGGTTAACAAACAATGAAATTGCAGATAAATTATTCATCAGCCGCCGCACGGTTGAAGGCCACCGGCAAAGTCTGATTGAGAAAACCGGATGCAGGAACACGGCAACGTTGGTGAAATTTGGTGTGGTAAATGGCTTGATCGACTAGCCATAAGCCTATGAATACGCCATCATCACTACTACTCACTTTTGCCGAACACGACCACCGCATTTGTTTTGCGATTAGATTAAGCGACCGGAAATTCGTGTATCTGAACCCTGCCTTTGAGAAATTCTTTCACGTAAAGGCAGCTGATGCGCAGTTGGACACGCTTCTGGAGATGGTACATCCCGACGACATCAATTTTCTCAAGTCCGCCTATGTGCAGCTCCGTTCAGGCGAGTTCCTGGACAGTGTGGAATTCCGGATGATTCTGCCTGACGGCGAAGAATATAATTTCCGTCTGATTATCTATTTGCAGGGAGAGAAGGAGTCTGATGGTATTCTTACGGGCTACATGGAAGATGTAACCCAGTTTAAAGCCCACGAGCGAAAGCTTGACGATCTGTCAAATAAGAAGAATGCCATTCTGAATATCCTGTCTCATGACCTTGCAGGCCCCCTCGGAGCCATCCAAAACTACACCTATCTTCTGTCTAAGAAAACGACGGGGATAGCCGATGAACAAATCACGAAGATGATATCGGGCATCGAACAAATTGCGAAAAGAAGTACGACGATGATCCAGCAATTCATCAAAAATGAGTTCCTGGAATCAACTGGGGTGGATGTGTTTAAGACCCGGGTAGACCTGGTGGAAAAGATCAATGCCTTTTTTACAGATTATTTTGGTGTTCAGGATACGATCAACAAAAACTTCGAGCTTAAAAGCAGCAGTCCGAAGATGTTCGCAGAAATAGACGAGCCGAAGTTTATGCAGGTAATTAATAACCTGATTTCCAATTCGCTGAAGTTTACGCCGGATGGCGGCACGATTTCGGTTTACCTGGAGGAAAAGGAGGCGACAATCCTGATCCGCATCTCAGATACGGGTATCGGCATTCCAAAAGAGTTTCACAACGTGATATTTGAAAAATTCAGCAAGGCGAGGAGACCTGGATTAAGGGGCGAGCCCACTGTTGGCCTTGGAATGTCGATTATAAAAACCATTGTGGAATGGCACCAGGGAAAGATCTGGCTCGAAAGCGAAGAAAATAAAGGCACCACGTTTTTCATTGAGATTCCTAAGGTTGATTAAACAGCGCTATTCCACCGTTGTGATCCACTGAATACCGAGCTGGAGTTCTGTAAACAAACGGATCTTCACGCGGCTATTGGTCTTCTCCACGCTCTTATTTGCAGACATTTTACTGAAGGCTGCCGGGGCATATATCCAGGCAAAGTATTTGAGGCCCGCGTGTTCAACCTTCGGGAACCATACTTCTCCGACCCATTCTGCTGCATCGGACCAGGAACCCAGCACGTTCGTGTTGTCGTTTACAACCTTGGTTACCTTGTACTGCTCCACAGCTTTGTAGATTTCCATACAACCATCCTTTACGGTATCCATATTGTGAAACCCAATCCAGTCTACGTAAAGATAGGCGCCGTCTTCGACATACCTGAGCTTGAAGCCATGGTTATTTCCGGGCCGATTGAGCGGAAGCTGGAAGAAGAAGGTGGATCCCTGGCCGACCTGACTTTCAATCCAGAAGTTTCCCTGATGTCTTTTTATGATTTCAGAAGAAATAAAAAGCCCCAGTCCGAGTCCTTCAAACCGCATGGTGATGTTGTCTGCCCGATAGTATCTTTCAAACAGTCGGCTCAGGTCTTTTTCTGCAATGCCGATTCCGAAATCCTGGACAGAAACAACAATGCTTTCCTGTTCTATCCTGCAGTTCACGATCACATTACCGCCGTCCGGGGAGTATTTGATGGCGTTGGAGAGGAAGTTGTGCATAACCTGTTCCATCCGGAAATGGTCGCCTGTGTACACCAGGTCTGGCGCACTTTCGAGAATAATCTGGTGCGTGGAGCTGGTGTGTTGAACATTTTCAATGCTCTCCTGAAGCATTTGCCGAAAATTAAACTGCTTCATGTCGTACGCCATTTTCCCTGCGTTAATTTTTGTGACATCCAGCAAGTCATTGATTAGACGCTCCAGACGGATGATGTTCTCCTGCGATTTTCGGATGAAGGTGCGCTTCTTTTCTTCTTCTTTGGTGTATTGCAACAGCTGGTTAAATGCCTTGATACTTGTCAATGGCGTTTTTAATTCATGGCTGGCCACGGAGAGAAACTCGTCTTTTTTTAGCTCGTTTGCTTTCTGAAGGTCGATATTGGTGTTTGTGCCGATCCACAACTGAATTTCCCCATTTTGAATGAGCGGAATTAACCGGCCCAGATGCCAGTGGTACTTCCCGTCCGCAAACAGCAACCGGAATTCATCCACGTAAGGCTCTCTGGTTTTAAGGGCCATGGTATATTTATCCATGCAGCGAACAAAGTCGTCCGGATGAAGAAATCCCTGCCAGCCGTTCATGATGAGGGCGGCCTTATCCTTGCCTAAGTCGTCACACATAATCTGATTCACATAATCTACCCTTCCTTCCGGCGAGGCCGTCCAGACTTGCTGTGGAATGGCATTTAACAGGAAGCGAAAGCGGTGCTCATTGATTTCCACGCTTTTCCTAGTCAGCACCTGGGCAGTCACATCTATGGCGACGATCATCAGTCCGGTTGATTTTCCATATGTGTTCACCAGCGGTTGGCAGAGGTAGGTGAAATACCGCTCCACCAGCTTTCCGTCATGTTCGAGCTTTACTTTCTTTTCCTCAACCGTCGCCAGTTCAGCCCTGGAGTACACGTCATCCATCAAGTCGATCAAATCCTGGGGCTCCAGTTCCGGCAGTGCCTGTTTGATGGGCATTCCGATGATTCGTTCCGTCTTGCCCAGGAATGAAAGCATTTTGTCGTTAACCGATTCAAAGGTATGCTCAGGCCCGTTCAGTATGCTGATGGCTACGGGTGCCTGCTGTACAAGCTTGCGGAAGCGGACCTCACTGCTCGATAGCTCTTCATGGAGTTGATACTGCTCCTCCCGTGACTCGACCAGTTCTTCATTGATTGCAGACAGTTCTTCGTTCATGGCGGCAAACTCCTCGTTTGAAGCTGCCAGCTCCTCATTCATAACCGTGAGCTCTTCGGTCAGCTGTTGTTCGCGCATCCTCCCTAAGGTACGCTCGGTGACGTCTTCCGCCAGCACCAAAATGCCGTCTGTCTTTCCAGCTGCATTTTTTAAGGCTGTATAGGAAAAATCCATATACTTCGTTTGCATACCTTCTGTGGTTTGGAGCTTCACCGGGGCATCGACGGTCTTGTACGGTTCACCGGTCGTAAATACCTGCTCCAGAAGGTCAGGGAATTCCTGATCCTTCAGTTCAGGCATGAATTCCAGCAATGCCTTACCTGTAATCGATTCATCCCGGTCCCACAGGCTAAGCATGGCTTTATTAACAACTTCCAGGATCATAGCGCGGCCGCGAAGGATCGCAAGCCCCGAGGATATAAAGTTGACGATGGAAGATATAGAGTTTCGCGGAATGGATATAATCCTGTATTCGGATCTCCCATCAACAGTTTCAACGGGTGTAATTTCCAGTTCGGCGGAAATTCCGGCTTCATTATTAAACGCCATGTTCAGAATCGCCTGCTCAAAGTCCGGGGTCTGGCTGTTTAGTAACGTGCTGTATGCATCATTGCTGGCTACTATGGTATGATCAAACCCTTCAGTCTTTACAATTATCCGCGGTACCGATGTGTTAAACAAAGCCTGAAAAAACGTGTCATTAAAGAAGCTCATTTGTGAAATTGTGGGTAGATTCCGAGATTTGTTCTACTAACAAAATTGAAGCCGTAAATGTATACGGGCTTAGTTTCAAAGGTTTTTAATCTTTGCTGGCTTACTTTTTGCTAAGTTTTAAGTCTAATAACTATATTTGTTGTTTACGCATGACCAATCCATCGGATTTACTGTTATCACTGGCAGAACATGATTCTCACGCATGTTTTGTTTTCAATACAAACACAAATGTTTTCATTTATGTAAATCCATCTTTTTATTCTTTTTTTCAGATTTCAGAACAAGAACTTAGCCTGAAGGTGATCATGGAAATGGTTCATCCCGATGATCTATACAATGTTTACCGGAAAAATGCCACTCTGGAACCTGGAGTGTTAACGCCCGTAGAATTGAGGGTGAGAAAGCCAGACAACACGATTTCCTTACTACGAGCCTATGTACTGGTCTCCCAGACACCAGACAACGAGCGGATTATTACGGGCTATTTTAGCACCGTATCTGACGATAGAAAAGGTTCCAGAACCTCCCAGGACTTGCTCGAAAAAACAACAGCCCGCATCAATGCCTTTTCACATGATCTTGCGGGAATATTGGCGTCTATTCAAACATACACCTACTTACTTTCGAAGAAGACGAAATCGCTACGCGACGAGGATATCAATTCTATGATTTCTTCTCTGGAACAACTGAGCAAGGAAAGTGTGCACCTGATCCGGAACTACAAAAAGTTGAAGTTTATGAACTCAGTTGAAGATGATTTCTTAAGTAATAAAAACTGATTTCAGCGACTCTAATGATATTCGGATCGTTAACTATTCCTCAAAACTATTGTTATTGCCTTCAACTTCAGTAAGGAGATCGATCAAGCCTATCAAATTTGCCAGTGGCCTCCTAACGGCATGTGATGTGATGCCTTAACCCAAGCCCGTTCTGGGCTGCCAATGGTCTCCCTCTGCCCGGTGGGCCTTTATCGGCCAGCCGGTAATCTGGGCCATCCGAAGGGAGCCGTGTGGCATCATCTGGAATATTATTTCAAATCCAGAAAGATAAATCATTTATCTTTGAATCATTAAAGCTAAACTTTAGCACATGAGGCAGTCTTTCCTGGTATTTTCACTGGTCATCACAATGATGTCCTGTAAACAACAAACCACCTCCCGGCCGGAAATTCAGGCGCTGGATTCCGGAGCCGCAGAAACAACGGCGCCCTACTTCAGCCAGGACAACCATGGTAATCCAGTAATCAGTTATTCAGAAATGAATGATGACGATTCCTTGTATAGGTTAAAATATGCCGTTTACAACCCCAAAGAACGCGGATTTAGTGAGGCCGTGGTGGTGCCAGGATCGGAGGGTCTAAGTATCGCTCCGGAGAGCATGGGTAAAGTCGCTTTCAAGTCTGATGGAGCCATCATTGCGCTCTTCGGAAAGCGTTTCGAGCAGGAGAAAAATCCCTTTGCAGGGGCGATTTATTTCAGCTCGTCTGCCGATAATGGCAAAACCTGGGCGAAGCCAAGCTTTCTTCATTCCGACACGGCACATGTTTACGGACGTGGATTCTTCGATATCACGCGGTTGAAGAACGGGCAGGTCGCTGCCGTCTGGCTAGACGGGCGATTCGGAAAGTCAATCCAAGGTTCTGCACTGTTCTATGCTTCCACGAGGGGTAAGGAAGGCTTTGGGCCGGATAAATGCCTGGAGAAAGGAACGTGCGAATGTTGCCGCACGGATCTGCTGGCCGACCCATCGGGGAATCTGCACCTTGCATACCGGAGTATTCTTTATCCCAATCAGCTGATGGGAAAACAGGTGCGCGATATGGTGTACCGCACTTCAAGCGATAATGGAGAAACTTTCAGCCCCGCAGAGACAATCAGTGAAGACAACTGGGCCATTGAAGGCTGTCCGCACTCGGGTCCTTCACTTGCAGTTCAAAACAATATGGTCACTGCCGTTTGGTTCACCGCAGCCGGCGGACCGGGAATTTACACGGCCAGCTCCACTGGGAAGGGGAAGTTTCGCGGACGGAACTTACTCAGTGGCGTCGGACGCCACCCGCAAATGGCTGTGCTTCTGGATGGCGGATTGGCAATAGTGTCAGAGGAACTTGCCGGAGCGGAGCCAGAGATGCCGGCTAAAATGAATCACGCTGCCGGCGGAATGCAGATGAATCATACGCCTGCCGTGGCATCGAAAATCGTATTCAAGACGCTGGCTCCGGGAGGCGGAGCGCCGACAACGCTGGACATCACAGACGGGCTGCATGCAGATCATCACGCGGTGCTGACCGTAATGAAGGACGGATTGCTGATCGCCTGGGTACGGACCGAAAATGGACGTTCATCAATACATTATTCCATGATAGATCTTTAAGACAGCGGCCGCTGATCAGCAGGTGCTTTCGCGGAAGTGTGGGGGATGCAAATGTTGATCAGCGTACCGACCCCGCCTGGAGAACTGATCTTAAAAGATCCTTTCAAGAGATCCACGTGGTTGCGTATCGTCTTCAACCCAATGCCGTCGCCCGCCTGATCGTTCTTTATACCCTTTCCATTGTCCTGTATATTGATGTTCACCTGATCCTTGCTAAAAAAGACCTCCAGGGATGCCTGAGTCGCTTCCGCATGCTTGATGATGTTGGTTAGGAGTTCCTGTATGGTTCGGTAAATGAATAGTTCGAGTTCCTTACTCAGCCGGATCGGAGTGTCCTGGATGTCGCACTTGATATACAGGGCCGGATCAAACTGCTGACAGGTGTCCTGAACGGCAACCTTGAGGCCGAAATTCTGCAGAATAGAAGGGCTGAGTTCATGCGAAATTCTGCGGGTTTCTTTGATTGCAGAAGTGAGCAACATACTTGTATTCCGCTTGATGTTATTGATGTGGTCCCGGTCGTCCGTTTGCAATGTCAGCTGTTCAAGGCTCAGCTTAACGGCATACAGCAATTGGCCTAACCCATTGTGCAGGCTGTCCGACATTCTTTTGCGCTCCTCTTCCTGTGTTTCCAGCGTGATCTTTAGAATGTTTTCATTGTGCCGTGCGAGAATCTCCTTGTACTGGGCCTGAAGTTTCAATTTTTCCTGTTCCAGTTTTACCTGCCGGGATACATCGATATCAATCCCGGTGACTGCAATAGGCCTTCCGTCCTCATTTTTCACAACCGTACCTTTGATCTTGAGGTGCTTTACGGAACTCTTTACTCTAATTTCAATGGTCTTTTCAAAACTTCCTTCACCCGTCGTGATACACCTGACGATCTTCCTTGCAAGCGGCAGGCTCTTTTCCGTTGAATATTTGAGGTAAACGTCGGGAGTCACCTTCTCGCCGTCCTTCAGGTTAAAGATGCTGTACATTCCATGTGTCCAGGTAAACTGTGCAGTTTCAAGATCATATGCCCAATTGCCCACCATGGCGAGTTCTTCCGTTTGCTTTAGAATGGTGTGATTTTTCACGCGCTCGACATCTATGTTGGTCGCGAGGAGTCCATCGTCATACTTCACGAACATGGCGGAGAACCACCGGTTAAAACCAGCCTCTTTATAGAAGTACTCCAGCTGCTCGGGTCTTCCAGTATCCAGCACCCGAAGCATCATGTCAAAAATGCCAGCATCTACAATCCCTGGATATTCCCGTGCATACCATAGGCCTGACAGATCGTTGCGTCCGGTCTGCCGCTCTACTTCCTTGTTGGACATTATAATGCGGAAATCTATGATCCGTCCATTTTCATCCCGCTCCGGATGAAATACTGAAATTCCAATCTGTAAGGTGTCGAATACGCTTTGTAGAAGATCTTTGCGCTCCCTCAAATGTTGCAGCTGCTGAAACAATTGGTTGGTTGGGTCAAGCGTTGGTTCCGGTTGCATTTGGGTTATTCTAAGAGGTTAAAACCAAGGTGGTCAAGTGTAATATAAATAATTATACCTTGGTTTTTCTTGAAATGTTTTCCCAACTGAACAAATATATTCTAAAATATTTTCAACTCTTATCGTTCACGAAAATAGTTTTCCAATAGAGTGTGGAAATAGTGCCTCAGATTCTTCAGCTTCCAAAGTGTTTCACGCCGTGCCAAAGATTCTTTAACGCATTTAATTTTGATGACTGAAAAGAAAAAGATAGATTAATCTATGATGCGGCCGGTTTTTGAAGAATTCCGGACCATTTCCCTTCCGGACATTTCCAGCAGTGTATGCTCGATCATTTCGCATAACGAATTTAGTGCCAGATCGTTGGGCTCGATTCCGAAAGGATCTTCCAGCTCATCTGCAATTGCCTCAAGTGCGATAAACGTGTAACCAATGAAGGTTACTATGATTGGTGTCATCCATCCCAGGGTATCCACCAGGCCGAATGGAAGCAGGAAGCAATATATGTATACCGTGCGGTGCAGGAGTACTTTGTAAGTATAGGGTACGGGCGTGCTCGCAATACGTTCGCATCCTCCGATAATGTTGGAGAGTTCGTTTAAATTTTCCTCAAACGCGAGTGAAAGCACCGGCTCGCCGGCCGTTTTCATACGCTGCTGCTGCAGCCAGTGACCCATTTCCATCAATAACATTGCGGGCTTAAACTTCGCAGATTTCAGCTTCTGTGCCAGCATTGTTCCGCAGATTCTTTGGAGATCTTCACTGGCTTCGGTCCCGCGCAACTGATGTTTGGTGGCGTAGGTGAAAGCGATTAGAAGATCGGTAAATGCCTGACTTTGGGCCAGCGGAACACCCATCGAGGAGGTGTGTGCCTGCCGGGTCAGCGAGCGCGTCGTATTCAGCAGAGAGCCCCACAACTTCCGGCCTTCCCAGTAACGTTCAAAGCTGACCGTATTCCTGAAGCTGAAGAATATTGCAAGGGCGATTCCGAACAACGTAAAAGGAGCTGGGTTTAGCCGGATATTTAACCGGATGATGGCTTCCTGGTAATACACGATCAGCAAGGAAAGAAACAGCAGCAGCAGCAGGTGTGGAAGTATTTGCGGCAGAACGGATCCCTCCCGTATAAAGAGCATCCTTAGCCAATTTTCCTTCTTTCTGATGATCATAGTTGTTTTTTAGAGCAACCATTTTTACAGAATCAACGATCTTCCGAAATACCGAACACCAGGTCTGATTTTATGTACAGCTGCCGGAAGCGATCTTGAAAATTTTAAAACCTTTA
This sequence comes from Pedobacter sp., assembly GCA_045629455.1. Taxonomy (GTDB): domain Bacteria; phylum Bacteroidota; class Bacteroidia; order Sphingobacteriales; family Sphingobacteriaceae; genus Pedobacter. The sequence continues at coordinate 4,360 of JAZQRI010000062.1, read as the reverse complement.
GATAAATATTTACGTACAGTCCTAATTGTCAGTTAAATACACCTAACGCTGGCATAGGCTTTGCTGCCCGGTAAGTAAATAATCACCAACTAAACCTTAATATTATGAAAAAGTTTTTTCTACCTCTGTTTTGCGCGCTTCTTTGCGCCGGTCTCTCTGCAAGTGCCCAAATCCAGCGTGGCAACGTCTTAATCGGTGGTAACATCGGTAATCTGGAACTCGGTCTGGATGCACCCAATGTATTTAGTATAGACATCATTCCGAAAGCAGCGTGGTTTGTTCAGGATAACCTCGCTTTGGGGGGATATGTGAATTTGGGACTGGAAACGGCGAAAGATGCTCCTACCATCACCAATTACGGCATAGGTGCTTTGGCCCGTTATTATGCAGGTTCTGATGTTGGTTTGAATCATGGACGTTTGTTTGCCGAAGCAACATTTGGATTCGGTGGACGAAATGTAAGTGACGGCGGAGCCAAGACCAACGGCCTGAACTTCAGCGTAGGTCCGGGCTATACTTACTTCGTTACGCAGAACATAGGTCTGGAGGCGTTGCTGAAATACAACGGACTGACTGGATTTGGAAATGAAGGTGTACAGAACAGCCTGAACCTAACCTTCGGTTTTCAGATCTATTTGCCAGGAAGAGGCACAGCCTCAAAAGTTATAAGTGATGTACGCTAAATGTGACATTTAAATTACCTAAATTAACGCTCTACCTTTCAAATGCATGTATGCCGTCAATTGAATCCATTCAATCCGTATTCAGGTCATGCCCCGATGCATGCCTGATTCTCCAGCCAGATGCACCAAAGTATACCATAGCCCATGCGAACGATGTTTTTCTGCGGATAACGGGAACCTCCAGGGAAAGTCTTCTTGGCCTTGGAATATTTGAGGCTTTCTCGGAATTATCGAATGAACACGCTAAAAAACGCAAAAATTCACTGAAAAGTGCTCTTGAACATGCTTTGATTCTGAAAAAGCCATACAAACTCAAACTGCAGCGGTATGACATCGAAAGTCCGGAAAACGGCGGTTTCGACGTACGATTCTGGAATTCTGATACATATCCAATCCTGGATGAATCTGGCAAAGTCGAATTCCTGGTACACAGTCCTGTTGATGTAACCGAGTTTATCTCTGAACAAACCAGGCGCCCACTCGAAGACGAAATCCTGATCAACAAAAACTTTCAGCATCCTTTATTTAACGATTATCCGGATGGGGTGGCTACCCTTGATTTATACGGTAACTTTTTGAGTGTGAACGATATTTTCTGCAATCTGACTGAAACCAGCAGAGAAAGCCTATTAGAAGCATCATTTATCAAGTTTATCGCCCTAAAGGATTTTCAAAGGGTATTCGACACTTTTCAGAAAGCCATCCGTGGCGAGATTCAGAACTTCGAAACCCACATTACAACAGACAGCGGCAAGCCACGGATCCTAAATGTTACAAACCTGCCGATTATTGACAATGGTAAGGTCATTGGTGTCTATCTCATTGCGAAAGACATCACCGAGATGCTTGAGGCGCGGCAACAGATAGATCAGTACAACCAGCGCATCTCCACCATCCTGGAAAGCATTACAGACGGTTTCTTTGCATTGGACAGGAATTGGACCATTTCCTATTACAACAAGGAAGCCGAGTTGATTTTAGGGATGAAAAGGGACGATGTTATCGGTAAGAATTTGTGGGACATATTCCCCAATGCCATTAATGAAAAGTTTTATCCGGAATACCTGCGGGCCCTAAACACCCAGACATCGGTCCGTTTCAATGAATACCTTTCCAGTATGAATATGTGGGTTGAAGTGACCGCTTATCCCTCCGGAGATGGGCTGTCGGTCTACTTTAAAGATACCACTCAGCGCGTGCAAGCCGACATCGAGATCCGGGAGGCGAAAGTGCGGTACCAGGCTTTGTTTGATTTCAGTCCGCTTGCCAAATGGGTATATGATGTAGAATCTTTGCGGTTTCTTGCGGTAAACGCCGTTGCCCTCCGTGAGTATGACTATACGCTGGAGGAATTTTTGGCGATGACTGTGCGCGACCTGTTGCCTGAAGAAGATCTTCCGGTTTTCGAAATGATGTATGAAGCAAAGGTGAAGACAGCATTGATAAACAAAGCCGAATTACGACATCAAAAGAAATCCGGAGAGATTGTTAATATAGAAATCGAGAGTCAGCCCCTGCCGTCCTGGGGCGTAAATGCCAGGATCGTCGTTGCTGTTGATGTTACCGAAAGACGCCGGGCCGAAAAAGCACTTGCCGACAGTGAAAAGCGATTCAAAGCTCTGGTGCAGGAGGGAGGTGACCTGATCGCCATCTTTGATAAAGATGGCTTGTACAAGTACGTCAGTCCGACTTACAAACGCATTATGTACCTCGATCCGCAAGAACTTGTCGGCCAGGATGCGTTTGATACGATCTATGCTCCGGACCGCGGGAAGATCCGGGATCTTTTTTCACGGCTGGAACCCGGCCAGTCGGTACAAATGCCGCCTTTTCGCAAGCTCGACGGCAACAACCAAATGCGCTGGCTGGAAACGGTAATGACGGACCTTACTGCAGACCCCGCCATCGCCGGCGTTGTCGTCAATTCCCGGGATGTGACCCAACGGGTTCAGAACGAGAAAAAGATCAGGAAGAGTATTGATCATTATCATAAGGCTTCCAAGAGTACAGCCGACGCCATTTACGACTGGGACCTAAATACCAACCAGCTTACCTGGAGCCGGGGGCTTCAGGAGGTATTTGGCCATGAGCAGTCAGGTGCCGGATTTAGCGAGAGCTGGTTCCAGCTCATCCACCCGGAGGACCGTGACCGGGTGGTCGATGCGCTGTTGCAACACCTGAATGCCAGAAAGACGAAGTGGAAAATTGAATACCGCTTCCGGGCGGCCGACCGTAACTTCAGGTTTGTGCAGGACCGCGGCTTCTTCATCTTTGATGAGGCAGGGAAGCCAGAGCGGATGATTGGTGCACTTAAGGACATCTCTGAACGGGTAAATTACATGATTGATATTGCGGGCTACAACAAACGCCTCGGCGAAATTTCATGGATGCAATCTCATGTGGTGCGTGCGCCGCTGGCACGGATTATGGGCCTTTCAGAGTTGCTGCGGTACAATGAAGGCGAGATCACCCACCAGGAATTGCTGACCCACCTCACCGACTCGGCCAATGAACTCGACGAGATCATCCGGAATATCCTGCGGCAAACCCAAAGCCTTTAAGGCCGCCGCTCTGTTCAAATTATTCTATATTTGCCGCTTTTATGCCCTTGCAGCACAGCAAGGCGAATACAGAATTTATTGAATGAGAATTATTGCCCTTATTGCATTAACCGTATGTTGTGGCTTCCAGGCACTGTGCCAGGAGTTCAAAGGAAAAATTACGTCCAGCGATGCGCTTCCGTTATCTGAAGCCTTCCTCTTTAATCTCCGCACTAGCAGTCATGCGCACACCGATGAAACCGGAGCGTTTGTATTAAGAAACTCCCGGGCCGGAGACTCCGTAACGGTTTCTCACGTGGGTTACCAAACGCAGATACTTGTCATCCAAGCGCCCCTTCAAAACGTTCAGCTGCAGCGCGCTGCGTTCCAGCTCAATGAGGTCGTGGTGTCTGAAGGTATAAATCACCTTTCTTCCGTGTCTGTCGCAGACCTGCAAACCAATCCCGTGAACTCCGCCCAGGAGCTCCTGCGTAAAGTTCCGGGCCTGTTCATTGGCCAGCATGCCGGCGGGGGCAAGGCGGAGCAGTTGTTCTTACGGGGATTCGACCTTGACCACGGTACGGACATCAATATTACCGTTGACGGTATGCCCGTAAACATGGTCAGCCATGCACACGGACAGGGTTACGCAGACCTCCACTTTGTTATACCGGAGACCGTATCGGCTATTGATTTCGATAAAGGTCCGTATCACGCCGACAAAGGCAATATGGCAACTGCCGGATATGTTGCTTTTCAAACCAAGGACCGGCTGGAGAATAACAGCATCAGCCTGGAAGGCGGCAAGTTCAATACCTATAAGGCCCTCGGATTGATCAACCTCCAGAATACGGCAAAACAGTCGGCATGGATCGCTGCCGATTACCTGCGCAGCGATGGTTACTTTGAGGCACCTCAGGATTTTTCGCGGCTGAACCTGATGGGTAAATACACCTTATTTCTAAACTCCTCGGATAAGCTGTCTCTATCTGCGTCTCACTTTACCAGCCAGTGGAATGCCTCCGGACAGATCCCACAGCGGGCTGTCGACCAGGGTATAATCAGCCGATTTGGTGCCATAGACCCCAACGAGGGCGGCGAAACCAGCCGCAGCAACATCAATGTTCATTACAACAA
>JAZQRI010000061.1:0-10998 GCA_045629455.1 Pedobacter sp. | reverse complement strand
CTCAAGAAAGTCAACCAAAGTAAAGACAAGTTCTTTTCCATCCTCGCACATGACCTCCGGGGCCCGATCTCCTCTACCCTGGCCCTCACCCATTATCTGGAAGAGGGATTGTTTGACAAGGATGAGGCAGAAAGAAAACGCCTGTATAAACTGCTGCAATCCAGTTTGGATACAACGTCAAAGCTGCTGGAGAATATCCTGCTGTGGTCCAGGAGCCAGACGGGAAACATTACGTTTAAGCCCATTCAGATCAATCTTCATGATTGCGTTCAGAGCAATATTGAGTTTCTTGGAATCGTGGCCGCGCAAAAAGACATTCAAATTGTAAATAAGGTAGGCGCCACCATGACCATTGTCGGTGACTCCGATATGATGAATACAATCTTCCGGAACCTGATTTCAAACGCCATTAAGTTTACCCCCAACTTTGGTAAGGTCGATATTGTCTCTGCGTACGTGGCAGATACATCTTCTGAAAAAAAGACGATCTCTGTTTCTGTCATTGACTACGGCATTGGAATGAGTCCTAAAACTTTGCAAAGCTTATTTCAGGTAGAGAATAAAACCGTTTTCCCCGGAACGAACAACGAAATTGGCACCGGTTTAGGCCTAGTGCTCTGCAAGGAATTCATTCTAAAACATAATGGTAGAATTAGCGTTGAAAGTGAGGTCAAGAAAGGCAGCACCTTCACCATCACCCTGCCGGTATAACTTTATTCCACATTAAGTCTCCCGTTCTTCATCGCGTTTGTTTCCATAATAAGTATCTTCGGTCTTCAATTTGAGGATTCTCAGAACGCAAACATTAACCTGAATAACATGGAAGCTGAATTAGCAAATCAATTCAAAGAAACATATGGTACAGAACCGGCAGCAACATACTTTGCACCCGGCCGCGTAAATCTAATTGGTGAGCATATCGACTATAATGGAGGCTTGGTTCTTCCCTGCGCCATTTCACTTGGTACTACATTGTGCATTGCCCCCAATGACGATAACGTCTTTCGCTTTGCCAGCGTTAACTTTCCGGAGCAGCACACCATCGCTGTACGGAAATCCTATGCTAAAAACGGCTCCGACTGGTACAACTATCCCCTGGGTATAATTAACTACTTCAATTCTAAAGGCCATAATATCAAAGGATTCAACCTGTTGTTCCATGGAAACATTCCTATTGCATCGGGTCTTTCCTCCTCCGCATCTATCGAGGTCGTAACTGCGTTTGCGCTGAATGATTTCCTTGGTCTGGGTTTCAGTAGGCTCGAGCTTGTGCAGCTGTCACAAAATGTCGAGAATGAGTTCATGGGTGTAAACTCAGGTATTATGGACCAGTTTGCCGTTACTTTCGGCGCCGAGAAGCAAGCCATTCTTCTAAATTGTGATACCCTGAAGTTTAAACTTATCAATTGCAACCTTGGGAAATATACACTGGCAATCATCAATACGAATAAGTCCCGGAAACTGTCTGAATCGAAATACAACGAGCGTGTCGCCGAATGTCAGCAGGCACTCGCCGACTTAAAGCAGGAAATTACGTTACATAACCTATGTGAACTGACTGCAGAGAAATTTGCCCTACACAAACACCTGATTAAAGATCCCGTGGTCCTGAAGCGTGCAACCCATGTAATCTGTGAGAACGACCGGGTGAATCTGGCCGCAAAGGCCCTCAATGAAGGTGACATTTCGGTATTTGGTAAGCTCATGTATGCTTCTCATGCGTCCCTCCGGAACTTGTACGATGTAACCGGAATAGAACTGGATACTATCGTCGATTTCTGTAGCGACTATGATCATGTCATTGGTGCCCGGATGACAGGAGCCGGATTCGGTGGCTGTGCGATCGCATTGGTGGAGACCGCATTTATCGAAGACTTTACAGCAGGTCTTACCACCTATTACACGGAGAAGATCGGCTACGCGCCGGATGTTTACACCAGTGAGATCGGCGACGGCGCAAGAAAAATTTAATTTTACCTTTGCGCCATGCAAAAATTAAAGTTAGACGACCTCCAAAGGGTGAGCGTCTCCGAGTTTAAAGCTCAGGAAAAGTTACCGGTTGTAGTTGTTCTGGACAATGTAAGGAGCATGCATAACGTTGGTTCTGTATTTAGAACGGGCGACGGTTTTTCGATTGATAGGTTGTATTTATGTGGTATCACGGCACAGCCGCCACACCGCGAAATAGAAAAGACGGCTTTGGGTGCGACACAGTCTGTCGACTGGGTGCATTTTCCCGACACACTTGCGGCAGTTGAAAGCCTCAAAGCAGAAGGATACCGGATTATAGCCATTGAACAGGCTTCAGGTAGCATTATGCTCAATAACTACCGCCCCAAGCCGGATGAGAAATATGCATTGATCTTCGGAAACGAAGTAAATGGGGTAAGTGATGAAGTGATGAAAACAATCGATGAATGTATTGAAATCCCTCAATTCGGGACCAAGCACTCGTTCAATATTGTTATTTCAGCCGGCATCGTTTTGTGGGACTTCTTTGCCAAACTGAGGCTATAAACATCAATTTATCTGATCATAAAAAAGCCATCATCCTTTACGCATGTAAAGGATGATGGCTTTTAGTGTTTTAGTAGTTATGCGTAAGCGATACCGTCTTTCGTCGCCAGCTTACTGTATCCCATAAGGTACTCGTCAACCTTTCTCGCTGCTTCTCTTCCTTCAGAAATCGCCCATACGACTAGCGATTGACCTCTTCTCATATCTCCTGCTGCAAAGACCTTCGCAATGTTGGTCTGGTATTTACCTTCTTCTGCTTTGACATTGCCTCTGGCATCAAGCTCAACGCCCAGCTTCTCCAGCAAACCTTCTTTTTGCGGGTGTAAAAATCCCATTGCCAATAGCACAAGCTGGCAAGGCAGTTCACGCTCGGTACCGGCAATTTCTTTAAACTGCACAGGTCTTCCGCTCGGGTCTGTTTCCCATTCTACATCTACAACTTTAAGACCTTTAAGGTTGCCTTGTTCATCAAGAATATACTCCTTGGTGTTTACACCCCAGGCTCTGCTGCAGCCTTCTTCATGCGAGGAAGTAACCTTTAGCAGCATTGGGAAACTCGGCCAGGGCATGTTCGCAGTTCTTTGTTGCGGCGGCATTGGCATAATCTCAAATTGAGTAACAGAGCGCGCACCGTGGCGGTTTGATGTTCCAATACAATCGGAACCTGTATCCCCACCACCAATTACGATAACGTCTTTCCCTGTCGCCAGTATTGGCTCCTGATCTACAGCAAAATTGCGGACCCTTTTATTTTGTTGTTTCAGAAAATCCATCGCATAATAGATTCCCTTTCCTTCTCTTCCTTTTACATTCAGGTCTCTCGGAATGGTTGATCCCCCGGCAAGAACAATCGAATGATATTCTCTCAGCAAGGTGCTCAGCTCTACATTTACGCCAACATTGGCATTACACTTAAATTCAATGCCTTCTTTCTCCATCAGACTTATTCTCCGTTGTACAACGTCTTTCTGAAGTTTAAAGTCAGGTATACCATAGTTCAGCAATCCCCCCGGGGTATCATCCCGCTCATATACGACAACCTCATGGCCAGCTTTATTCAACTGGGCTGCTGCCGCCATACCGGCCGGGCCGGAACCAATTACCGCAACTCTTTTTCCGGTACGTATAAGTGGCTGTTCTGCCCTGATGTATCCTTTTGCAAAGGCAATTTCAATAATGTGTTTTTCAATTTCCTCTATCGAAACCGGCGATTTGTTGATACCCAGCACACATGCAGATTCGCACGGTGCAGGACATATCCTTCCCGTAAATTCAGGGAAGTTATTGGTGCTCAGTAAAATGTCTGATGCCAGCTCAAAGTCGCCTTTATATACCGCGTCATTAAACTCCGGTATTACGTTTCCAAGAGGACAGCCCGACTGGCAAAACGGAACGCCACAATCCATGCAGCGGGCTGCCTCGTGATTGATCTGGTCTGCTTCAAATGTTTGTACAAACTCACTGTAATGCTGTACACGGAACGTTGCATCTTGCTTTACAGGAGCAGTCCTTTCATACTCAAAAAATCCAGTTACTTTTCCCATAATTAAGATATTGTGATTTTAGTTCTTTTTGATAAAACAGCTTTGTATTCTTTAGGGAATACTTTTATAAAATGTGCCGACTGAGTTGCCCAATCACTTAACAGGAACTCTGCCAACTTACTGCCTGTAAGCTTGATATGTTTTCTCAACAACAGGTTGATTCTTAATTCATCCTCTTCTGTAAGCGGATCAAGGTCGACCATTTCGCGATTACATTTGTTTGGAAACTCACCCTTCGCATCAAATACCCAGGCTACACCACCGCTCATACCTGCAGCGAAGTTGTGGCCGGTATCGCCGATGATCAAGACCTCTCCACCAGTCATATATTCACAACCGTGATCGCCTACACCTTCTACAACTGCCGTTGCTCCGGAGTTCCGAACGGCAAAGCGCTCACCGGCCTGGCCTCTGGCAAAAAGCTCACCTGACGTTGCGCCATATAAAGCGACGTTTCCAATGATGATATTCTGTTCCGGAACATACTTCACATTCTTGAACGGATAGATGATAAGCTCTGCACCCGACAGCCCTTTACCCACGTAATCGTTCGCCTCACCTTCCAGCTCCAGGCTGATTCCCCGTGCGGAGAATGCACCGAAGCTCTGACCGGCAGAACCCGTAAACTTGAAGTTTATCGTGTTTGGAGGCAAACCAATGCCTTTATAGATCTTCGAAACTTCATTTGAAAGCATCGAGCCGGTGGTACGGTCCGTATTCTTTATGTCAAACGATTTGAATACCGGTTCTTTATGTAACAGTGCAGGTTGGGCAGCTTTGATCAACTCCAAATCCAGTACATGGTCAATTCCATGGTCTTGTTTTTCACTGTTGTACAAAGTTAATCCATTGTCTGGCGCTTTGTATAAAATGGCGGATAGATCCAGGTTCTTAAGCTTCCAGTGTTCAGGATCAATTGGGCGTACGCTCAAGGCATCTGCCTGACCAACCATCTCGTCAACGGTACGGAAGCCCAGTTCTGCCATCGTTTCACGAAGATCCTGTGCAAGGAAGTAGAACAGGTTAACTACGTGCTCCGGTTCACCGGTGAATAACTTTCTGAGTTCGGGATTTTGAGTTGCAACGCCAACAGGACAAGTATTTAGATGACACTTTCTCATCATGATACATCCGGTGGTCACCAATGCGGCAGTAGCTACGCCCCATTCTTCCGCGCCCAGCAATGTTGCAATGGCGATGTCTCTTCCGGTTTTCAGCTGACCATCGGTCTGAAGAACCACACGGCTGCGCAGGCGGTTTTTCACCAGTGTCTGGTGTGCTTCCGCCAAACCAAGTTCCCAAGGTAAGCCGGCGTGTTGTATAGAGGTTAACGGTGAAGCACCTGTTCCTCCGTCAAATCCAGAGACCAGGATCACATCCGCATGTGCTTTCGCTACTCCAGCGGCAATCGTACCAACCCCGGCTTTAGAAACCAGTTTCACGTTGATTCTTGCAGCACGGTTTGCGTTTTTCAAGTCGAAGATCAGCTGTGCCAAATCCTCAATTGAATAAATATCGTGGTGCGGTGGTGGAGAAATCAACCCTACACCAGGCGTTGCGTGACGAACCTTAGCGATCCACTCGTCTACTTTATCACCAGGCAGCTGACCGCCCTCACCAGGCTTGGCGCCCTGTGCCATTTTAATTTGTAACTCATCCGCATTGGTCAGGTAATTACTCGTTACCCCGAAACGGGCTGATGCGATTTGCTTGATGGCAGATCTCATCGAGTCTCCATTCTCCATCTTTTCATAGCGCAGTTCATCCTCGCCGCCTTCTCCTGTGTTGCTTTTCCCACCGATGCGGTTCATGGCAATGGCCAGTGTAGAGTGGGCTTCATGAGAGATGGAACCGAATGACATTGCGCCGGTAGCAAAACGCTTTAAAATGCCTTCAATTGGTTCAACTTCATCCAATGGAACGGCTGGTCTTTTATAATTGAAGTCGAACAATCCACGAATCGTAAATGCCTGGTTGGTCTGCTCGTTTACAAGCTTTGCATATTGCTTGTAGGTATTGTAATCGTTTTTACGTGTAGAGTTTTGAAGCAAGTGAATCGTCTGCGGATTAAACAAATGCTGCTCCCCTTTTCTTCTCCACTTGTAATTTCCTCCGGTTGGAAGTATGGCATCTGGGCGGGTCGCTTTTCCAAAGATCCTGACGTGTTTGATTAACGTCTCTCTGGCAAGTTCATCCATGCCCAATCCACCGATACGCGAAACTGCGCCTGTGAAATATTTATCTACAATCTGTTTGTTCAAGCCCAGTATCTCGAATATCTGTGCACCGTGGTACGACTGAAGTGTTGAGATTCCCATTTTAGAGAAAATCTTAAGCAATCCGTTGTTCACTGCATATATGTAGTTCTGGATCAATTTCTCTGCCTTCACGGATGCTTCTTCTTCGAAGCCGGTGATGGTTTCCAAGGCCAGATACGGGTTTATCGCGGTTGCACCAAAGCCGATCAAGCAGGCAAAATGGTGAACTTCCCATACATCTCCAGCCTCTACAACCAGACCGACTGCACCGCGATGACCTTTACGGATCAGGTGATGGTGTACTGCAGAAACCGCCAGTAAAGAAGGAATTGCAGCATGTTCGGAATCCAGTGCACGGTCAGACAATACAATAACCTGAAAACCATCTTCTACAGCATCTACCGCATATCTGCACAGACGATCTAAAGCTTTCTCCAGTGCTCCCGGTTCACCGCTTGCCCTAAAATACGTTTGCAGTGTTTTAGACTGAAAGATACCGGTATCGATGCTTCGAACTTTTTCCAGTTCTTGATTGGTCAATATCGGATGTTTAATACCCACACAATGGCACTGCATTGGACTTTCTTCAAGCAAGTTTCCATTGTTACCCATAAATCCGGCAAGACTCATCACCACTTTCTCGCGGATCGGATCTATTGGTGGGTTGGTTACCTGCGCAAAAAGCTGCTTGAAATAAGATGTGATGTGTTGTGGTTTCTGTGAAAGTACCGCCAAAGGAATATCCGTTCCCATGGATCCGATTGGCTCTTTTCCGTCAAGCGCCATCGATTTAAGAATGATGTCGATGTCCTCCCTGGTATAGCCAAATACCTGCTGGTATCTGAAGATAGATTCCTGGGATAAACCGGTAAACACCACTCTTGGATCAGAAAGTTCTTCCAGTTTGATCTGGTATTGATTCAACCAGCTCGCATAAGGCTTGCTGCTGCATACTTGTTGTTTTATTTCGGCATCACTAATGATCCTTCCTTGCTCCATATCCACAACGAACATCTTTCCAGGAGTCAAACGACCCTTTTCGATGATCTTGCTCTGATCTACAGCCAATGCACCAGCTTCTGAGGCCATAATCACGATGTCGTCACTGGTAATGGCATATCGTGAAGGACGTAGTCCATTTCTATCCAGTGTAGCACCAATCAGGTTGCCATTCGTGAAGGCAATTGCTGCAGGGCCATCCCAAGGTTCGATCAATGTAGCATGAAACTTATAGAAAGCCTGCTTCAGCTCGTCCATGTCCTCATTGCCATCCCATGCTTCCGGGATCAGCATCATTAATACATGTGGCAATGAACGGCCAGAGTGCAATAGCAACTCGACGATGTTATCCAGACAGCCCGAATCAGATTGGGTCTCATCAATGACTGGTAACAATATATTAAGCTCCTCGGCTGTAAAATATTTTGAGGCAAATGATTTTACGCTTGCTCTGAACCAGTTCAGGTTACCCTGTAGCGTGTTTATCTCTCCATTGTGGGCGATGTAGCGAAAAGGCTGTGCCAATCTCCACGATGGGAATGTGTTGGTCGCAAAACGCGAGTGAATAAGCCCGAATGCCGAAACAACGCGCTTATCGCTCAGCTCAGTGAAATAGGTTCTGACTTGAAGCGAGGTAAGCTGGCCTTTATATACGATTGTCCGCGAGGAGAAAGATGCGATGTAAAAATCGTCTTTAACCCCTTTAACGGTATTGTTAATGGTTTTGGTCAGGTAGTTTTTAAATACGTACAGCTTGCGTTCGAAATCAGCTCCCGCAGGGATGTTGTAAGGTCTGGCGACGAATACCTGTTCCATTTCCGGTTCTACGGAAAGGGCCATTTCACCGATGCCGCTGGTGTTCGTGATTACTTTTCTAAATCCCAGAACTTCCAGGTTCAATTTTTCCGCTGCGCGGTAAATTACCTCCCTGCATTCCTCCCGTGCCTTAATGTCTTTAGGTAAAAATAGCATACCTACACCATAATCACCGGATTGACTAAGGCTGAATCCTATTTTCAAGCATTCGTCATAGAGAAACTCGTGAGGGATCTGAATCATGATACCTGCACCATCACCCGTGTTAACTTCCGCTCCACAGGCACCTCTATGGTCTAAATTTTCTAAAATGGTAATCGCATCAGAGATGATTTGTTGAGATTTTCTTCCCTTCACATGCGCAACAAAACCAATCCCGCAAGCGTCGTGTTCAAAACGCTGGTCATACAGTCCCTGATTCTCGTTTATTTGGTTCATAAGCTAAGTGTCATTAAAACACTAAGATAAAAAATAAAAACGCCAATTATGAATAGCATATATTTTTTAGTAAAACTTTAATATGAAAGCAATGTAAATGCTTTAAATTAACAAATCGGCAATTTTATAGGTGTAAAATTGCAATGTTTACATTGATTAATTTCTTTGTTCATCTAATTCGTAAAACAACCTATTAAGATTATTGTTTACGGCGGCCAGGGCTGTAATTTAAAGGTCCTTTGTACCAATCGTTTAGCCTCTTTTTGGCTGTTTCCTACTTAAAAAAGCGAAATAATTTTTCAGGATCTCAGGTCTTTTCCTACATTTGCAGTGGGCAAGTCTTCTACGATCAGCTCCTTTTGAACTCCCCCAGGGCGGGAACGAAGCAAGGGTAGAAAGTTGTAGCGGTGCGATAGAAGTTGCTTGCCCATTTTTATTTTCTCAAGATAAAACTCCCCTCTTCCATTTCCTGTTTAAGCAAAAAAAATGTTCCTCGGCGAAACGAACATCTGCAATTTTTTTGCACCTTTATCACTCAAATTAATTACTTATAATAAAATTACATCATGAAATTTTTCATTGACACAGCCAATCTTGCTCAGATTAAAGAAGCGCAGGATTTAGGTGTTTTAGACGGCGTTACGACAAATCCGAGCCTTATGGCCAAGGAAGGAATCACAGGCGAAAGTAATGTAACTGCACATTACCAGGCAATTTGCGATATTGTTGACGACAATGTAAGTGCCGAGGTTATTGCGACTACCTACGCCGAAATGATTGAGGAAGGTGAAGCCCTTGCTAAACTTGATCCCAAGATCGTTGTGAAGATCCCAATGATCAAGGATGGTGTCAAAGCAATAAAGTACCTTTCTTCTAAAGGAATCCGTACAAACTGTACTTTAATATTCACCGCTGGTCAGGCGCTTCTTGCAGCTAAAGCCGGTGCAACATTTGTTTCTCCATTCCTGGGTCGTTTGGACGATATTTCTACTGATGGCCTACAGCTGATTGAAGACATCAGACTTATTTTTGATAACTATGGTTATGAAACGGAAATATTAGCCGCTTCTATTCGTAGCCCTTTACATATTGTGAGCTGTGCTAAATTGGGTGCAGACGTCATTACTGCGCCACTATCGGCAATAACCGCTTTGTTGAAACACCCTTTAACGGACAGCGGATTGGCCCAGTTCCTAGCAGATCACGAGAAAGTTGCTCTGGCTGCAGTCTAATTAACCTTAAAAGTTTCGCTAACCCTTCGCGGTAAGCAGAAAAAAGCTCTTTTCCATCATGGAAAAGAGCTTTTTTTATGTGCCTGTGTTTTGCGTATGCACACCTACTTGCCGGATTGAGTATTGGTGTCTATTCCTGCTCGATGACCGATTTTACATTTTCATAGCTGATCTCTTCATCAGGGGCAATCAATATTCCTTTCACTCCTGCCCCATTTGCCGCTTCAACGTCTCTGGGCTTATCCCCGATCATGACAGAAAGTTTGGGATCGATGTTGTAAGTCGCCATTGCTTCCAGAAGCATGCCTGATTTTGGTTTACGGCACGCACAATCTCCGGATACCGAGGGATGGTGTTTACAATAATAAGCGTGCGTAAATCTAGCACCATGCTCTTCGTACTTGGTGTACAGCCGGTCGTGCATTTCATGTAACTCGTCTTCCGTATACCTGTTTAATGCCAGGCCACCCTGGTTCGTGATGATGATCAAAAGATAGCCTTCATCATAAAACTTCTTCAAAGCCGGTATCTGATATTCCAGGATGGTGAAGTCCTCTACCCTGCATATATAATCGTTCATTTCGTGATTGAGTACGCCGTCACGGTCCAGAAATATTGCTTTATTCTTCTTCATTTACATTCAATTTTATTCAAAGATGGAAATATAAGGCATAAAAACTTAGAATACCTAAGAAGCCGGAAATTCGGGTGTTAGGCTTGACAAATGGTTCGAAGGATTGAAATGTTTCTGAACGGAAACTCAAGGGTCTGATGCGTTCCGTTTTCTGGAATGTCAAAGACCGGAGCAAGACGTAACGCACACCAAACGCACACCAAGCGCACATACTTGGTGGGTTTGATGTGAATTTGGCATGGATTTGATCTGCCGTATTTATTGACCATCCCCGGCTGCAGTAAGGCGGTATTAGGTCATCTAACCGCATCTTAGTCCATTTCTTGCGTGATTTTTGGTGAATTTAAGGCCTAACAAGAATTAATCTCCCTTTAAATCAGTGTGCTAGGATTTTTATGTCCATAACCCTTGCATGATATTAGAATGAGCCCTATATTTGCATCACTTTAAACGGAAACGCTTAGAGGAAAGTTCAGAAGAACTTTGATTCCGTAGCTCAGCTGGTAGAGCATTACACTTTTAATGTAGTGGTCCTGGGTTCGAATCCCAGCGGGATCACA
>JAZQRI010000060.1:0-77543 GCA_045629455.1 Pedobacter sp. | reverse complement strand
GTTAGTTTCACAGTTTTTACCTTACCATGGATCACCAGGTAGATTCCGGGAACGGCATCCCCTTCATAGTAGATCACTTGTTTCTTCTTCAGGTGCCGTACCTTACGCTGCATGATTGCTTTATTCAGGGCTTTTAATCCGTTTGTGTCACTGATCAGACCAGAGATCTGTTCCAGCGACTTGCTGTAAAATGCCTCTTGTTTATCCCGCTTGTTTAAGCGGCTTTCCACAGCGTTAAGCAGTTCAATATCGTCAAAAGGTTTCGTGAGATAATCGTCGGCACCCATTTCCATGCCCTTTCGGAAATCTATCCGTTCCGCTTTTGCGGTTAGAAAGATAAATGGTATTGCTGCCGTCTGCGGGTTTTTGTTCAGCAGGTACAATACGCCGTAGCCATCAAGCTCCGGCATCATAATATCACACAATATCAGGTCCGGCAATTGCGCCAGCGCGAGGTCAATACCCGCTTTTCCGTTATTTGCTGCGATCACTTCATAGTTTGCCAGTTCGAGGATCTCGATGATGCTTTCGCGGATATCGTCGTTATCTTCAATGATTTGTATACGTGCCTTATCCATTTACTTTTTAAAAGATAGTATAAATGTTGTTTCCTTGTTGATGGTGCTTTTGAAATGCAAAGTTCCGTTCATCAGCGATGCATACCTGCGCACAATGTTCAAACCAAGGCCGGTG
Organism: Pedobacter sp.; assembly: GCA_045629455.1. Classification (GTDB taxonomy): domain Bacteria; phylum Bacteroidota; class Bacteroidia; order Sphingobacteriales; family Sphingobacteriaceae; genus Pedobacter. The sequence continues at coordinate 76,850 of JAZQRI010000060.1, read as the reverse complement.
CCCGGAATATTTCCTGTATTGTGGGCCCTGAAGAAAGGCTCAAAAAGATGCACCTGGTCTGTCTCCGGAATTCCGATGCCATTGTCTTTTATGGTCACCCGGCAATGGCTTTCATCTATCTCTGTGTTAAACTCTATGAAAGTATGTTCACCGGAATATTTGATGGCATTGCTGATCAGATTGATCATACAATTTCGGAGAAGGTTTTCATCGAGGTTAACCATGCGCTCCGATCCGGTATGCTGGTAGATGATGTTCTGCTCCTGTTTGGCAATCATTTGCATTTCTTCCGTTACCTCCTCTCCCAGCCTCACCAGGTCGAAAGTGTAGCACGCCGGCTCCACCCGTCCGGCTTCCAGGCGTTCTAAAGAAAGGAAGTCGTTCAAAATGGTGGTCAGGTTACCCACCGCATTCTTAATTTTGTTTACGTGTTTATTGATGTTTTTGTTGCTGTAAGGCTCTGCATATTTCTGAATGAGAGAAGCAGACAGCTGAACGGAACTCAGTGGGGTCCTGAACTCGTGGGAAGCCATGGATACAAACCTTCCTTTCATTTGATTCAGCTCCTTTTCCTTCTCCAAAGACAGGCTTACCTCCGCTTTGGCGTCTTCCAGTGCGACCACGGTATTCTGTAAAGATTTGGTGCGCGCCTCAACCAGTTCCTCCAGCTTGGAGGCATGTTCCCGCAGGCGGGCCTCGGCCTCTTTCTCCCTGGAAAGATCGTGGATAAAGCCCGTGTAGATTTTACGGTCTTCATACTGCACTTCACTAACCGCTAAACGGAAAGGAAATGTTGTGCCGTCCTTTCGCAAACCACGCACTTCCCTGCCTACCCCAATGATCCGCTTTTCGCCTGTATGTTCGTATCTATCCAGGTATCCGTCATGGGCAGATTTATCGGGTTCCGGCATCAGCATTTTGATGTTTTGGCCTTTCACCTCCTCAATCGTATATCCGAAGAGCTTTAATGCTGCCGGATTCAGCGTTTCAATTAAACCGCGGTTGTCGATGGTAATAATTCCATCTATAGCGGTCTCTATGATTGAGTTCAGTAACCTTGCATTTTCCATAGCTGCACAAAGATATCATTTTTGGGCAGCTATGAGAGCTGACGACGATCATATCAGCACCGTGACCGGGGTCACATTTTTTCCAAATTTATGTACGCTACTTTGCGCAAACACTATACATCACACTCATGAGCCACACTTTTCATATTCCCGTTTTAGGTTTAGGATATTCCATAGACACGCCACTAAAAGTTGCACGCTTTGGGATCTCCTCTGTTGTTTCCATCGTTGATGACGAACTGGTTGAAAGAATGCGAAAGCACCATTCGCAGGTCAACGGACTTTCCTTTTCTCCGATCGGCGTAAAGGAACCGGATAGCCGCGCCAGAAGGATCACCGAGTACCTCAACTTGCTCCAAACACTTGTGGAGCAGCAGATGAATACATTGAGAAGCGAAGCTTTTGGCGCTGCAGGCGATCTAAAAACCTATTTCGAGCTTTTACCAGAGCAATCTCCGTTGAAGGTCAGCTATATGAAGATGACGCAGCTGGCAGATGGAGCGGAAAAGGATAAACTTCAGCAGGAACTTAAGTCCGCACTGCAACCGGGGAGAATCGATGTTAACATCATGTCTAAGGTCGACAAAGCCAATTATACCGCTGAAAACGAGTATGCCGGTGATGATTTCACAGATGCCATTTGCGCGATGCGCGGATTTGCGAATTCCGGACTGAATGCGTCGGTGATCATATCCGCAGGACTGAATCCACGGTTATACGCCTACATGGAGAAATGCCCGGACTTCTACCCCGTTAATGGTACGTGTAAAAAAGGGATCATCTTAAAGGTAAGCGATTACAGATCCGCCATTATTCAGGCAAAGATGCTTGCGAAAAGAGGTTTATGGGTCAAAGAATTTCGTGTGGAGTCCGGGCTGAACTGTGGCGGTCATGCTTTTGCGACTGATGGTTTGTTGTGCGGTCCCATTCTCGAAGAGTTTAAGCAGAATAGAACGGCTTTGTATGGGGAAATCCGTGGAATTTATAGCGCCACACTTGCGGCGCGGGGTATCATGGCAGACCAAAGCCCGGTACAGCACATCAGCTACCAGGGTGGCATCGGCACTGCAGAAGAACATTCGTTTTTGATGGACTACTATCAGCTTGATGCTGCTGGCTGGGGAAGCCCGTTTTTATTGGTGCCAGAGGCGACCAACGTGGATGAAGGCACCCTGGACGCTTTGGTTACCGCCGAAGAAAAAGACTTCTTCATCAGCAATTCATCGCCCCTGGGCGTACTGTTTAACAACTTCAAGAAAAGTACCGCGGAAGATCTTCGTGTTCAAAGGATTGAACAGGGCCGGCCGGGAAGCCCATGCAAGAAGAAATACCTTTGCACAAATACGGAGTATACGGAGCGGCCGATCTGTACCGCATCACGGGAATATCAGCATCTGAAGATCAACCAGGTGAAAGAAATGAACCTCCCTGCCCCGGAAGAAGCGATGCAGATTAACCTGACCACCGAAAAAGTTTGTTTATGTGAGGGATTGTGTGCTTCTGCATATCTTAAAAACGGACTTTTAAAGCCGAGGGAAAGCAGTGCCGTCAGCATTTGCCCGGGTCCAAACCTGGCCTACTTTTCGGGGAGATACAGCCTCAAAGAGATGATTGGTCATATTTATGGAAGGGTAAACTTGCTGAACAATGCCTTGCGGCCTAATCTTTTCGTCAATGAACTGAACCTGTATCTGGAATACCTCAGGAAAGACCTGGAGTCACACCTTGATGCGGTGAGCCAGAAGAAGGCGAAATACTTCAGCAAGTTTTCGATACAATTGCAGGAAGGAATTAACTACTACAAAGGCCTGTTGCCACACTTAAGACGCGGCAGGCATGGGATTGTGCAGCAAATGGAACAACAGCTTGAACAGGCCGAGAAGACTTTAATGGAATTGAGAACAGCTGTACTATAGTACAGCTGCTTCCCAGTCCTTTTCCTGGCAGTTCTCGCATTTCCCATTGTCGTTCTCCAGGTTTTCTTTACAAAAGCCACAGTTGGAGCAAACGCAAATATCATCGCGAAAGTTAGCCTGGCTCCAGTAGTCTTCATCATGTTTGGGAATGACAGACAGCCCCGGCTTTATGTCCTTCTGCTCCACAATGGAAAAGCCGCCACTTGTCTCCATATACAGGCGTTTCACCTTTCCGAGGTGGTCCAGCCCATGGGACCGGATCTGCTGAAGTACCAGGCTGCGGGACATGCCCACATATTTCATGCAGGTATAGTTTAGTACAGATTCTTCCACAAGAACATTCATGTCGCCTTGAAATTGCTTTTCTGACTTCTGGTTCCGGGAGATGATGCGGGTAATGATACGTTCTGAAAGCACCACGACAATGGCGATTACCGCAGCGGGTAGTACTCCGCGGTCGGGCGCCTGTATGGGTACCCCGATTGCGGCCGCAAGGGCGACCATCGCCGTCATTTCGGTTACATTCAGCTGGAGCGCCATTCGCTTACCCATCAACCGGATGGCCAGGATAAGTATAAAGTATATAATAATTGTTCTGATGAGTACCTCGATAAAGAATACCGCAGGCACATCACCAATAAATATCCGATGAAAGTCGGTTAGGTTGAGATTTTCCTGTTTCATTGTTTTAGTTTATAGCCCGAATAAATTCGTGTTGCTCACAGCCCCGGCAGGGCTCTGGCCCATCCTTTTCGCTGGTTGTTCCACAGTTGATACAAACCCAGAGCTGCAGGTCTGCGTTGGCCCGCGCTTTAAGTATGTTTTCATCCCTGGGCGGGAAAAGTGGAAGTCCAGGGCGCTCTTTTTCAGCGAGGATTATGCTTATCGTTCCTGCGGCTTCCAGATAAACCCTTCTCAACTTGCCAAGCTGGTAAATACTTTTGGTGCGTAAGTCGGAAAACAGCTGCTGTCTGGATACGCGGACCTCCTCCATTTCCGCCAGCTGCATTACCCCGTCCTTAACCAGAACGGTAGGCTTTCCCTGAATGACCTCATCTGCTTTGGGGTTTAAGAAGCCAATGTAGATTATGCCGCGATGCAAGGCTAATGCGGCAACTAAGATCAGCAGCCCCTGCAGGATTCCGCGATCCGGCATTTGCATCGGTACGGATACGATCGCCCCCAGGGTAAGCATGACGGTCATTTCAATAATGGTTGTTTGTCCGCTCATCCGCTTACCCAGCCACTTCACCACAAGAAGCAGTGCGAGGTAAATGATTAGCGTTCTCCCAAACACTTCGAGCAGAAATTCGGGGCTTGTATTCCCAAATAATATGCGTTGCCAGTCGTCTAATTTTATTTCAGATGCTTTCATTCATAATTAAATAACTTCATGTTCCGCTGTTAAGCAGGCACAGTTCTTCCTCCGCATTGCTGGATAGGCCAATGCAGTTGCGGAAGGGATGATAAGATAGATGGTATGACTTATATCGTTGGATACCCGCCGGTCACTTGTACAGTTGAGCCAGTCATATAGCTGGAATCTTGTGAAGCAAGCAGCACGAATGCCGGAGCAAGCTCCGCGGGTTGTCCCGGACGCTTCAGCGGCACATCCTGACCGAACGATTTCACCTTTTCCGGAGGCATTGTCGCCGGAATTAACGGCGTCCATATTGGTCCCGGAGCCACGCAGTTGATGCGGATTCCCTTTTCTGCCCACAACTGTGCCATACTTGCGGTAAAGTTTTGTATGGCTGCTTTGGTGGCGGAATAGGCCACCAACTGCGGCGGCGCTTTATAAGCATTTACGGAGGTCGTATTTACAATCGTACTTCCGGGTTTCAAATGTTGCTCTGCCGCCTTACAGAGGTAGAACAAAGGATATATGTTTGTTTTAAAGGTCTTGTCCCACTCCTCGCTGGACACTTCCTGAAGAGAATCTCTGGACATTTGGTAGGCAGCGTTGTTGATCAAGACATCGATTTGTCCGAATTCTTGAATGGCCCTGCTGACAATCTCTTTGCAATGCTGCTCGTCACTGATGTCTCCTGGTATCAGAACGGCTTTTTGCCCGGCTTCTTCCACAAATCTGGCAGTTTCGCGGGCATCTTCGTGCTCATCCAGATAGGAAATCAGGACATCCGCGCCTTCCCGTGCGAAGGCAATCGCAACGGCGCGACCGATGCCGGAGTCGCCTCCGGTAATGATGGTTTTCTTTCCGGCGAGCTTTCCACTGCCCCTATAGGAAGTCTCTCCGTGGTCTGGTTTCGGGTCCATCTCTGTTTCGACACCAGGTTCTGTTTGTTGTTGTTCCGGGTATGGGGATTTTGGGAATTTATCCAATGGGTTTTCTGTATTTTCCAGGTTATTATTTTCCATGTTAATTGTGTTAATTAAGTATATTTTAATGGTTTGTTTAACTTTTCACATGATTTTTTGAACTCATTTGTATAATGTTTGGCAGCTTAAATGGTTTGGATTTTTTCTTATGAACGCACAGATCGGGTACATACACTTTTTTCCAGCGGTATAAACACGGAGTGTTAGAGATTCTATAATTTGATATTATAGAATATATATTATATAATTTTGTTTTATAGAATGAACAATCTATATTTGAATATAGAGCACAATTCACATGGACAAACGCGCAGTAATCACCGGAGATATCATCAATTTCACCAAGCTGAAGCCAGAAAAGAGACAGGCTCTGATACAGGAAACGGAAGCCCTGCTCAATAGCTGGACAAAAAGGAGCGGCGACGCACAGGTGTTTAGAGGGGACAGCTACCAGGTGATCTTTGAAGACATTTCTAGCGCTTTGACCAGAAGCTTGCAGCTGGTCTGTTGGTTCAAAAAACATTCAGAAGCGTCCGGGAAGATTCGCCTGAATACGCGAATATCCATTGGTATCGGCACGGTCGCGTATACTGGAAAAACGGTATTAAACTCTGATGGGGAGGCATTCCACCTCTCGGGAAGAAAATTTGACAAGATGAAGCCAGGCGAATTTCTATCTCTAACGACAAAGGACCCCGGAAAAAACGAGACCATAGAAGTCATCCTGAACTTTGTAAACAGGTATATAAATGAATGGACGCTGCCGCAAGCCGCAGTGATTTTCCTTATATTAGAAGGTAAAACGCAACAGGAGATTGCGGAAGCACTTTCGCTCTCCCAGCCCTCCGTAAACAGCCGTCTGAAGCTGGCCGGCTGGAAAGAACTGGAACCGGCAATCAGACACTTAGCGTATTTAGCAGGAAACAACTAATGGAAATCAATTTACTACTCAGACTGCTTGTTGCACATTTATTAACAGACTTCGTTTTTCAGCCCTCCAAATGGGTTCAGGACAAGAAAAAACATAAAATTGCCTCCAATAAGCTAACCTTACATGTGCTGGTCACCACGCTGTTTGCCTATGTGTTTTCGGGAGAATACACCAACTGGGTAATTCCGCTGGTTATATTTACCAGCCATTACCTGATCGATCTCGTCAAGGTTTACCTCAAAGAAAGCTTCACGTCATTTATTTTGGATCAGACCGCGCATATACTTGTAATCGTCTTGTTGGGGCTGTCTGTTGAAGGTAAATGGCCTTTCTTCAGCACCTTCTTTCATCAGCTATCAGACAGCAGAAACTTCTGGGTAATTGCTACGGGTTATACATTCGTAACCTGGCCACTGGGGATCATCATCGGGCTGGCTACTCAGCGGTGGCGCAATCAAATCGCCTTGGAACAGGAGAAAATCAGACAACAGACACTCGGCAACCCGGCTGTAACCGACAAACGTATACCGATTATGATTCCCGAAGTGATGAAGGAGGAACAGGGACTCGGACTCGCCAGTGCCGGAAAGTGGATCGGCATTTGCGAAAGGATGTTGATATTAACATTTGTACTGATGCAGCAGTATACGGCCATCGGATTTCTGATGACCGCGAAGTCCATCCTGCGCTTTAGCGAAAAAGAAGCAAACACCCAGTTGAAAACAGAATATGTGCTCGTTGGAACGCTGGTAAGTTTTACAACCGCAGCAATGACCGGGATGCTGTTGCGATTGCTGTTAACTGTTGTTTAAGGCCGTCGGCGTGTCCAGCAGTTATTCCGCCAGCACCTCATACCGGTAAAGCGGGAAAAAGTCGACATCCAGATCTTTGTCCATGCCTCTATCTGCGACCAAAGCATCATAAACCGGTTGGTTAACAATATACCTCCAGCTGTTGAAATCCAGGAACAAGCGGGAGAACCCAGCCTTCCAGTTAAACAGCGTATCCTCTTTAAAATTCAGGCCACCACCCAGGTTCAGGTATTCATACCCCAGTTCACGGCCCAGGACTGTGGCCTCATCAATAACTAATTTAGGTGGAGACAGGCTGATGTGGGCCGTCAATGTACCCATAAGATGGGCCTGCATGATCTTATTTGTACAGATGATCACGCCACCACTAACCGGCTGTTCTTCAAAATACACGAGCATTAGTTTACTCTCGAATTCATCGGAAGCAAGCAAGCCGGTAAAATAAGCTTCCGTAAACAGATAGTAGTCGGTAGCCCCCACCCGTTTCATATTCTCCGTATAAATATGCGAGAATGCACGGATGTCTTCTGGATCACGGGTTTCACGTACTACATATCCACGGTTCCTAAGGTGCTTGAGGTGCTGCCGGAAGCTTCTGTGATACCCCGCGCGCTGGTTTTCAATGGGCTGTTTCAGATCAATCGCCACTGTTTTTCCATTGTAATGAACACCGGGAAACTTGCTCATCAATGCTTCCTGCCGGAAGAAAGGATGTAGTCTGGAGAATACAGACACCACTTGTTGCACTTCCAGGAAATGAAGTAAGGCGGCCTTGTAGCGTTCCAGGAAGCCATTCTCCAGACGGGCGAAATCCATGTTGGAAAGCGGACCAGTATAGCCATATACACAGGTTAAATCGCAATAGTCGGAATCCCGGATATCCCGCTTAAGAAAGGGATAGGCGATGAAGTTCTCCTCTTCCTCAAAAACGAAAAGAAGCGCCTCGGCGGTAGTGTCCATTGAATGATAATACCAGGTATGGTAGAAATCATAAGCCGCAGACTTACGGATATATTCGCACCAGGCCTCTTTATCAAGAATTGTAAATATTTTAGTCATATGGAACTACAATGTATAAATGAACAGCACTGTCTTCAACACAAATTTAAATGGCAATAACGGAATTCAGGATGTTTAGTAAATGCTGCATATCCTCAAGATTGTAACGGTGATCAATTGGAAGGGGAACCATATTCTGCGTCAGATAATAGTCGAAACTATCTGGCTGGGCCCATTCGTAAACATTCGGCCAATACGTAGCTACAAATATTTTTTGCTGTATCAGCTTTTGTCTGATGTCTGGCTGGTTGATCAGGAAAGGATAAACCATCGGCACCTCATCAGGAGCACATTCCAGCTGCAGCTCATTTCTACCGGAAAGCTGTGCATGAAGAAAAGTATAATTTTCCCGCCTGATTTCCGCACATCGACGGTAATCGATCCCCGAGAGGATCTTTTGTGTCAAAGGCGACATCAACCTAATATTGTTGTGCATCAGCGAGTCGTCATTTCGAACAAACTCCGGATATGCCGCTTCTATCCCCTGATCCAGCGACTTTATGAGGTGTGAAAAACGGTCGACGGATGAATCCGTATCCAGTTCCAGGCGCTCTTCCGTTTCAATAGAGAGGTATGCACCATCAGAAACACCAAAGAACTTTCTGCAGGAATAAAAGGAATCTATACCCGGTACAGGCGCTGCATAAAATGCCTGCGCATTATCGATAATTAAATTTTGAATGGATTTGCTCAGGGCAACCACCGTATCCGACTTCAGCCCAAAGTAGTTTGTATAAAGCAGACAGGTGTCTTCAGCAGGCTGATAGTCAACAACTGGATTGAGCTGCTGGTCAACTGCATAAAAGTGATACTTCAAACCAAGCTTCATTATCGGTTCCAGAAGTACCCCGCAAGTAAAATAAGGTATATATATTGTCGTGTATCCTTTAACCCGGAGAATATATTCGAGGCTGTTCCGTGCGGTATTTAATGCAAGAAGGCTGGGGTGGTAAGATTTATTCTCCAGAAGCTGCAAGCACATATAACCTCCGATGGTTCTAAACGGTTGTGCTGATTTTGTCATGTTGTATGATGGTATGCGTTCCGCAATGTTTTCCAGTATTGGTGTTTAAAGTGCTAAAATTACAGTTTTACCAATGAATTAACCAACAAACGGGGACTAAACCAAAGAAACAAGGCGTTTTACCCATTAAGCAGAATGATTTTCCCAATATGTGTACTACTTTCCATAAGTTCATGTGCCCGGTCAGCCTCTTCCAGTGGGAATATCTTAAATACGACCGGATTAAACTTTCCAAGACGGATTAACGGCCACACATGCTGTTCAATTTCAGCTGCAAGTGCAGATTTAAATTCGGTATCGCGGCTCCTAAGCGTACTCCCGGTGATGGTGATCCGTTTCTGCATCATTTTACCAATGTCCAGCTGTACGAGCGCTCCGTTCATGGCATTGATGTACACCAGCCGTCCCTCGGGCTTCAGCAGGTTGATGTTCTTTTCAAAATAGCCTCCGCCGATCATGTCCAGAATGACATCTATCCCCTCATCCGCCAAGGCGGTTTCGAAATCGGTTACTTTGTAATTTATCCAGCGCGCGGCGCCCAGGCGGAGGCACTCCGCACCCTTTTCCGCAGAACCCACGGTGACTAAAACCCGGACCCCCAATGCAGCGGCAATCTGTATTGCCGTTATGCCGATGCCGCTGCTTCCGCCATGAACCAACAAGGTTTCGCCAGGGCGCAATGACCCGCGCTGAAATACATTGTGCCAAACGGTAAACACCGTCTCGGGCAGCCCCGCAGCCTCCGCGAAACTCAGGTTTTCCGGCATCGGAAGACACTGTCCTGCCGGTACAACCACATATTCCGCATAACCGCCTCCTGTAAGTAAAGCACAAACTTTATCGCCAACCTTCCATCGGTCCACCTGAGGACCACAAGCTTCGACAATGCCGGCAATCTCCAATCCGGGGATATCTGAGGAAGCACCTTGCGGTGGCGGATAGTTTCCTTTTCTCTGCGCCACATCGGGCCTGTTCACGCCTGCTGCCATCACCTTAATCCGTACCGTTCCTGGATCAGCCACCGGAGCTGGCCGCTCCTGCAGTGCCAACACAGCTGGCGGCCCTGGCTTTGTTATTACAATTGCCCTCATTAATCTATTATAAAAATATGCTTCAAACATTAAATGTATCGAACCAAAAATATTGAAAGCGAAATAATAGTTTGATTGAGCCCCAAAAACCATCAAATTTGAAACCACAGCAACTTTCAACTGTTTAGCAGGATATATCATCTTGTATGGAGCAGACACCATTCCACCGATAATTTTACGCCAGCACGAACGTTTATCCTTCATTTACTTATATCCCGAAAATGAAAGTAGAGTTTAAAAATGACCGGGTCAATTTACAGATTCAGATCAGGGAAGAACCCTCTAAACTGACCAGGATTCTGATGATTGTAGTGAATATTTGCAGCCTGGCGATCGTCATTGTTGCCCTGGTAGACTGGCTACTGGGCCTTGTGGTGCTCGGTTTGCTGCTTACAATACTTTCCGGGTGGATAACCTTATGGCATTGCTATGGAAGTGAAAAACTGATCATCAACACCAAAACGCTGAGCTTCCAGCACAAATACGGCTTCTACAACGGTCCACTTGAAACAAGAAAGATCAACAGGGCCATCAATATATCGCTAACTCCAGCAAGAGCACACAACAGAAATGAACACTACAACCTGATATTTGAGACCTACAATGATCTTGAGTTGCCGGAGGAAATCTACAGAACCCGGTTCGGGATAACCAAAGCAGATTTTGCAATTTTAAAAAGTTCGGTGCGCGCCTTGTACTTCGAACGGGTTAATCCAGAATACCTCAAGCAGACCTTCATATTAAACTAGAATTTGGTGTGAAACATTCCAGCATTTTCAGCGAACCGGGGCAGGATAACTTCCGGTATTTCTGTTTTACAATCTGAGCTGACACATCGCATAACGATTAGGTATGATAGTATCGCGAATCGAAATTTCTGTCTAATTCATAAAACAACTGTAAAGTCCAGTTGTTGATAGGGTTGTAACTTAACAAGTGATGGCAAAGTACTCAGAGAAAGCAAGCGAAAAGGTTGAAAAGGCAATGCATGAAGAGAAGGAAGGGACATTAAAAACGGGCACCGGCAAAAAGGTGACTTCTAAAAAGCAGGCAATAGCGATCGGGCTGTCTGAAGCCAGGAAAGCAGGCGCCAAAGTACCCAAGAAAAAGTAACCAATTAACATCAACTATAACTAAACTTAAACAATATGAAAAAAGTATTCTTAGCAACAACTTTCGTTGCAGCACTGTTGTTTCAGGCATGCAACTCAGGATCAAGCACCAATTCCACTAGTGATGCATCTACGAATGATTCTTCGATGATGGACACAACGAATACTGCCACCATGGCCACAGATACATCAGCGATGAACCCGGCATCAACCAATGCAAATACGTTCATGGAACAGGCGGCAATTGGCGGAATGATGGAAGTGGAAGCTGGTAAATTGGCTGAAAGCCAGTCGACCAATGCAGCTGTTAAAGATTTCGCAGCAATGATGATTAAAGACCATAGCAAAGCGAATCAGGAGCTTAAAGCAATTGCATCGAAGAAAACTTTTACCTTACCTGCTGCTCTGCCACCGGCAGAAAAGAACCACCTGGATGAGATGAAGAAGCTATCGGGTGCTGAATTTGATAAGCACTACATTGGAATGATGGTAACAGACCACCAAAAAACGGTTGCACTGTTCGAGGCTGGCGGAAAAAACGCAGATAAAGAAGTAAGTGCATTCGCAAACAAAACTTTACCTGTAATTCAGGCTCACTACAAAAAAGCTACTGAACTACAAACAACCATTAATAAATAAGTCCACCTCAATTGCGTAAGTAAAAGCGGCCGTGAGCCGCTTTTACTTTTTCTACTGCTTCTATGATCATCATTCCAAGCGGCTCCCATCCTGCAGCTCGCGGTTTAAGGCACAATTATTTCAAGAAAACACACAAACCTATATTTTCAAATTAAAAAGATAATTGTATGGCAATTTATAGCAGCCCAAAGTCTAAATTAGCCGAACAAAGCATTGGTCCATGATTAAAAAAGCATTTTCGAAACTGGGGATATTATTGTTAAACGGCCTCTCCCTTTTTCCCCTGCAAGTGCTTTACCTTTTCGCCAGCTTCCTCTACTACATTCTTTATTACCTGATTGGCTATCGCCGGAAGGTGGTAAAAGAAAACCTTATGAATGCCTTCCCTGAAAAAAACCCGGAAGAGATCAGGGCAATAGAAAAGAAATACTACAAACATTTGACGGCGCTAATGATGGAAATCATCAAGATGGCGAGCATCTCCAGAGCAGAACTCCAGCGGCGCTTCCGGTTTAAAAATTTGGAACTGATGACCGCCTACCTGGATGCCGGCAAAAGTACCCTCGCCTGCTCCGCCCATTATGGAAACTGGGAATGGGGAACACTTGCGATCGGTCTCCATACCCGCGCCGAGGTCTACCCCATCTACAAGCCAGTATCCAATGCGACTTTTGGAAAATGGTTTACAGATATCCGCAGCAGATTTGGCAACCACCTGATACCAATGCGGCAGACACTCCGGGCACTTACAGAAAGTAAGGACCGCCCGACACTGTTCTTGTTTGGGAACGACCAGACGCCCACGAAATCAGATGCCATGCATTGGGTGGAATTCTTACATCAGCCGACCGCAATTTTACTGGGCATGGAGAAGATCGCGGTCCGCAGCAACCGTCCGGTATTTTACCTGAAAACAACTGTACTCAGAAAAGGCTACTACGAGGTAGAATGTATTCCCTTGTGCATGGAACCTGCACGAACACAGCCAAATGAGATAACGAACCTGCACGTGAAGATGCTGGAAAATATTATTAAGGAAGAACCGGCATACTGGCTATGGAGCCATAAAAGGTGGAAACATAAGCCGGATGTTTAGATTCTTTTACAAACTTTACCAATTGGCAGTTGTTCTATAACAATTATCGGGTAAAGAATACATCATAAAAAGAAGCAATAATTTTATTCGAACAATTAAAAATATATGCCCACAAATCCAGAGACAGATAAAATAAACAAAATTCTTTCCATTGATATTGGCGGGAGTAGTATAAAAGCCTGCCTGTTCAGTGCGGATGGAGAAATTTTATCAGAATATACGAAGCTACCCACGCCGGCGATATCAACTCCCCAGGCCGTGCTGGAGGTAATCAAGCAGCTGGGTGCGACCCTACCAGGATTCGACCGGATTTCAGTAGGCTTCCCGGGCTATGTTAAACTTGGCAGAGTTAAGACCGCGCCGAATCTTGCAAAAAAGAAATGGAGTGATGTTGACCTGGCACAGCAGATCAGTAACCTGTTTAATAAGCCTGTGCGTCTTGTTAACGATGCCGATCAGCAAGGATTGGGGATTGTAAAGGGCAAAGGCTTTGAAGTTGTGATTACCCTTGGAACTGGTTTCGGAACGGCATTACTGTTCGATGGGCAGCTCCTTCCTCATCTGGAACTGTCCCATTTTCCTATAAGTAAAGGTAAAGACTATGATGACTACATTGGCGACAAAGCTTTTAAGAAAGTCGGCAAGAAGGACTGGAACGAACGTGTTCTGCGTGTTTTAGACATCTATAAGACTGTTTTTAACTATGATCAACTGTATATTGGCGGTGGTAATGCCAAGCAAATTGATTTCGAGCTGGAGCCCAACATGCAGGTGGTAAACAACCGGGACGGCATCAAAGGCGGAGCCAAACTTTGGGCGGCGAAAGAAAAATATTATGTACATACCACATACCCCAACAAGTAAGTCTGAATTAAAATGCACCGCATCGGCTTGCTGTTAAGAATGCACACACTAATGTTGGCTTCATATCCACAATAAAATAAGATAAACAATGAAAAAATACACCTTAGGAATGATAGGCCTGGGAACGATGGGCCGTAACTTACTGCTGAACATGGCAGATCATGGTTTTAACGTAACCGGGTATGACAAGGACGCCAGAATGTTGCAAAAGCTCGAAGAAGATGGCAAAGAACATCAACTGAAGGGCTTTGCGTCGTTGGAAGACTTCATCTCCAGCCTGGAACTACCCCGTCGTATTGTTCTGCTCGTTCCCGCGGGGCCGATTGTCGACAGTGTCATTTCTGAACTTCAGCCTTTACTGGAAAAAGGCGACATCATCATAGATAGCGGTAATTCACACTTCACCGATACCAGCCGGCGCGCAGAAGACCTTTCAAAAACAGGCATCCATTTCTTTGGAATGGGAATTTCTGGTGGCGAGGAAGGTGCCCGATTCGGGCCGAGCATGATGCCTGGAGGTGACAAAGAGGCCTACGGTGCAATGAAAGAGATCTTCGAAGCCGTATCTGCCAAGGTGAATAATGAGCCATGTGTTACGTACATAGGCCCTGGTGCCTCGGGACATTTCGTAAAGATGGTCCACAATGGTATTGAATATGCAATGATGCAACTGCTTGCAGAGACCTATGACATCCTTAAGAATGGCCTAGCGCTGGACAATGATAAGATACAGTCGATATTTCAGGAATGGAACAATGGCCGTATGAAGTCATTCCTGATGGAAGTTACCGCAGAAGTTTTCAAATTTCAGGACGAAAAAACCGGCGGTTTACTGATCGACCTGATCAAAGACGAAGCGAAAGCAAAAGGAACCGGAAAATGGACCTCACAGGTTTCTATGGATTTGCAAAGTCCTATCCCGACGATAAATGAAGCGGTGAGCAGCAGGGACCTCTCTAAGTTAAAATCATTACGTGTAGTCCTTTCTGATGTTTTCGCAGCCCAACCGGGGTTGATTGAAGATGCACAGTTCGTTGATGCCGTTGGTGACGCCTTATACTTCTCGATGATTGTTTCGTATGCGCAAGGATTGCACCTGCTAAGCCAGGCCTCCTTAAGCTATTCTTATGACTTAAAGTTGGATGAGATTGCTAAAATCTGGCGTGGTGGCTGCATTATACGTGCGGAACTCTTGCAGGACATCTATACCGCTTATGAAGGAACACCAGACCTGGAGCACCTGTTCTTGGCGGCCAGCATTCAGGAGAAACTAAAAGAAAGCCTGGGCGGAATGCGTAAAGTAGTGGCTGTTGCAACAGAAAAAGGAATTCCAGTTGCTGCGTTCGCTTCGGCGCTAACCTATTTTGATTCGTTAAGAACGCAGAGATTACCGAGCAACTTAACGCAGGCACAAAGAGACTTCTTCGGCGCCCATACCTTTGAACGTACAGACGAAGAAGGTATTTTCCACGCGAACTGGAATCCTGTCTCCTAACCGTTAAATAAAAACAAAGACGAAAGAAACAGACTAGGCCCTTGGCTTACGACGGTTTCATCCATATAAAAAATAAAAACTCATGAAAACAGCAGTTAAACTTAAGCCAACCATATTCGTAGTATTTGGTGGTACTGGTGACCTCAATATGCGCAAGCTGGGCCCGGCGTTGTACAACCTGTGCAGCAACGGGTATATGCCAGAGCAATTTTCAATTATCGGTACCGCAAGAAAGGAATATGCCAATGATCAGTTTCGGGACATCCTGAAAGAAGGCATCAGCAGTTTCTCTAGAAATGGGAAGGTAAAAGATGAGGACTGGTCTATATTTTCGGAGCATGTGCATTATACCCCTGTAGATGTATCCGCTCCGGACACCTTCAGCGGCTTGAAGTCTAAGATTGACGGGTTTAAACAAGAATTCGGACCGGAGACATTGGTGATGTATTACCTGGCAGTCGCCCCCAACCTGTTTCCGATCATTGCGAACCTGCTTTCGAAATATGAACTGGTCGGCAATGAAGAAACTTGCCGGATCGTTATTGAGAAGCCTTTCGGACGAGACCTGGAAACGGCAAAAGCGTTGAATCAGTTGCTGACCAGTATTTTCACCGAAAAGCAGATCTACCGTATCGATCATTATCTTGGGAAAGAAACCGTGCAGAATATCATGGCATTCCGCTTTGCCAACTCGCTGCTTGAACCACTTTGGAACCGCACCTTTATCGATCACGTACAGATCTCTGTAACGGAACAGCTGGGGGTTGGAGACCGTGGCGGCTACTATGATGGCGCAGGTGCATTAAGGGACATGATTCAGAACCACATTTTGCAGTTGCTCTGCCTTATCGGGATGGAGACGCCGATTAACTTCGATGCGGATGAGATTCGAAACAAGAAAGTAGACGTGCTGAAAGCGATACGCCCATTTAGTCCGGAGGATGTCCGGTTCAGTACCGTTCGCGGTCAGTATACCAAAGGTTGGGTTGAAGGCAAGGAAGTACCCGGCTACCGGCATGAAAAAGATGTTCAACCGGATTCCAATACCGAGACCTTCGCCGCAATGAAGTTCTTTGTGGACAACTGGCGCTGGCAGGGCATTCCTTTCTATGTGCGTACAGGGAAACGCCTTTTCCAGACCTCATCGATCATTTCCATACAATTCAAAGATGTACCGCATCAGGTATTTCCACCAGCAGTGACGGAAAACTGGCAGCAAAACCGGCTCATCATCAGTATTCAACCGGAGATGAGCATCCGCCTGCAGGTACAGGCGAAGAGACCCGGACTTGCTATGGTCCTAAATCCTGTGGATATGGTGTTCGACTATAAAGGAACCTACAACTCAGATACGCCGGAGGCCTATGAAACGTTACTGCTCGATGTCATGACAGGAGATCAAACCCAGTTTATGCGTGCCGACCAGGTAGAAAGTGCCTGGGAACTGCTGATGCCGGTTATTAAGGCATGGGAGTCTAAAAAATCCTTGAGCTTCCCGAATTATACCGCGGATTCATGGGGTCCTGAAAATGCAGAGGCATTGATTGCCAGAGATGGTTTCCACTGGTTCACGTTACCTTTAAATAAAGATTAATATGAGTGTATTGATCTATAATGATAAGGAATCGCTTTTCAGTGACCTGGCAGAATACATTCTAACGATCGGCAATGAGGCGATCCGGGACCGTGGACGGTTCAATTTTGTACTTACTGGAGGGAGTTCACCGAAAACCCTGTACCAGGCGCTCGCGACGACCTATCGCGATCGCCTGGACTGGAAGCAGGTATATTTTTTCTTTGGGGACGAGCGCGATGTGTCTCCGGAAAATGAAAGTTACAACGGGCTGATGGCGAGGAACGCCATTCTGGATCCCCTGCAAATTGCAGAAGACCATATCTTTTATGTGAACACCAGCCTCAATCCCCAGGAGGCGGCTGACGCGTACAGCAATGCCATCACGGCCCATTTCAAGGGTGAGACGCCTGCGTTCGATCTGATCTTACTGGGCATGGGTGACGAAGCACATACCGCTTCCATGTTCCCTCATACGGATATTCTAACGAACGATGCCCCAACAGTTGCAGCTGTCTATGTGGAGAAGCTTTCTGCCAGTCGAATCAGCTTCACCGCGCCACTGATTAATCTCGCAAATAACGTTGCTTTTCTGGTATTTGGAAGTGGCAAGGCGGAAGCCGTAAAACAGGTGATCGAGCCCGTGGAAAAAGATCCTATGCTTTATCCGGCACAACTTATTCAGCCGATAGATGGGCATTTGACCTGGTTTTTAGATGAAGATGCTGCTGCATTACTGACCAAATAGAAGTACCGGATGAAGGGCCAGATCGACGTATTAATTATAGGAGGAGGTTTGGCTGGACTGACCAGTGCCATTCATTTATGCAGAGCAGGCAAGCAGGTTATCCTGATCGAGAAGAACAACTATCCCCATCATAAGGTCTGTGGGGAATACGTTTCGAATGAAGTCGTTCCTTATTTAAGGTGGCTTGATGTGGATCCGGCAGTTCTGGAACCCGTGGAGATCAGTAAATTGCAGATCACGACGGCATCAGGCCTGAGCTGCCGGACTTCCCTTCCACTTGGCGGCCTCGGCATCAGTAGAGCAGTGCTCGATGCCTTTTTTTATCAGAAAGCAAAGGCAAGCGGCTGCATCGTCATCCGCGATACCGTGACGGATGTACGTTTTGAACAGGACCGCTTCCAGGTAAGCACCGGAAATGGAAGGTACACTGCCACCATTGTGCTTGGCGCGTACGGAAAACGAGCAGCGCTTGACCACAAACTGGAGCGAAAATTCATCGCCAGGAAATCGCCCTGGCTGGCGATAAAGGCCCATTACAAGGGAAGCTTCCCAAGCGACCTTGTCGCCTTACACAACTTTAGTGGTGGGTATTGCGGCGTCTCCAGGGTTGAAGACGACAACATCAACATCTGCTATCTTGTTGACTATGCTTCCTTCCGGTCGTTCAGAAATATTGAAGCCCATCAGCAGCAGGTGCTGCATAAAAATCCATATCTAAAGCATATTCTGGAGGGCAGCAGCATGCATTTCGATGCGCCGATCAGCATTAGCCAGGTATCTTTCGAGCACAAGGAGAAAGTAAAGGACCACGTACTCATGATTGGCGACACCGCCGGCCTAATCCATCCGCTATGCGGCAACGGAATGGGCATGGCGATCCATAGTGCAAAGATCGCTGCAACCCTCGTACTTGACTATTTCGATGGAAAAATCAACTCACGGGAAAAGCTGGAATCGAAGTACCAGGCACAATGGGCTGCCAATTTTAATACCAGGATCCAGATGGGCCGGCTGCTTGCTTCCGTATTAAGAAAAGAGCAATATGCAAACATTTTGATGAAAGGACTTGTTAGATTCCCGCAGTTACTTTCCCCAGTTATTAGAATGACCCATGGAAGCCCCTTAAAGATAGACTAATCTATGGTAGATACCGAATTTAGAAGCGACGCACCTGAAATTATGGACGACTTTTCCATGGAAGGCGAAATTTTGAGGGATGCACTTGACAAGATCGCACGTATCAACACCTTACTCGGCGGAAACAGGGTAACCCTGGATGGCGTAAAGTCACTCATCAGTGGACTCCCCGGCGATCGCGTGATCAGTATTCTTGATGTTGGCTGTGGCAATGGCGATATGCTAAGAACGCTGGCGGAATACGCCCACGAGAAAGGCCTGCAGTTTGATTTACATGGCATTGATGCCAATGCATTTACGATCCGGCATGCGAAACATCTCTCCATGGAATATCCGAACATCAGCTACAGCTGCCAGGACATTTTTATTCATGATCTGGAAAAGGAAACGTATGACATCATCCTTTGCACACTTACATTACATCACTTTAAAGACCCGGAGCTGCTTGCACTGCTGCAGTATTTCATGGAGACGTCTACGTTGGGGATTGTGATCAATGATCTGCACCGGAGTGCCCTGGCGTATTACCTGTTCAAAGCCCTTTGTTTTGTCTTTGGGCTAAACGACATGTCCCGGGAGGATGGCTTAGTATCTATCTTAAGAGGTTTCAAGAAAAAAGACCTGATTGCCTATTCTAAAAAATTAAAGTTCAGCCATTACAGCGTACGCTGGAGATGGGCCTTCCGCTACCAATGGGTAATACGATCAACATGAGTGTAAAAATTAAAGCCGTAAGCAAGGCGCTACCTGATTATTCCAGAACGACAGCAGAGATTATCCCGTTTCTCGATGCCTGGCTTGCCGGTCAGCACGAGCGGTTCATCCGGAAAGTGAAAAAAATATTTGAGAACGCTGCAGTAGATAAGCGGTACGCATTCATGTCTCCGGAGGAAGTTTTCAGCAACAGGTCCTTCGAAGACCGAAACCGCATTTATATTCGGGAAGGTATACAGCTGGGCAGCAAGTGTTTGCAGGATGCACTGGAAAAGGCGGCGTGGGAACCTGCGGACATCGACTACCTGATTACGGTGAGCTGCACCGGCATCATGATCCCCTCCCTGGATGCATATCTGATCAATCACCTGCATATGCGGCAGGATGTGGTACGCCTGCCGGTTACCGAGATGGGTTGTGCAGCGGGTGTTTCGGGCATCATTTACGCCAAGAATTTTCTCAAGGCAAATCCCGGCAAACGGGCGGCAGTTGTGGCTGTGGAATCGCCGACAGCAACCTTACAACTGGACGACTTTTCTATGCCGAACATTGTGAGTGCGGCGATATTTGGTGATGGTGCCGCCTGTGTGCTCCTCTCCTCTTGTGAAGACGAAGAAGGGCCCGAGGTTGTTGCGGAAGAGATGTACCATTTTTACGATACGGAAACCATGATGGGTTTCGACCTGACGAATTCCGGACTGCAGATGGTGCTCGATGTACAGGTTCCTGCCACCATTGAAGAACACTTTCCGGCGATTATTCACCCTTTTCTTGCTGCACAGGGACTAACCATAGCCGACATTGACCATCTGGTGTTCCATCCGGGCGGCAAAAAGATCATCCAGGTGGTAGAAGAACTATTCGGCTCATTGGGCAAAAATATTGATGAAACCAAGGAAGTACTCCGGCAGTATGGCAACATGTCCAGCGCGACAGTATTGTACGTTTTGGAAAGGATCATGGACATTGAACAGCCTTCAAGAGGGGAAAAGGGGCTTATGCTCAGCTTCGGACCGGGGTTTTCCGCGCAGCGGGTGCTGCTGCAATGGTAATCTCCCGAAAAAGACTTAATTTGGCACAAAGGGGAAATTTAATCCTCTTAGAAGTTGAAGAAAATATGAATAAAGAAGAAATACTCCATCAGCTGCCTTACAGTGCTCCATTCCTTTTTGTTGATGAGCTGGAACAGATCGATGAAAATAGTGCAAAAGGAAACTTCACCTACAGTCCGGACCTTGATTTCTACAAGGGCCACTTTAAAGATCATCCGGTGACACCCGGCGTAATATTGACAGAAACTATGGCGCAAATCGGCTTGGTTTGTCTGGGGTTATACCTGGTTGGAACTTCGGCGAATCCCACCACGGGACACGTGATGCTGACCTCTACGGCGATTGATTTTATGAAACCTGTATTCCCTGGGGAAAAGGTGACGGTGTTGTCTGAAAAGGTCTACTTCCGTTTTAAGAAGTTGCACTGCAACGTCTCCATGCAAAATGAAGCG
This sequence comes from Pedobacter sp., assembly GCA_045629455.1. GTDB lineage: Bacteria > Bacteroidota > Bacteroidia > Sphingobacteriales > Sphingobacteriaceae > Pedobacter. The sequence goes on along the minus strand of JAZQRI010000060.1, from coordinate 55,725 downwards.
GGAGAAACGGTGTGCAAAGGCACACTCTCGGGAATGGTCACTGCTAAATTAAATGGCTAACCGGGTTGTTATAACCGGTATGGGCGTTGTTGCGCCGAACGGTGTTGGCCTTGCTGACTTCCGTTCAGCGGTATTTGCCGGAGATTCCGGAATTAAGTTCGACCCACAGCTCGAAGAACTCCTGTTTTCCTGCCAGATTGCGGGAAAGCCGGACGTTCCCGAAGCACTGGTCTCCCGTTATTTCAGTCCGCTTGAACTCCGCAACTTTAACAGTTCAGGTATCCTTTATGGTGTTATAGCAGGCATGCAGGCCTGGGAAGATGCCGGGCTGGAGGTAAATACTCAGGAAGAGCCTTATTGGGATTACGGCATGGTGTTCGGCTCCGGAACTTCCGGGATAGACCGTTTCCGGGAAGCCATATATAAGATCGATGAACTGCAAACCCGTCGCCTGGGTAGTACTGTAGTTGTTCAAACGATGAACAGCGGTGTGAGCGCGTATTTGTCGGGTAAACTCGGACTGGGCAACCAGGTAACGACGAACTCTTCAGCCTGCTGCACCGGCACAGAGAGCCTCCTGCTTGCTTATGAGCGTATTAAATCCGGACAGGCGACCATTATGCTGTCCGGAGCAACAAGCGACAGCGGGCCATACATCTGGGCTGGTTTTGATGCGATGAAGGTCTGTACATTTAAGCACAACGAGCGGCCCGAACAAGGATCGAGGCCTTTGAGTGCAACTGCCAGCGGATTTGTTCCTGCGAGCGGTGCCGGTGCATTCGTATTGGAGTCGCTCGACCATGCACTGGAAAGAGGCGCAAACATCTATGCGGAGGTACTGGGTGGGAACGTTAATGCGGGCGGGCAGCGTGGCAAAGGCAGCATGACAGCTCCCAATCCAGATGCGGTTAAACGATGTATCCGGGAGGCATTGAAAAATGCGGACGTTGCTGCCGATGAGATTGACGTCATCAACGGGCACCTGACTGCTACCGCCATGGATGCACTGGAAATCCGCAACTGGACCGAAGCCTTGCAGCGCAGCGGCGAAGCATTTCCATACATCAACACGTTAAAGGGTACGGTGGGGCATTGCCTTAGTGCCGCGGGAAGTATTGAATGCGTGGCTTCGGTTTTGCAGATCAAGGAAGATCGGATCTTCCCGAATATAAACTGTGAAGATCTGCATCCGGAGATCGCCGAATTGATAGACCCCGGCAAGGTACCACAACGGGCACTACAATATCCGGTTGACACGCTGATTAAGGCGAGTTTTGGATTTGGTGATGTAAATGCCTGCATTGTTTTTAGAAAATACAAACATGGATAGAAAAGAACTAATCACCCGGCTGAAAACAATTGTTTCCAACTATGCTCAAGATCAGCCGGCGCTGGAAACAATCGGTGAAGACACAGACTTCATTAAGGATTTAAAGATAAACTCGGCTAACCTGGTAGATGTCGTGCTGGACATAGAAGAGGAATTTGGAATTGTGATCGACAATCAATCGATGGAAAAGATGCTTGATGTTAAAGCATCAGTGAACATCATTGAACAGAAACTTTCGGAAAAATGATGGGAAACGATTTGGTTGACCTCCAGGTAGCGGCTGTTGAAAGCAACTGGCGGCGGCCTGGGTATCTGTCCAAGGTATTTACAGCGGCTGAGCAGTGCCTGATCGGCAGCTCGCTGCAACCGGATCAGATCCTTTGGACGCTCTGGAGCATGAAAGAGGCAGCGTATAAGATTCATTCCAGAAAAACGGGCAAGAGAACCTTTGCACCAACTGCACTTGCCTGCTCCGGTATATACTTGAAGAGCGGAATCGCAACCGGATTAGTATGTGTGGATCAAATGGTTTACCATACGCAGACGGAAGTCACAACGAAATATATACACAGCATTGCGGCAGCATCCCCGAAGACACTGCCTTTCATCAAAGTGGAGATTTATGACTGGTCCCCTGGAAAATTTGATTACAAAACGAGAAATCCAGCCAGCGTAAGTCACCACGGCAGGTATCTCGCATTGGTTTTCTAGGACAGGTTTTCTTCAATCAAGAGATTTATAATACCATCTACCATACCGACCCGGGGAACATAGATCTGCCTGATGCCCGCCCATCTCATTAGAGTAATATAGATCTCAGCGGCTGGAATGATCACATCAGCCCGGTCTGCATTCAGGTTAAATATTTTCATCCTTTCCTTTAAACTGTGGCTGTTTAAATCGTTGTACAGGTTTCTTAGCTTCAGAAATGACATGGGCTCGCCTTGTTCCTGTCCTGACATCTTAAACAACTTATTGATGTTTCCACCGGTGCCGATTGCGGCAAGCTGTTTCTGTTCCTTCGTATAATCCTTCATCCACTGCTTCATTTCCGCCCAGGTCTCTGGTTTATCCTGGTTGTCCAGCATCCTTATGGTTCCAATGTTAAACGACTTCGAGGCGACTAGTACTTTGTTTACAAACACGGAAAGCTCGGTGCTGCCCCCGCCGACATCGATATACAGGTAACCCCTGTCTGCATCTAAGGTGGCTTCAATGTGGTTGGCGTAGATGATGTTGGCTTCCCGTTGCCCCTCAATGATCTCCAGGTCAATATTTGCCTCGTTCCTCACTCTTTCTATAATCTGCCGGCCATTGCTGGATTCCCGCATCGCGGAAGTTGCACAAGCCAGATACTTCGTCACCTGATACACATCCATCAAATTCCGGAAAGCCGCCATTGTTTTAACGAGATCTTCCATTTTGCGATCGGAGATCTTCTGGTCGAGAAAAGCATCGTCGCCAAGTCGCAACGGCACACGCACCAGGGTATTCTTTTTAAATTGAAATCCATATTCATTCTGACTGATGTCGGCAATCAACAGCCTGACGGCATTGGATCCTATATCAATGGCAGCATATCTTAACATATTATTCGTGTTTGGTTTTTAGGTAATTATAAGTTTGAACCTGCGCCCGCACTTTAACATTCAGTTTATTCTTGTGGTACTTATTGTTGTTCAACTTGGTGATGTCTCTTGCTTTCACATTATCCTGTAACTGGAAGTCAATGATGTCACGAATTTCACGTTTTACATCTTTATCCAGGACGGGAAATCCAACTTCCACCCGATGTTCGAAGTTGCGCGTCATCAGGTCGGCAGACGAGAGATACATCTCCTCTTTTCCCTGGTTTCCGTATATGAATACCCGCGCGTGCTCCAGGAATCTATCGATGATACTGATTACTGTGATATTCTCGCTGAAGCCCTTCACCCCCGGTACGAGGCAGCATATACCGCGCACGATGAGTCTTATCTTTACGCCTGCATTACTGGCCTGGTAAAGCTTCTCAACAATGCCCTCATCCGCCAGGCTGTTTACTTTAAAGATCAGGTATGCAGGTTTTCCTGACTTCGCAATCCTGATTTCACGATTAATCAAATTGTACATTTTGGACCGGGTTTCCAGTGGAGAAACAATCAGGTACTTAAAGCCTTTAGCGACTCTCTTTTTATTCAATGATGTAAAAAGTTTCAGCAACTCGCGGGTGATTTCCTTTTGTGCGGTAAACAAGCTGTGATCGCAATAGAGTCTTGCCGTCTTTTCGTTGAAGTTACCTGTAGCGAGATTCGCGTAATACTTCACCCTACCCTTCTCCATCCGTTTAACCAAGCATATCTTCGAATGAACCTTGTAGTCCGTCAGGCCGAAGTTTACATTCACCCCAGCTTCCATGAGGCGGCCGGACCAGTAGATGTTGGCTTGTTCGTCGAACCTTGCCTTCAGTTCCAGCAGGCAGTTGACTTTCTTCCCGTTTGTCGCCGCATTGATCAATGCGTTGATGACCCGGGAATCCTCGGCAAGCCGGTAAAGGGTGATATTAATTTCAATTACCTTGGGATCTATGGCAGCCTCCCGCAGAAAAAGGATGATGTAATCATAAGACTGATAAGGCAGGTTAATCAGGTAGTCTCGCTCTGTAAGCTTGTTAAAGATGCTTTCCGCGCGGTGTAATCCGGACACTTTTAGTGGGACGGTTACGGGGTATTCCAGGCTCTTTGGCCCTACGTTGGGAAACCGGATGAAGTCGCCGAATTTGTGGTACCTGTTGCCGGGTATTAAACTTTCGGCCTCAAGTTTCATTTTAGAGACCAGAATGCTCAGCATATCAAAAGGCATCTCCGTATCATACAAGAGGCGCATGGGTTTCCCCCTTTTACGCTTTTCAAGACTTGCTTTTAGTTCTTCTATAAACTTTTCGCTCACTACCTTGTCAATATCCAGCTCTGCATCCCGCGTAACCTGTATGGAGTAGGCATCAATTTCCGTGTAGGTAAACACATAAAAGATGTCCTTGAGGCAGTATTTAATGATATCCTCCGCAAGAATGATGAACTTCAGATCGTTGGTTTCCGGAAGGACAAGAAACCTGGGGAGGTTCGGGGGAAGTTCAATGAGTGCAAATTTCTGCGTAGTTTTGGCGCCTTTGTTAATCAGCCGCACAAAGAAATAGAGGTAACGGTCTTTTAATTCCGGAAAAGGTTTGTTTAAATCGACCATTATCGGCACCAGGTTGGACAATATCCGGTCACGGAAATGATCCCTGACGAATGTGCCACGAGCGACATTAAGCTGGGTATCATTCAGAATAAATATCCTGTTTTGAGCGAGGTCATTGATCAGTGTTGCCTGAAAAATCTGTTCAAACTTGCGCTCCTGCTTCACAACAATGTTCTTGATTTCGTTCAGGACCTTTTTTGGATTGAAGCCGAGGAGCTCTTTGGCTTTCTCGTTGAGATTCGACAGCCGGGCCATGGTGGCTACCCTTACCCGGTAGAACTCTTCCAGGTTTGATGAAAAAATAGAAAGGAACCTGATACGTTCAATGAGCGGTACAGTATGGTCTGCGGCTTCCTGCAACACGCGCTCATTGAAATATAACCAGCTGATCTCGCGATTTAAGAAAGGTACCTTCTTTTTATTCATATGTATTCAAAAAAAATCCCTGGCGGAACAGGGAAACCAAAACTGCGCATTTTAGTGTTAAGCCAATGTTAAATATACTGCACGCAGACCTTTAGGTTATTAAACATTATTTTTGATCAGCAGGTTTAACCTTCTTTCCAGATCGTTTGACAGGAAGCGGATCTACCGGAGCAGGATTTTGGGACTTTGTTGCTTTCGTATCACCGGAGCGCGCGGGTTTGGCAATTGCCGGACTCAGCTTGTCTTCGGAGGTTATGGGAGCAACTTTAACGCTGTGGGCTACAGGTTTAACCTTGGTACTTGCTTTTTGCACCACCTTTTGAGCCTTTTTAACTCCCTTAATTGCTGGTTTTCTACCATCTGATTCTTTTTTAGTTCTCAATGGCGTTTCCGGAACCACATCAGCAACCTTTTTACCAGCTTCCTTCTTGGCACCAGGTATCTTTTTAGAAAGCTTTTTAGCAACAAACTTACTAACCAGCATCAGATCCTCTCCTATTCTTTCCGCATCGTGCCCAAGGCTTTTAACGGCTTCAAAAAACTTGTCGCTTAAATTCTGTTGAAGTTCTTTCTTTGCGGACTTTTTGGGATCCTTGTTTTTAGCTGCGGTTTTCTTACTTTTCATATTCGTTTGTCGTTAGCGTGGAATTTGGATGAACATCTTTGGCATCGATTTCGATAGTTGTATGAGAGGTTTCATACTAATAATATTTTTCGTTGTTTTGTATGCAATCCAATAATCTTAAATTTAATATTTTTTTCATTCTAAAGCTACAATCATGCCCACTTTCGATATTGTAAGTAAAGTAGACGCGCAAACTTTTGATAACGCGATGAACAATGCTAAAAAGGAAATCCTCAACCGCTACGATTTCAGCACCTCTAAGAGCACTATAGATCACGATAAAAAAACGAATATGATCACGATCGTTACTGAAGATGATATGCGTTTAAAAGCAATACAGGATTCTATCATCTCCAGAATGATTAAACAAGGTCTGGATCCTGCGAGCCTCGATTTTGGCAAGGAACAATATGCTTCAGGCAATATGATCCGAAAGGAAATCACCTTGAAAGAGGGGCTTGATAAGGAGACTGCGAAGAAGATCGTCGCCAGAATAAAAGCAAGTGGCTTGAAAGTTCAGGCATCCATGATGGAAGATCAGGTACGTGTTCAGGGGAAAAGCATAGACGACCTGCAGGCCGTAATTGCACTCTGCAAGAAAGAAGATTTCGGGCAGCCACTGCAGTTTATAAACATGCGTAACTAGTGGAAATTGTAGAGAACGGCTTTGTTTTCTCTGATGATGTGAACAAGCTTGATCCCACTGCAATCCATAAATACCTGAGCATGGAATCCTATTGGGCAAAAGGGATACCGCTGGAAACCGTTCAGCGGTTTATAGATCATTCACTTTGCTTTGGAATATATAAGGATGCCCGCCAGGTAGGATTTGCCCGGTGGATCACAGATAAAACCACGTTTGGCTACCTTGCAGATGTGTACGTACTGGAGCCTTACCGAGGCTTGGGCTTGTCTAAGAAGCTGATGTCTCTGATGTTATTCCACAAGGATCTGCAAGGACTGCGACGCTATATGCTGGCCACCGAAGATGCCCATGGACTCTATGCCCAGTTTGGGTTTAAAAGTATTGACCATCCGGAAAGGCTGATGGCTGTGGTTGTAAAGAACGCCTATCAATAAATTATACGGTTTTCACATCCGACTCGCTGTAATCCTTGATGTCCGTGATGTATCCGTTTATGATCAGGAAATCGAACAGCGGCTTGGCATCCGGCGTAACCGGCATATTGGCAGTTGTGATCACTTTGCTGGTCTTCTTATCCAGGAATGGATAAGCGAAAAGCTTCACATTCTTGCTGAACATATCGCTGACATAGCTTAGAAGCATACTGGAGTAGTTCTCGCCAAAGTTGCTCGAGTTGAAGACAAACTTGAGGTTATTGATGTTTGTGGAGATCCCTACGCTCTTGGGTTTACAGCGATCCAGGTACTTGGCGAGTTTGTTGTGCCGTGCGAAATTGGAAACAATTACTAGATTTCCGGTTGCACACATATCCTCTGCACGCTTTGCAACAGCCTGCAAATCGATCTCCTCGCTGACATCTTCATCGGCCGTAAGTACGTTGGAGAGCAGAACTTCTATGAGCACACTCAGATTATCTTCTTTAACGTCTTCTGTCCGCTTAAACTGATCCACCGCTTTGTTGAGCATGCTGAAGTTAGGGTTTGATTTCTGAGCATATTTAGTGCGTAGAATCATAATGTCCTTCTTGTACAGCAAATCTTTCGGCAGAACAGGTGCTCCTGAAGCATCAAAGATGGCGGCGCTGGAAAAGTCTTTAACAATCAGGTACAGGTTAAGTAAAATGTTGTTAATACCTTGAAACGCAGGACCTTTAACTGAAATAAGATCAATCTCTACGGACCCCACGGTGAGATTATCAGCAAGAGACTCGATCATCGTTTTGGGATCATGGTTGTAATAGAACGCAGCGTACACCAGATTTACACCGATGATGCCAAGCACATTCTGCTGCAAAGCAGCGTCCGTATCCAACAGGCGCACGTGGAAGAAGATCTCATTTGGGTCTCCGCCTGGTTCTGCCTGAAACTGAATACCAATCCAACCATGCGGATCATTGGATTTGTTGTAGTTTAAGGTGGTTACGGTGTCTGCAAAAGAGAAGAAGGTGCGGAAATCATACTTTTCACCCGAAAGGCGTTGCTTAAGTAGGCTGAATTCATGATCAAGCATTTTAATTAAGCGCGACTGGCTCACGTACCTGCCGGTTTCTTCTGCGCCATAGATAGCGTCACTGAAGGTCATATCGTAGGCTGACATGGTTTTGGCGACGGTTCCTGATGCTGCGCCTGCCGTAAAAAAATTTCTGGCTACCTCCTGCCCTGCACCGATCTCGGCGAATGTCCCATAAATTTTCGGGTTCAGGTTTATTTTCAGGGCTTTTCTCTTTGTATCCAGAATTTCTCTTTCCATGGCGCAAAATTAAAATAAACTGAGATATATCGGATGATTAAATTTCCTATCTTGGGAACTGATGTTAAAAATTAAGAATCTTGAAATACAGTTTCAGAACCAGGAAGATAAGACCTGGATCACTGCTGTAAGAAATGTAAACTTCGAAATCGGACAAGGAAAGGTACTCGGAATTGTTGGCGAATCAGGCTCGGGAAAGTCCGTTACTTCATTCTCCATCATGCGTTTGCTGGACGAATCCAGCTCAAAAATTGGTGGTAGACTCGAGTTCAACGACATCAACTTACTTAACCTTTCATCAGATGAAATACGGGAATTTCGTGGGAACAGGATTTCCATGATCTTCCAGGAACCAATGACCTCGCTGAACCCAGTATTTACCTGCGGGTTTCAAGTGCAGGAAGCGATTATCCTCCATCAAAAAACAACCAGGGAAGAAGCAAAAGCCCGGACCATAGCACTGTTCAATGAAGTGCAACTGCCCCGACCGGAAAACATCTTTGAAAGTTACCCCCATCAACTCTCCGGCGGACAGAAGCAGCGGGTGATGATTGCTATGGCGCTGAGCTGTAATCCGGAGTTGCTGATCGCGGATGAACCAACCACCGCTCTGGATGTGACGGTTCAGAAGATGATTCTTGAATTGCTCCTAAAGCTGAAGAAGGAGCGTAATATGGCGATGATCTTTATTTCCCATGATCTTGCCGTCATCAGCGAAATTGCGGATCAGGTAGCAGTGATGTTTAAAGGCGAGATTGTGGAGCAGGGAACCGCGCAGGAGATCTTTCATCATGCGAAACATCCATACACGCAAGGTCTGCTGGCATGCAGGCCGTCGCCGGAAAGGCTGTTGAAGAAATTGCCGGTTGTTGCTGACTTTCTGAACGCAGACAAACAGGTGGGACTGGCACATTTGCTCGCGGCAAACAACTATACCGAGGCGGAAATCAAAGTACGTCGGGATAGGCTTTATGGCCAGAGTCCATTGTTGCAGGTGAAAAACCTTTGTACCTGGTACCCGATAAACCAAGGGATGTTCGGAAAGCCTAAAAACTTTGTTAAAGCCGTGGATGACATCACTTTTGATGTATTTGCAGGTGAAACTCTGGGCCTGGTTGGTGAATCCGGATGTGGGAAGACTACCCTTGGGCGGAGCATCCTCAGGCTGGTAGACCCGACCTCCGGACAGATTCTTTTTAATGGAAAGGATCTGAGGGCTATGGACAGCGCAGACTTAAGAAAAATCAGGAAGGATATTCAGATTATCTTCCAGGATCCATACTCCTCGTTAAACCCGAGGATGACCATTGGAAATGCCCTAACCGAGCCGCTAAAGGTACACCAGCTGTTTGACAATGATCAGCAGCGGAAAGCGCACACTCTCCGTTTACTGGAGCGTGTAGACCTGAAGCGCGAACATTTCGACCGCTATCCCCACGAATTCTCAGGTGGACAGCGCCAACGTATTGTAATAGCAAGAGCCCTGGCGCTCCAGCCTAAATTCATCATCTGTGATGAATCTGTATCGGCATTGGATGTTTCGGTGCAGGCACAAGTGCTTAATTTACTGCGGGAACTGCAGGAGGAATTCGGCCTGACTTACATCTTTATCTCACACGATCTTGCAGTTGTCAAACACATTTCGGACCGGATGATTGTTATGAACAAGGGAAAGGTGGAGGAAGAGGGTTTTCCTGAAGATATTTACAACAATCCGAAAGCACTTTATACCCGTAAGCTCATCGATGCTATTCCCGGAACTACCGCAAAATTGTAGGTATTAAGGGAAGGAAATCATCGCAAAGTGTTACCTTCGGGCTGATAGAATTAATACTATGGCAAAAAAGAAATCCGGCCAGTTAGAACAAGTTTTAACCCAGCTGATTAGCGATGTTCTTGAAAAAAACCAGAACGAACCGTTAAACTACAAGCAGGTCTCTGCTAAACTCAATATTACCGACGTCGATTCCCGCGAAACCATACACGAACTTCTGAAGGAACAAGTGGTTAAAGGCGTGTTTGAAGAGCCTGAAAAGGGCAAATTCCGCCTTAAGGATCTGAAAACTTTCATTATCGGGAAAGTCGATATGACTGCTGACGGATCTGCGTTTGTCGTTCCTGATGATGAATCTGAAAAAGACGTCTATGTTTCCTCCCGGAAGCTGCATACCGCACTGCACGGTGACAAAGTCAAAGTATACATGTTCGCCAAGAAGAGTGGCCGCAAGAATGAAGGTGAGGTAATTGAAATCATCGAAAGACACAAGACGGACTTTATTGGTGTGATAAAAATCTCCGAGCGCTTCGCCTTTGTGATGATTGATGACCGCAAGATGCTCCACGATATCTTTGTTCCACTTACAGACCTAAACGGCGCTAAAGACGGACAAAAAGTGCAGGTCGGGATAACGGATTGGCCTGAGGGCGCAAAAAACCCGATTGGTAAGATCATTCACATCTTAGGCGAACAAGGAGAAAACGATACGGAGATGAATGCCATCCTGGCGCAGTTTGGATTTCCCTTGAATTTCCCTCCTGAAGTGGAGAAAGAGGCAAATGCAATTCCCGAGGAAATCTCAGAAGCGGAAATCAAAAGCCGTCGTGATTTTAGAGACACCATAACATTCACCATAGATCCTGCAGATGCGAAAGATTTTGATGATGCGATTTCCTTCAAAAAGCTGGAGAATGGCAACTATGAAGTCGGTGTCCATATCGCGGACGTGTCCCATTATGTGGTACCTGGTTCCGCCCTGGATAAAGAAGCGTATTCAAGAGCTACTTCCGTTTACCTGGTAGACCGGGTGATACCCATGCTTCCCGAACGTTTAAGTAACGGTGTATGTTCCTTACGCCCCAATGAGGATAAATTGTGCTTTGCAGCCGTAATGGAGCTTGACGAAGAAGCGAACGTGGTTAAAGAATGGTTCGGCAGAACGGTGATTCATTCGGACACCCGTTTCAGCTACGAAGATGCACAAGAAATTATTGAGACCAGGCAGGGAAAGCACGTAGACGAGATCCTAAAGCTGAACGAACTTGCCCATATCTTACGGGAACGTAAGTTTAAGAACGGTGCAATTAACTTTGAAAGCACAGAGGTAAAATTTAAACTGGATGAAAAGGGCAAACCAATTGGCGTCTATGTAAAAGAACGCAAAGATGCACATAAGCTGATAGAAGATTTTATGCTATTGGCCAACCGTAAGGTTGCGGAACACGTCGCTAAAATGACCAAAGGTAAGAAGAAGTTCACGTTCGTCTACCGGTCCCACGACTCCCCTAACCTGGAGAACCTGGGCAACTTTGCACTATTTGCGGCACGATTTGGTTACAAGATCAACATGAAGTCGGACCGGGAGATTGCAAAATCCCTGAATTACCTGATGGAAGATGTGGAAGGCAAGAAAGAACAAAATGTGCTGACACAATTGGCCATCCGTTCCATGGCGAAGGCGATATATACAACAAAGAAGACCAGTCACTACGGACTTGCCTTTGATCATTATACACACTTTACCTCTCCTATCCGGCGTTATCCCGATGTGATGGTTCATAGACTGCTTGCCGCCTATTTAAACCACGAGAAGTCTGGTAACGAGGACGAGTATGAAGAAGCAGCGTCCCACTCATCGGCAATGGAAAAACGCGCTGCAGATGCAGAACGTGCTTCCATCAAGTACAAGCAAGTGGAGTACCTGGAGGAGAACGTCGGGAAACTCTTTATGGGTATCATCTCAGGCGTTACCGAATGGGGTATGTATGTAGAGCTGATTGAAAACAAATGTGAAGGCATGATACGACTGAGAGACATTGCCGATGACTTCTATGTGCTCGACGAGAAGAACTACTGTATTGTCGGACAAAGAAAGAAGAAGAAATACCAGCTCGGCGATGAGGTGAAGGTTAAGGTGAAGAAAGTTGATCTTGCCAAGCGGCAGATAGATTTCGCGCTGGTACAGGATTAATTGGGAGAAAAGTTATAACTACAACAGAATAAATGTATACGATACCAGAATTGCAGCAGCTGATAGAAAAAGCAATACCTGAAATTGAATATCCTTCATACCCGCAGAATTTATATGAACCTATAAGCTACATCATGAACCTGGGCGGCAAGCGGCTTCGCCCTGCCCTGGTCCTGATCGCAACGGACCTCTTCAGTGGCGATGTGTTGAAAGCCATGCCCGCAGCGCTTGCAATAGAGACGTTTCACAACTTCACTCTGATCCACGACGACATTATGGACAATGCTCCGCTACGCCGGGGGAAACAGACGGTTCATGAGAAATGGGGAACAAACAACGCTATTTTAAGCGGAGATGTGATGATGGTGGAAGCAAACAAGCAGCTGGCGCAAGTGGATAGCAGTGTACTTAAAGACGTACTCAATACATTCAATGCGACGGCTCAGGGGGTATGTGAGGGTCAGCAGCTCGACATGGAATTTGAAACGCGGGAAGATGTAAGTATCTCCGAGTATATTGATATGATCCGCCTGAAGACGGCCGTGTTGGTTGGTGGGGCCATGAAGCTCGGCGCAATTATCGCCAATGCACCTCATGCTTCTGCCGATTTAATCTATGAGTTTGGTGAGCGCCTGGGTATCGCCTTCCAGCTCCAGGATGACATCCTTGATGTGTACGGTGACCCGGAAAAGTTCGGAAAACAGGTTGGAGGAGACATCATCTCCAATAAGAAAACCTTTCTTCTGCTATCCTTACAACAACAACTCAGCATTTCAGATCAGAAGCTTCTCGACGCTCAGCTGATCAATGAACCGGATACCAAGGTTCAGAATGTAACTGATCTATACAACCAATACCAGATTAAAGAACTGGCTACTGCTGAAATGCAGCATCATCTAAATCATGCCTTTGCTGCACTGGAAAAAATAGACGTTCCCGCAGAGCGGAAAAGTCAGCTCATTCAGCTTGCAAATGAACTGATGAACCGGGACCGGTAATAAGCCGGATTAAGCACTACAAAAGGTCCTGAACGGTAAGTTCAGGACCTTTTTTGATCCACACAAAATTAATCGGGCACAAAAAAAGCCGCAGAATTAACTGCAGCTCTCTTAACTTCTATCTGATATTATTCTGCTGATGCAGCTTCTGTTTCAGCAACTGATGCGCTTACTTCTTCAACTGGCAGTGGCAAAACAGATACATATGATTTGTTGTCTTGTTTCTTTTTAAAGATTACTGTACCATCTACTAAAGCGAACAAGGTATGGTCTTTACCAATACCAACTCCTTTATCAGGGTGGTGTTTAGTACCGCGTTGACGTACTAAGATGTTTCCAGCGATAGCCAATTGACCACCAAATATTTTAATACCTAAACGCTTGCTATGCGATTCGCGTCCGTTCCTGGAACTACCGGCTCCTTTTTTATGTGCCATTTTATTTTATATTATAAAGCTGGGAAACCCAGGCTTTCAATTTAACTTCTATTAATTACAAACTGATGTTTTCAATCTGGATTTTAGTGAAATACTGGCGGTGACCATTTTTCTTTTTGTAACCTTTTCTACGTTTCTTTTTGAAAACGATAACCTTATCACCTTTTAAATGAGACACGATTTTAGCTGAAACAGTTGCGCCAGTCAATGCAGGAGCTCCTACAGATATGTTACCACCATCTTCAACCAACAATACATTGTCAAATTCAATACTAGCGCCTTCATCTCCCTGCAAACGGTGTACAAAAAGATGCTGGTCTTTTGCAACTTTGAATTGCTGTCCTGCTATATTTACTATTGCGTACATTGTTAAATAATTATTATTTTAAATTGTTTTGTTTTTATTGAGGTGCAAATATAGAATTTATTTCCTTAATATCATTACGAGATTAGTTTTTCTTTCCATATCTATCTTCTGCATCGTTAATGGTTTGCTCTACAAGGGTCTTCATCTGCACCGCAAGGTCACGCAGCTTCGGAATTTCTTCATAATTATTCACGTAAATCACCTTCTTAGATGTACGTTTATAATTAAAGGTCATCTCATAGCGTAATGCCGTCGTTGAGTTAATGTCTGTACCCTGGTTGGCAATCACCTCCGGGAAATTCCAGAATCCAACGGTACTGGCTTTATTGTGCAGGTAAATCATATCATTTGACCGCAGCTTCACGTTGGTCTTTATCGATGAATCTTTTGCATTCAGATACTGATAGTCACCTGTCTTTGAATTGTACGTGTTCATCAGGGTTTTCCCCGTTCCCCACTTGTACTCAATGGAAACGAACTCATCCGACCGAAAAGGTGCGTTCTTAATGATCGGACGATAATACACGATACAGTAGATCAAAAATGGTACGACTACGGTTACGATTAAAAATATTTTCTTTGCTCTTGGACTCATTTCTAACTTACTAAAATTTAACCGTTGTTTTCTACCGGTTCTGTTAACTCACCTTCCCACTTGCTTACTACGGCTGTCGCCAGACTGTTGCCTATGACATTTGTGGCAGACCTTCCCATGTCCAGGAGCGGGTCTATTCCAATGAGAAGGGCGATACCTGCTTCGGGAATGTTAAACGTGGCAATGGTTCCTGCGATGACCACCAATGAGGCCCTTGGAACACCCGCTATACCCTTACTTGTTAGCATCAGGATCAGCAACATGGTCACTTGCTGTTGAAACGAAAGATCAATGCCATATGATTGTGCGATAAATAAAGAGGCAAAGGTCATATACAGCATCGATCCATCCAGGTTAAATGAATAGCCCAATGGCAGTACAAAACTTACAATCTTGTCTTTGCAGCCAAATCGCTCCAGTTCAAGTAGTGTTTTTGGATAAGCTGCTTCACTGCTGGCCGTGCTAAATGCCAGTAAAGTCGGCTCCTTCATGCGGTTCATCAGGTTAAACACCCGATTTTTAAGAATCAGGTAACCGATGAAGATCATGATGACCCACAACAACAGCATACTGGAATAAAACTCACCTACAAACAATGCATAGGTAGAGAGAACACCCAGCCCCTGCTTGGCTACAATGGCTGCCATGGCACCGAAAACAGCAAAGGGCGCAAAGTTCATAACGTATCCCGTAATTTTCAAAATCACGTGAGAAACAGAATCGAAGAAACTGATTACCACATGTCCTTTTTCACCAATGGCTGCCGTAGCAACACCAAAGAACAGGGAAAATACAACGATCTGCAGGATTTCATTAGTGGCCATCGACTCGGCAAAACTTTTTGGAACAATGTGTGAGATAAAATCCTTTAAGGAGACCGCGACGGCCTTTACGCCTGTATCAATATTACTCGGTGGCAGGGGTAAGTTCATGGCTTCGCCCGGCTTAAACAGGTTCACCATGATCATTCCGAGTACCAGGGAAAGCAGGGATGCACTAAGGAACCACAGCATGGTCTTACCGCCAATCCGTCCAACGGCGCTGATGTCCCCTACTTTAGCCACGCCTACCACTAAAGTGGTAAATACCAATGGGCCAACGATCATCTTGATTAGTCTCAGGAAAATGTCGCTCAGAAGCGTCAACGGCTCCAGCGATTTCTCCCTTGCCTTCTCGGTGTCTACCCGGGTTTTTACGGCTTCCGTTTTTTGCGCCGTCAATGCCTTGTACTGTGCGGAGGTCGTGTCTTTCAGTTCAAGCAATTTGACATCAATATGCTCCAGACGAACTTCTGATCTGGCGATGGTATCATTGTAATTACGAAAGGATTTTATATTGAGATAGTAGCCTAAAGCCACCCCTAATAGCAAGGCTAAAAAAATAAAAAACGTTAATCTATTCTGTTTTGACATCAAATTCTGTTTAAACCCAAATAATTCCGTAAAACTACGATAATAAACTTATTCTCTAAACATTGTTTAAAACACGGCTTTAATGCATCTTGTGTAACATTCAGATAGAAACGTGATCTAAACGATATAAAAACACTGTAAGTGGAACAAAAGGACCAGCTATTTAAACACATCTTCGACACAAACTCCAGGAAAATCTTCCATCTGTGTTATGGGTATACAGGAGATACAGATGCCGCGAATGACCTCCTTCAGGAAACCTTCCTCAAGGTCTGGCAGAACCTCGATAAATTCAGAAACAAATCACTGATTTCGACCTGGATATATAGAATAGCCGTCAACACCTGTTTAACTTATCTGCGCTCAGAAAAGCGACAGGCCAAAGAAGAACTCACAGACAACATCATCGAAAATCGTATTGAAGAATACTCCGAGAAAAACGAGCAGGTAGCCCTGCTTTATAAGGCGATTTCTAAACTCGAAGAAAATGACAGGTTCATCATCACGATGGTACTAGATGAACTGCCTTATCCAGAAATCGCAGAAATCTCCGGAATCAGCGAAGGAAATTTACGGGTGAAAATTCACCGCATTAAACAAAGACTTACAGAACTATACAATCAACATGCAAGAGTTTGATCATATACAATCGCTTTGGGACGCGCATACGGTTGAGGTAAAAATCTCTTCTGAAGAGATGCTGGCGCAGGTAAAAAAGGAAGTAAACGGCATACGGACTAAATCCCTTTTAAACATCACGGGCATGGCCTTGTCTTGTCTGGCAATAGCATCCATATGGTTGTTCTACGATGTGCAAAACTGGACCACTCATGCAGGGCTTACAATCATCATAAGCTCCATCGCAATATACACGTTCATTCTCTACCGAAGTCACAAGCTGATCTCCAGAACAGATTTCACCTTACATCCCACCGCATTTCTTGACAACCTCAAACAGTACCAGCTTAACCGCTTCAGCCTGTACAATAAGCTTTACTGGATCTACGCCCTTGCCCTGAGCGTCGGTTCTGCGCTGTATTTCTTCGAAATTTTCGGCCGCTTCGATCTGTGGGTACAAGGCCTAGTCATAGCCTTCACCTTTGGCTGGATGCTTTTCTGTTCCGCGCTGGTCCGGAAGGTTGCCCTAAAACGCGAACGGGAACGTATTGCTTTACTGATCGAAAAGTTCGAGCGCCTCAGTGGCCAATTCAAAGAACCAGCCTAGTACTTTATTGCCGAGGGGGAGCTAGTCCTCCTCCACCTCTGACACAGAAAATGTATTACCACTTAAAGTATACTTGACAACTTTAAGGTCACCCGCCTTTTCTGTACCGTCACGTGGCGTTGCAATCGGAAATGAGCGATAAAGGGCCCCTTCTTTCATTGTAAAGCGGTCATTTCCACTGTACACCTTTTTTTGCAGCCTGTCGGGAAGTGAGGGGAATCGTATCCTGCGGAAATCACCACCTGAGAATTCAAAAACGTTCAGGTCAAGCTGATTTTTGTTAGTCATAACTTCTATATACAGCTCCGGATTTCCGTCGTTATCCATATCCATGTTCCAGGCATCACGGATAATACCCTCCCGTTCTACGGATACAGATTCATACTTGCTCTTCACGGAGTCTGACATCAGGATCATATAGGCGCCGACACTATCCACGCCTTTGCCCCAGCTGATCACTTCGAAGTCAAGCCCCGGACGGACCGTTATATTCTTATAAAAAGGAAATTGCCCCGGTGCTTTAACAACTTCTTTGCGGGCTGGCATAGTCTCTCCTTCCTTGGTTTTATCGTTGGTGCAGGAGAAAAAAGAAAGCAGTCCCACTAAAAGTAAAGACTGCTTCATGTATTTATGGAAATATTTCATTTTACTGGATTGCTTTAAAGCAGCAATCTAAGCAAAAATGTATTCTGTACAAAATAGGCAAACGGTGGATTAAGCTTCTGCTTTTACACTATCTTCTTTTGCAGCAAGATAGCGCTCCGCATCTAAAGCCGCCATACAGCCTGATCCGGCCGCTGTAACGGCCTGCCGGTAGTAGTGATCCTGAACATCACCGCAAGCAAATACCCCTTCAATGTTTGTCTTTGTGGTTCCGGGAATGGTCTTCAAATATCCTGTTTCATCCATATCCAACCAACCTTTGAAGATATCGGTGTTCGGCTTATGACCGATCGCAACAAAGAAGCCTTCCACTTCGAGGTCTGTCTCTGCTCCCGTCTGGTTGTTCACCACGCGCAATCCGGTAACGTTCTTTCCATTACCGAGCACTTCTTTGGCTTCACTGTTGTAAATCACCTCGATGTTCGGCGTATTCAACACCCGGGTCACCATTGCCTTGGACGCTCTGAATTCATCCCGTCGAACAAGCATATACACTTTTCTACAGAGCTTTGCCAGATAAGTCGCTTCTTCCGCAGCAGTATCCCCTGCCCCGACAATCGCTACATCCTGACCTTTAAAGAAGAATCCGTCACATACTGCGCATGCAGACACACCGAATCCATTGTAGTGTTGCTCGCTCGGTAAACCAAGCCATTTGGCTGTAGCACCGGTTGCAATAATTACCGTGTCGGCTGTAATGGTCTTAATTTCATCTACAACAACTTTATGGGGTGCAGATGAAAAGTCCACGGAACTTACATACCCAAAACGGATATCGGTACCAAAACGTTCCGCTTGCTTACGAAAATCTTCCATCATCTCCGGGCCCATAATTCCTCTCGGATAGCCCGGGAAATTATCTACCTCCGTCGTCTGGGTCAATTGCCCGCCTGCCTCCATGCCTGTATACAGAACCGGCTTTAATTCTGCACGTGCTGCATAAATTGCTGCAGTATAACCTGCAGGTCCGGAACCTATAATCAGACATTGAACGTGTTCTGTTTCTTGATACATATTGAGTTTATTATTGTGCAAAAATACAGATAAAGTAGGTGATGCACAAATCAAGCGCGCGTCCGCTGCAGCAATGTGATTTATGGATTATATTCGGCTACTTTCTGGCACGTTCTTCTTCCGCTTTCAACTGTTTTTTCGACTTCGTAATCGTAGAAGTAGCTACATCATTCTCAAACTGCTGGATCTTACGTCCAGCACCAGATACCCACTCTCCAGATTTTTTACCGTTCCGGTAATTTCCCCAGGTATCCAGCTTCCCTTTGGAGTCAAAGTATTTGAACTCCCCGTTCATCACGTCATTGGAAAAGACAACTACGTTCTTCAGTTTTCCGTCGGGATAGAAGGTATACCACTTGCCGTCTTTTTTGCCGTCCTTATACCTTCCGCTCACCATCACGTACCGCTCCTTACCATTTGCAGGCAGTGGGGTGTAGCCTAGATTAGACAGTTGAACCACCCAATCGTAATACACAAACTTGCCATGAGCGATCTTCAGAGCCTCATCTTTAAAGCTTCCCGTAACGGTTACGAAACCATCAGCGTCAAATTTCTTGTAGGTATATACGCTGTCGCCGGTTAACTTTCCAAAAATCGCATAAGATGTGGCCTCCGTGGAATCACTTATTACATGGTTCTCATCATCGTAGTAGACTGTTTTAGTCTGGCTGGAACCATTCAGGTAGAACAGTATAAAGGCCATAACGAGCACTAATCTTTTCATAATTCTCCTCTATGTTTGTATGACACCTACATTAAATTTCTTCGTTATCGGTGCCTGGTTTGATGCTTCAATGCCTATGGAAATGACTTTACGGGTTTCCACCGGATCAATGATCCCATCTACCCACAATCTTGACGCGGCATAGAAAGGTGTCGTCTGACTGTCGTAACGATCGGTAATTTCCTTTAGCAGCGCTGCTTCCTTTTCCGGAGTGATGGTTTCTCCACGCGCCTTTAAGGAAGCTTCCTTCATTTGCAACAGGGTCTTCGCAGCTTGTGAACCGCCCATTACCGCAATCTTTGCCGTAGGCCATGCAAAGATCAGCCTGGGATCATAGGCCTTCCCACACATTGCATAATTCCCTGCCCCATAAGAGTTGCCCATAATGATTGTAAACTTCGGCACAACGGAATTGGCAACGGCGTTAACCATCTTTGCGCCGTCCTTGATGATCCCTCCATTTTCCGAACGGCTCCCCACCATAAATCCGGTGACATCCTGTAAGAAAACCAGTGGTATCTTCTTCTGGTTGCAATTCATGATAAACCGCGCCGCCTTATCTGCACTGTCCGAATAGATTACGCCGCCGAATTGCATCTCTCCTTTTTTTGACTTTACCACTTTCCGTTGATTGGCAACAATCCCAACCGCCCAGCCGTCAATGCGGCCAAGGCCGCAGACAATACTCTGCCCGTACAACTCCTTGTATTGCTCAAATTCCGATCCATCAACCAACCTGTGAATAATATCCAGTATTTCATACGGCTTCTCGCGGCTTTCCGGAAGTAAACCATAGATTTCATCAACATTCAGCTTCGGCATCAATGGCGCTATCCGGTCGAAACCAGCGTTTTCAGGTGCACCAAGCATGCTCATGATGTTGCGGATGCTGTCTAAGCATGCTTCATCATTCGGATGTTTGTAATCTGTGACACCAGAAATCTCACAGTGTGTTGTTGCGCCGCCCAATGACTCGTTATCTATGTCCTCTCCAATCGCAGATTTAACTAGATAGGAACCAGCAAGGAACACGGAACCGGTACCATCTACAATCATTGCTTCATCGCTCATGATCGGAAGATATGCCCCTCCTGCTACGCAGGATCCCATGATCGCCGCTATTTGTACGATTCCTTCAGAAGACATCAATGCATTGTTTCTGAACATCCTCCCGAAATGTTCCTTGTCGGGAAAAATCTCATCCTGCATCGGTAAATACACACCGGCACTATCCACCAGGTAAATTACCGGCAGCCTGTTTTCCATCGCAATTTCCTGTGCCCGGAGGTTTTTCTTGGCTGTCATCGGAAACCAGGCACCTGCTTTAACCGTTGCATCATTTGCAATGATCATACATTGTCTGCCGGATACATATCCAATGCCGCATACAACGCCTGCGGATGGACATCCACCCTGTTCGGCATACATTCCTTCCGCAGCAAAAGCACCAATCTCCAGAAAAGGCTTTTCTTTGTCTACCAGGTAAGCGATCCGCTCACGGGCAAGCAGCTTACCTTTATCTTTCTGCTTTGCCGCACTCTTTTCGCCGCCACCTGCGTATATCTTCTTCAGCCGTTCATTCACCTGGTAAACAAGCTGTTTGTTTACATCTTCATTCTTATTGAACTCTATATCCATTGCGGCCAATTAACGTATATCGGAAATGATGTTGTCTAAATAAGCGATGCTAGCTTAAAATGCTTTCGATTTCTGCCAATTCCGCCGGACTAAATGTAATTTTATCTATGCATTTCAGGGAATCTGCCAATTGCTCAGGCTTGCTGGCGCCCACCAAAACAGAGGTCACACGCGGGTCTTTCAGCAACCAGGAGAGTGCCATTTGTGCAAGTGACTGGCCCCTATCTGCAGCAAGTGCATCTAAAGCCCTCACCTGCTTCAACGCCTCTTCAGTAATCTGAGCTTCCTGCAAATGCCCGGTCGATTTTGCGGCCCTGGAATCCTTTGGTATATCCTTTAAATATTTATTCGTTAGCATTCCTTGTGCCAGTGGTGAGAAAGGGATACATCCAACACCCTCTGCTTCGAGCAAGTCGAGCAGACCACCTTCCACCCAACGCTCCATCATGGAGTACTTCGGTTGGTGTATCAGACAGGGTGTACCCAGCGCTTTCAGAATCCGGATTGCTTCTGCAGCCTCCGGGGCTGCGTAGTTGGAAATACCAACATACAATGCCTTCCCCTGACGCACGATAAGGTCCAACGCGCCCATCGTTTCCTCAAGCGGCGTTTCCGGGTCGGGACGATGGTGATAAAATATATCCACATAATCCAGTCCCATCCGTTTCAGACTTTGATCCAGGCTGGCAACCAGGTATTTCTTAGACCCAAAGTCGCCGTACGGTCCCGGCCACATATCGTATCCTGCCTTGGTAGAGATGATCAGCTCATCGCGGTATGGGAGGAAGTCCTTTTTTAAAATTTTCCCAAAGTTGCTTTCGGCGGTACCGTATGGAGGGCCATAATTGTTCGCAAGATCGAAATGGGTGATTCCACGGTCAAATGCCAAATGCATGATCTTACGGTAGTTTTCGAATACGTCTACATCGCCGAAGTTATGCCACAAGCCA
The DNA here is from genome assembly GCA_045629455.1 of Pedobacter sp. Taxonomy (GTDB): domain Bacteria; phylum Bacteroidota; class Bacteroidia; order Sphingobacteriales; family Sphingobacteriaceae; genus Pedobacter. Next base: position 33,736 of record JAZQRI010000060.1, on the reverse strand, counting down.
AGGGATAAAAGTGGAAGTCTAATTCCACTTTTACCGCAACGGCGGTATTCCATATTTTGATATCTATTTGATGCGGGTAAGTAATGCATAATAATTATTTTTTTTCCGGTTCTATTTCTACTTGCTCGGTTAGAAATGCTTTACTGTAATTTGCCTTCCAAAGATCATAGCGCAACAGCTGTTGTTTTAGCCTTGGTTCAAAGTCGTTCCAGTCGCGGGCAGTTTTCTCTGACCATAGCACCTCACTCAACGCACTCATCCTCGGAAAAACCATGTATTCCACTTTGGGCCAGTTGGTGATATATTCGGTCCATAAATTTGCCTGTGCACCAAGTACATATTTGTATTCGTCTGCAGCAAGTTCCTTTGGAATGGGTTCATAGCTGTACGTCTTTTGCACAGGCAGGTAACCACCTATGGTTAAGGTATCCTGCGACTTCGTCTGTGCGTGGTCAAAATAAACATATGCGCCAGGGGTCATAATTACATTGTGCTTCTGCTTCGCAGCGGCAATACCACCTTCTTCACCTCTCCAGCTCATCACGGTCGCATTCGGCGCAAGCCCGCCTTCCAATATCTCATCCCAGCCAATAATCTGTCTGCCTTTCGAATTGATGTATTTCTCCATCCGCTGTACGAAATAACTTTGCAGCCCATGCTCATCCTTTAAGCCCTTTTCTTTAATTAGTTTCTGTGCAAATTCAGACCGCTTCCAGCTGTCTTTAGGAGATTCATCCCCACCAATATGGATGTATTTCGAAGGGAACAATGGCAGAACTTCATCTATTACGTCCTGCAAGAAACCGAAGGTTTTTTCCGTAGGCGCAAAAACGTCGGTGAAAACACCCCAGGTCTGTTGTACCTGCTTACCTGTGGTGTCGCCGCTCCAGGGAGCACCTGTAGTGCTGGTCGGCTCCTCCGGAAAACTGCTCAATTCCGGATAAGCGGCAATTGCGGCTGAGGCATGTCCGGGCATTTCAATTTCCGGAATAACGGTGATGTACCGTTTTGCCGCATAGGCCACAACATCCTTAATCTGCTCCTGAGTATAGAAACCACCGTATTTTTTCATCGTGTTGCCTGTACCGGGATGATGACCCAGGATTGTGCCATTTCTAAATCCGCCAACGGAGGTGAGTTTAGGGTACTTCTTGATCTCAATCCGCCAACCCTGGTCGTCTGTAAGGTGCCAGTGGAAAGTATTCATCTTGTGCATCGCAAGATAGTCAATGTACTTTTTTACGTAGTCTACCGTAAAAAAATGCCTGGCGACGTCCAGGTGCATACCCCGGTAAACAAAACGTGGTTCATCGTTGATCGTCACGTAGGGGATCTGTAAGCTTAAAGATTTCTGCACCGGCAAAAGCTGCATCAACGTTTGTATGCCGTAAAACACGCCTTGCTGACCTGCACTGGAGATCCGAATACCTGCCTTATCAACTTTTAAGTTGTAAGCACCGGCTACTGTGCTGGCCGCTTTGTCCAGGCTTAAAACAATAGCATTGCTTGCAGCGGTCTTCGCAGCGGTAATGCGAAATCCATAGATCCGCGAAAGATATTCGTTGAAAAAATCCAGCGACGGTTGTAACGATGGATCCTTCAGTACAACTCTAGTCTGAGGCGTAATTAAAAAATTCCCTGCGACGGACGGTAAAATGGTTTGCTTCGGCTTCGGAATGATACTTACCTGGCTGAAACCCGGGCTGGATAACCCGAGCAGAATAAACAAAGTGATGATTTTATACATATTATTATTGATTAGTGTTTAAGATTCAATTAGATGTGGGATAAAACAGGATGTGTTTCCCGTGATCAGTGTTTCTGATTCGCGGATTCCGATCCCGGCAGCTTCCTGTCCGATGATCCAGGATCCGATAACCGGAGTTTGACCAGCGTACTCCGGAATTTCAAAGAGCTGCTGACAAACAAAACCTTCCGCTCCGTATTCCCCATAGGTTTGTTCCAGAAGCATGCCCTCCCTCAAGATTTGTACATTGGCACCTTCTCTGGAGAGGATCGGCTTTCGCACATAGCTGGTCAGCGTATTCTCTGCCTCTGTATAACATTCCAGAATATACGGGCAGTTTGGGAACAACTCCCATAAGATAGGAAGTATGGCTTTGTTGGAGAGGATCATCTTCCAGGCAGGCTCTATCCAGTGTGTGGGCTGACTAACCAGCAGTTTCTCGAAGAACGGTTCGTTCACCATCCACTCCCATGGATACAACTTGAACACATTCCTGATCACCTGATCTTCAAGGTCCACAAAACACCGCTCATCCTCGTCCCAGCCCAGATCATCTATGAAGATGAGTTTGGTGTCCAAACCGGCCTGAATGGCACAGTCCCGGATATACTCCACGGTCGTTAGATCTTCCAGTGACTGCTTGATACAGGCAAAGTGAACCGGTCCTTCATGGAGATAGGTCTTCAGCTGTTTCCAGTAATCAATGAATTTTTCGTGAATGGTGTTAAACTGGTCACTTTGGGGGTCAAAGTCCTGCAGCCAAAACCATTGTACAATGGCGGCCTCAAACAACGAAGTTGGCGTATCGGCATTGAACTCAAACAACTTAAGTTCTTCGCCATCATAGCCAAAATCAAACCTCCCGTAAATCGCTGGTGCGTCCTCATTCCAGCTACTTTCAATTAAACCAACGGCGTTTTCAGGAATCGAAAAAAGCGAATATAACCTGTGATCGATCACATGCTGAACAGCTTCGAGGCACATACCCCAGAGTTCTTGTGTTGCTTGTTCTATTTTGTCGATTTCGTCGGTACTGAATGCATAAAAAGCATCTTCTTTCCAGTACGGAATGTCTGTGGTATGGAATCCAAACCCAAGCTTTTCTACTGCAGCCTGCCAGTTATTTCTGGCCGCTATCGAGATCCTCTTCATCAGGAAGAAACGGAAAATCCACGTGAACCACCAAAACCGCCGCGGATCGCAGCACCCTTTGCCGCGGAGCTGCCCACATTGGATTGCCTGCTTACTGCTCCGGAATAATAACCCGCATGTTGGTAGCGGTTACCGTAAAACATCCCATAGGGACGGAATGCATAATACCACAAAAATAGTGGCAGGTATGAACCCTGCGTATGGGTGTAAGTCGCTGTAGAATCCGAACGCATATAAACCTCATTCCGGTCCCAGTTTGGCTCCTCCGGTTTATCGCAGGAAGCTAGGGCAGAAGTAATCAGTACAAGCGTCACCAATTTTGATTTCTTCATGTTATAGTACCGTAATGAATATTTGGTAGTTCTTTTTAATTGTGACGGTAGAATCATGTCCAGCACTGTTCTGGATCACTTGATTGGTGGTACCCAAAGCAGGCACGGTATCCAGATTCACGATCGTCTTCACCGCCTTACCCTGAATCCAATAAATCTTCTCTGTTTTCATCACGTCCAGGGTGTCACTCAGGTGACTTATCGCCACCTTCATTTCCACGGACCCGTCTTTATCCACAGCTTTTACCTGATCCTCACTTCGTTTTTGCCCACAGCTGATTAATAACAGCGGTCCAAACAGTAACACCGGCAGCACTTTTTTATACGTCTTCATCAATGTATCTTGTATATACCATCAGAAAGAACGCCCGCTTTGCTTGTCACCAAGCTTAAGGTCATTCCAACTGATATCTGCCTAAATTAAATATTTTAACGGTTAATTTAAAGCAACCTGCAAGTAGACGGAGTTTATTTGCAAACGATTACGCAGAATCCCTGCTGCCCTGCATCATTCCACTTTCTTTAATGAGACTGCATTCATGCAGTATCTCAAGCCGCTGGGTTCGGGTCCATCCGGAAACACGTGACCGAGATGTGCTTTGCAGGTATTGCACAAAGCTTCGATCCGCCGCATCCCATAGGAAGTGTCGCTCTCATAAGCAACAGCATTTTCTTTTACCGGCTGCGTAAAGGAAGGCCAGCCAGTACCAGACTCGAACTTCTCAAGGCCATCAAACAACAGTGTGCCACAGCACACGCAACTATACAATCCTGCTTCAAACTTGCTGCACATCTCCGAGCTATAAGGCCGTTCGGTTCCCTTCAACCGGGTGACCTGGTATTCTTCTTCGGTAAGCTGTGCCTTCCACTCGGCATCCGTTTTCACCACGGTTTGATCCGGGGCGGGACTGCCCTGGTCGGCATACTTGATAACATCTATCCACTTCAACATAATACTTTCTATTTTAATGGTACTCCGGGCACCGGCATTATTTATATTCCAGATCTGTTCTTTCTCAACTGCTCCAGCCGCAAACGCTGCTCATCCAGTCTCCTTTTAAGGCGGGTACGCCGGGCCTCATCTGACTCAAGTTCATCTTTGTGGTGATCAATCCAGGATTGAAACTGTTTCTCCTGCAGATCCACATTGACGTTCAACTTTTCCTGTAATCGCGCGCGCTTGGCACGCAGTTCTTCGAGGCTTTTGTTCCATTCTTCCTTACTCGGGCCATCGGCCTCAAGAAAGCGGCTTTCCGCCTCTTTGATGTCCTCAGAAACTTTGCTCATCTCCGTCTTCACCGGCACGTAAACCTGCTCATCCAGATTGTAGCGACTAATCTCGTCCGTCAGGGGTAGCAATACCGTATTCACCGGAACTTCCCAATCTTCCCACACATGAGCAACCAAAATAGACTTTCCATTCGGAATGTTGGCAGACACCGTATCCAGGTAATCGGATACACCCTCTGCACGCAACGTTTCACTTGCAGACCCGGCAATCATACCTCCTGCAACCCCCACAAGAAGCCCAAGGGGTCCTGCTAAAAGCCCGATGAGTCCGCCAAGAACCCCTCCGCCAAGCGCCGCAGTACCCTGTTCTTCATCTATTGCCGATCTGATTGCAGTCTTGCCATTCTCATCCTTGCTTAAAACGTACGTTTCCCCTACCGAAATATCTTTAGCAGCACCGAGTTGCTGAATGGCCTGCAAGCCTTTGAACGCATCAACTTCATTATTGAATACCGCTTGAATCATTTTTTCCATAATCGTGTGTTTTACTCTGGTAAATAATGTTAACTACAAAAAAAAAGCCAGTAAGTTCTACGAAGCCTTCGGAGTGGTTTAGATCAGGTTCCGGTCTTTAAACCAGACGTCATCAGGCTTTGCAGTAAACCCAATTAGCCTTTGCACAAGGATTTGAGCATCAGACTCATTCAGTACCAGATCCCGATTTGCCTGTTTTAAAAATCGCTTCGCGACCATAACGTCCATCTGTGCAAACAGAAAATCGTAAAAACCGTCCACATTTAAGACGCCAATGCCTTTTCCATGGAGTCCCAGTTGTAACCAGGTAAGTACTTCGAAGAATTCCTCCAGCGTACCGAAGCCGCCGGGCAAGATGATAAATCCGCCTGCGAGGTCAGCCATCTTCTGCTTTCGCTCGTGCATATTCTGCGTAATGATCATCTCGGTCACCCCGGTATGCCCTACTTCCTTGTCCACTAAGAACTGCGGGATAACACCCGTAACCTTACCGCCGAGCTTCAATACTTCGTCGGCTATAACACCCATCACGCCAACACTTCCTCCGCCGTACACCAGGCGGATATCCTGCGACACCAGCGTTGCCGCGAGTTGCTGTATGGCCGTTAATAGTTGCGGATCCCCGTTGAAATTGGCACCGCAGTACACACAAATTGATTTCATCTATTATGAATATAAATTTCTAAGAGACGCTGAATATAAACAAAAAAAGACCTCCTGCAAATGCAGGAGGTCTCCTAAGTATCGATGCAGTCAGGATTACCCTGACCAGTATACCAGATCTGTTATCGGGAATAGTTCGGTGCTTCTTTCGTGATGGACACATCATGCGGATGGCTTTCTCTCATTCCTGCTGCTGTGATTTTTACGAACTTTGCATTCTGCAGATCTTCGATGGTAGCAGCACCACAATAGTGCATACCTGCTCTTAAACCGCCGATGTATTGGTAGATCACTTCTGAAAGTGTCCCTTTGTAGGGCACACGGCCAACAATTCCTTCGGGAACGAGCTTAGTTACCACATCTTCTTCATCCTGAAAATAGCGATCCTTAGATCCATGCTGCATGGCCTCGACAGAACCCATACCACGGTATGATTTGAATTTACGGCCTTCATATATGATGGTTTCCCCAGGTGATTCTTCCACACCGGCGAACAACGAACCGGCCATAATTGTACTCGCGCCCGCCGCAATGGCTTTCACAATGTCTCCGGTCTGTTTAATTCCACCGTCAGCAATCACAGGAATTCCGGTTCCTTTCAAGGCTTGTGCACATTCATAAACGGCATACAGTTGAGGTACACCTACCCCTGCAATGATACGCGTCGTACAAATCGAACCCGGACCGATACCGACTTTCACGGCATCAGCACCTGCTTCTGCCAACGCCCGTGCAGCGTCTGCTGTCGCGATGTTTCCGGCAATGACCTGCAGTTCCGGAAAACGGCTCTTAATGGCTTTAACCATATCGATTACACCTTTGGAGTGTCCATGTGCAGTATCAACCGTGACGACATCAACACCAGCCTGCACCAATGCAGCAACACGGTCAATGTTGTCGGCGGCCACCCCAACGGCAGCACCAACCCTTAGCCGGCCATGTTCATCTTTGCAAGCCTTAGGGAAGTTTTTGTATTTCTGAATATCTTTGAAAGTGATCAATCCCGCCAGGCGCCCTTCTTTATCGATGACCGGAAGTTTCTCAATCTTGTAGTCCTGCAGAATTTCCTCAGCTTGTAGTAAAGTTGTTCCTTCTGGTGCAGTGATCAGGTTTTCTTTGGTCATCACCTCCGAAATCGGCCGCTGCATATTCTTTTGGAAACGTAAATCCCGGTTGGTTATGATACCAACGAGCTTGCTATCTGAATCGATTACGGGAATACCGCCAATCTTGAACTCTTTCATGATCTGAAAAGCATCCGACACCATCGCGTTCTTACTTAAGGTAACCGGATCCTGAATCATCCCGCTTTCAGATCTTTTTACTTTTCGTACTTCTTCTGCCTGGCGCTCAATGCTCATGTTCTTATGCAGCATGCCTATGCCCCCCGCCTGCGCAATGGCAATGGCCAGACCGGCTTCGGTTACCGTATCCATTGCAGCCGAAACTACAGGAACATTCAGGCGAATTTTTCTGGTTAGATTAGTGCCGGTATCCACGTCCCGTGGCAACACTTCTGAATATGCAGGAATTAACAGTACGTCGTCGTATGTAAGTCCTTCGGCAATAAATTTTTGAGGATCGAGTTGCATAGCAAATAATTAAGAGTTATTATTTGCCGGGCAAAATTACGTAAATAATCGACAATACGCAATAGTATTAAGTCTCACTTGCTTTTTAACGGTATGTTGACAATCTCTATTCCTCGTGTTCCGTATGCTGGCGAAGTTGTTTTGGACCCTGAGGCCAGATGAAAGCCGTTGTTTGTTTCTTCCAGCCAATACTTTGGTAGAAATCGGCTTTGCCAGGCGCAGCGGTAAGGGTAACAAAGTGGTAGTTCTCGAGCTTCTCGTTCAGCATCGTCACAATCCTTTTCCCAAGACCATTGCCTTGAAAATCAGGATCAACAATCACGTCGGCAAGCTGTGCGTAATACCGACCATCATCTACCGTTCGTCCAAAAGCTATAATTTGATCCTCAAAGTATACAAACAACGTCCATGTACTTTTGCGGAAAGCGGATTCAAGCTCATCTCCTATCCGTGTCCGCCAATTTACCTTGTAGAACATGGTCACCATATATGCCCAGTCAATCTCAGAGAGGTCGGGATTAAATTTGAAAACGAATTTACTGGCGTCAACGGTGTTTTTAGACATATACGGAAATTTGAAAAGCTATAACATAACAGTTACACTTTAGTTTTATAAATTAAAAAGGTCCTATTTTCGCCCAAAGATGTATAAAATCCATTCATTTTACATCGTTTAAAAAACAATTGATAAAACGTCTAATGAAACCACAATCCTGCAACTACCTTTACCACCTTTGTCTTACCATTGTATTTACTGTATTTCTGGGAACAGCGATCCGTGCGCAAACATTTAAGTATGCATTTGTGACGGATACACATGTCGGGTCAGAAACGGGTGAAGAAGATTTGCGAAGGACCATTGCTGACATCAACAAGCAAAGTGACCTCGACTTTATTCTGGTAACCGGCGACCTGACAGAAATGGGTACTGGAAAGGAGATCAAACTTGTGAAGGAGATTCTTTCCGGGCTGACCAAACCATTCTATGTGATCCCGGGCAATCACGATACGGGCTGGTCAGAATCCGGCGGAGTCGATTTCACAAATGCCTTTAACGCTGATAAATTTACCTTCGACAACAAAGGCTTCCGGTTCATCGCCTGTGCATCCGGACCATACGTACGGATGTCGGACGGGCACATTCCGCGCGATGCCGTCGTTTGGCTGGACAAAATCCTGAAGAATACGCCTGCTACGATGCCTGTCGTATTCATCAACCACTATCCAATCGACAATAGCCTCGACAACTGGTATGAGGCAACGGACCGTATCCGGAAATACAACATCCAATATGCCATATGTGGACACGGACACCAAAACAAAGCGTATGACTTTGAAGGTATACAGGGTACCATGGGACGTTCAAACCTAAGGGCAAAAGATAGCATCGGCGGCTACAACATCGTCACCATGCGCCCTGACTCCGTGCTCTTCGCCGAAAAAACGCCAGGAGGATCACTTGATCAACCCTGGAGAAAGATCGCGCTCCAGAAGTTTATTCACAATGACAACGCTGTATACCCTCGCCCATCTTTCGACATCAATAAAAAGTACCCGCAAGTTACATCCGTATGGACCTATCATTCAGATGCAAATGTCGTGTTAACACCCGCTGCCTCCAAAGATCTCGTGGTCATCGGCAACGCGGTGGGTACAGTTGAAGCCCTCTCTTTGAAGGATGGAAGTAAAAAGTGGACCTATGAAACAAAGGGCGCCATATTTTCCTCCCCGCTGATCGTTAAGAAAAAAGTCATACTTGGCTCGGGCGACGGCAACGTTTATGCGCTCAACCTTAACACCGGCAAACTGCTTTGGAAATTTAAGGCAAATGCTGCAGTTCTAGGCTCACCTGTAGAAGAAAATGGCCTGATATATATCGGTAGCAGCGACAACAGCTTCCGTGCACTGGATGTAAAAACGGGAAAATTAGTCTGGGCGTTTAATGGTGTTGAAGGCTCTATCGTAGACAAGCCGCTGTTGTATAAAGACATGGTCGTTTTTGGATCCTGGGGAAGACACTTGTATGCGCTAAATAAGAAAAGCGGAACTTTAAGGTGGACATGGGATAATGGAAAGGCAAACCGGATGTTCTCTCCCGCAATGTGTACCCCGGTGGCCAAGGACAATATCATCTACATCGCGGCACCAGACCGCTACCTGACGGCTATCGATGCATTCACCGGAAAGACATTGTGGCGGAACAATGAAGCTACGGTACGGGAGTCGATCGGGATATCTGAAGATGGAAAAACCATCTTTGGAAAAACAATGAATGATGAAGTTGTGGCCTATAAAGCGCAGCCTACTGACCCTGGAGTCCTCTGGCGGCTAAATCTTGGTTTTGGCTATGAACATGTTCCTTCCATGCTGATCGCAAAAGACAAGCAGGTGTTTTTCGGCACGAAGAACGGCGTTGTCTATGCTTTTGATCCAAAAGCGCAGAAAGCCGTATGGGCACATAAAATAGACAACTCCATGGTGAATACCGTAAATGTCCTCAGCAAAAACCAGGTCCTGGTTGCAACCATGGATGGAATGGTAACGTTACTGGCTAACCGCGATTAGCCAGTAACGTATTATTTTTTACCGACGATGACCTTCGTGAAATTGTTGTAGTCTAGATATAGGTTGGCCAGTTCCTTAACTTGTTCCGGAGTGATGGACCTTACTGTTTTGATATAGGTGTCATAATACCCGTAATCGAGCCCGGAGAAGTACACATTTTTAAATTTATCGGCATGGGAGAAGGCATTTTCCAGGCTGCCAAGCATTGATCCGAGCATGTAATTGCGTACAAGATCCAATTCCGGCTCCTCCACCAGTTCGGTTTTTAAAAGGTTAATCTCCTTTTCAATCTCCGACAGTGCATTCCCGCATACGTCTGCGCCGACTTCTGTTGCAATAAAGAAATACCCGGCGTCCCGCATGGAAACAACTGCCGAACCAATCCCATAGGTATAACCTTTATCCTCACGAATGTTTGCCATCAGCCTGGATCCGAAGTATCCGCCAAGCAAACAGTTGAGCACCTGGAACCCCGCGAAGTTCTCGTGATTGCGGTTGATGCCCAGGCTCCCCATTCTTATGGCAGATTGAACCGCCTCTGGCTTCTCTAAGAAAATATCCTCACCTGCCTTGCTGTTGAATTCAAATTTGTTCCTGCTGGATTGCTCGTGATTTGACCAGTTCTTTCCGAATGTATTGTTCAGCAAGGTAAATTCCTGCTGTTCAAATCTGCCTGCCACGAAGATGGTACAATTCTCCGGTTTATAAGCCGCACGGAAGTATGCTGCCAGGTCCTGTTGCTGTAGGTTGTTGTAATCCGAAAGCTTAATGTCTGAACCATAAGCGGTGTCGCCGAAGACGGCAGATGCAAAATGCTTCCGTGCAAGAAAATCGTTCTTTTGCAGGTTGACCTGTAAAGCCTGCTTCTGATTTTGAACAAAGATGCCCAGCTCGTTCTGCGGAAAAATACTGTCTGTTAAAATAGATTGTACAATGGGCAATACTGAACCCAGGTGTTTGTTTAGGGTGTACAATTTAACACTGGACTGATCCGCACCATACTCCGTTTGCAGGAAAGCACCATAGTAATCCACTTTCTCAGCAATATCTCTGGCGCTAAGCTGCGATGTACCATTGTTAATCAAATGGTTTACCGCAATTGCCTGCAAGGGCTTCAACTTATCCCAGTTCACATTCTCGAATATAAATTCAATACGTACCAGGTCCTGTTTACCGGCATTGATGGTAAATACCTGGATGCCATTATCCAGCTGCTGACTTTGGGGTTGAATAAAATTGATATCATTTATCTGTCTGAATTCAGGTGTTATGGTCCGGTTAAGCATCTTTAGCGATTAAATAGTATAAAGTGGAACATTGTTCTTTTACAAACGTGGACTTTGCAGCTTCCTGGATTTGGGAAGCTGTAACGGCGAGGTACTTGTCTATTTCTGTATTCAATAAACCTGCATCACCAAGCAGTTCAAAATAGGCCAGATTCATGGCTTTATCCAATAAACTCAGTTCAGCAAACACCATGATAGATTCCGACTTGTTTCTCACCTTGGTCATTTCTTCAGCGGTTACCTCCTCTCTTTTCAATTTCTCTAGTTCGTTCCAGACTGCGGCTTCGGCAGCTTCAACGGAAACACCTTCGACCAGCTTGCCCTCAATTAAAAACAGCCCTTCATCCATGCTGCTGGTGATGTACGCATGAATGTCGCTGAATAGCTGCTGCTCCTTAAGCAAGCTGTTGTACAACCTCGAAGATTGTCCCTGCGAGAGAATATCAGACATCAGATCATAGGTCTGATAAGCTTCACTCTTACGCTCTGGCATTTTAAAGGCCATGTATATGGCGTTCAGCGGAACATTTGCATAAACGACCTCCTTCCGTTCCTCGGTCTGTTTGGGTTCCTTAGGTAAGTTACGAACATATTTCTCACCCGCGGGAATGGGGCCAAACCATTTCTCGGCGAGCACCTTAATTTCCGCGGTTTTCACATTACCTCCTACCACCATTATGGCATTCTGAGGAGTGTAGTGTTTGTGAAAAAACGCTTTTACATCTTCCATGCGCGCATTCTCGATCTGTGCGAGATCCTGACCAATGGTTGCCCACTGATATGGATGGTGTTTATATGCGAGCGGCCGAAGTTTCAACCATACGTCGCCATAAGGCTGATTCAAATATCTTTGTTTAAATTCTTCGCATACTACATTGCGCTGCGTTTCCAGGCTCTTCTCGGAAAAAGCAAGGCTCAGCATCCGGTCGCTCTCCAGCCAGAAAGCCGTCTCAATATTGGTTGCTGGTAAGGTGATGTAATAATTGGTGATATCGTTGCTTGTGAATGCATTGTTCTCTCCACCTACCCTTTGCAGTGGCTCGTCATAACTGGGAATGTTGACGGACCCACCGAACATCAGGTGCTCGAACAAATGGGCGAAACCTGTTCTTTCAGGCTCTTCATCCCGTGCGCCGACATCATATAATATATTGAGTACGCTCATCGGCGTGGTGTCATCTTCATGTACCAAAACACGCAAGCCATTTGCCAGTGTAAAACGGTTAAAATCTACCATATTTCATTAAAAAGTTCATGCAAATATAGGATTTTAGATCAGGGCAATTGTGATAATGTCGTGAAATAAAAACACCAATACTTATGGTATATTTGCATTATGAATACTGCTGATCTACTGGAAAGGGCCCTGCATTTTGATTTTTTGAGTCAGGAAGAAGGTGTCTTTTTATACCACAACGCCGGCACTGCGGAACTCGCATTTGTGGCCAACGAACTGAGAAAAAAGCAAGTGCCAAGTGGTAAGGTCACCTGGCAAATTGACCGCAATGTGAACACCACCAATGTATGTATTGCCAACTGCAAATTCTGCAACTTTTTCCGTAGGCCGGGGCATGAAGATAGCTACATTACCGACATAGAAACCTACAAGCAGAAAATCGAGGAAACATTCCGTCTGGGCGGTGACCAGCTGTTGCTGCAGGGCGGGCACCACCCGGATCTGGGCTTAAACTTCTATGCGGATTTGTTTCGCAAACTGAAAGAATTGTACCCGGATTTGAAACTGCACGCACTCGGTCCGCCGGAAATTGCACATGTGGCGAAACTGGAAGGCATCTCCCACACAGAGCTGCTGCGTGCGCTGAAGGCTGCAGGTATGGATTCCCTGCCGGGTGCAGGCGCCGAGATCCTCAACGACCGTGTAAGAAGATTAATATCGAAAGGCAAGTGTGGCGGTCAGGAATGGCTTGATGTGATGCGTGCTGCTCACCAACTGGATATCACAACATCGGCAACGATGATGTTTGGCCACGTGGAAACAATTGAAGAACGCTTCGAGCATCTGGTATGGATCCGGCAGGTTCAAAGTGAAAAACCTGCTGACGCCAAGGGTTTCCTTGCCTTCATTCCATGGCCCTTTCAGGATGATGGAACATTGTTGAAACGCTTGCGCGGAATCAGCAATAATGTTTCCGGTGATGAGTACGTTCGGATGCTGGCATTAAGCCGGATCATGCTGCCAAACATCAAAAACATCCAGGCAAGCTGGCTTACCGTGGGTAAAGCTGTTGCGCAACTCTGCCTTCATGCCGGGGCAAATGATTTCGGATCCATTATGATTGAAGAAAATGTTGTTTCTGCTGCCGGTGCGCCCCACCGCTTCACAGCTCAGGGAATTCAGAATGCCATCCGGGAGGCTGGATTCGAACCGCAGCTGCGCGGACAGCAATACAATTACCGCGATCTCCCTGAACACCTCGAAGAACAGGTAATCACTTACTAAAATAAGCGTTTTATAAGATAGTCCGCCGCATCATTTATATCATGGTGCGGCTTCTTTTTTTGCACCAGATCAGAGACATTTCTTCAGCGAACCAAATTGCCCGTATTTCGGCCGCACCTTACCCCGACCTTACCCCCACCTTAGCCCCTGTTTTGCCGGGGAAGGTGGGGGGTAAGGTGCGGGTAAGGTCCCTGTAAAGTCTACCTTGGTGCGGACGCTTTTTGCAGGCAAAAGGCACTGTTTATGGTGGCTGAAAAAAGGGCTGAAAACAAGAAAGCCTGCCTCCAAAAATTTTGGAGACAGGCTTCATATCTTATGGTATTCCGATCGTTCTTACAGTACGATTTTGAAAGGTCCAAGCGCAGCTATAACCTGAGCTTTTGTTAGTGGCTCATCAAATGCTTCAGTAGCCTGGTCAGCGGAAACTGAAGTTCCATTGATACCAGTGACCGACTTTCCACCCTGCATTGTATTGTCCTCACCGGCGTAGTTTGCTTCACCGATCGCTCCTGTGGTTTGATCGGTTTGAGAAATCCATGGCTTTGAATCATCTGAATAACCATCCAGAAAACGGATTAGCCTTAATTTCGCAGAATGACGGGATTCAACTGAGTGGATACTTAAAGCTGCACCCAGCACATCACCTTGTTTGACCAAAGCCGGCGCAACACCTTTGATGGCGCGGATGGTTGTGTCCTTGACACCTTGTACAACCTTGAAAAAGGTATTGTCACTGTGTAATACATCGTTGAATATACCATTTGCAGTGAAATCGTAATTGGTTTGCGCTTTCACTGCGGAAGTACCGATTGTGGTCTCCAAAAATTTAACATGCAGCTTATCCTGTTCTAAGATCATCTGTATCGCCTGCTTATCTGTAGCAGCGTTGGGGCCATCAAATTTAACACTTGTGAGGCCACGAGTCACCAAAGCAACTTCCGCGTGTTTAAGTGCCAGAACATACTGCAAGGCCGCAGTCACGTCAGATGAGGTTTGTGCGGAAGCCGTAAACATAGAACCCAGGCCAAGTGGTACCGCTGCAGCAGCAACTTTTTTCCCGAAGCTGAAGAAGTCTTTCACAGCAGCACGTCTTGGATTAGACTCGCTGCTTACAGCGCCATCTACTTTTTCAATTTCGTCTATTATATTAAGAATGTTCATATTTTTCAGATTAAGAGGTTGGTAAATTACTTGCGTTTATTTCCGTTTTAATGAAGGGCTTGGCAATGGCCAATACTTCCAATGGGCTACGTGACTTATCAAAAGCGTTTGTTGTATCTACTGCTTCTGCATTCGCGAACGTATTTATTGCAATCATCTCCCTGATAAAGCTTGCGTGGCGGGCCTCAACAGAAACAATCTTAGCAGCAAGCGCCAGACTATCCGCCGACTGTAATAACTTAGCTGCGCCATTGTATGCCGACACGCCTAAATCTTCAAAAGCTTTGGCTGATTCCAGCACCTTCTGTTTAGAAGTAAAGTCAATGCTGGAAAAATCGAACTCGAGCGCCGGAATGGCGTTATTAGCCAATCCATTTTTAAGCACCTCACGATGGGCAATTTCATGGGCTTTAATGTCCTCTAAGAACCGCTTCTCATCCGGTGTTATGCCGCTATACGGTGTTTCGATCATCTTAGTATAAAATGCAGCTTCAAGTTGTTCCAGTGCATAGGCATAGTTTAAAATTCCAGTATCTCCACTGCCCAGGTTAGCACCTTTATCATCTACTTCTCCGCCACCGCCGCCTTCACCATCGTCAGGGAAGTCGTTGTTTTTTTTACATCCTGCAGCAATAAGTGCCAAGCCTGCTACCCCTGCCCCACTATAACGTAAAAATGACCTGCGGTGAACCCTGGATTTTAAAATATTACCTTTCCCAGGTAACGTGTTTGGGTCTTCATGTTGTAAATTTTTCATAAAATTGTTTAAATTAAGGGTTTGATTATTTAAATGGTTTTCATCTACTTAAATCCCTTACGAGAAATACTATGGTATACTTTACATTATTTTACAAAGTCTAAGATGAGGAATATTTTCACGAGTTCGCTACACAACATACTACACAACTTTTATGAAATCTATTAACTGCATAATCGTTGATGATGAGGAGTTTGCACGGTCGTCCTTGTTTTTTTTACTCCAAAATAATTGTACAAATGTTCACATTTCAGGGGTCGCCAAATCGGTAAGTGATGCGAAAATTTTGTTAAATAGAGAAGATATAGACCTGATATTTCTCGATATTGCAATGCCTGGAGAGAATGGTTTCGAGTTGATTTCAACTGCACAGGAGCACAATTCTCATGTTGTTTTTACCACCGCATATGACCAATATGCATTGAAAGCCATCAAGGCAAATGCTCTGGACTACCTGCTTAAGCCGATCGACATAGATGAACTGAAGGAAACTGTAGAAAAGGCTGCACGACATATAGAACTTAACCGGAAGGAAGATCGTCGCAGCGAACGTTTAAGTAATTTAAAGCAGGATCTCGACCGTAAAAACCTAAAAAAACTTAGCCTTCCAAATGGCCAGGGATATACCCTTGTGGGCCTTGAAAGCATCGTCCATATTGAAGCAGACAGCAACTATTCCATATTTCACCTCGCCAATAACGAACAAATAACCGTTTCTAAGGTTCTTAAAGAATATGAGGAACTTCTGCCAGAGCAACAGTTTGTCCGGATTCACAAATCCAGCATCGTCAATCTCAACTATGTTATTGAATACAACTCCAGGAATGGTCTTGAAGTTGTTTTAGCTGACGGGAAGAAAATTGCGGTCTCCAGAAGGCGATCCAGTGACTTTACAGAGAAGATCAGATTATTCACTCAGCTAAAAACAGAACACTAGTGTTTCTCCATGCATATCGTTGCTTAGCAGTCCTTCTGGTGTTGTTCTCCGCCGGACAGGCTTGCGGCCAGAACACCTACATACAGCATTTCGGGACACGTGAAGGGCTGCCCAGTAACACCTGTTATTACACCCTGCAGGATTCTAAAGGATACATCTGGATCGGAACAGATGCTGGTGTGAGCCGCTTTGACGGAAAGTACTTCAAAAATTTCTCTATCGACGACGGATTGCCCGACAACCAGGTTCTTCAGATGAAAGAAGATAAAGCCGGAAGAATATGGTTTCTGAGTTTAAATGGGAAACTCAGCTATTTTCTGAATGGCCGCATATATAATGACCAGAACAGCAACCTGCTGAAGCTGTTAAAATTCAATGACATCATCGTTTCCTTTTTCGAAGACAGCAAGGGAAGGATCTGGCTTGGAAGCAACAAGAACAGGCTCTATGTATGGGATGGGAAATTTTTGAGGAAATATGTCTCCAGAGATCGATCGAAGCAGTTTCTACATTCGTTTATACATGAAGATCAATCCGGAACCATCTGGATCATCAGCCAGCAGGGAACCATGGTGTTCCGCGACGAAAAGTTTCATGATGCGCCCAGAAACATTGCTCCATTATCGTTTAAGACTATAGCAAACCTGCCGGGACACCGGCTGATATACCTGGATAAAAAAGGCTTAAACCTCCAGGGAAACAGACACATTATTTCTCACTTTTCAATTGATAAGAAATTCCTGTCAGAAAGCCAGGGGTTCATTTATGCAAATGAAAATGAGTTGTGGCTAAGTACGCAGACTGGAATATTCGAGCTCAAAAAAACCGGTGAAGTTAAGCAGTACCTGAAAGATATTGCGAGCAGCCAGGTGATTAAGGACAAGCATGACAACATGTGGTTCACGACCACAGAAGGAATCTACATGCTTCCGAGGGAGGAAAACCGAATGTATGTCATTGATCGTAGCTTCGGGTTAACCAGCGACAATGTGAAGAGCATTGCAAAAGACGCAAAAAACAGGTTGTGGCTTGGAATGGACAACGCAAGTATAAATGTGTTCCGTTTGCAAAACAAAGCCGTTCGGAAAATTGAATTCTCTGATAAAAAGACCTATCAGAATGTAAAACAGATTTATCTGAATGACAACGTCGGTTACTTCGCCTCTGATTACGGACTGGGAAGAATAACATCCATCTTCAGTGCAGCTCCATCCGTGCAGCTTTTAAGAGAGAGCCACAATTCGTTGATTGCAGTCAAAGGGTTCAGTGTCGGTAAAAACAAAGAATTGGCGGTGGCGACTTCATCCGGGATCATTGTATTGGACAACCAGTTTAAAGAATTCGAGTTTAATGCTTCCAACTTCAAAACAGGACATAACTTTTACCCAAACCGGGCTTATAGTGTAAACTATGACGGGGAAGGTAACCTATGGTTCTCCGGTACAGAGGGGCTACAAGAAGTTAAAGATGGCCTCAGCGTTTCCCTGAATGACGATCCCGTTCTTAAGCACCGCGTAAACGACCTGAAAGCTTTCGCAAATGGAACGGTTGTTCTTGCTTCAGACGGCTATGGGCTGATCTTCTTAAAAGATGGGCTCGTGATCAAACGAATTACGATGAAAGACGGGCTGACAGACAACATTTGCAAGAAGCTGTTTCTGATTGAAAACCACGTTTGGGTAATTACGAATAATGGCATAAACCGGGTATGTATTGACGGTAAACACCCGGAAATTGAAGGGTTTGAATATACCAGTCCCCTGTTACGAAACAATGTGAATGACCTGTACATAGGCAAGGACACGGCTTATTTTGCTACAAATGATGGCCTGGTTTATTTTTTCAAAAAGAAATTTGACGAGCTAAATGAGGCTCCTGACGTCCTGATCTCATCGGTCATGAGCAATTCAAAGATCCTTGACGTACAAGGCTCCATGATCAACCTGGATCCCTCTGCGAATAACATCACGTTCATCTTTGGTGCCATTGACTTCGTAAATCAAAATATCGACTACAGGTATCGCCTGAGGCCGGAAGATGACTGGACGGAGACGAGAAGCAGAAGGCTGGAATTTTCTTCCCTATCACCCGGAACATACCGGTTTGAAGTAAGTGCGAAGTCGAACAATACCAAGTGGAGCACGCCCACACAGGTTAATTTTGTTCTTGAGGAACACTTCTGGCAAAGGAACTGGTTTATCGTCATTCTGGTGATCGCTGCAAGTTTTACCTTTTACAAAATAGCGGTGGTCATTACAAAATGGCAAAAGAACCAGGAGCAGAAACAATTACTGTTGAAGCATAAAATATTAATTCTGGAACAACGGGCCTTGCAGGCGATGATGAACCCACACTTCATCTTCAATGTAATGAATTCTATACAGCACTACATCAATACGCAGGATACAAGTTCTGCGAATAAGATCCTTACCGGTTTTGCCAAACTGATCAGAAAGAACCTTGAAATATGCACAAAGAGCTTCATTTCACTTGAAGAGGAACTGGAATACCTACATCTCTACCTCAGGCTGGAAAAGAATAGGTTTGGGAGCAAGTTCAATTATGTAGTAAAAATCGATCCCGCGGTTGACAAGGAAGAAGTTTTTATTCCGTCGATGCTCCTGCAACCTTATATCGAAAACGCAATCTGGCATGGTTTAATGCCGAAAGAAGAAGGTGGAAATCTGGAGATCGATATTAGGCTTGACGAAGATGCAACTCAATTGCTCATTCACATCATTGATGACGGCGTAGGGATTGAAAATTCGCTGAAGAATAAAAACGGGAAGCATATCAGTAAAGGCATGAGTTTAACGGAGGAGAGAATCAATCTTCTGAATCAAATTGAGTCCACAGAGACTCAGATATCCATAAACCAAAACGGAAATTCGGGAACAATCGTGTCGATTGTGATTCCAATTCCCGACTTTTAACCGTTTACTCAATGATCTCTACCACTTACTAAGTTAAGTTTAGAATTTGTCCGTTTTGCCTTATACTTGTTTTAGATATTAAACGGACTAGTTCCGGGGAACGTTCTTAAAGAATTGATCAAAGATATTATAACCTAACCTAAAATCAATATCTCAATTCAGGGTTTCATTTGTGTGTTAAAAGTGGTAAAGCCAAAATCTTTACCACTTTTTTTTTGTAGCCATTTTCCAGTCATTCGCCCTGTCCAATTTATTTTTTAAATAAAAATTATGTCAAACCGTTTTTATCTTAATTTTGTACAAGCTCCCTATCAGGGTTAATAAAGTAGCTTTAATACCATTTAAAAAAGATTTTTTAAAATCAACTTATAATTTTTCAATAAATTATTTTTATTCTTTTTGTTATGACAACTCCAAGAAAATCCACTAAAAGTAACGCTGTTGAGAACTCTCTTTCCGAGGAGGAAAGTTTCAGCACATTTGCAAGTTCAACAGGAAAAAAAGGCATTCCATTCGATGACGAAGACGAGTTTGATCTTCCATTGGATGATTTAGATGGCTTAGAAAACTTCGATACAGACGACGAAGACGATTACTAGTTAAAAAAGGTTATACTTGAGGCACGCTTCACCAATTTAAACACATTACCGATCACCCAAACCACACGAATGCAGATTATCCCGGTTACCAGCGCACAGACCAAAAAAAACTTTTTAAATGTTTGTGACTTAATTTACAAGAACGATGCAAATTGGATCGCTCCATTACACCAGGATATCGAACAAGTATTTGACGAGAAAAAAAACCCGTTCTTCAGCCATGGCACTTGCACTCGATGGATCTTAAGAGATGGATCAGGGAACGTTATTGGCCGGATAGCTGCCTTTGTGAACAACAATAAGGCGTATCAATATAATGTTCCAACTGGGGGGATGGGCTTTTTTGAGTGTATTGATGATCAGGCCGCAGCATTTTTATTGTTTGACACCGCTAAAGCCTGGCTCATCGACAAGGGTATGCAGGCTATGGAGGGACCAATCAACTTCGGAGAAAATGATTCTTTCTGGGGCTTGTTGGTTGATGGCTTTACCCCGGCCTCGTTTGGGATGAACTATAACCCAGCCTATTATCATAAACTGTTTACTTCTTATGGCTTTGAAACGGCCTACGAGCAGATAACAAATACCATCGATTTAACGAAACCGTTTCCAGAAAGGTTTACGAAGATCGCCAACTGGGTCTCCAATAAACCGGGATATACGTTTGAGCACTTTCAGAAGAACACGGCGGATAAGTACGTAAGTGACCTCATGGAGATCTATAATGATGCCTGGAAAGATTTTGAAAATTTCGTTCCGATAAAGAAGGAAACCTTGCTGGAGAGCTTTGGAAAGATGGAGATCATCATGGATGAGAAGCTCATTTGGTTTGCCTATCTGAATGGAGAGCCTGCTTCATTCGTCGTAATTATTCCCGATGCGAACCAAATGATCAGGGGATTTAACGGAAAGCTAGGCATTCTGCAAAAACTGAAATTTGCGTACAGGCGATGGGCCGGCGTGTCGAGAATGCGGGCGATTGTGATGGGTACGAAGTCTGCTTATCAGAAGCACGGCCTGGAGTCTGCGTTATTTATTAAACTTGGGGAATATGTGTTGCCGAAAAATCAGTATACGGAACTTGAACTATCCTGGGTAGGCGACTTTAACGACAAGATGCTGTCCTTACATCAAGCAACAGGTGCCACTTTTAGTAAGCGGCACCTGACGATGCTTAAATCATTTTAGAATTTATTCTCCTCGAATTTCTTCGTATAGATCGATGACCTTTTTCTGAAGTTTGATAATCTCTTCTTCTCTTTGTGAAAGTTTCTCCTTCAAGCTGTTTATTTCTTCAAAATTAACAGATTGTGGATTTTCCCCCTCCTTTGATATGATATCCATGGTTGAAACCTCGAAGAGGTTTGCAATTTGTTCCAACCGCGAGATATTTATATCTGTAATACCAGTCTCTATTTTGGAAAAAGCTGGGATGGAGATTTTCAACCTCTTAGCCACTTCACCCTGACTCCAACCATTTTTCTGTCGTAGCTGCCTGATGTTTTTACCAATGATATTCATAATATTTTCTTAGCGTGTTCTTTTCTTAAAACTATACCTTCAACTCACGTGCCAGTTTAATAAGATCCAAACCACTGAAATTTCCTGAACTCATAAGCAATAAGTTACTATTCTTAAAATTAATACTCAACAGTTCGTTTTCGAGGTCTTCAATTTGATTGAAGAACTTCAAATTTGCATCTTTAAAGGCATTTTGAATATCCGCACGATTTAACGGCATAATCTTTTTTTGTTTAAAGCTTTTTTCATCTATATAGACGATAGATAAGTCGGCTTTAGCCATCGTACTTTCATACTGTAGTAAAAAGTTTTTATTCAAACTACTAAATGTATGCAACTCTATACATGCCACCAGGCGTCGGTCCGGAAACTGGCCTTTTACGGCGTCAATAGTCGCCTTTAACTTAGATGGAGAATGTGCAAAATCTTTATATACATTGGTGTTTCCACGTTGCCCGATCAGCTCCAACCTCCTTGATGCGCCCTTGAATGACGTAATGGCTGCGTTGAATTCCTCATCAGAAATGCCAAGTTGGGCGCAGACCTGCTTTGCTGCACTCAGGTTCATAAGGTTATGATCGCCGAAGATATTCAGCGGAGTGTGTTCCGGTAAAAGCCATGTTACACCGTCTTTTACCTCATGAGGGGGAATTTGATAGGCAATCTTTTTAACCGGGGCATCAGCAGCAGTTGCAAGGGCAGCAAGTTCCGGGTCAACCTGACAGTAAATCAATGTTCCGT
Source organism: Pedobacter sp. (assembly GCA_045629455.1). Taxonomy (GTDB): domain Bacteria; phylum Bacteroidota; class Bacteroidia; order Sphingobacteriales; family Sphingobacteriaceae; genus Pedobacter. Next base: position 11,525 of record JAZQRI010000060.1, on the reverse strand, counting down.
CCGGCTCAATCGTATTTATAAAGCCCTCAAACTGGCTTACATAATCCTCGAAGGTGGGGAATACGTTGATATGATCCCAGGCAATCCCACTGATCACCGCGATGTTGGCTTTGTACAAATGGAATTTAGGACGGCGATCAATTGGAGAAGCTAAGTATTCATCACCTTCAATTATGATTACCGGAGCTGAATCCGTGACCTTAACCATGGTATCGAACCCTTCCAGTTGTGCACCAACCAGGTAATCAAAGTCTCGCTGATAGAAATTTAAGACATGAAGAATCATCGATGTAATGGTTGTTTTTCCATGACTTCCGCCGATCACCACACGTAATTTATCCTTCGTCTGCTCGTAAATATACTCCGGATAGGAGTATATTTTCAAGCCCAGTTGCTGCGCCTTAACAAGCTCGGGATTATCCAGAAACGCATGCATCCCTAGAATTACGGCGTCAAGATCTTTCGTAATCCGGTTCTCGTCCCAACCCATCTCATCGGGTAAAATGCCATATTTCGCAAGCCTGCTTTTTGATGGTTCAAAAACCATATCATCTGATCCGGTTACCTGAAAGCCTTTCTTGTGTAAAGCGATGGCGAGATTGTGCATGGCACTACCGCCAATTGCTATGAAGTGTATCCGCATATTAATTGGTTTTTTGAAACCGTGCTGCAACCCAGTCGCCGATCTTCTTGTGATCCTTATAGATGATGTTAAATGCTTCGCACTCCGCTTTTATCATACCTATATCCGGAGACTCATAAAATCCGCTCAGGAAGATTTGCCCACCAACTTCAAGCACGCTATTGTAAGTACTGATCTGATCAAGAAGGATATTTCTGTTTATGTTTGCTAAGATCACATCGAATTTCCGCACTGGAATAACTTCCTTTCCACCACATAGCGCTTCCATGTTGGTGATGTTGTTCAATGATGCATTTTCGAGCGTACTTTCATAGCAAACCTGATCGTTGTCTATCGCCAATACAGTTTCAGCACCTCTTTTCGAAGCAAGAATGGCCAGGATACCTGTACCACAGCCCATGTCAAGCACCCGTTTGCCAGAGCATTCAGCGGATAGGATATACTCCATCATCATCGTCGTGGTTTGGTGGTGGCCCGTACCAAAGGCCATCTTGGGATCAATAACGATCTCATACGGATATTGTGGTTGAGCAGCATGAAAAGTGGCGCGAACGTAGCACTGGTCACTGATGACTAAGGGCTCAAAATTCTTCTCCCAGGTTTCGTTCCAGTTCTCTGCTTCAATCTCACTGACCGTGTAGGTATATGTAAATTGGCTTTCAAACTGGCTTAACGCGTCTTTGAGGCTACCCTCATCGAAGCTATCTGCATCTGTAAAAGCAGCAAATCCGGAAGGCGTGTCTTCGAACGTGTTGAAGCCAATGTCCCCGAGTTCAGCGACAAGCAGATCCTTTTGGTATTCTTCGATCGCATCGAAGGTAAATGTGACCTGTATATATTGCATTAGGCGTTAAAAGTTTTGACGATGTCTACAAAGTCACGTGATTTCAATGACGCACCGCCTATAAGACCCCCATCGATATCAGCCTGAGCAAATAGTTCAGGGGCGTTTTTCGGATTACAGCTACCGCCGTACAAGATTGTTGTGTTGTCAGCAACCGTTGCTCCATATTTTAGAGCAATTTCATTTCTGATGAAAGCATGAACTTCCTGTGCTTGTTCCGATGTTGCAGTTAAACCGGTACCGATGGCCCAAACCGGCTCATAAGCAATCACAACCTTCAAAAATTCTGCTTCAGAGAGATTGAACGTACCCTCTTCCAGCTGTGATTTTATGATGTTAAAATAATTTCCGTTATTTCTTTCATCCAGTGTCTCACCGATGCAAAATATCGGAGAAAGATTGTTCATTAGTGCGGCCTTCGTCTTTTCTGCGAGGATCTCATTTGACTCGGCAAAATATTGTCTGCGTTCAGAGTGTCCAACAAGCACATACTCGCAGCCAACAGACTTCACCATCTTTGCAGAGATTTCACCTGTAAACGCACCGCTTTCGTTTTGGTGGCAATTTTGCGCACCGATGCGGACCGTTGTTCCACCCAATTGACTTAAACTATTTAAATGTATAAACGGTGCACAGATAATGGCGAGCTGCTCCCCTTTTTTTTCGTCCCGAACCATGTTCACGATCTCCGAAAACAAGGATATGCCTTCTGCATAGTCCATGTTCATTTTCCAATTTCCGGCTACTATTTTCTTTCTCATCTTAGTGGGTGTTTTGATATTATTTGGTATTCTTCAGGTAATCAGACGTACGACTGATATGCCTGCAGTTATTAAAAGTTTCTATAAGTGCTTGTCTGGGAGAAAACTTCTGACAAAATATTTTTCTCTACATCCAGGAGTTCCATGTCTCTTCTCTCCAGCACTTTTCGGGTCGTCTCAAACATCTTTTCGAGTGTATAAACTTCAAATCCATGGGATCCGCCCCAGGAAAAATCTGCGATAAAATTTCTCGGAAAGCCAGCGCCAAAAACGTTCGCACTGACACCTACTACTGTTCCGGTGTTAAACATGGTATTTATTGCACATTTTGCATGATCCGCCATGATTAGCCCGCAAAATTGCAGCCCGGTTTTACGAAAGCGATTGGTTTCGTAATCCCAAAGCTTCACTTCAGCATAATTGTTTTTTAAATTGGAGTTATTGCTATCTGCGCCGATGTTACACCATTGTCCGAGTACGGAGTTTCCAAGATAACCCTCGTGGCCCTTTGATGAATATCCCCATAGGACTGCATTATTGATTTCTCCGCCGACACGGCAAAAGGGCCCAATAGTGGTTTGTCCGTAAATTTTAGTGCCCATTTTTACCTGGGAGTCATTACATAGGGCAAAGGATCCGCGAATGTGGGCACCTTCCCATACCTGACTGTTCTTACCGAGGTAAATGGGCCCTGACCTGGAGTTGAAGGTCGAACATTCTGCTTCAACGCCCTCTTCGATAAAGATCTGATCTCCGATAAGGGTGTTGGTAGAACTCATCTGAGCTGATGTTCTGCCGGATGTAAGCAAGTTGAAGTCCTTCCGTAACTCCAGGTCGTTGTATTTAAAAATATCTTCAGGCGTGGTAATTTTTTGATATGAGCCAGCAAATTCTATCTTTTCAAACGTATTCGTAGGGTGTAAAGGGTAAGACAGGCTAAGGTTAGAATTGCAAGCGATCAGAAGATCATTGCTATACAGCGCCTGGCCGTTCTTCAGCGCCAACACGGCATCCACCAGCTGCAGATCCGGACACACGGAACCATTTATAAAAAAATCAGCATCTAATTGCGCGGGATACTTGGGGGAAAGATAGGCCTGGGTAGAAAATCCTACTGCAGCATTCAGGTACCTGGACCATTTTTCGGCTATTGTAAGGATACCGATCCGCAGGTCTGCAACAGGTCTGGTGAAGGTAAGCGGGCGAAGGCTAAGCCATGCCCCGTCATCAAATAAATTGATTGTCATAAGCTGCAAAAATAAAAAAAGTCCCGAAGCAACAGCAACGGGACTTTAAATTAATTTCTTTTATCGTAAGATTACTTCTTAGCGTAACGGGTTTTAAACTTATCAATACGACCGGCAGTATCGACCAATTTCATTTTACCAGTATAGAAGGGGTGAGAAGTGTGAGAGATCTCTAATTTATAAAGAGGGTACTCATTTCCATCTTCCCATGTAGTTGTTTCTTTAGTATCTACACAAGATTTAGTTAAAAAAGAATAGTCATTAGACATGTCTTTGAACACTACGAATCTATAGCTTGATGGATGCAGATCTTTTTTCATATTAATATTTTTTATATACTTAGTTGTCGCTTATTTTTAAGGATGCAAATATCCTAATTATATTTTTGAATTACAAATTTGTAGTTTAATTTAATCAACTATACTTTTTGCGGGTGGCAACCTTTTCCTTTTGGCGCTGGATATACGCATCTGCGATGACCTCTGCGGAGGGAAGTTCAGAACAACTGATCAGGAGCGATTTTAACTTATCTTCATCGACGTCTGCCCGGTAGAGAATATTCATCATCCTGGAAATATCATGATCCAACAAGTAACCAAAGGCATGAATGATCAAAGACCTCAGTGAATTCTCGGTGATGCCGTCTTCCAATTCAAAATCTTTTCCGATGATCCGGGCAAGTGCCTGAAAATCCTCAGGCATTGTAAATCTCCTGACATAATTCGATTAACACGCCATTTGTTTCTTTAGGATGGACAAAACAAATAAGTTTATTATCGGCCCCCATTTTTGGTACTTCGTTCAACAAAACAAACCCTTCTGCTTTCAAACGTTCCATTTCAACCAGGATATCAGACACATCGAATGCAATGTGGTGTATCCCCTCCCCTTTTTTCTCCAGAAATCTGGCGATGGGGCTTTTTGCGTCCGTCGCCTCTAATAACTCAATTTTATTATCACCAACCTTGAAAAAACAGGTATTTACATGTTCCGCATCTACTTTCTCTTCCTTGTAGGAAGCTATACCTAAGAGGCGTTTATACACCTCCGAAGACTCGCGCAGACTTTTTACGGCAATGCCGATATGTTCTATTTTATTCATTTGTATTTCCCTGCGTCCGCGATGTGTATTTTCGCGGCTTAACAAAGGTTAAACAAATGTAAAAATTCATGGTTTACTATAGGTAAAAGTGCCACTTTTATTTCTCGGCAATCTTTTTTCGTATCTTTGTGTGTAAACAAGAATCAAATACAATGGAACTTCCTATTTATCTAGATAATAATGCAACTACTCCTCTTGATCCAAGGGTGCTAGAAGCTATGCTACCTTACTTTACGAGCAAATTTGGTAATGCGGCAAGCCGGAACCATGCTTTTGGCTGGGTGGCTGAAGAAGGTGTGGACTATGCGCGTGAACAAGTTGCGAAACTGGTCGGCTGTACAGAGAAAGAGATAATTTTCACCTCTGGCGCCACTGAGGCAGATAACCTTGGTATTAAAGGTGTTTATGAGATGTACCAGGACAAGGGTAACCATATTATTACGGCTACGACAGAACACAAAGCAGTATTGGATACCTGCAAGCATCTTGAGAAATTAGGTGCACGGGTAACCTACTTAAAAGTAAAAGAAGATGGACTAATTGATCTTCAGGAACTTGAAGCCGCAATGACTGAGCAAACAATTTTGGTGACCATAATGTATGGAAATAACGAGATTGGTGTGATCCAGCCGGTCAAAGAGATATCTGCAATCGCACATAAATATGGTGCTTTATTCATGACTGACGCCACTCAGGCTGTTGGTAAAATACCAGTAGATGTGAATGCTGACGGGATTGATCTGATGGCTTTCAGTGCACATAAGATGTACGGTCCCAAAGGTGTAGGGGTACTTTATGTACGTCGCAAGAACCCTAGGGTTAAAGTTACTGCTCAGATCGATGGTGGTGGCCACGAGCGTGGAATGCGTTCGGGAACATTGAACGTTCCTGGAATTGTCGGACTGGGTAAAGCTTGTGAATTGTGCCGTTTAGAGATGGCTGATGAAGCTGTTCGTCTATCTGCATTAAGAGACAAACTTGAAAAAAGCCTTACTGAACTGGAAGAAAGTTATGTTAATGGAAATAGGGAACACCGGTTACCACACGTAGCAAACATTTCTTTCAAATATGTAGAAGGTGAAGGATTGATGATGGCAATGAAGGATCTGGCCGTATCTTCAGGATCGGCATGTACATCAGCTTCGCTGGAACCATCTTATGTATTGAAAAGCCTGGGTCTCTCAGATGACCTGGCGCACTCTTCAATCCGTTTCGGTCTGGGAAGATTCACAACAGAGGAAGAAGTGGACTATGCAATTGAAAACACTAAAAAAGCAGTGCTGCACCTACGGGATCTTTCGCCGCTATGGGAAATGTTCAAAGAAGGAATAGACTTAAGTAAAATTGAGTGGGCAGAGCACTAAGCTTTGGGAAAAATCAGTTAACAATATTTATATAGGCCGTATGGCCCGGAGGAAAATAAAATGGCATACTCAGAAAAAGTAATGGAACATTATACCAACCCAAGAAACGTTGGTACTTTAAATAAAGATAGTAAATCAGTAGGAACGGGCTTAGTTGGTGCACCGGAATGTGGGGACGTGATGCGTTTACAAATTGAAGTAGATCAGAACAACGTGATCACAGATGCAAAGTTCAAGACCTTCGGTTGTGGTTCTGCGATCGCATCTTCTTCTTTGGCTACAGAGTGGTTAAAAGGAAAGACTGTTGATGAAGCATTAACCATAGACAACATGGACATCGTTGAAGAACTTGCTTTACCGCCGGTTAAGATTCACTGTTCCGTGTTGGCAGAAGATGCAATTAAATCGGCAATTAACGACTACCGTGTTAAAAACGGTATGGAGCCAATTGAGCTAGCTAAATCTCATCACTAGAATATTCATTTGGTACAGTTTTGGTACTAAAGAATATACTGCGGTTTAAAAAATAAACTAGAATGATCACAATCACTGAAAAAGCGAAAAGCAAAATCGATCATCTGATGCAGGACTCAAACATGGGTGCCGATTATTTCCTCCGTGTTTCTGTTAAAGGTGGGGGTTGTTCGGGATTATCCTACAACCTTGATTTTGATAACGAAGAGAAAACTGGAGATCAGTTTTTTGAAGACAGAGGTATCAAAATAGCGCTGGATATGAAATCATTTTTATATCTCGCCGGAACGGAACTTGACTTTTCAGATGGGTTAAACGGAAAAGGATTCAATTTTCATAATCCGAACGCCAGCCGCTCATGCGGTTGCGGAGAGAGTTTCTCTGTATAACGACTAACTTTTAAGTATAAAGGGGCCTTGAGCCCCTTTATTCATTTTAGGCCCGCACCCTTGTTGCCGCTCCTGCTATGTGAATGTTCAGTACCGTTTAACAATAAGAAATGATTAATTTTGCCCAGCATTTTGCAGGTTGCATCTTAAACTTGAAAAGTTTATCATTGCGTTCTGCGTTTAACCAAAATTAGTTGTATGGTAACCTTTACCGAATTTTCTACAGTTCCAAGTCTGTTAAGAAATGTAGTAGAAAATATTCACAATCCTGAGGAAACTTTTCTGATCCATAAGAAGAATACGGAATGGGAAGAAATCTCCTTTTCAGCGACCCTGAGCAAAGCAGATGCCGTGTCCGCTTATTTTATTGCAAAAGGAATAGTAAAAGGGGACAGACTAGGCTTGATGATAGAGAATTCTCCGGAGTATGTGTATTATGATCAAGGCATCCAACAGATTGGTGCCATCAACGTCTCGATCTACCCTACCCTTTCTGAACACGAAGTTGAGTATATCATCAACGATTCTGGCATTAAAGCCATCCTTGTCGGAAACCCTTTCTTATTCAAGAAGATCATTAAAATTGCTGCAAATTGCCGGGAACTGCTATATATCTTTCCTGCTTTCGCAGATTTTGAAAAAATAAATATCCCTACAGATATCAGAACCGAAGTCATTGGGTTTAATGAAATTATTTACCCGAGTACACCGATTACGGCTGAACAGGAAGGTAAGATACATGAACTACGTGATGCATTGAGACCTTCAGATATATCTTCTCTCATCTATACGTCAGGAACAACCGGTACACCAAAGGGTGTTATGCTGTCTCATGGAAATTTTGTAGAAAATGTCAAAGTGTGTTTGCAGCAGATCCCGGTGATAGATAAGGATGATGTATTCTTATCGTTCCTCCCCCTGTCACACGTATTCGAACGTACCGCAACCTATCACGTCTGCTGTGCGCAGGGTTGTAAAATCGCATATGCACAAAGCCTTGAACTCCTAGCGAAAAATATGGCAGAGATAAAGCCTACAGTGATGAGCTGTGTGCCGCGGCTGTTGGAACGTATACATGACAAAGCCATAAAAAGTGGAACAGCGGAAGGTGGGATGAAAGCCAGAATTTTCCTCTGGGCACTTGCCACAGGCGCACGCTACCGAAGCATCAAAGAATCTGGCGGTAACCCGAGCATAAGTCTTACACTGCAGCAGAAGGCTGCAGAGAAACTTGTATTCAGTAAAATAAAAGAAAAAACTGGTGGACGTTTAAAATTCATGATCTCCGGAGGAGCCGCTCTCCCTAAGAACGTAGGAGAATTCTTTGGCAATCTGGGCATTAAAATTCTAGAAGGATTTGGACTAACAGAGACATCGCCAGTAATGTCTGTTACAGAATACCACAGGCAAGTGTACGGCACAGTTGGAAGAGTGATCCCAGGTATAGAGGTTGGAATTCAGGATGTAGACACAAAAGAAATCATCAACATACAGACCCATGAGTCTTTCAAAGAAGATTTTGAATGTCGGGAAGGCGAAGTGATCGTCCGTGGTCACTGTGTAATGAAGGGCTATTTCAATAAGCCTGCAGAGACAGCTGAGGCGATAGATAAAGATGGTTGGTTTCATACCGGTGACATAGGCCGCTTCTACAAAGGTAATCTCCAAATTACAGATCGTCTTAAAAACATGATTGTGAATGCGTACGGTAAAAACGTATACCCTACTCCCGTGGAAAACATTTATCTGAAAAGTTTGAAGATTGAACAAATATTTTTAATCGGCGATAAAAGAGAATACCTGACGGCGATTGTTATTCCGAATCGCGAGAGTCTTCAGGAACAGTTTAATCTTCCTGAATCTTTTTTCCTGCAGCCCGAAACTTTCATTGAAGACAAAGAAATTGTTACTTGGATAAACCAAGACATTAGAAAACTCTCCAACGAGCTCGCAAAGTTTGAGCGCATTAAGAACTTTAAACTAAAACGTAACCCCTTCAGTATGGAGGAAGGTGAGATTACTCCGACATTGAAAGCAAAACGAAAAGTTATCGAGCGGAAGTATGCCGAAGCCATTAACGAGATGTACAAAGTAGCTTTAGAAGCAGATTAGAATTACTATTTTTGCGATTATTTAATCTTCATTTCTCTTCGGCAACCCCGAATACACATTCATTATGAGTTTATCAGAACTAGAAATAACCCGTCGAAACGCGTTAACTGAACTTAGAAACCTCGGTATAGATCCTTATCCTGCAGAGGCCTACGAGATTAATGCGACTGCGGCCGATATACTGGCAAATTACGAGCAGAATCCTGCTGCATTTGAGCAAGTCAGCCTCGCTGGAAGAATAATGACCAGAAGGATTATGGGAAGCGCTGCGTTTGTTGAGCTTCAGGATTCTACGGGTAGAATTCAAATTTATTTAAAGCGAGACGATCTTTGTCCGACAGAAGATAAAACGATCTACAATACTGTATTTAAGAAGTTATTAGATCTTGGCGATTTTATAGGTGTGAAAGGCTATGCATTTACAACTCAAACCGGAGAAATATCTATTCACGTTACAGAATTTAAGCTTTTATCAAAATCTTTAAAGCCCCTTCCAATTGTGAAGCGTGACGAAGAGGGGAATATCTACGATGGCTTTACCGATCCGGAACTCCGTTACAGGCAGCGATACGTTGATCTGACTGTGAATCCAAACTTCAAACAGATCTTCATCAACCGTTCGAAAGTAATAAACACAATGCGTAATTACTTCAACGAGCAAGGTTGGATGGAAGTAGAAACGCCAATTCTACAACCTATTCATGGTGGTGCAGCAGCCCGGCCCTTTGTAACACATCACAATACACTGGACATGCCATTGTACTTGAGAATTGCAAATGAACTGTATCTGAAAAGATTGATCGTCGCCGGCTTTGATGGCGTATTTGAATTTGGTAAGATGTTCCGTAATGAAGGTATGGACAGAACCCACAATCCGGAGTATACGGCGATGGAAATCTATGTCGCCTACAAAGACTACATATGGATGATGAAAATGGTTGAAACCTGCCTGGAGCGGATCGCGAATGCCATCCATGGCACTTCAGAGGTGACCGTAGGCCAGCACAAAATCAACTTTGCTGGTCCGTACGAGAAGTTAACTATGTACGAGTCCATCCAAAAGTATACCGGCGTTGATGTCTCGGCTATGACTGAAGAACAGCTTAAAGAAACTTGCAAGAGCCTTGGGATAGAAATAGATGCAACCATGGGTCGCGGAAAGCTTATTGATGAAATATTCAGTGAAAAGGTCGAAGCCAACCTGATTCAACCTACCTACATAACCGACTACCCTATTGAAATGACGCCACTTGCCAAAAAACACCGGAGTAAAGAAGGTTTGGTCGAGCGTTTTGAATTGTTTGTTAATGGAAAGGAAATAGGCAATGCATATTCAGAGCTTAACGATCCAATCGATCAGAAAGAGCGTTTTGAAGATCAGTTAAAACTGGCTGCAAGGGGGGATTTTGATGCCATGGTGATGGATGAAGATTTTGTACGTGCACTGGAATATGGTATGCCTCCAACCTCCGGACTTGGCATTGGCATTGACCGTTTGGTAATGTTGATGACCAATCAATCAACCATTCAGGAGGTTTTATTTTTCCCTCAAATGCGTCCGGAAAAGAAAGCGAAAGTTACCGATGATCAGGACTTTGTTAATGCAGGTATCCCGTTGGAATGGGTTGCTGCGATCCGTAAGATGGGCTTCAACACAATAGAAGATTTAAAAACAGCTAATCCAAACAAGGTCTTCAATGATTTAGGCGGATTGAGAAAGAAGTTAAAGATGGACGCGGCAATGCCGACCAAGGAAGAAGTTGCATCATGGTTTGCCTAAGGATGAGCAGAGTACAAAAATTCCAGCGATCACGGTACGGAATAACCGACAAACATTAGTTTATTCAAATGCTGGAAGGGGATTAATTATTGCTTAAAAGTCTAAAGCTTAAGCCCCTCACTTATGAGTGCAAGATGTACTTGTCGCTGTTTGCTAGATAAATCAGTGAGATCAATGCTTCTGCGATTGAAATTTATAATAACTGATGATCAATAATTTTATATTAGGCATGAAACCGCCAAGTTCGGCTCATTACAAGCAAATATGTTGGTGTATAGGTGATGACCTGGCTGCTTTAAACAAGTATGGGGCATTTTATGAAGACAAAACTAGTATCAGCGCATTTTGTATTATTGATGCGGAGAGATATTCAATTAATTGTTATATGGATGAAAGCGAGTGAGTGCGATGTGTTGCCGCTGACTATTAAAATATTATTGTTCAAAATTAGATGATTTTAAGAAAGTATTAAAATGATAATGATGTGTAAATAAATTGACAGTACCAGTGGCATTCACTCTTATATCTGATTAATGATGTGTTGGAATCAAAAAATTCACGCCCACTTGAACGGCTGTACCTGCAAATCTATTTTTACCAGAAAAATTCTGTGTAATTCTTCCCATTAGCCCAATTCTCATGGGTTTAATCCAATAAGAGTAAAAACCGCCTACGCCAGCAATCCGATCAGCTATTAATATGACCTCTTGGCCTTTATCATCACTTACCTGCCTGGTATAATGGGCGAAAAGGCCCATCTCATCACCTTTTTTATTCAATACATGTGAACCGCCCAAATCGATGGTCAA
>JAZQRI010000059.1:0-16063 GCA_045629455.1 Pedobacter sp. | reverse complement strand
TCAGGCAGTCGGAATCAAACACCACGAAGTAGTCGCCCTTTGCCCTGGCTAAGCCGTAGTTCCGCGTAAAGCCTTGCCCCTCGTTTTCTTTAAAATAATATTGTATGTCGAGCTGATGCGCATATTTTTCCATAATCGCCCGGGCGTCTTTTGCAGAGCCGTCCTCAATAACCAATACCTCAAACTGCGTATACGATTGCTTGGTCAGCGTGAACAGCAACTCGTCTATCTCCTGCGGACGGTTATATAAAGGAATAATGATGGAAAAAAACATGTTTACAGCAATTCTTTTTCAATAAGATACTGGTTGCGCTCCGGCGCGTTCCGTGTGACGAGTTCTGCAACGAAGCCGGTCAGGAACATTTGTGACCCCACAATGATGGCCACCAGTGCTATGTAGAACAGCGGCTGGTCGGTCACTTCCCGTTTAATCTGGATATGCGCGGCAATGTGGTACAACTTTTCTGCGATCATCCAAAGGGCGATGACGACCCCCAGGACAAAGCTCAACACCCCAAGGGAGCCGAAAAAGTGCATCGGCCGCTTGCCAAACTTGCCCACAAAGAATATAGACAACAGATCCAGGAATCCATTGATGAAACGGCTCATGCCGAACTTCGTTACGCCATATTTACGGGCACGGTGCTCAACCACCTGCTCCCCGATCTTCTTAAACCCCGCCCATTTTGCAATAACGGGTATATAACGGTGCATTTCCCCGTAAACTTCTATGGTCTTGATCACATCTTTCCGGTAGGCTTTCAGCCCGCAGTTGAAGTCGTTCAGCTCAATCCCGGACATTTTCCGCGTCGCCGCATTAAACAGCTTCGTCGGAATGGTTTTGCTGATCGGATCGTAACGTTTCTTCTTCCAGCCGGAAATCAGGTCGTATTTCTCTTCTTTAATTCTGCGGTACAGGTTCGGAATCTCATCCGGACTATCCTGAAGGTCGGCATCCATGGTAATCACCACGTCGCCTTTTGCGGCTTCGAACGCTACATTCAGGGCGGCCGACTTCCCGTAGTTCCTTCTGAATTTGATTGCTTTTACCGCATCGAACTGCTTCTTTAAGTGTTCAATAACCGTCCACGACGCATCCGTACTTCCGTCATCTATGAAAAGGATTTCATAAGAAAAATCATTAGCGTTCATGACTTCCGCGATCCAGGCAGTTAATTCTGGCAGTGATTCTTCTTCATTATATAAGGGAACGACAACAGATATATCCATGTTTGTTTGTTACATTGAAACAAAGGGCAAATTTTGTCAATTTAAATGACAATTGATAAGGTCAGCCAACAAAAAAGCCAACATACCCTGGTTGTTGACACAGATCTTATGAAAAGAACCGGCCGCCCAGTGTATATTGGCTGATGTTTTATTTATGTATTTAAGCTTCTGAATCAAAAAATAACGGCTTCTCCTTTTTCAGTACGGCGGCGCCGATCAGGCTGATGATCAGCCCGAAAAATGTGTAGCTGATGGCTGCACCGAAACCGATGAAGAAGATCATGTACGGGCGCATCATCTCTACGCCTTTAACCTTGTTCTCGTCGTCTCCTGCAGTTTTTATAGCCGTATCCATGATGGCCACGTAGGCTTCCGGATCAAGTACTTTATAGTAGAAGATCAGCAATATCGCCAGGAACAACCCGGTATATGCGGCCACTTTAAAACCTGCCGAAAAAGCTTTCCCGAAGGTAATAAAGCCTCCAAGTTCTTTCTTAAATGTACTCTGCACAAACAGTATAGCCAATATGAATGGCACATAACTGGCAACAAAACTGATCACCTTTTCTGCAACCGGCATATTCGGATCATTGTTGTCGATGCCGATCCATTTGAAAAGGAAAAGGAGTACTAAAAAATAAACGGAATAGGTGATGGCGGCTTTAAACGCCAGCATATTCGGGTTTACGGGTTTGGCTTCAAATGGGCTGTCCATGGTAGAGAGTTGAGTGTTGTTTGGCTAAACTTTATTTTCGTTAAAGTTAGCAATTAACGTGTAAACTGCAACGTCAAAGCTTGGGTTCTGACTGTATTCTTCGAGGTCCTGCAGCACTTTCTCGTTCGATTTCGGCTGGTGGAAGAAGGTCATGAAAGGCACAAAAAGCTCTTCCATTTCTTCTCCAAGTTCGATCATGCCGGCATGGCTGCAGATATCCTCCACGCTGCTGTCGACCAGCTGCTGGTTGCTGATCAGGTCTTCATAGATGTGGAATTCGTCCTGGAACTCATCTTCTTCAACCAACAGGAACTCTTTCAGGAAGTCGTCCAGCTCCGGCTTAATGCCCTCGTCATGGCATTCATTGATGTACAGCAGGAGGTTTAAAAGCTCCGTACCGCGGTCTATGGTTTCCTCTTCAATATTGGCCCACTCATCCGTTTCCAGGTAATCTTCTTCGAGTTTCTTGATGTCGCTTGCGAAGAAGTTAATCATCAACAAATCAAAAAACACTTCTCTAAGTTCTTCAAATGCAGGATAGGCGTCGAAAGCGTCGTCAAACTCTTCTACTTTCTCCAGGAAACCCAGGTCTTTACTAAACACCTCTACCAGGTTCTCTTCCAGTTGTACGGACTCCTGACCTGACTTTTCTGCAAATTTATCTAACGACGCGATTAGCGCACTCTGTACTTTGCTATCCATATATTTTAAATTGATTGTTGTTGTATACCAGCTTAACTTTTCCGGTAAGTTGTTGATTGAGTAGTGGTGAATTTCCGGACTTCGACGCGTTGCTCGCTGCATCATACAACCAGCGCTCCTGTGTATTGTAAACGCAGAAGTTCGCCTCCATGTTTTCCTGAAGAACGGGAATATTCATTTTTAAGATCCTTCTTGGTGCTATGGCAAGCTTTTCAGCGATCTGCTGAGGGTCCATTCCTGCTTTCAGTAAGAGCGGCAAGGCCGTTTGCAGGCCGAGAATGCCATAAGAAGCAATCTCAAATTCTACATCTTTATGTTCAATTTCATGCGGGCGGTGCTGCGAGGTTACCGCATCAATGGTACCGTCTTTCAGTCCGGAAAGCAATGCTTTCACGTCTGATTTTGCCCGCAGCGGTGGCTTAACTTTATAGTTGCTGTCGAAATCGTTTAATAACTCTTCGGTGAACACGAGGTGGTGCGCAGCAACATCACAGGTTACTTTTACGCCGTCACGCTTCGCTTTTTTAATCAATGCAACTGAACCTGCAGTGGAGATGGTGCTGATGTGCAGCGGGCTGGCGTGGTACGTCGCCAGGAAGATATCCCTGGAGATCTGCATTTCTTCGGCAAGGGCCGGAAGACCTTTCATGCCCAGCAGCACGCTATTCCGGCTTTCATTCACCTGTGCCTTACCGGCGATGGAAGCATTTTCCGGATAGACCATCAACAAGGCGTCTACCCCACTTGCATACTGAAGTGCCCTGCTCATGAAACCATCATCCGCAATCGGCCGGTTTCCATCTGTAAAAGCGACGGCTCCTGCCTGCTGCATATCAAAGAGCTCTGCAAGTTCTTTGCCGGCAAGGTCCCTGCTGATGGCACCTAAAGGGTACACAGACACGAGGTTGTTTTTCGCACGATTTACAATGTATTCGATCTCTGCTTTAGAGTGCAATACCGGCTGGGTATGCGGCAGGACCGCTATCCCGGTGAATCCGCCGGCCTGCGCCGCAGCTGTAGCGGTCTGGATGTCTTCCCGTGTTTCATATCCGGGATCGCCAATGGCACAGTTTAAATCAAAAAATCCGGGAGACAAAAAGCAACCTTTCCCATCAAATACTTCTTCTTCGTCTAAGGTTTGTAAGTTGTTTCCAATTTCATCAATCCGGCCCTGTGTAATACGAACATCACATACTTGCTGGTTGAACTGGCTATTGGGGTCGGCAATAGTTACGCCTTTTATGACAAGGTTCATGCTGTAAATTTTAGACAAAACTAGCAAAATTCACGGAGTATCTGTTGAATTATGCAGCGATGAAGCCTTCATCATCTTGAATTCTTTGCTCCTATAGCTGAAAACTCATACGGGGTTTCTGGAAGTAGCTTTTGTATCCCAAGGCTATGGGTGCGTTCAAACCCTGTACAAACGCCACGAGAAGACAGATGATTTTTCCGCTATCGCACTAAGCTTTTCTCTGGATAGAACCTCTTGCGGAAGTAAAAAGCCAGGTTCACAAGTGCAATTAATGCCGGAACTTCAACCAGTGGCCCGATGACACCGGCAAAGGCCTGGCCGGAGTTGATCCCGAATACGCCAATGGCAACAGCAATGGCTAGTTCAAAGTTGTTACCTGTTGCGGTAAAAGCAATGGAGGTACTTCTTGAATAGTCCGCCCCGAAGTAACGGCCGGCAAAAAAGCTGAGCACGAACATCAGGGAAAAATAGATGACCAACGGTACGGCAATCCGCAGCACGTCAAGTGGTATCCTTACGATCAGTTCGCCCTTCAGGCTAAACATGACGACTATTGTAAACAGCAAGGCAATAAGTGTGATTGGGGAAATGAAAGGAATAAACGTGTTTTGAAACCACGCTTCACCTTTTAACCTGATCAGTGCATACCGGCTGATGATGCCCATGGCAAATGGTATGCCTAGGTATAGCCCTACACTCTTTGCGATCTCTGCAATCGTAATATTTACTTCCAGCTCCTTCAGCCCAAAGAAAGGCGGAAGTACGGTAATGAAAATGTAGGCAAACACACTGTATAGGAGCACCTGAAAGATGCTGTTGAGTGCGATCAAACCCGCGGCATATTCGCGGTTGCCCTCTGCAAGTTCATTCCACACCACAACCATCGCAATGCATCGCGCCAGACCAATAAGGATCAGCCCGACCATGTATTCCGGGTAATCCCGCAGGAACGTGATGGCCAGGAAGAACATTAAAATAGGCCCGACCACCCAATTCAGGATCAGCGAAACGCTCAACACCTTAACATCTTTAAACACCTCTCCCATTTTTTCATACTTCACCTTCGCCAATGGCGGATACATCATCAGGATCAGTCCGATCGCCAAAGGAATGTTGGTGGTTCCGCTGGAAAAGGAATTGATCAATCCCGAGGAAGATGGAAGAAAATAGCCTGTCGCTATGCCGATACCCATGGCCAGAAATATCCATAACGTAAGATAACGGTCCAGAAAGCTAAGCTTTTTCCTTTGATGCGCAGGTGCGCAGTTGTTTGCAGACATGTTTTATAAATGCTTTTGAATGAACTCCTGCGTATAGGTCTTAATCATGTCCCGCACGGTTCTAAATTCCGCCCGCACTTCCTCCTCCGTTCCGGACGCTTTCGCGGGATCGGGAAAGTTATAGTGGAATTTCTCTGCCTGTGTTGGAAAATACGGACAGCTTTCGCGTGCATGATCACAAACCGTAATCAGGTAGTCGAAATTTACATCCTGATATTCATTAATGTTGTTGGAGGTATGCCCGGAGATATCAATCCCATCTTCTTTCATGGTTGCAATTGCTTTTGGATTTACGCCATGCGTCTCAATCCCCGCACTATAAACCTCTGCCCTTCCTTCGGCGAAATGCCGCAGGTATCCTTCTGCTAGCTGACTGCGGCAACTGTTTCCCGTGCAGAGCACCAGTATTTTTTTCATCCCTTATTATTCTGTCTTATTAACCTTGTCTTTATTCTTTATAAGCCGGTTCGCTTACTTCTACGCTCCATCAGCACGGTATCGCGCCAAACGCCATCCATCTTGCCGATCTTCTCCCGGTGTCCTACTTTTCTAAAACCCAGCTTTTCATGTAAAGCGATGCTCGCCTGGTTTTCTGGAAATATGCCTGACTGGAGTGTCCAGATGCCCTGCGTTTCGCTCTCGTCGATTAACTTCTGTAGCAACAGCTTTCCTACACCCTGTCCGCGGTAATCTTCATGAATGTACACACTTACTTCGCAGACGCCTGCATACACACACCTTCCCGAAACCGGTGACAATGCCGCCCAGCCGGCAACTTTCCCGTCCTGCAGAAAAACATACCTCAACTGAGCCAAATGGCCCTTGTCCCATTCTTCCCAGGATGGCGCGGCGGTCTGAAATGTAGCCTGCCGGGTCGCGATGCCTTGCTCGTAAATGGCGGCTACCGCATCCCAATGTTCGGGAAGCATTTCAAAAATCTTATTGTTCACCATGATGCGAATATTAGCAGCAACCTCCCCCAGGAGTACATACGTCACCCGAAACCGCCAGATTTTGAAGTGCTACTCTTTGTTTTACCTCGGGTACCCCACATTGATCCTGCGCCAGGCATGCCGTTTTCTTGGCAAGAAGCAAGAAGTTCTTGCCGTCATAACCCAGGTCGTATTTGCCAATAGTTTCGCCCTGATACTCCACTTCTATTTCCAGATCTTCCATGCCCAACACTTTCTCAGATAAGGAAATGATGTTCAGTAGCTTGTTTGCTTTTAAGCGATGTTCATAATCGTTGGCATCCCAAAGTTGGAAGTTCGCTACCTTTTCATGGCGTACGGTACCGCCGCAATCGATAAAGTCTTTCCTAATGATGCCTACTTCGGTTACATGGAAATGCTCCGGAACCATAGTGCCATTTTCCAATTGAAAGTTTACGCTTTCCGCCTGAGCCAGGTGGCTTTTTATCTCTGATAATTTCATAATGCTTTTATTTAGTAGTTTATATATTGCAATTTAACGATTGATAAAGGCAAAAAAAGCTAGCAGCAGGTTGCAGGACCTTTATACGCCCCTAAAAAAGCTGAAATCTGTGTGTTCATCATTTTCCATGTTTCCGGGTTTATGCAGTAACAAACGCTCACCCCTTCTATATTGCCCTGTATGATGCCAGCATTCTTGAGTTCTTTCAGATGCTGCGATATCGTCGCCTGCGCAAGCCCGAGTTCTTCCACCAGATCGCCGCAAATGCAGGTATTCGACATGAGAATCCGCTGCAGGATTGCGATCCTTGCCGGGTGAGCCATTGCTTTTAATAGCTGTGCGAGCTGATTCTGCTCCGCTGTAAATATCTCTGTTTTTGTTAGTCCCATAGCCTTATTGCAATATTACGATTAATAGCTTATGTAAACAAAGAATATTTTAAAAAATCGGTGAAACAGCTGTATAAATTTCTTCCCGTAACAAGAATTTAACAGCCTTTTTTCAGCGACTAAAAGCGCCCGAATGCCGCACCGGCATCAGCCGCACAATACCCACACCTTACCCGCTGTTTGTGTGGGTAAGGTGCGGGTAAGGTCCGGGTAGGGTCCGGCTAGACTCCCCCTAAATTCCGGTCGTGTACAGGAGATAATTACCATCCTATTCGAGCCGACTTGCGGGCACAATCACGTAACGTGATCAGGCTTGAAACTCCTGAGATACGAAAGGATCAGAACTCATGATCTTAAGGATGAACTTGCCCGCAAACAGGAATCGTAAGGAGAAAGCCCCAACACATCAACTGTGAAGGGGCTTTCTGTAAGGACCTTACAAGGCTTTATATTATAATCGCGCAAAGCGCAGCCTGCCGGCCTAAAATCCGTATCTCAAACCAATCTGGAACTGGTAAGGATTTCCGGAAGGATTGACAATTCCGGAGTTATTCACCCGATAGTTGAATGCCCGTGCAGCTGCATTGTAGTTTGGAACCGCAGGCACGGCCGGTGAAGTTGCAGTCGCTGGTTTCTCAGCGCTCCCGTTTAAAGCGTATAAGGCCTGGTTTCCTAAGCTTTCGTTTACACCCCATTTCTTGTTCAACAAGTTCGCAAAGTTGAAGATATCACCGGAAACTTCAATGTTATGGGATTTATATAAATTGAATTTCTTGCTGATCCTTAGATCTACAATGCCAAAGAAATCATTGATACCGCCGTTACGTTCCGCAATTTTGCCTCCGTACGTATTGATATAATCTTTCAAGCTCTGGCTCGCCGCAGGGTTATCCAATATCGCCTGTAAACCTGTACGTACGTTTTGAGGTACACCTGGATCGTTTCTGTCAAAGATATACGCCAGGTCATTCGTCGCCACAAAGTCTCCATTGTTGTTTGCACCGGATAGTAAGCTGTAACGTGTACCGCCAATTCCAGAATAACGAACGCCGACAGTAATGCCGTTAAAAGTCGGAAGTGTACCGTAAATGACGATCTTACTTCTAAAATGATTGTCGGAATAACTCATGGTACTCAGATCTCTCGGATCGTCTTTAACCGGGAGCGATAAAGTTGCAGAGTTTGCCACGTTTCCATTGTATGAAGTATTGTCCCTGGTGTCATTCCAGGTGTAACTTCCCGAGATTTCACCATCCTTAAAGTAGCGCCATTTGGCATCAATCACGACCGCAAACTGATTCACCTTACCTTTACTATTTAATTCCAGTACCCGCCCGAACTTGTCGCTGATACGGCCGGTCTTCCAGTCTGGAGCGCCATTGCCTGGCATGACCGGCACAAATACCCCGCGGTTGTCTTCATTTGGCAGGGTGAAGAATGGATCTGCCACCATGTTGCGGTCTACGTACATATAATTGTGGCGTCCTAAACTTGCATAGCCCGTGATTCCAACTTTGAACCTGTCGCCGATCAGCTTGCTGTACGATAAGTTTGCTTTGTACACCACCGGGATCTTCGCATCGTCCGCATAGGTGTTGATCGTCGGCACCTGGTAGGCAGCCAATGTCGGCGCCGCAACAGTTCCATTCCGGTATCCAACGAAGTTGGGCGTTGGAACATCGGCACCAAACACATCTACAGTCGCCAGATGTGTACCATCAAAGGTCAGGTTGTTGATGGTCACGTAGTTGTTCACGTCAGACCCAAATATACCTGCTCCGAAACGAACGAAATCGGTCCGGTTCTCATTGATGTCCCAGTTGAACTGAATTCTTGGCTGGACAAGAAACTGTTTCAACTTGTTGTCTGTCCGCACACCAACCTCGTCCAGCAACGTCTGGTTAAGCGGGGATGTTGGGTAGGTACTGTAATCCAGTCGCAAACCGCCGACAAACTCCAGGCCTTTGGCCAGTTTCGTTTGCATCTGCCCATAGACAGCGGCATTCCAGATGCCGGCTTTAACGGTCGGATCCGCAACCAGAGGTACTTCACGGTAGAATCTGTTGGGAATCATGTTCTCAAAGTTTTGCAATGAGGAACCTGCAGTGGAGTTTGTATATTCAAAACGGCCGTTAACCTCGCTGCCGTAAAGTGATTCTGCATTGGTGTACATCGCATCGACACCGAAAGTGTATTTTACCTTATCTGTGTTGTAATAGAGGTTATCCACCAACTGGAACACGTTATTGGTAAAACCTTCCTGCCCGAACCGGTGACCGCCGATCTGTATGGCGGTATTTGCTGCCGTACCATCCGACAATGTCGATTGAACGTTCCCGACAACCGCTCTTGGAATCGCAAAGCCCAGCTGGTCGTTCTGTGTACTCGCCTGATAGGTGTACAGATGCTGTACTTTCAGTTCATTGGTTATTTTGCTGCTGATCGTAGAACGTAAAGTAGCCAGCAAGCTGTTGTCTACATTCTTGTCGTTACCGTAACTTTCAAAGAAGTTGATGGCGGTATTGTCTCCCAATCCAAGCGGGTTTCTGTCGTTGGTATAGTTGTCGCGGACCGTTAAGAGATTCTTCTCGTTGATCTGCCAGTCCAAGCGGGCGAATGCCGCGTCACTGCCACGTTTCCTGTCGAACGTACCATACTGAGGTGAATTGGAGACACCATATTTTTCCCTTGCTATAGACAGGAACTCTTCCAGTGTACCGTTCGTGATTCTGAACCTCGCCTCATCCTCCGGACCATTAACATCCGCAATGATTAGCGGGCGGGAATCTTTCTGGTGATCGAGTCCGACGAAGTAGTGCAGTTTATTTTTGATGATCGGTCCACCCAAAGTAAATCCATACTGATAGGTCGAGAAGTCGTTGTCGCGCTTTATACCCCTGATGTCGTAAGGGCTCGCGAGCCAGTCCGCCCTGCCGTACATAAAGGCACTACCGCCAACGGTGTTTGTTCCCGACTTGGTAACTGCCGTAACCGTACCCCCACCCGCTCTTCCAAGCGTCACGTCATACTGGTTGGTTACGACCTTGAATTCGCGGACTGCCTCTATGGAGATGGAATATGGTGCGCCGCTCCGGCTGGTTGTACTTCCCGATGACGTCGGGTTCTTGGCACTCATCCCGTCGATGGTATAGTTGGTTGATGAGGCGAGTTGCCCGGCAATGCCATTACCCCTGCTTAAGGGCGACAAGTCCATTAAATTGGAAAAGTTACGTCCGTTTACGGGTAGCTGGTTCATGGTTTTGGCTGATATTTCTGTGGATGCACCAAAGTTCTGAACCTTATTTCTCAGGCCCGATCCGAAAACCTGTACCGTTTCCAGACTTTGTGAAGCCTCCTGCATGTTGATGTCTGCCCTGACGACGTCGCCAAAATTCAGCGTGTAGCCCGTTCTGGTTTGCTCACCAAAGCCGATGGAGATGACGGTAACGGAATATGGACCACCCAATGGAAGCTCCTTGAAAGTAAACGTTCCCTGAGCATCTGTCGCTGTTCTGGTGGTAAAACCTGTCGAGTTGTTTTTGACCTGAACGGAAGCGCCTGGTATCGGCTTCTTTTCCTGATCGGTGACGACACCCAGAATGGATGCCTGGGTGGTTTGAGCGAGCAGCGGGTTCTTCACGCAGGCACACAATAACAACACCGTTAATAGTAAATTTCTGACCATAATTAAGTTGAATTATTTATGGCACGAAGGTGTTGTTGTGGTGTTAACTGAACCTTGATCTTAGATTATCAAATTGTTTCACCGTCATGTTGTATTGAGCAGCCGGGAAAGTGTACGCTAAAGCCGGTAAAGTTGAGGAGCTGAACGCGAGTAATCCGGTCAAAAGCCGGAAAGGTCCGGGACATGGACAGATCGTTTCAGCAGCACACACGCAACTATTTGAACGGAACATCATTTCTTGTAACTTACCCGACAAGAAGAACTCTAAAACTCCATGATCGCATACCCTTCTTTAACTGATCTTCAGCTGACACATCTTCTACATGAGGATTCCGAGGAGGCTTTTACGGAGATTTACAACCGGTATGCAGAAAAGCTAGCCGGCTTTGCGGCGGCTAAGTTGTACAACCTGGATGACGCGCAGGATGTCATTCACGACTTGTTTGTGGGGCTTTGGCAAGAGCGGAAAAGCTTGATCATCCATCAGACTCTAGAAGGTTATTTGTTTACGAAAGTTCGTTCCCGCATCATTGATAAGATCAGAAAGAATATCACACGTGAAGAATATGCAAAGGCTTTAGCGGGTTTAAACGCAAGCCTGGAACCTGAAGTTGACCAGAGAATTGCAGTCAGGGAATTGGAAAAGACCATTGAACAAGCACTTGAAGGACTATCCCCAAGAGTAAAAGAGATCTACCGGTTGAGCCGGGAAAGCAATCTCAGCATCAGAGAAATAGCGGATCGATTGCAGCTCTCAGAGCAAACGGTTAAAAACCAGCTGACAGTTGCTTTAAAGCACCTTCGTCAATCGTTGACAATCTTGCCAATCACCGCCCTTACGCTATGGTCTCTGCTGTAGATCAGACTACCTTATAAAAATCTTCATTTCTTATGGTACTACATCTGGTTTCAAACGACTATTGTGAAATTAGATGATCATGAACCGCAATCGTCTCCAAAATCTACTGGATCGCTATCTAAAACAAGAAACCTCTGAAGAGGAGAATCAACGCATTGAACAATGGCTCAGCGAGACCGGAAATGATAACTCCGGATGGGACCAGCTGGATCGTCCGGCGAAGGATCAGTGGCTTTCTAATGTATTTTCAGATATACAAGCGACAATCCGGACAGATGAAGTTAAGCCAGTTGTTGTGACAACTAGGTATCAGCTATGGTATAGAATCGCTGGTATAGCTGCTGCGCTACTGATTACGTTCAGCTTATACTTCCTCTGGTCTTCAAGAGAAAAAGGAACAGCAGCAGCTGATTTTGTTTCCATATCTGCTGCAAAGAATCAAAAGCAACAAATCGTCCTTCCAGATGGAAGTAAAGTATGGCTGAATTCGGGTGCTGAACTTAAGTACCCGAAGGTCTTTAAAGGAAAGACACGACCCGTTTATCTTTCAGGTGAAGGGTATTTTGATATCCGGCACGATGCTTCCAAACCGTTTCTGATTCATACCAGCAATGTACTGACCACCGTTCTTGGAACGGCATTTAACATTAAAGAAGACCAGAAACTGCAGACCATTGAAGTGACCGTGACCCGCGGCAAAGTGAGTGTGGCACAGAAAGGTAAAATGCTGGCTATTCTGACACCCAACAGGCAGCTGAGCCTGAATCTCCTAACTGGAAAACCTACGGAAAAGATCGTAAATGCGAAAGGAGTTGTTGCCTGGCAGCATGCTGATCTTGTTTTCGATGACATTACACTTGCAGACGCTGCCCTACAGCTGGAACAGCATTTTCAGGTGAAAATCACCTTTAGCAATGAGCGCTTAAAAGGTTGTCGCTTTAGTGGCAGTGCTTTACAAGGGGAACAACTGGAAAAGATTTTAAATGCAATGACCGCATTCAACAACGCTTCTTTCCATACCCGGGCAGACGGGGCTATTGTCATCACTGGCCAGGGCTGCGACTAAATATGTTCAGTTAACCCGATTAAGAACAAGATAAAAATCAACAATATGCACTAAACGCCCCAAACCGGAAAAACAAATAGCCTGTAAGCCGACGGCAATCGGCTCACAGGCTTCCCTAAAAAGGGGTTTCAAATAATCTGTAGTCACTTAAAACATTTAAAATTATGAAAATTTCTGCAAAAATGCGGAACATGGGATTGGTCTATGCCTATATCTGCCATGCAATACAAAGCAATAAACTATTCTTAATCTGGGTGATGCGTGTAAGCCTCTTCATATCGTTCCTTTTGATGATATCTTTTCAGTTCATCTTTGCTGTACCCGTACATGGGCAGAGCATGAACAGTTATGAAGTAAGCATGCAACTGAAAAACGAAAGCCTGTTATCAGGAATAAAGAAAATAGAAGCACAAACAACGCTACGGTTTTACTATAGAAAAGCTGACATCAGCGAAGTCCGGAACATCAGTCTGGCAAAAAATACCAGGACAATTGAGCAGACGCTTACCGAATTGTTAAAAAACACGGATTTCTCCTTCCGTCAGATAGACGACAATATTTTGGTGGAAAAACGTCAGCAGCAAACCCGGTACACAATTACGGGCAAGATCATCGGTCCTGACCAGCGACCAGTCGAATTTGCTACGGTACGGATCACCAAAACTGGCGATCAAAAAATAATCGCTACCGCATTGGCCGACACTGCCGGAAAATTCAACCTGACGGTATATGAAAAGGGTGACTACCTGCTGAACGTATCGTCGATGGAAGCGGACAGCTTAACTGAACGAATTACAGTAAGAGATCAGACGACCATTCAACTGGCAGATCTGGTGCTGTACGCATCGGTTAAGCAGTTGAAAAACGTGACTGTCACCGCAAAACGGCCGCTGATTACACAAGAAGCAGACCGGATCGTCTATGACCTTCAGGCAGATCCGCAAAGTAAGGTAAACAGTGTTTTGGACATGATGCGGAAGGTGCCCTACCTATCTCTCGATGGCCAGGAGAATATTTTACTTAAAGGTAGCTCAGGCTACCGCATCTTCATCAATGGAAAACCATCGGCGATGGTAGAGAAAAATCCGAAAGACGTGCTTCGAAGTATCCCTGCATCAACCATTAAAAGCATTGAGGTGATTACCACTCCACCCTCCAAATATGATGCAGAAGGGCTCGCAGGAATAATCAACATCATCACCAATAAGGAAATAGGGAATGGCTACCATGGCGCTCTGAATATTAGTGAGAAAGGCCCCGTCGGTGGTTTGGGAGCTGGTGGATCTTTTACCTTCAAAGAAGGTGATTTCGGCCTTTCCGCAATTGCAGGCATCAGCCGGAACAATGTTCCCCAGACCGTTGGAGAAACGAACAGGACGACGACAGGTACAAGCCCGACAACTTTGCAACAACAGAATACGGATGCAGACCGTGGCAACACAGCCTACGCGGGACTGGAACTGAGCTATGAGCTCGATTCGTTGCAATTGATCTCCGGTCAACTGAACTGGAGCAATAATGAATCTACGGGACTGACCACGCAGCGTTCTGTCCTTGGCGGCGCAGATATACAGCGATATCGCCTATCCAACAACAAAGGATCTGAAGCCGCCGGGCTGGATGCGGCGCTAAATTACCAACTCGGCTTTAAAGCGAATAGGGATCAGTTGTTGACACTTTCATATCGGTATATGAAAAGCAATAATTCGCTGTTTAACCATATAGATCTCTTTGATCAGTTCAATGATGACCATCCGGACTACCGGCAGCTGAATGAGGAAAGCCTGGAAGAACAAACGATACAAGCCGATTACGTGCAACCCCTAAAAAACCTGACAATTGAGACTGGCTTGAAAGGTATTTTCAGAACAAACGAAAGTGACTTTAAGTATCATAACCAAAATCCGCTTACCGGAGCATTTGAGAAAGATCAGGCAAATTCAAACCTATTCAACAATAGCCAGGACGTATTGGCGGTTTACAACAGCTACAACTACCAGACGGCAGCCTGGCAGTTTAAAGCTGGGGTTCGCGCGGAACAAACGATCATCAAGGGACTTTACAGTGGTAGCAGTGCCCAGTTGCAGCAGAGGTATCTGAATGTTGTGCCAGCGGTTGTTGCCAACCGGAAGTTTGATGCCCGCAGCAGTCTAAGTGTGTCTTTTTCGAAACGAATACAACGTCCTGCGATTGCCCAGCTAAATCCCTTCGTGGACCGTTCAAATCCCAACTTCGAACGGAGTGGAAACCCTGATCTGCGTCCGATAACCTCCAATGCGCTTCAGATCAGCTATCTAAAATCCAGCAAGTCGACTTTCAATGTTGCGCTGGGTTATCTGTACTTCAACCGCGTCATCAATGCATTCTCCTCTTACGACCCTGCTACGAACGTCACGTTTACACGGTATGAAAACTATGGGAAAGGTCGGGTGTTTAAAATCAACGTTTACCTTAGATATCCTATTTACGACAACTGGGACGTGGTTTTTAACAGCGATCTGAGACATGTAACGTTCTACGGTATTGTAGACAACATCACTGTTAAAAACACTGGGGTTGACCTGTATATCTTCGGCTCAAGTGGATACCGTTTCGATAAAGGATGGAGAGCTAATTTGGATATTACCTACAGGAAGGGCGGAATTTTACTTCCATTGGGCAGAACCAACGGGTTTACAGCATCGACTTTCAGCGTAAACAAGGACGTAATTGCAAACAAGCTCACGCTTTCGGCGGCGGTAAGCAATCCTTTCACCAAATTCAGGTACATAAACGAAGAGGTATTCGGGCCTAATTTTCTACAGAACAGCAGCAATCAATCCTATCACCGCAGATTCGCTGTAAGCCTTAACTATCGCTTTGGCCGATTGAAAGATGAAATTAAACGGAATAAAAGAGGCATTAAAAACGATGACTTATCCAATTAACCACCTGTGAACTTTATTGACATTTTGCCGTTTTCTTTAGCGGTATCTTGCCGTGTATGTTGCGCGGATATTCAAAGACATTATTATTCCACCGTTAAATGATAATCTACTTGTGCAGTTCTTGAAATATGCATTTTCGGTTTAAGTTAAATCATGAGGGGTTTTAATATAACAATTAGACGTTTTTCTATATTTGTCTAGATGGATAGTCCCAAAACAATGAATTATATATTACAAGAAAGTTACACTCTACAACATCTGTTGCCATGTCATTGGGAGGATTATAAATCAATTAGGCTTACAGCATTAAAGACAAATCCTGAAATGTTTGGCAGTAATTACGAGAAGGAATCAACATATACCGAAAATGATTGGACTTCTTTATTAGAAAATGGGTTCCGTGGCATGTTTGCCTTGTACCATGACAAATCCTTAGTTGGATTATCGGGTGTTGCAATTAGAAAGGAAAATCCAACAACAGCTATCTTCTTTGCATCTTTTATTGAGCCTGAACATCGCGG
>JAZQRI010000058.1:0-15932 GCA_045629455.1 Pedobacter sp. | reverse complement strand
CGGTAATGCCTTCTGCGCCGAAACGTTCACAATCTAAAGCTACCTTGAGCAGGTCTGGGTTATTGCCACCGCGACTGTTTCGCAGGGTCGCTATTTTGTTGATGTTTACAGAAAGATTTGCCATGTACAAAGATAAAAATATATATCAAGGATTCTGAGGTTTAGCCGGAAGACCACGTAGCCGGTGTCTGGGAAGTGCGCCTCGGCTGATGTATGCTGGTCCCAATTTTCCTTTTAACGTAAATAATTTTATTAATGAAATTTTGTTAACTTAACGCTTATTTGGTCGCTTGAAATGTTAATCTAATAAACCAAAATGAGTAATTCTGATGTTGATCTCTGGAAATCTTTCAAAACTGGCGATAAATTAGCCTTTAAGGAAATCTATTATAAGCATTACATGTTGCTTTACAAGTGCGGACTTAAATTATCGGGGGATGAAGATTTGGCGGAGGATAGCTTACAGGATTTATTCTTAAAACTTTGGAAAAACCGTGAGAACCTGGCTGAGATTATATCCATTAAGAGTTATTTGTATCGGGCTTATACCAATACCATATATGACGCGATTAAAAAATCAAAAAGAAAAAATTATATAGCTGGATTGGCAATTGAGGAGTTTGAATCTAATATTGAAGACATTCTTATTTCAGATCAACTAACCTTAGAGCAAAATGCGGAATTGAATTTAGCCCTTCAGCATTTAACTAAGAGGCAAAAACAGGTAGTTGATCTTTATTATTATGAGGGGCTTTCTTATAAGCAGATCTCCGAAATTTTACCCTTGCAGTATCAGGCAATCAGGAACGTAGTTCATGAAGCTATTAAGGTGTTGAGAAAGAATATCACTACGCGACATTTCGATATTATCCTGGTGTTATTCGAAATATATTTATTTTCCGTCTAGAAAAACAGTACAACTACAGCGCATTGCCGTCTTGTAGTTTTAATTTTATATGCTATGAAGAGAAATCACATTGTACTGGGGCTCATCTTTCTGACCTTTTTCGTTATCTCCTTTTTAACAAACATTATCGGACCACTGGTACCGGATATCATTCGTAGCTTTTCATTGGATTTAACCACAGTGGCCATGTTGCCTTTTGCTTTTTTTATTGCTTACGGCGTGATGTCTATCCCTTCCGGTATCCTGGTGGAAAAGTATGGGGAGAAGGCAATCACAGCGGTTGCCTTTATGATTTCCTTCCTGGGCGCATTAATTTTCGTTTTATTTCCGGGTTATTTCAGTTATATGTTCTCCCTATTCTTTATTGGTGTGGGAATGGCGATGTTGCAGGTGGCCATCAACCCATTGTTGCGTGTAGCGGGGGGTGAAGCACATTTTGCTTTCAATTCTGTTCTTGGGCAGTTCTTTTTTGGCTTGGCCTCTTTTTTAAGTCCCCTGGTTTATTCTTACCTGGTGTTGAATATTGGACAACCTACTACTGAAAAAGGTGCAGTTATAACTTTGTTTGAGTCTATCGTACCGCCAGCATTGCCCTGGATTTCACTCTATTGGATTTTTGCTGTCATTTCTGTTTTAATGGTGGCTGTAATCGCGCTGATTAAGATTCCTAAAGTTGAACTGCAAAGCGGCGAAAAAGTAGGGGGACTTAAAACTAATATGGAGCTAATCAAGAATCCGAGGATCATGTTGTACTTTTTGGCCATCTTTTGTTATGTAGGGCTTGAGCAAGGTGTGGCCAACTGGATGTCAGAGTTTTTATATACCTATCACCAGATAGACCCTAAAGTAGGGGGAGCAAGTGCTGTATCCTGGTTCTGGGGTTTGCTCACCATTGGAACGCTATTTGGCTTAGTCGTATTGAAATTTGCGGACAGCCGTAAAGTATTAATGGCTTTTACTTCAGGGGCCATTATTTGCCTGGGCATTGCTTTGTTTGGTTCAGCGCAGCTTTCTTTATGGGCATTTCCCATGATCGGGTTTTTTGCTTCTGTAATGTGGTCTATCCTGATTTCTTTGGCGCTAAATTCAGTGGATAAAAACCACGGTGCGGTGTCAGGGATCCTGGTGACGGGGATCTGTGGGGGCGCTATTATTCCACTGATTATCGGTTGGATAGGAGATTCCGTAAGTTTGAAATCTGGAATGCTGTTTATTTTCCTGATGCTAACGTATATATTAGCTGTTGGGATTTGGGCAAGACCACTTGTTAAAAATGAAGTCATTTCCTTTAGAAATAATAAAAAGCCAAAAATTAAAGCTGTTAATGTATAAAGCGCAAGTGATCGGAATAGACTTAGGAGGTACCAATGTGCGCTGTGGTTTAGTGAGCGGAAACGAGCTCATTGACATCAAGGGGCAACGGATTCGCTCGAAAGGAACGGAAGAGGAAGTGATGCAGGATATCATTTCCTGCATCAATGAAGTCATCACCATGGACGTACGAGCCATTGGAATGGGTGTTCCTGGGGTTCTTGATACAAAGGCAGGAGTTGTTTACGATATTCAGAACATCCCTTCATGGAAAAAAGTTCCGGTGAAGGCTATCTTGGAAGAACACTTTCAGCTACCCGTTTACTTAAATAATGATGCAAACTGTTTTGCAGCGGGAGAATGGCGCTATGGAAAAGGGAGGGGTTTTTCTGATGTTGTCGGACTGATTCTAGGAACGGGTGTTGCGGCAGGACTTATTTGTAATGCGAAACTTTATGAAGGGTCAAACTGTGGCGCAGGCGAATTTGGCATGTTGCCTTACCTCGCGCATAACTATGAATTTTATTGCAGTGGTAATTTCTTCAGCCAATTCCATCAAATTTCTGGGGAGCAGCTTTCCCAGCTGGCACAACAGGGAGATGCCCGCGCAAATGATATCTTCTTTGACTATGGAAAACATCTTAGTGCTGTGATAAAGGCCGTTTTATATACTATGGATCCAGAAATTATTGTATTAGGTGGATCGGTAAGCAAGGCCTTCCCCTATTTTAAGGAATCTCTATGGACACATCTTGCTGATTTTGCCTACCAGCCGATTCTGGAAAAGATTAAAATCGAACCTTCTGCACTTGATCATGTTGCTGTGTTGGGGGCCGCAGCCTTAACATTTTAATAAATCATCTCTTTTTTTAAAATATCTCAGAATAACCCAGTACAAGATAAGCGTCTGACCGTCATAGTAATAAACAAATTATTAAATGATGAGAAAACTAGACCTGATCTTCTTCCTTTTTTTGCTTGTTTGCAGTCTGCCGACGTTAGCCGCTGAAAGTATTCCATTAAAAATAGAAAAACATGTGAACGGTGCACCAATCACCTTGGGGATTCCCTTTCCTAAAGGAGCACTTTATTCGCCAGACCAAGTCAGGCTATTAAATAAAGACGGTAAAGAGATCCCCTCACAAATTACAGAAGTGAGCAATTGGATGCCTTTGAACAGTAGTTTGAAGTGGGTTTGGGTGTTCTTTTTTGCAGATGAGGGCGCTAATTACACGCTTGAATATGGCAAAGATGTGAGGAAAAAGCCACTCACAGGCGATCGGGTGGTAATCAGAAATGTGCAGCCGCTGGAAGCTTATACTGAGGTGAGCACTGGTCCGCTAAATTTTAATATTAAAAAGGATAAAGGCGGTTTTTTTGAAGTGGTAAAACTTGATGTCAATAAGAACGGCTTTGATAAGGATGATATCATCGCTACTGGTGCTGAGGGGCGGGGTTCTTTTTTAGACTTGATTGATGCCGCAGGACCAGATCATTCGAAAGCTTATATTACAAGAAGTGTTATTGAAAAGGGGTCCGGTCCTCTACATGGAATTATACGTCTGGAAGGGGAGTACCGCTATAACAGGACCGATAACAATCCTTCACCTTTTGTGATCAGGATCCATGCTTATGCTGGAAAATCTTATGTTAAGGTCCTTCATACCTTGACCTATACAGGTATTCCGGATCAACATAAGGCTGTTGAAGGCGAACATGCGCGTATAGCGACACAGTCAAAACTAATTTTATCCGAAGAGCCAGGTACAGAAATTGGCTGGAATAAACCCAATGATCAGATTCTTGCAACAGGACTTTCCTTGAAATATAATTTAAACGGAAAAGTAGATTATAAGGTCGCATATAAAGACGGGAAGTGGTGGGAAAATCAACAGGAGAAAATCTATACTTTTTCACATACTTCATCAAAGAATGCTTCCTTATTTCAAACCGGTCCGAAACCTAATAAGGTAGCACCAGTTCCAGAATCGACACCAACAACGCGTATAGATGGTTTTTCGGCAAGTCTTAAAGTGGGTGATAAAGAAGCATGGCTAAAAGCCAAGGCAAGTGGCTGGGTAGACCTGTCGGATAATAAATGGGGCATTGGAATTGGTATCAAAAACTTTTTCCAGGAATACCCTAAAGAGCTTGATTTTAATGGGGCTGGCACTATCGCCACGGCCTACCTATGGTCGCCGAAAGCTGGTGCAATGGGTTTTGCCAGAGATAATAATAAGGACGATGATGGCATCTTGGGAAATTTCGCACAAGGTCTTGCCAAAACCAGTGAACTGGTCTTTTATTTTCACACTGCGGACGCAAAAGATGTACAGCAAGTAGTGAATTATGTTTTAGATGCCCCGGTGGCCCATGCCGATCCAGACTGGTACGCTAAATCGACGGTCTTTGGTCTTTATTCGGCTAAAGGAAAAACCTTCCCGGAATTTGAACGTGGAATCGATTACAAAATGGACTGGGCACTTTTTAACCAGAACTGGGCACCTTGGTTCGGCATGTTCGAGTATGGAGATTTTAAAAACTACTATATCAATAACAAATGGGAGATGTGGGGAAACAATGAGCCGGGGCAGGACTATATGTTATGGATGCACTTTATGAGGACCGGCGATCCACGCTTTTATGTTGCTGCGCAAGCCGCCAGCAGGCATACAATGGACGTTGACAATATCCACTGGCCGAAAAAACCTACTTATTTCGGAGATACCAATCCCGCGTTAGACTTTTTTCAGAATAAAGAAATGTCAGATCAAACTACACCCTATTTAGGCATAGGAAAGCGCCATGGCGACCAGCATTGGTCGGCCGTACTGAGTGCACACGTTTGGGTGCAGGGTTGGCTGGCTGATTATTATTTAACAGGTGATCACAGGGGGCTCGAGATTGCGAAACAAACGGGCGATACGTATATCAAGAGGATTTGGGGAGATCATGACCTCACAGGCAGAAGACTCTATCTTTCTGTGTGGAACCTGACGGAAATATATGATGCCACTAAGGACCCAAAATACCTGAACGACCTTCAGGACAGGGTAAGTCAGATGCTACAACTACAAAATGGAACAGAGCAAAACAATAGTCTGGTTATGGATCGTTACGGATATTCTCAGGTCTATGCTTCGCAAGGTTTAAAGAAATATCTGCAGATTACTGAAGATGAGAAGGTAAAAAACGCATTGATTAAACATGCACGTTCTGTGCGCGACAACGAGCCAATTAGTTATTTCTATGAATCCTACCTCTCCTCTATCCATAGTCTTTTGGTGGGCTATGAATTGACTAAAGATAAAAGCTTTTTGCAAACTGCGGTGCAACGGGCTTCAGTGTTGAAAACTGAGGCAGCTAAAGTCAAATTCGATGATTCCGAAAATCAAAAAAGTCTAGCACAGACATTATTGGATGTGAGCCACCTCCCTCAGGATCCGGAAAAGGAATACGCTGAATGGGATGTACGAAATAACCTCCGGGTTTTTGGATGGACACATGCCTATAGTGTACCCTATCTTTTATATTGGTTAAGAAATACTGAAACAGAATAGAAGATATATCCCTAAACTATGACGATGAAAAAATACAAAACAGATTTAGAACGAATTGATGCGGCATGGAATAAATTGGAGCCCCTGCTTGACGAAAAAAAACGACCACTTGTGACAATGAAAGGTCTCGCTATCGCGGCTTCCCTTTTTCTGATGATGGCGCTGGGGATTCTTTTTTGGACTAACGAACGTGGAATGATTGTCTATAGCACAAAATATGGTGAAACGGCAAAGGTGATGTTGCCCGACAGCTCCGTGGTAATGCTGAATGGGAATACGAAGATTAGGTTTCCAAAGCATTGGCCGACAAAGGGAGACCGTGAGCTGCACGTGGATGGTGAAGCCTATTTCTCTATTAAGCATACGGTAGCCCATCAGAAGTTTTATGTGCGCATGGAGGGTAGCACTTCGGTAGAGGTTCTGGGAACCGAGTTTAATGTTTCAAAGCGTGGTGACAAGATGGAGGTAGTCTTAAATTCAGGAAAAATCGCTTTACATCTTCCATCGTCAGAAGCGGATCAAAAGCAGGTTATCGCAATGAAACCCGGAGATCTGATTGCTTACGATAAAGAAAATCAGCACTATACAAAGAAGATTGTCAATCCGGAAGTGTATTCATCATGGATGTCGTCGAAATTGATATTCGACAAAACAGAATTGAAAGAAGTGCTCGATATATTAAAAGACACCTATGGGCTGAAGATAAGAATGGACGATCCGAAGTTAATGGCTATGACTATTTCTGGCTCAGCGCCAACGAAGAATGTCGACCTGCTGATCGGGGCACTATCAGAAATATTGGATTTAAAATTTACAAAAACTGGAAACACACTGATGATTACCTCTAAATAAAAAAACCACAACCTTAACCTAACCTAAACTATATTAATTATGGTAAAACCTCTACGCTTGCTAATTATTCCGGTAATATTTAGCACATCACTGACGATCAGTAATGTACCTGTCTATGCAGGTGTAACTGATAAGAACAATTTCCTCGAAAGGAAAGTGCATGAACAATACAGGGAATTAAAGGATGTTTTAAAGGATTTCGAAACATCGTACCGTGTCTCGATCATGTTCAATAGTAAGTTTGTTGAAAAGATCAAAATCCCCTTAACCCGTGTGATTGAGAAGAAGACCATTGAAACAGCATTAAGCAGCGTGCTTACCCCAGAGAATATTACTTATAAGAAAGTTGGCGAAAAGTTTTATATCATTAACGGTAACAACAGTAAGATTGAGCGGGATATCAAAGGTTCGGCAGATGCTGCTGTGGCGAATGTTAGCTCTGTTATGACAGAAATAGCTGTCCAGACACTGACTAATAATAATAATCAAAGTACCATTTCGGGTACTGTGACAGATGCGGCAAATGGAGGGCCACTACCTGGCGTTTCGATCAGGGTGAAGGGCACTAGTGCATCTGCATCCACAGATGGTAATGGTAAATTCACGATTCGTGCCGCTGCACAAAGCATACTCGTTTTTTCTTATATCAGCTATATCACTAAAGAAGTTCAGGTTGCGAATTCTACAGTGCTGAATGTGCAATTGCAGAGCGACCAGCAGAAGTTGAATGAAGTGGTTGTTGTTGGCTATGGTACACAGAAAAAAAGAAACCTGACCGGATCGATTGCAGCAATAACAGCGAAAAACATTAAAGATATTCCTGTGTCGAGTTTTGAGAATGCCATTCAAGGGCAGATTGCCGGTGTTCAGGTGCAAGAGCCAAGTGGTGAGCCAGGTGCTGCAACCACTATCCGTGTAAGGGGGATTGGATCAATTTCTGCAGGTAATGAGCCACTCTATGTTGTGGATGGATTTCCGGTATCAAAGAATGTGGAGTCGGCAATACAAGGTGATGTAGCTAAAAGGACAGTTGCTTTCAGGCCAGCACCCGCAAATCCCCTAGGAACCATCAGCCCAGGAGATATACAGTCTGTAGAGGTGTTAAAAGATGCCGCAGCGGCAGCAATCTACGGTTCTAGAGGATCGAATGGGGTAATTATTATTACCACTAAAAAGGGAAGAAGAGATGGTTCAACCTCCATTGCCCTGGATTCTTATTACGGGATACAGTCAACAGCGAACAGGGTGAAATTAATGAACGCCGGGCAGCTTACCCAGTATCTTCTGGATGCGAAGAATAACGCGTACCTTCAGGATATACCTACAGCCAATATCAATGACCCCAATTCGGTGAGGTACACAAAATCAACCAATACCAGCTATTTCATTCCATCTGATTTCGCCCAACCAACAGGGACAGATACAGACTGGCAGGATATTTTGTTTGATTCGGCACCCGTTCAGAGCTATAATTTATCCTTGTCAGGCGGATCAGAGAAATTGGGTTACTATATTTCAGGTAACTACTTTAACCAAGCTGGTATTATCGACAAAACTGGATTTAAGCGCTATAGCTTTCGTGTAAACCTGGAATCAGATCCTGTTAAAAACCTGCGGGTGGGATTTAACCTAAACCCGTCTTTTACTGATCAAGCCAGGGGATCAACCAGTGCACCTTACTTTGCAGACCCTCCGGGTGCAGTTTATACAGCTTTGGTAACCTCGCCTACAGTGAGTCCGTATCTGCCAGATGGATCTATCAATCAAACCAATAATCAAAGTCACTTAAATACGGAAAATGGAACGGGTGCCAACATGACTGCATCAAGTA
Source organism: Pedobacter sp. (assembly GCA_045629455.1). GTDB lineage: Bacteria > Bacteroidota > Bacteroidia > Sphingobacteriales > Sphingobacteriaceae > Pedobacter. The sequence continues at coordinate 7,471 of JAZQRI010000058.1, read as the reverse complement.
ATCCACTTGCAGTTGTGAAATACATTCACGATGATATGGTACAATTTAGAACTTTTGCCAATGCTTATGCGGAATATACGCTTTTAGATGGTTTGAAGTACAAATTGATGGTAGGAACCGATATCAATAACTATAACCGGGATTACTACCGGGAAAAGGCGTTTTTGGACAGAACAGCTGTTGTAGGTGTACCCTATGGGCAGTCGAATACTTCGTTGGAAACCAACTGGCTTGCAGAAAACACCTTATCGTATGATAAATCGTTTGGAAACCATGCATTGTCATCAGTGGTAGGATATACGGCGCAAAAAGATAAGATTAGCTCAAATCAGGTGCAGGCAGAAAACTTCCCTGATGATCTTGTGCAGACGGTGAGTGGAGGACAAGTTACAGGAGGTACATCAGCTCAGGAAGAGTGGTCACTGGTATCTTACCTGGGCAGGGTAAATTATGCCTATAAAGACAAATACCTATTGTCGGGAACGATACGTTCTGACCGGGCATCGCGCTTTGGCGAAGGAAATAAAGTCGGGTATTTCCCATCTGTATCTGCTGGATGGAGGCTGTCTGATGAAACTTTTATGAAAGGACTTACCTTCTTGAACGACCTAAAAGTCAGGGCCAGCTGGGGTAAAACAGGGAATTTTTTGATTCCTAATTACGCCTCTATCGGTTTGTTAAATCCTTACAACTATGTTTTTGGAAATAATATTGTGAACGGAATTGCGCCTTCTACGCCAAGTAATACGGCCTTAACCTGGGAAAAGAACACACAGACAGATATCGGTGTAGACATCAGCATGTTTAAAAGCAGGATATTCGTGTCATTCGATTACTATAACAAAGTAACTTCAAACCTGTTGTTGAACGTACAGGTGCCAGCTGCGGTTGGCTATGGCAACTCAAACCCGCTGATGAACATTGGTGAAGTGGAGAATAAAGGGATAGAACTTTCACTAACCAGTCATAATATTGAAGGAGGTTTTACCTGGAGTTCTGACTTCAATTTCTCGGCGAACAAGAACAAAGTACTTAAACTGGGCGCAAGTGGTGACCCAATATTAAGCACCGGCGGCGCCGGTATCCGTCACATTACCAGAATCGGTGATCCAATTGGCAGTTACTACGGATACGTTGTGGAGGGAATATACCAGACACAAGATGAGATTAAAAATGCACCAGTGGACAAATTGGCACCCAATGCGAGGCCCGGTGACTTTCGTTTCAAGGACGTAAACGGAGATGGTGTAATCGACGCCAACGACAGAACGGTTACTGGTAACTATCAACCAGACTTCACCTATGGGGTAACCAACAGATTTGGGTTTAAAAATGTAGAATTGAGTTTCTTAATTCAGGGCGTGGAGGGGGCAGAAGTGTTAAACCTTACCCGTAGACATTTGGCGAATGGAGAAGCGAATACAAATTCATATACCACACAGCTGAACCGTTGGATATCACCTTCACAACCCGGTGATGGGAAAACGCCAAGGGCAGACAGATTGGGGGATTTGCATGGATTTAATAACAGACCATCAAGTTACCAGGTTGAGGATGCCTCTTATGTGCGCTTGAGAAATGTAACGCTTGCTTATACCTTTTCTAATAAATTTCTTGGAAGATATTTTTCTTCTTTAAGGCTTTATAGTTCAGGAACGAATCTGTTTACCAAGACAGATTATGTTGGCTATAATCCTGAAGTAAACAACCAGTCTACTGCAAGTGGAGTACAAGGAGAAGATTATGGTGCTTACCCACTTTCCAAGAATTTCACATTTGGCTTAAATGCAACATTTAAATAATACCTCAACGAAATAATCAGAAATATGAAAAATCAAATTACATATTTAACCCTTCTATGCTGTTTGCTCTTTGGCTGCAGTAAAGATTTTACGGATTTGAACCCGATATCGCAGCGCAATGTAAAGTCATTTTATAAAAACACTGATGATATGATTATCGCCGTAAACGCGGCATATAAAGCACTCCAGATGAACGGGACATATAACCAAAGTTACTGGGTGATGAATGAAATGCGCTCTGACAATACCGATGGTGGTGCAGATATTACAGGGCTTGGTGCTGATCTGAATATCATTGAAAACTTTAATGAAAATGCAGCCACATCAGAGCTCGTTACAACTGCTTATTTGGATACCTATGTAGGTATCAGCAGGTGCAATGTAGTATTGGGCAATGTAGAGGGTGTCGCTGGAGATGAAACCCTGAAGAACAGAATAAGAGGAGAAGCTTTGTTTTTGAGATCATTGTTTTACTATAATCTGGCTGTGAACTTCGGAAGAGTACCCTTGGTTTTGAAAGAAATTTCTGTAGAAGAGGGAAAAGACTATCCACAAGCATCGGCGGCGGAAATCTATAAACAACTTGCGGCTGATTTGGAACAAGCAGAGGGTTTTCTGCCTATTAAATATGGTGCTTCAGATGTGGGCAGAGCAACCAAGGGCGCTGCGGCAACTTTGCTTGCCAAGGTGTATTTGACCATGGGAAATAAAGCCGCTGCAGAGCCTGTATTACGTCGGATTATTAGCGGATACGGCTATGTGCTGGTGCCAACTTATGATAAATTATGGGGGCTAGCGAACGAGAATAACGTGGAGTCTATTTTTGAAGTACAGTTTAAAGGTGGCGGTAAAAACACAGGTAATGCATTCACGAATGCTTTCTCTGCACTCCTTATTCAGAATACGGGCGCCTATAAAAACCGTCCGACTGCAGAGATGGAGGCGGCTTATGAAACTAACGATCAGCGCAAGGCAATTTCGATGAATCCTCTGAACGGCCCACTTAACGCAGCCCGGTTTATCCTGAAATATGGTACCACAACAGCCTATAATGAAGGGGACGCTGACTATAATTTTATTGTGTTGCGTTACGCTGATGTATTGCTGATGCTTGCCGAAGCTTTGGGGGAAACGACGGAATCTTATGGTTTAATTAACCAGGTTAGGCTGAGAGCGGGTTTAGCTGCGATTAGCCCTGCTACGCCCGGAACATTTGCTGATAAATTATTACATGAACGGCAGGTGGAGTTAGCCTTTGAAAACCACAGGTGGCCAGACTTACTTCGTTTTGGAAAGGCTGTGGAGATGATGAAGATTCAGGGAAAGACAGCTAGGTTATTATTCCTGATTCCGCAAAGAGAACTAGATATCAACCGTAACTATACACAGAACCCATTATAATAGACCTTGTGTTATGAAAAAAGAATTTAAATACTTCGCTGCCGCGCTATTCGCTGCAGGATCTTTAACGACAACTACGTTATATGCACAGGCACCATTAAAACCTGCTGCTGGTAAAGTTTATCAAGACCTAAAGCGATTAAATGTTTTAGGCAACTTTTTATATTTCGCCGCACATCCGGATGATGAGAATACAACACTCATCGCCTATATGGCAAATGACAAGTTGTATCATACCGGCTACTTGGCACTTACCCGGGGCGATGGTGGGCAGAATTTAATCGGATCGCAGATCCGAGAGAAGCTGGGCATTATCAGAACGCAGGAATTGTTACAAGCCCGGCGGGTAGACGGGGGCTTTCAGTTTTTTACCAGGGCCAATGATTATGGTTTCTCTAAAAATCCGGAAGAAGCTTTTAATATGTGGGATAGAGAAACTCTGTTGGAAGACGCGGTATGGGTGATCAGAAATCTAAAGCCTGATGTGATTGTAACCAGATTTCCTAAAGACTCAAGGGCTGGACACGGACAGCATAGTGCCTCATCGATATTGGCTGAAGATGCTTTTGTGGCTGCGGCTGATCCGAAGCGTTTTCCTGAACAGCTTAAGTTTGTTGAGGTTTGGCAGGCAAAACGCTTATTATGGAACCTTAGTTCATGGGCATTCAGGGATCCTGCGGAATTTGAAAAGATAAAACCTACACTCTTGGAATTGAACATTGGCGGCTATAATGCCTTACAGGGGAAATCATACGGAGAAATTTCTGCAGAAAGCCGAAGTATGCACAAAAGCCAGGGATTTGGCTCTACCGGCAGCAGGGGTGTAATAAATGACTACTTCCAGCACACATTAGGAGCGCCAGCTAAATCGGATCTCTTTGAGGGAATCAATACCAGCTGGAGCCGGGTGGCCAATAGCAGTAAAGTGCAAAAGTCGATTGAAAAGGCAATTGCATCATTTAATGCAGCTAATCCATCATTAGTGGTTCCTAATCTACTGGTGGCAAGAAAGGAATTGTCGCAATTGCCGGCTGGTTTTTGGAAAACACAAAAGCTGAAGGAAATAGATGAGGTTATTAAAAGTGCACTCGGCTTGTATATGGAAGCTACGGCTGGGAAAGCATCCACAGTTCCGGGGGGCAAGCTTGATTTAAAGGTAGAGGTGATCAACCGCTCAGCGATTCCCGTTCGCATCACTAACATCAAATTCCCCTATCATTCAACTGATTCGGTTGTGAATATGGCATTGGAAGATTCAAAAGCCAGTCGTTTCACAGCCCGGGTCAGCGTTCCACAAAATGAGGAGATTACGCAGCCTTACTGGCTGGAAAAAAAAGACTCTTTAGGGCTGTTTTTTATTAAAAACCAGCAGGACGTTGGCCGTCCAGAAAGGAAACCAGCAGCTGAAGTAACCACGGTGTTGAACGTAGGTGGACAACTCATCAATTATACCATGCCAGTTCTTTACAAACATAACGATCCGGTAAACGGCGAGCTATTCCAGTCTTTAGCTGTCACGCCACCAGTATATGCTAATATTTTAGAAAAGGTATATATGTTCACCGGCACAGAACCTAAACAGGTTTCGGTCAATGTGAAGTCAGGAGAGGAAAATGCAAGTGGAGCGGTTTCTCTAAAAATGCCTGCCGGCTGGAGATCAGAGCCACAAAGCATCCCATTTAATCTTGCTGCTGAAGGTGATGAACATACGGTTAGTTTCAGGGTGTATCCGCCAGCGAACGCTTCTGAAGGTTCGGTGGAAGTTATTCTGGATTATAAAGGCAGAAAATACAATAAGGGACTAGATGTGATTGCCTATGATCATATCCCTGTACAGGTTCTTTTCCCCGAAGCATCGGCAAAGGTGGTGAAACTTGATTTGGTAAAAAAAGGCAATAAGATTGGTTATTTGATGGGTGCCGGCGATGAAGTGCCATTGGCCTTACAACAGATAGGTTATGAAGTAACCTTACTTAAAGATTATGATATTAATCCGGAGAATTTAAAAAAATATGATGCGGTCATCGTTGGTGTCCGTGCGTATAATACCTTAGACAGAATTACTGTTTACCACAGTAAGTTGCTTGACTATGTTAAAGATGGCGGGAACGTAATTGTGCAGTACAATACGAATGCAGATGTGAAGGTTAATCCAGGTCCGTTTCCATTGAAGCTGTCGAGAGATAGGGTAACTGTTGAAGGTGCTGAAGTCAGATTTTTGCTCCCAAATCATGATGTGTTAAACAAGCCCAATAAATTAACTGCACGCGATTTTGATGGTTGGGTGCAGGAAAGGGGGCTTTATTTTCCGAATGAGTGGAGTAAAGAATATCAGGCGGTTTTATCATCAAATGATCCAGGCGATCCGGCTTCTGACGGTAGTTTACTTGTTGCCAAATATGGTAAGGGGAATTTTGTTTATACTGGTTTGTCCTTGTTCAGGCAGTTGCCTGCCGGGGTACCGGGTGCATATCGGTTAATTACGAATTTAATTTCAATAGATAGCAAATAGCAGATGGGTAAACTCTTTAGGAATCTCACCTTTCAGGTAATCATCGCCATCTTATTTGGAGTCTTGGTTGGAATCGCATTTCCAGCCTTTGCCCCTTCGGCGCGTTTAATTAGCAAAACCTTCATTAATATGATCAGCATGTTAATTGCGCCGATTATATTTTTTACCATTGTACTTGGGATTGCAAGGATGGGCGATATGAAAAAAGTAGGGCGTGTAGGTGGGAAGGCACTGCTCTACTTTGAGATCATTACCACCATTGCAATTGCCATTGGCCTGATCGTAGCGAATGTGCTACGACCAGGTGATGGTGTGATTCCGATAGAAACCAAGGCGGTATCGGCGGTGCCTTTAGCCACAGACTCGCTTAACTGGCTTGAATTTATCACGCATATGGTGTCACCCAATATTTTTGAGTCCTTTGCTAAGGGAGAAATTCTGCAGATCTTATTTTTCGCTATCTTGTTTGGCTTTGGCTTGAGTAAGCTTGGGAACCCAGGCTTGCCTGTTATTCAGACATTTGAGCGAATTTCCAGCGTCTTTTTTAACATGATGAAATTCATTATGAAATTGGCGCCAATAGGTGCTTTTGGAGGAATGGCTTTTACAATCGGAAATTATGGCATTGAAGCACTCTTGCCAATGGGTAAGATTATGATGACAGTCTATCTGACCTGCATCTTATTTATTTTTCTGATCTTAAACTTCATCTGTTATCTGTATAAATTCAGCTTATGGCAATATTTGAAATACATCAGGCAGGAGATACTCGTGGTTTTAGGTACTTCATCATCTGAATCGGTATTGCCGAGTATGATGGTGAAGATGGAGAAGTTTGGCTGTTCGAAATCCGTTGTTGGATTGGTCATCCCAACCGGTTATTCTTTCAATTTAGATGGTACTTCTATTTATCTGTCTGCAGCACTGATTTTTTTAACCCAGGTTTTTAACGTGGAGCTTGACTTATGGCAGCAAATTACAGCCATGGGGATCTTAATGGTGACTTCCAAGGGTGCAGCAGGTGTTACTGGAAGCGGATTTATTGTTTTGAGTACCACATTGGTTTCGCTGAAAATTATGCCGATTGATAATGTCGCTATTTTATTGGGCGTCGACAGATTTATGTCGGAAGCCAGGTCAATCACAAATTTGATAGGTAATGGTATTGCAACGATAGTCGTTGCAAAAAGCGAAAAACAGTTTGATAACGATAAATACAATTTAGCAATAGGGATCACAAAGAAAGAAGAGGTAGAAATGATCGATTCCTAATTTATGAATATGATAAAGACAAGAAGGTTTAGTAGTGTAATTTTCATAAAATTTAAAGAGCCTGTGAGGAATTTTGTGTAAGTGGCCAACCGTACAATACGGTTGGCCACCAATTTTACCGTCCACAAGTTCTAGACATTATCTTTTTACGGGCTGTTTAAATTTGCTGGTCGCTATTTTGTTGATGTTTACAGAAAGATTTGCCATGTACAAAGATAAAAATATTAATGAATGCCTGCATCTCTTGCAAAACCTGTGTTTTTTTAAGTGTTTAGGCACGGTATTGGTATATCGATTGGATTATGTTATTGTTCCGAACGCTCCTTATTAGCCTACTTGTTTCTCTATCCATCTACGCTTTTCCACAATCCATTCCGATTTCATCGTTGCGTACGCAGCTTGCCCAGGCCCAACAGCGCCATACGCCCGGCGATACCACGAAAGCTGCTGTCCTTAATGAATTAGCCATCGTTTACCTGGCTTC
>JAZQRI010000057.1:0-20775 GCA_045629455.1 Pedobacter sp. | reverse complement strand
CCTACCGAACTATTCAGTTTTAAGATGTAAAAACGCATGGGAGCGAAACGTGTCAACCGGTATATATTACCAACAGTTCATCGGCTTTATTCCATGCGTTTTTTATTTATTCAAATGTACGACAGTTCACGTTACACTCCCGACTGCTGGATTAATCAGCAATACAAAAAGGTTGTCTATTGTTTGATTGTGGTTAATAAAAATCGTAACAGCGAAGCCCGTTGAACTTCTCATAGTTTGCGCTGTTCCTAAAGTATTTTTGATAGCCTACACTGGCCTCTGTTGTGCCACTTGTGTTGGTATAGTTGATCTTGGAAGTGGTTGCATCATGACTTAATCCCAATCTCCACTTTTCGCCGTTTCGTCCACCTCCAAAAATGTCGAAGATCAGAGAAACAACGATAGCATCCGGACTGCCCTGCCCCGCCGTACGATACCAGACCCCCGTATTGAGGTTTCTGTATTTTAATTGAGCACCAACACTCACGGAACGCAACCTGTCTTGTTGATAGTACACAACAGATGGAATCAGGTATGCACCCTCTTCGCGGTTATATCCGGCATTATAAGACAGCGGAATCCGGTAACTGGTGTTGATCGTCGTCCGTAGCGGCAACTTAGCCTCAGCGCCGCTAAAGGATTCATTTGGCTGATTGATGTGGTAAAATGAAGCGCCTATCATAAAACTCTTCACAACGACGTTTATACCGGCAGCGGCATCAAAGAAATACTTGTTTGATATGTCAGGCATCTCTGCACCAGAGATACTTCCAGGAATATAGCCGAGTCTGCGGTCGATCTGATCGCCAAATACGAGCTTATTCCAGGTTATGGTCCGGTTTGTTAACCCGGCCTGTATACCAAAAGAGGTCACAAAATCATCGCTCCCGACACTATAAGAATAGGTAGCGGCGACATTGTTCTTCACCAGGTAAGCGGTGCCCTCACTACTGCGATTGAACAGCAGACCGACGCCCCCGCCAAAGCTCGGAATATTTATATCGGCCGATGCGCTCAAATAATTCAAGCCCTGACTCATGCCTGAAAACTGATTCCGGTAAATCATGTTCAACCGGATGTCACCTTCAAACTGACCAGTTAACGCCGGATTCAAGTACAAGGGCGCATTGAAGAACTGCGAGTAAATATGGTCCTGTGCCATGGCATGCGTACTACAGAGGCCACATAGTATTGGAAGTATTGCTTTTGAAAACCAGGTTTTCATAATTCTATCTGATTAAATTAATTGTGCCCGTACGCTTAGGTGCAGAGCCATTGTAGCTCACCCCTTTCCACGGTATCTTATTGATCATTTGTACATCGATCTTCCAGAAGTAAACACCTTGAGGAACCAACGAGGACTTGTATGTGCCATTCCAACCTTCAGCAGGAGCTCCTTCTTCGAGTTTAGTGGTTTGCCAGATCAGTTCACCCCACTTGTTGAAAATGCTCATGGTCCACGATTCAATACCCGAACCTTTGGCTTTGAACTCCCTCAATTCCGGAGTGGCGCTTTCCGGCATAAAGGCATTGGGAACGAAGAGATACCCAGGCACCCCAATGATTTTCACGACCTTGGTAGTCGTTGTAAAGCAGCTTTGCTGATTGATCACTCTTAAGGTCACTTTGTAACTGCCCGTATCCGCATAGGTGTGGTTCGGGCTCCTTGAAGTTGAAGTTGATCCATCACCGAAGTCCCACTCCCATCGGTCCGGGTTGCCCTCGCTCTCATCTTCAAACTGAAACGTGTAGTTTGGTATGGAAATCTGGACAGCAGGAAGCACGTTAAACTTTGCGACCGGCGCAGGTATAATGTGGACAAATTGGCTTAGGGATATGGTGCTTTCACAACCCAAGGAATTAATTGCGGTTAGTTTTACGGTGTAATACTCCTGCTTACCATCATATACGTGCACTGGCTCGACCTCATTTGATGGTGCGGAACCATCGCCGAAATCCCAGGTGTAGGAGACGGCATCTGTACTCTCGTTTTTAAATTTAACTTCCAGGCCTGCACATCCGGTAGTTACATTTGCGCTGAACTTAAGCTGAGGCTGGTTATAAACCACAATCCTTTCTGTGGTTGTGGTATCCGAACAGCCGTTTGATGCTCTGAGTGTCACGGTATAAATGCCACCTTTGGTAAACGTGTGGGTGATGGTTTCCGGGGCGCTTCTGGTTGGGCCGTATGTGGTTCCATCGCCGAAGTCATAGATAAAAGAAGTTGCTCCGCTCGTGTTGTTCTGGAATTTAACGGTCCAGGGCGCACAGCCTTCAAGTTCCGTGCTGTTAACCACCAGTTCTGGAAGTATGGTATTTGGGGAGACCCGGATGGTGTACTGCGTTGGTTCACTTCTTCCGCATGAATTTTCGGTTACCATCGTCACGACATAGTCCTTCGCCACACCCGTGGTATAGGTATGGCTCACTCCGGTTTTGCTATTTGTTTTCAAAATCTGCGTTCCATCTCCAAAGTCATAATAATAGGTGTTCGCATCGCCCGGAGAGGTGTTACTGAAATTTACCAGCATTGGCGAACAACCGATCGTTTTACTTGGAGAGAACACGGCCACGGGCTCAGCCTTAACCAGGACTGTAGATTTAAAGGTAGTAATGCCGCAATTGCTGTTCACGGTTAAAGTAACCGTATACGTAGTGTCTCTGCCTGACGGTGCAGGAAGGTAACTCTGGCGAATCGGGTCAAATGTGTTTGCTTTATTCCCATTGCCGAAGTCCCATGCGTATGTTGAACCGCTAAGCACTAAAGTGGTATTTTTGAAAGTTACTTCCGCTGTGCCGCAGGATGCTTTCACATCTTGAGTGAAGGATGCGGTAGCGCGTTGCTGAGTAAAGAATATCTGTTTTTGAACGTCCTCGCTGCAGCCAAATGCGCTGGTAGCCACAAGTTTAATTTCAACAGATTTGCTATCAGCAGATATGGTGTATCCTGGGAATAGTACTCCGGTACCGATAACAACATTATCAGCATACCACGTGTACGTGCTGTTGCGGTCCGGGTAAGCGGTTGCCTTGATGTTCTGACCGTCAATTACGAAAGGCGCACAGCTCCTGTCAGATGTAAAAGTGAACGTTGCTTTTGCATTTTCATTTACCTTGATGGTTACTTGATTACTGACACTCTGAAGGCTGCCAGTACATGATGTCGTGCCGACCAGACGTCTGAATAAGGTTGTTACGGTTAATGCGGGTGGATTGAAACTCTTGAGAACAGCGTTGCTTACATTAGTCCAGGTGGTGCCATTATCAACGCTCGACTGCCACTGGTAGGAATAGTTGCCATCTCCTCCGGTTGGCGTCGAACCGGCTAAACCAGTCGGAATCCGTCCGGTGCAGATTGTTTGATCCTGTGTAATCGTGTTGTTTGTCAGTGGTGGCAAAGCAGAAACTTTAACCGTGTTGCTCGTGGTTGAACACTCGCCGCTGAAAACTGTCCTTCTAAAGGAAAGCGTGGAGGTGAGCTTTATAGATAAGTCCTTTTGAGTCTGACCGGCTATTGCAGTCCAACTGGCGCCATCGTTGGCACTGCTTTCCCAAACATACGTATAACTACCATTTCCGCCTGTAGGCTGATTCCCCGCAACAGTAATCTGCTGACTGTTGCATACTACGGAAGTCGTGCTGGTGATGGAGTTTTTGATGTCTGCAATAGTTACCGTTAACGTAAAAGGATCACCCGTACAGCCACCGCTCGTCGGAATGATCTTATACGTTACTGTCGCATCATTCGCAGGCTGCGAATTTCTGATCACATCATTGATCGTTGTGCCGCTTCCCGAAGTCTGGAACCCACTTGCATTTGCTGAACCGGTAGCAGTCCATGTGTAACTTGTGCCCGGTATGTTCGAAGTGATTGAATAGTTCAAAGCAACGTTATTACAGCGAGCGGCAGTTGCAGGACTTGTGATCCTGATCTGTGGATTAATGGTGATGGTTGTAAAACCGTCGATCACCTTGCAGGGTGCCGCAAGTGTGGTATTGGCACGCAAGGTTAATTGAACCTTACCGGATTTGCGTTCTGCCTCCGTTGGTGTATATACGGCATTCAATGCACTTCTATCAGGTGCAAACGTTCCCAGTCCGCCGACCCAGGAAGAAGACGTTACGTTGCCCTGGATGGTTCCGCTTAACTGTACGGTTTGCTCGAAGCATATTTTCTGATCGCCACCAGCATTTACGATGGGTGAGGGAATGAAAGTAAGCTTTTGAGTGACTGTTGATGTACCGCAGGTATTCTTATGTGTTACAGAAACGGTATACACCTTATACTCATTGAAAACAATGTGCGGATACTTAGAATTGGCTGTTGTTCCATCTGCATAGGAATATGTGCCTCCGGTTACTTTCCAGGTATAGGTGTCTGCAAGCTCAGCCATTGTACCGGAATGAGTGGTCCGTGTTGGTCCTGCTGTTGTATTGTCAAAGTTGTAGGCGCCTAAATTGCATAATTCTAAATCCGGCGACAATTTAGTAACGGGCGGACCATTGACAATAATTGTTTGTTCCGCAGTAGTGACCTCCCCGCAAGAGGCCGTTTTGATCGCAAGCTTTACTTTATAAACACCTGGGGTTGCAAAAGTAAACTCGGGAACTGCACTGTTCGCATTGGTGTTATTTGCATAGCCTACGGTGCCGCCGGTAACGATCCAATTGTACGTGTTGTCCTTATTACAAGGATCGTTAATGACTGATGTATTGGTGGGTTTGAGGCTTTGTGAAAGACATATTGTGGCGCCCGTGTTCCCGCCAAAGGTAAATGCAGGTCGTGGTGGTGCCTGTACGCAGATGATCCTGGTTACCTCGCTTGGCGCACATATCTCCACGTCATTCTTTGCTACAAGTCTTACCGTATGATTTCCAACTGTCGTAAACGTATGCGTCAAGTTCTTTGCAGTACTAACCAAAACGCCATCTACATACCACTCATATACAATGCTTTGGGTACAATCCGAATTGCTGCCCGCACTTGACGAATTTCCGAATACTACAGGAACGTTCAGACAAGCGGCGCTTGAAGATGCAGGATCTATCTTTGCAATCGGTTTGGTAAATATCTTTGGATAATTGGTGTTGACATAGGGCTCCGATTGGCAATACGGATTAATTGCAAATGTGGTCAGCTTAAATGCATTCTGGATGGAGTTTCCTTCCCCACTCTGGATAGGCGGCTCACCGCATGATGATTTCAGATAAGTGTGTGTCAACAGCCCGTTTTGCTGCATTAAAGCAGCGTGCGTAAGAAGATCTTCGCGGCCATCGCCCCAATTGATCCGGTAAACAGATCCAGGATAATTAATTTTGACATCGTTATCACCATCCATAACGACTTGGTAGGACACCAGAGCGCCTGCATTTGCACTTGGATCAATACATCCATACCCAAGTCCGCCAAGAATGATACGGGAGGGAACATTCATTAACAGGTATGATCTGGTCGACTTCGTTAGAACACCTCCTACCAGGGCTTCACCGGATATCGTGATCGTATAATAGGACAATTGTAAATTCGTGATGTTGAAACCCGCCGGCCCCTTAGCAAAAGTTTGAACAAAACCGGTTTTTTCATCTTTTAAGCTGAACTTTTGAACCGTTGGCGCGGAACTTAGATCATTGAACACAATGGATTTACCCTTTGCAAGGGCACTCCCACACCAACCGAACGTATTTTCATCCAACACCTGGTTTCCTCCCGTGCTGATGCCTATTGCCGGGCCCTGCGCCGCGAGCACCTGAACACTTTGGGTGGAGATCGTTTCCGTTGCGGGATTGCTGGACCTAACTTTCAATTTGTAACTCCCGGCTGCAATGTCTGCAGGTAACACACCGTTAATAAAAGTAGAATAAAATCCACGGTATGTCCCGATTTGTCTTTCCTGAGCGAAGTCGCCTCCGGCACCAGAGATGAATAGTGTAAAAACATTGTCTGGTTTAAAAGAAGCGCTGTTCGGCGGAATGCTTAAAGGGACCCCAATCGTACTTCCCCTTCCATAAGGACCATTATCGATGGGACCAATAGTGACTTGTGCCTGGGCACAGATCGAGAAAAGGCAACAAAGCCAGGTGAGTAGAGCGGGTAGATTTTTCCTCATATTGAGGAACAAAGATATTACATTTAAATTATATTGTAATATTCCGTTACCCTATAATTACAACATAATTAGCTTAGGTTAAGTTACTTTAAAAATACGCTATACGCCTGGAATGGTATGGCAATTGACCCCACACAGGCCGCCATGTCTAACTTCTGAAAAACAACAAAGCCAACCCCTGGATTACGAGGTTGGCTTTGCAACATATTGAAGCTTTCGGCAGTTACAGACTAACTGTTAATGGCCTTCACTCCTGGCAGTTCTTTTCCTTCCATATATTCCAGCAATGCACCTCCGCCTGTCGACACGAAGCTCACCTCATCTTCCAGGCCGAACTTCGCGATAGCAGCAGCAGAATCACCGCCACCGATCAGCGAGAATGCATCATTTTCTTTCGTCGCAGCTACAACCGCATCGGCGATGGCACGGGTACCTTGCTCGAAATTTTCCATTTCAAAAACACCCATCGGTCCATTCCAAAGCAGCGTTTTAGATCCTTTAATCGTCTGGCTAAACAACTCCACAGTTTTCGGACCGATATCAAGACCCATCCATTCGGCAGGAATCTTTCCACTGTCCACAGTATCTTTTTGGGCATTGTTGTCAAATTTATCAGCAATCACCGTATCTACGGGAAGTATCAGGTTTACACCTTTTGCTTTTGCCTTTTCGACAAGCTGCAGGCAAAGTTCCATCAAGTCTTCTTCCAGCAATGAGGTGCCGATTTCTCCGCCTTGTGCTTTCGCAAAAGTATATGCCATACCCCCACCTATGATCAGGTTATCTACTTTCTCCAATAAACTTTCAATTAGCAAAATCTTATCAGACACTTTGGCCCCACCCATAATTGCCGTAAACGGCTTTTCTGCATGGTTATTCACCTTTTCTGCGTTTTTCAACTCCTCAGCCATCAAATAACCGAAGTACTTCTGTGTCGGAAAGAACTCAGCGACAATTGCAGTCGATGCATGTGCACGGTGAGCGGTTCCAAAAGCATCATTCACATACACATCACCCAATCTGGACAACTTCTCCGCGAAAGCCTTGTCACCTTTCTCCTCTTCCTTATAGAAACGAAGGTTCTCAAGTAATAACACTTGTCCAGGCTCGAGGTTCTTAGCCATTTTAGCTGCTTGCTCAGACACACAGTCATCCGCAAACTTTACTTCCAGGTCTAACATTCTGGATAGATCACCAACAATGTGTTTCAAGGAATATTTATCTTCCGGACCACCTTTGGGGCGACCCAGGTGAGACATTAAAATCACCGAACCGCCATCATTTAAGATCTTGGAAATCGTAGGAAGCGCTGCGCGCATTCTTTTATCGTCTGTGATGGAGAAATCCTTGTCCAGTGGGACGTTGAAATCTACCCGTACCAGCGCTTTTTTATCTTTGAAATTGCATTGATCTACTGTGTTCATATAGTATTGATTTGTATTGACATGTTATAGTGACGGGCTAAATATACGAAGCTCGGCCAAGTATTGGCTTTTCAAAGTAAGATTTATAACCGACACCCTGTTGCTTAAAGCTGAGGCTACAACGCCATGCGGCGATGCTGGAAACTGACTGTTCTAGGCATCAAGTTTACCTATCTTCTCTACCACGTCGACCAGTCTTGCAGAATACCCGAATTCGTTATCGTACCAGCCCACAACTTTCACCAGATCTCCAACAATGGACGTAAGCTTCGAATCAAAGATACAGGAATGGGTATTATCCAGAATGTCTACCGAGACAATTGGATCTTCTGTGTATTCCAGAATATCAGCCATCTCCATTGTAGAAGCCTTCTTAAAAGCTGCATTAATATCTTCTATGCTGGTCTTTTTTGTTAAAATGCAGGTAAAGTCCGTTAGAGAGCCATTTAAGACGGGTACCCGCATACCGGCACCGCCAAGTTTTCCTTCCAAATGCGGAAAAATATGCGTGATGGCTTTTGCTGCGCCGGTACTTGTGGGAATAATGGATGCTGATGCGGCCCTGGCTCTGCGCAAATCCTTGTGGGGCCCATCATGAAGGCTTTGATCGCCCGTCATCGAGTGGATGGTCGTGATATACCCGTCCAGTATTCCCCAATGATCATCCAATATCTTAATCAAAGGTGCAACATTATTCGTCGTACAGGAAGCGTTCGAGATTATCGGAGATTTTAAGTCTAACTTATCATCATTTACGCCCAGAACAACCATAGGCACATCTCTATCTGCGCTTGGTGCGGAGATCAGCACCTGTTTAGCACCTGCTTTCAGGTGAAGTTCTGCCCCTGATCGATTGGTATATTTTCCTGTGGATTCCAGAACCAGATCAATCTTCAAATCTGCCCAGGGAAGATTTTGTGGATCAGCCACTGCAAAAATCTTAATTTCTTTTCCATTCACAACAATCGATTCGTCAGTAAAGCTGACCTCACCTTTGAATCCCCGATGTACCGAGTCATATTTAAAAAGATGAGCTAAGGTAGCAGGGTCGGTCAGATCGTTTATGGCAACAACGTTGATATTTCTGGTCAGCGCCGCTCGTAAGAAATTCCGGCCAATTCTTCCAAAGCCGTTAATGGCGATATTCATTTTTGCTTGCATTATGCCGGTAAAAATACCAATATCTAACATCAATCAGAATAGATCAGGTTTTATTTTACATACGCCGCCAGGCACCAGCGCGTCCGACAACACTATACACGGCACAGCAATACCTCTCCTGCTGCATCACCTGGTGAAAGGCCGATGCAATATAGGCGTATGCCTCAGCTAACAGTCCTTTGTTTAATTTGAAAATTAAATTATTACAAATTAAAATAAGAAATTGATATTCACTTAATGGAAATACATAAAGTTGGAGTCTATTACCTTCTTATTATTTGCTTGGCAGCACAATTACTTATGAGTGGATGTGCCTATAGCGGAAGAAATGTCCTGCTTAAAACCCCGTTTGATGCGGATACACTCGAAGGTGTATTTGTGGTCAACGGTAAAGTCGGACAGGAAGGATATTACAATCTGATCAAGCCAGAAGATGAACTTGCAATAAGTGATCTGCAGGATATCAACTTACTGGTTCGCAACAATAAGGAACGTTATACACCACGTACAGATTCCTATGCGATCTTTCAGGTAAACGAGAACGGTATGATAAGCCTTCCATTGCTTGGCCAGATTAAGGTGGCCGGACTCAACCGGTTGGAAGCAGGGAACCACATACAAAACCTATATGAGCAGAAAGAATTGCGAAAACCGCTGATCGACGTGCGGATAAACAACCTCTATGTCGTCTTACTCGGTGAAGTCGCCAGGCAGGGAAAGTATATCATCAACCGTGAAGACTATGAACTGATCGACTTACTCGGGGAAGCAGGAGGATTAACACCGGGAGCAAACAAACGTGCTGTGAAAATATTCAGGGGTGACCGCAGGGATCCGGAAATAATCCTTGTGAATTTAGAGAATTACAGTTTTCTAAAAAACAAAAATTTAAGGTTGCAATCAAAAGATGTGGTCTATGTCGAGCCGAGACGGATCGTTTCCAATGCACAGAGTGCACAGGCATATTCTGCCTTTTTTCAGGTCGGATTTGTACTCCTGAATACTATTCTACTGATTATTAATCTTTCAAATTGATGAATGAACAGCTTCCGATAAAAGTAAACAGCAGCATCTACGACCGGCAGGAGGTCAGCTACAGAAAAGTAGCCAGAATTATCCTCAGCAGATGGAAATGGATTGTGTATACCACAATCCTTGGGCTATGTCTCGGCGAAATGATAATAAAGTTTACACCTCCAACATACCTAACTCAAGCCTCCATGAAATTCGAGGAACGACGGTCTGAAATCTCTGAATTAATGACGGTGAGGAATGTGTATGACCGGAGTGACAAACTACTCTCTGAACAGTTTGTGATCCGCTCACGGGAAGTCCTGCTGAATGCCATCAGGAAATTGAATTATCCCGTTTCATTCTATAGCGTCGGTACCATCCGGAACACCGAGCTCTACCCGGAATTGCCGATGCGGATCAGCATTCTAAAAGCGGCTCCGCCTGATTCCTCCACGCCATTCTTCAAGTTGAAACCCCACTCAGCCAGCCGGTTCACGCTAATCTATTCCGTTGACGGGAAAAATATTTCGAAGAATTACGTAACAGGTGAACAGATATCCGCAGGAAACCTGACGTTCAAAATAAAGAGTTACCGCTACGATCCGAAAGCAAATGAAAACCTTGTCTTCCATGTTAACAATCCAGAAGAGATTCTGAGTCGTGTGAATGAAGGATTAAGGATGAATGAAAATAAAAACACGAACATCTTGACCTTTGTACAAACCGACGAAAACCCCAGGTTTGCCGCCGATATTTTGAATGCTATTCTGGATGAATATGTTGTGCATGACCGCACACAGAAGACAGTATCTGCTACACAGGCCATACAGTTCATACACCAGCTGCAGTCCGATATGCTTGCTATTGTTAAAACTTCGGGCAGCAATCTGGAGAAGTTCAAGGTTCAATCCCAAATTCTGGACATTTCCGGCGCATCGCGAAAAATGACAACACAGCTGGCAGATCTCGAGACTGAAAGAAGTAAGGTGAAGCTCGAAGCAATGCTGATTCTACAGCTGCAGAAAGACATCGCGGATAATCACAGCTCCAGTGCGATAAATAATAATCTTCAAGGAATAACAGATCCCCTGCTTACGAACCTGCTGTTCCAGTATAATGGCCTGCTCCTGAAGAAACAGGAGCAGTTGATCACATACAGACCGACGGCCTTTTCTGTACAACAGCTTGATGGGCAGCTTCGTGCAGTTAAGGCATCCTTTGAAGCTAACGTAGATGCACAACTGGCAAAGAACCGGAAAGCGCAACAGTTTATCGACCGTCAGATGCAAGACATCAAAGGGAATTTCAATTCCATACCCAAAGCAGAAAAAGAGTACTTGAACCTCCAGTCAGATGTCGAAGTAAATCAGAAAGTATATGCCTACCTGTCGGAAAAAAAGCTCGAGGCCCAGATCAGAAAAGCGGCTGCAACACCGGGGGTTCAGATTGTTGATCGAGCCCAGGTGAATGTTATGCCGGTTACCCCCATTCCCGGAAAGATCTATTCCACAGCACTCTTCTTAGGTGTGTGTTCCGGAATTGCCTTGATTTTCGGCATCCGTATCCTCAATCCCTTTATTTATGACACGGAGTCTATCGGACTGATCAGCAGTGTCCCGGTGATCGGGGTCATACGGAAATACCCATCCAAGTACAGTCCCTCCATGCTGGAACTCTTAAAGCTGAAGGATCTCAAGTCCGTATTCTCAGAATCTGTACGCGCCTTGAGAACAAACATCAGTTTCCTGGCACCGGATCAACCCTGTAAGGTAGTCTGTATTTCCTCTGAGATTGCACGCGAAGGAAAGTCTTTCACCAGTATCAATATTGCAAGTACATTGTGCTTAATCGAGAAAAAGATACTTGTCGTTGCAGCAGACCTCAGAAAATCCAGGTTACATCATGCTTTTAACACGAGTAATCTGTTGGGACTAAGTAGTTTTTTATCCGGGCAGGCCGGTGAAACGGAAATCATATTCTCCACGGAAATACCCGATTTGTTTTTCATGCCAGCCGGCCCTGTTCCTCCGAATCCGTCGGAACTGTTACATTCCAAACGCATGAATAGCTTGATAGCAGATCTAAAGACTAAGTTTGACTACATCATAATTGATTGTGCCCCGGTCGGACTGGTTTCAGATGCTATTCCACTAATTAAAATGGCCGACATAAATTTGTTCATCATACGTTCAGGCGTATCTAAACATACGGCAGCCTTAATGCCGGAGAAGTTGTCCCATGAATTTGGACTCAACAACTTCTCCATCATCCTAAACGCATTTGACAACGATACTTTACATAGCCGCCTCTATACGAATGGGATGAATGGCAATCATTATTATACGGACTACTCGAAGCTAAGCCACAAACAGGGGTACTTAATGGATGAATCCTAGCGGATTCGCCGTCTGTAAGCTTGAAGTTCTAGCCGGCTCCCGGGCTCAAACTTCTTGTTAGAATACAAGGATACATGTGACCTAAAGGGCGAAGCTGTGCCCGCTCACAGGCAAAATCAACGCATCATCTGCAACTATGAAAATTCCTAAGATCACCAATGATGTTCTCTTTCTGACGCTGGACACGTTTAGCAGTACAGGGGGGATACAGAAGGTTTGTCGCTCGATGGCTAAAGCACTTGCGGAACGGAAGCCGCAAAATCACGGACTCACCCCAATGCATTTGCTTTCACTGGGCGATTCTTCAGGGGAGTTGATGGAAGAATATATACCTAAAAAACAGTTTGAAGGCTTTCGGGGCAACAAGTTGAAATTCGTGTTTACGGCATTCTTTTACGGGCTGAAAAGCCAGACGATCATCCTCAGCCACATCAACCTGCTTCCAGTCGCATTTCTCATTAAGGTATTCCTTCCCAAAAGAAGAATAATCCTGATCGCCCATGGCATCGAAGTCTGGAAACATCCTGGAAGATTGGCTAAATCCTTTCTGAACGGGTCGATTGAAATCTGGGCAGTAAGTACATACACCGCTAATATTTTGCACCATGTATCCGGGATTACCCGCCAGCAAATTCAAATACTCCCAAACTGCCTGGATCCATTTCTATCCATACCAGATACATTCATAAAGCCGGCGTCCCTGTTAACACGACATTGTTTAGCAGACAAGCAACCTGTATTGTTAACAATAACACGGCTATCCGAATTCGAGACAGAAAAAGGTTACGATTCCATCATCCTGTGCCTTGCAACCTTAATAAAAACGTACCCTTCATTGATGTATCTTCTGGCAGGCAAATGTGATCTAAAGGAGCAGCAAAGATTAAATCTCCTGATCGAAAGTTTAAACCTCGAAAACCATGTAAAGCTTGTCGGTTTCATTCCGGAAGTCGACTTAACCGACTACTATTTATTGTGTGACGTATTCCTCTTACCCAGCAAAAAAGAGGGCTTCGGCCTCGTTTTGATTGAGGCCGCTGCATGTGGCTCCAGCATCATCGCAGGCAGCAAAGATGGTAGTGCAGACGCCGTTCTCAAAGGCCGTCTGGGCACCCTAGTAGACCCGGATTCTACGGATGAAATTATCGAAGCAGTGCATCTTGCGCTTAGCACGCAAAAGAACATCAGCAGTTCGTATGCGCGGCAACAACTAACCATTGAACACTATGCGTTCAACCAGTACAAGGTCAATATTGAAGCACTACTATCATGAAACGATTGGCGATAGTTCTAACGCACCCCATTCAATACTATTCTCCCGTATTTCAGCGGCTTGCAAAGTACGTTTCCCTTAAAGTTTTTTATACCAAAGGGAAATTATCCGGGCATTATGACCCCGGATTTCAACAACAGGTTGAATGGGATATTCCCCTGATGGAGGGCTACAATTTTGAATTCTTAAACAACACATCAGGCTCCTTACAAAGGAAGGGATTCTTTGGAGTCGATAATGAGGATGCTATAGAAATAATCACAGCGTTTAAACCAACAACCATTTTAGTTTATGGCTGGGCTTACAAGAGCCATCTTAAAATCCTGATGCACTTCCATGGCAAGATTAAAGTGCTGTTCAGGGGCGACTCCACTGCGATGCAAAGACTTCCCTGGTACAGGGCCATTGCGAAAAAGGCAGTGCTTAGATGGGTTTATAAGCATGTCGATATTGCGCTCCACGTGGGCAGCCAAAACAAAGTATATTTTTTAAAATATGGAATGAAAGAAGCGCAACTGGTATTCGCCCCGCATGCTGTAGATAATGCAAGGTTCAGGTCATGTCGTCATCCGGAAGCAATGGCTTTACGCCGGGCGCTAGGAATACTAGATCAGGAACTCCTTGTTCTATTTGCGGGAAAGCTTACAGACATTAAAGACCCTTTGGGCCTGTTAAAAACGTTCTGTGACATCAGCCCCCGAAACGCACACCTTCTGTTCGTAGGAAGTGGTCACCTGGAAGAGCAACTCAAATCGAAGGCCTCAAACTGTACGTCCAAAGTGCACTTCCTACCTTTTCAAAATCAGCAATATATGCCCGTCATTTATCAATCCTGCGATCTATTCTGCATGCCCACCAGACCACCTGGGGAAAGCTGGGGCCTCGCAATAAATGAAGCGATGGCCGCCCGGAAAGCAATCCTGTGTTCCAGTATAGTTGGCGCAGCTTCAGATCTGGTCACGCGCGAGAATGGTAGAATATTCAAATGCGGCGACTATAAACAGCTGAAATCGGATCTCGTCGAGCTTATTTCCGACAAGGCCAGATTGACAGCTCTGGGGGATCAGTCCTCAAAAATTATTGCAGACTGGAGTTTCGAAAAACAAATAAAAATTATCCTGGCGCATGTTTAGTCCGTACCATTCCAACCAGCTGTCCAAGCTTAAGACCTGCATCCCACTGTATATTCCATGGCTGGTCGCCGAGGCTTGCCAAAGCAGTCCACTAACATCCTACGTAGTTGCATGGCTCGGGTCGTTCATGATCTTCTATTGCACGTTGCCTGCCCCTCGTACAACTTCAAATGCAGTGCTGATCAGCCCGCAACTGATGAGACCGATCATACTGATCCAAATTGTATTTGCCGGATTTATGTGCGGAACATCGATCTTCTATTTTCTTGACCACCTCGGCTACGAATACTTGACGGAGGTAAATACCAGGAATTTTGTCGTCAATGCGAAAACATTCCAGATTGCCAGCTGCCAAAGGTATGGTGTTCTCGGTCATGCCGCTTTATGTACCGGTATCATCCTTGCCATGAAACCTCAACTTCAGCAGCGCTACAGCTTCAAAAAGGACGCAACAGAACTCCTGACGCCCGCATGCGCACTTGGATTTCTCCTGGTGTACCTGACGAACCGCATTCCGGCACTCGTCCAGTTTTCATTGATGCTAAATTCCCTGGCTCAGTTCACTGCAGCAGTGATCCTCGTTGAAGGCCTGCACGCAAAAAGAATTTCCATGATTATTTTCGGTGGAGTGGCCTTCCTGGTTAACCTGATTTCCTCAAGTTTGTCCGGGTATAAAGAGGGCGTGATCGTGAGTTTACTTCTGTTGCTGTTCCTATTGTTCCCTCATTACAAAAAGGTGGTACTCCTACTGACCATTCCCCTGACAGGCCTGGTACTGTACATACTGCCCACGCTGGCCAGTACCATAAGAACCCAGTCCTGGTCGGGTAATGATACAGCTTCAGATGCCACAGCCGAAGCATACCTGCTAATATTGTCAGACGACCCGTTGAATCAGATAAATACCACCAACTGGGAATTTCTCACCAACAGGTTCAGTGAAATCGGAATGTTCACCAGGTACATAAGTGTTGTACCGGGAAACCATAGTTATTACGGTCTTGAAATACTTGGGAACGCAGTCGAGGCGCTGGTCCCAAGGGCCCTTTGGGCGGGTAAACCGGACATGGAAGCTGTCTCCATGAAGCGCGTATATGATGCAGGTGTCATCAATCGCCTGTCGACCGCTTCGGCGAAGACACGACCCATTGTAGACGGCTATTTAAGTGGAGGCACATTTGGCGTATTTCTCTCAATGCTTGTGTATGGCCTTGTATGCCAGTCCTTGTGCAATAAGGCCGAGCAGGATTTTGGCGGTTATGACATTGGATGTGTCATTATCTTCAATGGAATTTTTCAGCAACTATGGCGCGGGAATAATTTCGAGTTCATCATTAACAATATTTTCTACGGTTATCTGCTTATGGTGGGGATCTTCTTCTGCTTCAGACAACTGCGCCTCCTGCTACCCGTAAAACACAACAACTAACTGTCATGGAAATCATTCAAATTAGTCCATCCTATAAGCCGGCGTATCAATATGGCGGGCCTACAATGTCCATCTCAATGTTGTGTGAGGCACTCCAGAAAGCCGCTGTAAAAACGCTGGTACTCACCACTACAGCAAACGGAAAGTTCGAACTCAATATCAGAAGAAACCGGGTAACTATTACAGATAATGTAAGCGTACGATATTGCAGGAGGTTAACGAAAGATCATAGCCACTTCTCGCCCGCCTTATGTGTACATCTCATCAGGTGCCTTCTGTCAAATCCCTATTTGAGCAAACAGATTATTCACATTCATTCTTGGTGGAACCTGGTCGCAGTATTAGCGTGTCTTATCGCAAAGATCACCAACAGCACGGTTGTGCTTTCTCCAAGAGGGATGCTTACAAGTTACAGCTTTGAGAACCGAAATACATTTGCAAAGCTGATTTTACATGGATTTATAGGTAAGTGGCTGTTAAACAGCTGCCATTTACACGCAACCAGCAACCTGGAGAAAAATGACATACTGCGTTTTTTACGACCTAAAACAATTACCGTCATACCGAACTTTGTAAACTTCCCTACAGTCAAAGGATCAAGGAAGCCCAAAGAGAAAAACAGCAAGTTTAAACTCCTTTTCCTTTCCAGAATAGACAAGAAAAAGAATCTGGAACTGCTGTTCAACACGCTTGCGGAACTTACATCCGACTGTCAGCTGACGATTGCGGGCACGGGTGAATCGAGCTATGTCCAAAGTCTGAAGGATCTAGCTTTAGCGCTGAACATTTCAGAGAGAATTCTATGGACAGGACACGTTGCCAACGAAGAGAAATTCCAGGTGCTCAGGAACCATGATCTGCTGGTGTTACCCTCTTTCAATGAGAATTTCGCGAATGTCGTTGTGGAGAGTCTCGCGATGGGCACGGCCGTTCTTGTGTCCGACCAGGTGGGGCTCGCCAGCTATGTCAAAACCCATCAGCTCGGGTGGGTGTCACAGTTGACGCAAAGAGAAATGCGCAAGCACCTGAACCACATTCCCGACTATGGCAAGGCACTCGCCAGAATAAGGTTAGCCGCACCAGCGCGGATTGCAGCTGATTTTGACAGATCGGTTCTGGTCCAACGCTACCTATCTATGTATACACGTATCTCTAAATAAGTATATCAGCCACATCATGCCCGATTTTACCTTCATCATCCTGACGCTCAACGAAGAAGTTCATCTACCCAGATTACTTCAGTCTGTCCATGGTCTCCATGCCCGTATCTGCGTCATGGATTCCGGCAGCACAGACCAGACGCTTAACATTTGCAAGCAAAATAACATTGAAGTAAGCTACCGATCCTTCGACAATCATCCCAGGCAATGGGATGCAGCGTTAAAGAGGTTTACGATTGCAACCCCATGGATTATCGCCATCGATGCAGATCAAACCGTAAGTCCGGAGTTATTCCTCATGCTGGATCGCTTCAGAAATGAGGATCACACAGACTTGGATGGTATATATTTCAACAGAAAAAACTACTTCCGCGGCCACTGGATTAAACACGGCGGATATTATCCTGTTTACTTGTTGAAGATGTTCAGATCTGGTATTGGCTTCTCAGATCTGAATGAGAACATGGACCATAGGTTCATTGTTCCCGGTAAAACCATCATCTGGAAGAAAGGGCATCTCCTGGAGGAAAACTACAAAGAGAACAACCTGCAATTTTGGATTGAAAAACACAACCGCTACAGCGACTTGCTGGCTGATGAAGAATGCGGGAGAATGCTGGGTCAAAGGTTTCAGCTGGTCCAGCCCTGTTACTGGGGATCACCCAACGCGCGAAAGGCCTGGTTGAAGAGGCTCTGGTGGCAGCTCCCGAAATATATTCGACCTTTCTTGTATTTCGGTTACCGAATGATCATCCAATTCGGATTCCTGGATGGGAGAACGGGTATTCTCTTTCACTTCCTCCAGGGCTTCTGGTTCCGTTTAATCGTCGACATCAAAATTGGCGAGCGACGAAATACTCTGCTTCAAAGATCAGTAAGCAACCCACAGCCAACTCACACCACTACATCTTACTCGCGGCGCAGGTTAGCATGGAAGGAGATGTTTGCCCGTCGTTGGCGCCAAAATCAATATAGGTATCTGTTGCAGTTTCCCCTGCTGTTTCTTGCCTTCTATGCGTTCAATATCGCTTTCATTGGTGTTACCACACCTGGCCATATTTACCTCGAAGCCGTCGACAAGCACTTCAACTATATTCAGGCATCGCGACAGTTGATCCTGACATCTGCTTCGACAATCCTTACCCTCTTCGGATATCAGGTGACCACATCCGCTCAACAGCTGCAGGTCGAACACCATGCCGGCTTTAAGCTGGTCTATTCGTGTCTTGGATATGGGGTCATGAGTTTCTTTGGCGCCTTTGTCATCGCTTTTCCAAAACCGGATGGCAGTAAATGGAAATTCCTGATTGCGGGGCTGGCGACGATCCAGGTCCTAAATCTGCTAAGACTCCTCACCATCGCCATTTACTGGAATCGAACAGATCCGATCTTCCTGAACCACCATGGCCTATTCAACCTTCTCCTCTACGGAATCTTGCTGATGATGATCTACGGATGGCTGAGGGACAAGTCAAACCGATCCTCAACCCCTGGAAATACCTTTCATGAAAAATCAACACCGAAGATCAACACCAATGGAGCACACCTGTAATGAAGCAAAGATGGAAACTACACAATTGCGAAAAGCCTTTAAAAAGTCAGGGTTCGACATTGGGGCATCTCCATGGAAAGTCATGTGCTGGTATATGATCAGCATTATTCTGTTCAGATCTGGTATACTTCCATTCAGCAATATACTTGTATATATCCTTAAGCTCTTTGGAGCGAACATTGGAAAAGATGTCCGGATAAAGCCTGGTGTACACATCCGATATCCCTGGAAGTTTACAATGGGTGATCACTCCTGGCTTGCGGATAGCTACATCGACAATCTGGATCAGGTTACCATAGGAAAAAACGTATGTATCTCTCAACAGGCAATGCTACTTACCGGCAACCACAATTACAAATTGGTGTCATTTGATTTGATCACAAGCCCCATTTGCATAGAAGATGGCGTATGGATTGGCGCGAAGTGCCTGGTTTCGCCGGGAGTTTCGGCAGGCTCGCATTCCGTTTTAACTGCAGGGTCAACTGCAGTTAAAAACATGGAAGCTTATGGTATTTATCAGGGCAACCCGGCCATCAAGACCAGGCAACGTCAAATTAAGTTCAGTTAAAGGACGACCCGATTGTTGAATAGTCCCAGCGGGAATCATCCAACTTCGTTAACACCTCAAAAATTGCAGTAGCGACAATTACGAATGTATCCAGCTGAATTTGTATTCCATAGTCGGATTCTTCATTCTTTCCGCTACACGGAGCAGTCTATTCGGCAAGGCCATGATATAATCTCTGGCTTTCTCACCAGTCTCATTCAAGTCGCGCATCCCCTCTATTTTCCACTCCTCGATCAGCTGCTGCATGATCTCCACATAGTCTACTGCAGTATAGACGCCTAATCGCTGTGCAGCATCCGTAAAGTGGCCGAAGGTCTGTCCGATTTTCAAGCCCATTTCCCGCAGAAAATGTGCCGGCATTACGATCTTATGACGCATCATATCCTCAAAAGCCACCATAGCTTCATTTGGATCTACAGCGAAAATCTGACTCATAAAGTCCTTATATGCCTTTGCGTGACGAGCCTCATCAGAAGCAATTACACCACACATTTTAGACAAAGAGGTATCCCCGTTACTTTTTGCTAGCGAAGCAACACGTCTGTGCGAAATATTGGTTGCCAGTTCCTGGAAACTGGTGTAGATAAAGTTCCGATAAGGATCATTACCTGTTCCGATATCAAAACCATCGGCAATGAGGTATTGCGTAGAAATTTCCATCTGACGCATATCGACACGACCAGAAAGATAAAGATATTTATTTAAAAGATCACCATGACGGTTTT
The DNA here is from genome assembly GCA_045629455.1 of Pedobacter sp. Taxonomy (GTDB): domain Bacteria; phylum Bacteroidota; class Bacteroidia; order Sphingobacteriales; family Sphingobacteriaceae; genus Pedobacter. The sequence goes on along the minus strand of JAZQRI010000057.1, from coordinate 833 downwards.
CTTCAGCCGTCCAGTGTCTTACCCATTTCATCCAGCCACCTTGTTCATCTCTTGAAATACCGTCGACCATGGACAACCACGACTCGTATGTTGGCAATGCTTCTTCTGTAATGGTATCACCAATAAGTACGGCAACAAGATCATAAGAAAGACCTTCCGCATTTTCACGCAAAAACTTAAGATCCTGGAAAAAGGTCTCACTCGTAGAATCAGGCAAAAAATCCGAAGGCTGCCAGTTGGTATCAATTGGCTTCAGGTAAGTATCCATTACATCGAGCATATAGTTTTCAATATGTAACATTACTTCCCTTCTTCTTTCAACAAAAAACCTCATTATATATCTATTTTATTTGGATGTAAAGATAAACAATTATATGTCTATCTGTGAATATTGGGAGTCATAATGCACGTATTTAAGCATTAATTAACCACTAAAAAGCGTGATATTCTGCCTCAGATCGTCCTCCAGCTAAGAAACACAAAAAGCATGCAAGAAATTAGATAAGCCAAAAACTTATTGCACGAAAGTAGCGCATGTACGTAAGGAATATATTTGAACAGGAGGTGGATCGCGGGGTGGATATGAAAATGCGAATATTGGAATCACAAACCCCATGTAACCAAAAAACCGAAAACTTATAAACGCCTGAAAATCTATAAACAAGGCAATGACCTATAATAAGAAAAACCCCTATAAACAAGAAAAGCCTGCAAGTTTACACTTACAGGCTTTCTTTAAGATTTGGCACCGACCTACTCTCCCACGTGTTACCGCAGTACCATCGGCTCTGGTGGGCTTAACTTCTCTGTTCGGAATGGGAAGAGGTGGACAC
>JAZQRI010000056.1:0-4476 GCA_045629455.1 Pedobacter sp. | reverse complement strand
ACTAATTTACCAAAAACACCTCCGGTAAGGTAATCGAAGGATTATAAAGGTGTATAGTTATTGCAGGATTATATGCACCAGGTGTATAGTAAATCCAGGATTATCAAGTAAATAGTGTAAAGCTATTTCAGGACGAGACATGGCGGGCATCTTGCATGTTGCTGCGGTGTTCAGTCGGGGTCGCTTCGTGGTTGCTTCGGGGTTGATCCGGCTGTAGCCGAATCAACCCCGTTTGAAGGCCCTTCCAACACCGATATAAACTCCAATGTTTATACCAGAGAGAACTGGAATGTGCAGGACCAGCAACCAATCTGTTTAGCGGCATTTAATACCCTAACAACGAGCCTAATTGATTATTAAAATCAAACAAATGGCGGCCGGAAATTAATCTTAGGAATCTGGTAGCACTTTTTTTACGACAACTTCAGCGGGAGATGTCTGTTTTTATTCAAATACGCTAAAAAAGAGGTTGATACTTTAACCGAAAAACGTATTTTTGCAATCCTTAATTTTTTATAAAAGAAAATGTCTACAACACAAAACGAAATAAATCATCCGGCTAAAAAGGGATCTTTTTTCTTAGAGAACTCTAAAAGCCTATTGTTCATTGCTGGTGCGGTAATCGTCCTTGTGGCTATTTACATCTGGTATCAGAGCGTGTACCTGACAAACAGAGCCGCTGAGGCTTCTGCAAAAATGTACAAAGCAGAACAATACGTTGGTGTTGATTCTTTGGCTACAAAAGCCATTAACGGTGATTCTGGTTACCCTGGATTTGAAAAAATCGCAGATGAGTATGAAAATACGAAATCTGCAAACCTGGCTAACCTTTACCTGGGTGGCATTTATTTACGTAAGGGAGAATACAAAAAAGCGACCGAAGCGTTGGGTAAATATGCAGAGACAGGCAGTCCGGTTGCAGATCCATTGGCTTTAGGCTTGTTGGGTGATGCGTACAGTGAGTTGAAAGACTACAAACAAGCGGCAACTTATTATAAGAAAGCTTCTGAAAAGGCGAGCAATAAATTTACCTCTCCTTTGTTCCTTAAAAAATTAGGTATCGTAAATGAGCAACTGAAAGATTTCAAATCTGCTAAAGATGCCTACACCAAAATCAAAACGGATTATCCGGAAAGCCAGGAAGCGGCAATGATTGATGCATATATCGCACGTGCAGACGCACAAACAAAATAATTTTACATTTAGTAGGTTTAAAAAAAAGGTTAGCAATCCAATTGCTAGCCTTTTTTTGTGCCCAATTCTTATCTTTACGCCATGGCTACACAACTTAAAAACCTGTCCGATTTTTCCCACACGACCGTACCTAATGCAAGCCCGTATAAATTTGCCATCGCCGTAGCGGAATGGAATGCCGAAATTACCGGAAGCCTGTATAATGGCGCTTTGGAAAAACTGCTGGAATATGGTGTCGATGAAAATAACATCCACTCCGTTTCTGTACCTGGAAGCTTCGAATTAACTGCTGCTGCAGAGCTGGTGCTGAACAAATATCCGGAACTGGATGGCGTAATCTGCCTGGGGTGCATTATTCAGGGAGAAACAAGACACTTTGACTTCATCTGTGATGCCGTTGCACATGGTTTGACCCAAGTGGGCATCAAGCACAATAAACCGGTTATTTTTGGCGTGCTGACCACCAACGATCAGCAGCAGGCAATAGACCGCGCAGGCGGTAAACATGGCAATAAAGGTGACGAAGCTGCAATTACAGCCATAAAAATGGCACACCTTGCCGCAACATTATAGCCACTTTTTTGTTTAAGTAATATAATTTAAGTAATATAAACAGTAGCTTAGGTATAAAATTGACCTTTAGCCAAACAACTCTAAATGAAAAGAATAAGTATTTTATTGCTCGGCGTTTTCTTTGCAACAGCGGTATTGCAAGCCTGTTCCAACAAGATTTGTCCAGCATACAGCTCTTTCCGTGAAGGAAAGAAAAAGAGACGGTAAGCGTCTACTTAGAACGATTAAAGAAATTATTAATGCAGTGGAAATTTATAACTGAGCCGGCTCAGATAGACGAAATAAAGAATCAAACAGGCTACAGCCTGATTTTCAAACACAGCACCAGATGCTCGGTGAGCATGATGGCCAAAAGAAGGTTTGAAATGGACTGGGAAGCGATTCCGGCGGATACCAACATGTATTTTCTGGACCTGATCAGCTACCGGAATCTTTCTGCTGAAATCGCAGAGCGTTTCCAGGTGCACCATGAATCGCCTCAGATCCTGTTGATCAAAGACGGCAACTGCGTTTTAGATGCCTCCCATGGAGACATCTCCGCAGATGAAGTTGCTGAAGTGATTAATAGTTAAAAGTAACCGTTTTCTTAATATCCGGATGAATGCTGTATGCCACAGGACAGGTGTGCGCAGACCTTTCTATAATTGTTTTTACCTTGCCGTTATAGTCATTCGCCGGAAACTTGAAGTTCACCACGATCTCTGAAACGCGGCGGGGGCTTTCTGCCATAATTTTGGTGATCTCACAGGTGGTGCCATCGATGTTGAAGCCATGCTCATTCGCGGCGATACCGATGATGGTTAACATGCAGTTCCCCAAAGAAGTGGCCAGCAGATCTGTTGGTGAAAATGCTTCTCCCTTCCCTTTGTTGTCTACCGGAGCGTCGGTGATGATCTCATTTCCTGATCTTTCGTGAACCGAGGTTGTTCTCAAGCCTCCGTTGTATGTGATTTTTGATGTTGCCATTTGATTTGTTTAGATGCCGCAAGTTAATATATCAGAGCAAAGATTCCATACAAAAACGCATCATTGAACCGGGGCATGCCCCAACCGGTGTGCGGGTAGTTATGCCAGTGGTTTTGATTTTACCCTGGCATTACATTCCGCAGCAGCGCACCTGTTACAATTCAAACCTATTGCTTAACTTTGCAATATGATTGAACTTCCGGTTGTTTCAGCAAATCCCGTACAGCGTAAACCAGACTGGCTCAGAGTTAAACTCCCAGTAGGAAAAGAATATGCACAGGTTCGCAGCCTGGTGGACACCCATAAGCTACATACGATTTGTGAGAGTGGCAATTGCCCGAACATGGGCGAATGCTGGGGTGCCGGAACGGCAACCTTCATGATCCTGGGCAACATCTGTACCCGGTCCTGTTCTTTCTGTGCAGTAGCCACCGGCAGGCCACTTGCAGTAGATACCGGGGAACCCAACCGAGTTGCGGAATCCGTGAAGCTGATGCAGGTGAAACACTGCGTGATCACTTCGGTAGATCGTGACGACCTGAAAGACGGCGGATCGATCATCTGGGCGGAAACACTGCAGGCCATCCGCAGGGAAAGCCCTCAGACAACATTGGAAACATTGATTCCGGATTTCAGGGGTATATGGGATAACCTGTACCGCGTGCTGGAAGAACGTCCGGAAGTGATGTCGCACAACGTGGAAACGGTACGCCGCCTGACAAAACAGGTGCGCATACAAGCCAAGTACGACAGAAGCCTGGAATGCTTGAAAAGGATTTCAGAATTCGGTTTGCGGACCAAGACCGGCATCATGCTGGGACTTGGTGAGACGGAAGAAGATGTGTATGAAGCCATGGATGACCTGGTTGCCAACGGCGTTCAGATCTTAACTTTGGGACAGTACCTGCAGCCTACCCGGAACCACCACCCTGTTGTAGACTGGATCCACCCGGATCAGTTTGCAAAGTACAAGGAAGTGGGTATGCAAAAAGGATTCCGCTATGTAGAAAGCGGACCATTGGTGCGTTCGTCTTACCACGCGGAAAAACACTTATTCGACTTGTAAACAGCCTGTTTTCAGATTTAAATTAGCAATCCTAAGGTTTAAGCAATTCCCGCAATACAACGGGAAGATGTCTGGCCACCTGGGAAGCGGTGACCACGAAGCGCTGTGCAGCGAGCTCATCTCCGGAGCGGCCGTGAATGTGGCTGGCCAGAATAGCGGCTTCGGTTTCGTCGTATCCTTCGGCAAGGCAAGCGGCGACTACACCCGTTAGAATATCCCCCATCCCACCCTGCGCCATTGCCGGATTGCCGGTAGCGTTAATGTACACATGGGACTCCTCATCAATAATGAAGCTGTATTGGTTTTTTAATATAATGACGATACCGAACTGCTTTGCCTTTTCCCTTGCGGTTTGAATGCGGTGGAACCAGGTTTTATGTTCGCCGAATAAATGATCGAATTCCTTGACGTGAGGCGTTAATACCGTACCCCGTGGCAGAAGCATCAATAAATCGGGATGTCTCGCCAGGATATTTAAGGCATCGGCATCAAGTACCGCGGCACGATCCAAACTCAGGGTCTTGATGAGCAGATTGATTGATTCTTCTGACGTACCCAGTCCGGGGCCAATGGCAACGGTGTTGTACTTTTCCAGATCCTGCAGTTTCAGCAGGTCTTCGCGGTCGAGGTACATGACTTCCGGCAAGGTGCTGTTTAAAGCAATTAATCCGGAAGCT
>JAZQRI010000055.1:0-14897 GCA_045629455.1 Pedobacter sp. | reverse complement strand
CATTTATGTAGCTGATGCGGATGCTACGTACCAGCTTGCCCTGGAACATGGGTCGAGTACGGTCATGGATCTTGCGGATAAAGACTACGGCAGAACCTGCGGCGTGCTTGATCCGTTTGGGAACACGTGGTGGATTACTTCGATTTAAAGTCGCTTATGCCTATAATCGCTGTTTTTTATGAAGAGCCTGAAAGTAGTTTTCCTGATAACGGTGCTGATCTTGAGTTCGGCTGTGTCCATAGCCAGCAATCGAATAAAAAGGAATCATATCTCTTCTTTAAGGAAGGCAGACGGGGAATGGCAAAAGTCCGTCGGGCTAATTGTTACATGGGACCGGATTATTGAGGATAAGTGCTGTAAATTTGAGGAATACTGGGAATGATCTTTCATAAAGCGAAGTGTAAAGAACCTGTTACATGTGTCTCCGGCAATCCCTTTAACCAAAGATTCTTTTCATATTACATTTAGTGAATAATCGGAGATAAATTTCGGACATGTCAGGTTATAAATCACATTCAGATCATGAACTCCTTCGACTACTTAAAGCGGATGATCATGCTGCATTCACGGAAATATATGCTCGTTACGCAGCGGGAGTTTATAGGAATGCATATAAACTGTTAAGCGACAAAGCTGAGGTAATGGATATTGTTCAGGAGATTTTCACCTCCCTGTGGAACAAGCGCGCTGATGTGCTGATCAACACAAACCTTCCCGGTTATTTATATGTGGCTGCCCGCAACTGCATATTCAAGACCCTTGCTCACCAGGAGGTTACTTCTAAATACCTTCATTTTCTTGAGCCTACTTTATGTGAAAGCACTTCCAACTCGGATCACCTGATTCGCGAAAAACAGCTCCAGGAGATAATAGAGGAGGAGATCAATGAGCTGCCGTCTAAAATGCGTGAGGTTCTCAATTTAAGCAGAAAATCCTATCTGACCCATAAGGAAATCGCAGTAGTGCTTCATATCTCCGAAAGTACCGTCAAAAAGCAAGTTAACAATGCGCTGAAGATTCTGCGGGTTAAACTCGGTACGTATTTATCGCTGCTCTTGTCGCTGGTCTTCTACAATACCCTTCGGTAAATTTATTTTATTTTCTTCTACGCCCTTCGGCTCCGCTGCCGGACTATTCAGTTTGTAAGGGTATTTCAAACCTGTTTATGGAAAAGGAGAAAATAAAAGCACTTATTCAAAAATATCAGAGCGGGCAATGTTCTGATGAAGAAAGAGCACTGTTGGAGCGCTGGTATGATGACCAGCTAAAACAAACAGCAAGTACTGTTTCTGAGCAGCAGTTGAAACAGGATCTTGCCACAATCTACAACAGGCTCCCAGGACGGGTAAGGAAGCCTTCAACCACCTGGATTTCCATTGCCGCTTCGCTATTTATCCTTTTCTCACTGTCTGCCGGATTGTATTTTTATTCACAGAGTCGCCTTCAGGCAGAGTCAGGAATTGTTAAAGTACATGCTCATAAAGATCTTGGCGCCGGTTTGGGTAAAATATTCCTGACCCTGGCGGATGGCCGTACCATTTCCATAACTGACGCAGCAATTGGTAAGATCGCTTCAGAACGAGGAATACAGATCAACAAGCTAAACGATAATCTGATATCCTATACGGTAGTATCAGGTGAAGAGTCGCGGTCTGAATTTCGGTCCTTAAATGTACTAACGACATCCAGGGGCAGCCAGTGTCAGGTTCTGCTTCCTGATGGCACTGCAATTTGGATGAACGCAGCAACATCGCTCAAGTTTCCGAGCCGCTTTTCAGGCAAAAAACGACGCGTAGAATTAGACGGCGAAGCCTACTTTGAGGTTTCCAAAAATAAATCGTCTCCGTTCGAAGTGCTCACCGGCCTTCAGGAAGTGCAGGTTTTAGGAACTCATTTCAATGTTAGCAGCTATCTGGATGAGGCGGCAACGAAAACAACATTGTTGGAAGGAAAAGTTAAGGTCATAGAACGTCAGCGAAGGAATGATATCATACTTCTGCCCGGTGAACAGTCAACACTGAACGGAGACGCTATACTTCAGGTCGCAAAAGTTGATGTTGACCATGTTGTGGCCTGGCGATCAGGGTTGTTCCAGTTTCAAAATTCAGACCTGGGGCATGTTACCCGTCAGCTGGCCCGCTGGTACAATGTAAAGTTTGAATTCTCCGGAAACATTCCTGCTACCAAACTCTGGGGAGAGTTCCACCGGAATGAGCGTTTAGAAAAAGCACTTGAACTATTTGAATTCTTTGATCTTGACTACAACATTGTAAATAAAGGGGGCATAAAAACAGTAATCATAACCGCAAAAAATAGATCTATGTAGATATGAGACAATTAAAACCTGGTTGAAGCCGGAGTAGGTACGAGGATACCTGCACCCGCTTTTGAGACTGCAAACAAAATTTTACCTCTAACCAAATACTAACCTTAATTAAATGAACGTGAACCGCTATTCAATGGCATTACTTACGCCATTATCTAAATTCTTGCGAAGTCTGCATGTGCACTTAAAACCATTTTCAACGTTGAACAAATGGAAGATAAGAATGAGTGTTCAGCTCACATTCTTCTACCTGATGTTTTTGAATGTGCCGGGCTATGCGAAGGCGCAAACTCCGAAGATTACGTTGAACGAGAAGAACCTCGCAATTGAACAGGTTTTTAAATCGATAAAAAAGCAGACGGGCTATGTTTCACTTTACAATAGCGACGATCTGGCGAATAAGGTGGTCACCATAAATGTGAAGAACTCCTCAATTGAGGAAACCATGCGGGAATGTTTGAAGGACATGCCCTATTCTTTCCGGATTGTAAACAAGAATATTCTAATAAAAAAAAAATCAGGGGAAATACCGACAGTAACGCCAATCCAAAAACAACAAGATAAGCTGATCAAAGGAAAAGTTGTGGACAAGCAGAACGTTCCGATACCGGGTGTAAGCATTAAAGTAAAAGGAACCGCCGTTGCCACAATTACGAACTCGGATGGCGTGTACAGTATTTCAGTGCCTGGAGGTGCAACACTGGTCTTCAGTATGATTGGCTTTACAAGCAGAGAAGTGCCGGTTGGGCAGAATCAAGCCATAAATGTCACGCTTTTAGAGGAATCTGCAGCCTTAAACGAGGTTGTGGTGATTGGATATGGGACACAGAAGAAAGCCAACATTACGACCGCCGTTTCATCTGTTTCTGCGGAAAGCATTAAAGAACGGCCTGCATTAAACTTCGGTGAAGCCATCGCAGGACAAATGGCAGGTGTTCAGGTTCAGCAAACGGGTGGTGCGCCAGGCGGTGAAAGTTTATCCATACGTGTGCGTGGTGTCGGATCCATTACACAGTCCAACGATCCACTATATGTTGTTGATGGTTATCCCATGGAGGGTAATGCTTTCAGGTTACTGAATACGGCCGATATTGAGAGCATTCAGGTTTTGAAAGATGCTTCTTCCACCGCCATTTATGGGTCACGAGGCGCGAATGGTGTCGTGATTGTAACAACGAAAAAAGGAAAAGTTGGCCCGCCAACGATCACTGTCAGTTCGTTTGTCGGCTTTCAGGAACTTGGTAAGAAAGTGGACATGATGAACAGGGACCAGTATGTGGAATGGTTTATGGACGGCAGAAATCAGGCCTGGCTTGATGCACCAGTATTGGCAACAGATCCGGACAAGACTCCACATACCATCAACGATCCGAACTCCAGGCGTAATCTATACTCCGGAGCAAATACGCAGTACAACATTCCCGACGGTACCGGCGGATATAAGTACAATTTCCGGGATCCAGGTTCGGTGGCATCCATGCCGGATAATGACTGGCAAGATCTTCTTTACAGAAAAGCAATAACGCAGCAGAATGAACTTTCGGTATCCGGGGGTTCAGAAAACACGCAATATACATTTGCAGGAAGCTATGCCAAACAGGATGGAATTGTGCTTGGTACAAACTATGACAGATTTAACTTCCGCAGCAATATCAATTCTAAGGTGAGTAAAAGCATCACACTCGGGATGAACTTGATGGCGTACACATCTAATGCCCGCGAGCAGGAAAATGGTAAGTACTCGCCCGTTATGTTCGCATTGCAGTTGCCGCCGATCTTTCCCGTGAGAAATGAAGACGGTACTTATGGTTCAATGGTTAGAAATCCGGAAATACTTGCTGGGGATGTCGCAAATCCCATTGGCGTTGCAGAACAGGTGTTGAACACACGTAAGCGTTATGGCTGGCTGGGTACTGTCTTCGCAGAATGGGAGATTATAAAAGACTTGAAGTATAGAATTAATGTGAATGGTGGAATTCAGGACAATCAACAAAAGATCTACGAAGCCTCCTACATCGATTTTGATGCATCAAAAGGACCTCGCCCGGCAAGAGCGGTTAACCAACGCGGCACCGATTACGACTGGGTAATTGAAAATACGCTGAACTATGCACATACCTTTGGTACCAAACATGTCCTGTCGGGGCTGGTTGGTTATACCACACAGAAACATACGTTCAACAATATGTATGGAGAAGCCAGAGGGTTTGCCAATGATGAGATACATACCTTAAATGCGGGTACGATGTATCAACTGACAAGTGATGAATCGAACTATTCAATGATCTCCTATCTTAGTCGCGTCAACTATTCTTATGATGACCGGTATCTGATTACGGCTACTTTCCGTGGTGACGGATCTTCCCGCTTCGGAATGAACAAAAAGTGGGGTACTTTCCCTTCCTTATCGCTTGGGTGGAGGGTCTCTCAAGAAAAATTTATGGAGAATGCGAAGGCAATCAGTGACCTGAAAATCCGTGCCGGCTATGGTATCGTAGGCAACAACCGAATCGGTGATTACTCCGCTATCGGACTTCTTTCCTCCGGGTTTTATCCAGTAGGAAATGCACTTCAAAATACTGCAAATCCAAATACCATGTCCAACGATGATCTTGGCTGGGAAAAGACGCGTCAATACAATCTGGGTTTTGAACTCGGCCTATGGCAGGACCGGATCAGGGTAGAAGGAGATTTTTACGACAGCCAGTCGATTGACCTGCTGTTGAATGTTCCTGTACCTGTAATTACCGGGTATTCGACACAAATCCAGAACATTGGAAAAGTACAGAACCGGGGAATGGAGTTCTTAATCACCACCAGAAATCTGACCAATGCATTCAAGTGGAGCACAAACTTTAACATTTCTTTTAATAAAAATAAGGTCCTGGAAGTTGGTCCGGATCAGCGCCCAATTTATGGAAGTGCACCCAATGCGAACAATGCTTTTATTACAACGATAGGCTCGCCGATTGCAAGCTACTATGGATACAAATTTGAAGGCGTATTTCAAAGTCAGGAAGAACTTGACCGGTATCCGCACTTGGGAGCAGATAAGATAGGTGATGGCCGCTATGCGGACATCAATGGAGATGGGGTTCTCAACCAAAATGATAAAACCATTCTGGGCAACAACAATCCGGACTTCATAGCTGGTTTGACCAATAACTTCTCCTACAAGAATTTTTCTTTGGGAATTCAATTTACCGGGTCGTATGGCGCAGAGTTGTTTAGCTTCTATAAGCGGATGGTCGGGATTTACCATGGCGACCGGAATGGTATGATTGAACAGGTAGACCGTTGGCGCTCTGTTGATGATCCCGGAGATGGCACGCACTTCCGGGCCACCAGGACACCATCCGGCTGGCAAAGGGATCCATCATCTGCCTGGATTCAGAATGCTTCATACCTGAGGCTGAGAAACCTGAATATTGCTTATGATTTTAACAAAAGTTTTACGGACAAGTTAAAGTTGAAAGGCTTAAGGATATATGCAACCGGCAGTAACTTGTTCACCATAACCAAATATTCAGGCTATGATCCCGAGACCAGCAGTGAGGGAACCGGGCTGACGAAGGGGGGCGATTACCTTGGATATCCGACAGCACGTACCTATATCGTTGGTGCAAACTTCACATTTTAACATTCATGAATCTTATATTTCTAAATAATATGAAAAAGATTAGTTTACTGTTCCTGGCCATGGCCATTCAGCTGATGTCTTGTAAGAAAGATTTCATCGACCTTACCCCGCCATCAAATCTAAACTCTAATACTTTCTACAAAACACAGCAGGATATCAATCAGGCAACGCTTTCTGCCTATGGAAATCTTCGAACTTTGTACAATTCAGCATATGTGCGCATTGGGGAAATTCGTTCTGATAACACAACCTACTCCTGGTTATCGGGAAACCCGGCAAATGAGAAGGGGATAGATGAATTTGCTTCCCCGCTTTTGCCTGAGAATACCTTTATCACCGAGCTTTGGGACGATAGTTACAAGACCATATTGCGGTGTAACCTGGTGATCGGCCGTAGTCCTGGAGCTACTTTTACTGATGAAAGATTAAGGACACAGTACGTAGCTGAAGCCCGTTTCTTAAGGGCACTGGTTTACTTTTGGCTGAACCGGACATTTGGTGGCCAGGCATTGAATAACCAGCTGCTTGGCGCCATTAAAGTTGATAAGGAGCTAACTCAGACAGAGGCGTATGCGCTGGGGCGTGCACCATTGCAAGAAATGTATGATTTCATCGTAGAGGATCTCAAGTTTGCCGAAGAAAATTTACCCCAATCTTACGGTGGCGTAGACAAAGGCCGCGTAACAAAGGCGGGTGCATCCGCATTGCTGGGTAAAGTGTATTTGACAATGGCTGGGTATCCTTTGAACAAAGGAAACGAGTACTACAATTTAGCCAGTCAAAAATTGATGGAAGTAATCAATAACGGCATGTATTCTCTAGTGCCCAGCTACAAAGATCTTTTTGATGTCTCAAAGAAAAACAGTTCCGAATCCCTGTTTGAAATTCAATACATGAAAGGGGCGCCAAATGCAGCGACAGGAAGTCCATGGAACAACAATTTTGCCCCTAGATTTTCCGACAAGGAGGTTGTACTTGTTGGCGACAAAGGAGGGGAAAATTCTCCAACGGGAACGATGTCGGCGGCATACGAGCCTGGTGATCCGCGAAAGTTTGTCTCCATGCGCGATGGCTGGGTGAATGCAAAAACGGGTGCTTTTCAGTCCGAAAGGTATGTCTGCAAGTATTATGATGTGGCAACTAGTGGCTCAGACAATGGCAACAACTGGATCGAACTGCGCCTCGGTGATGTATACCTGATGTATGCTGAGGCACTGGTACGGGGCGGAGGAGATCGGAACGCGGCCATACTCTACCTCAACAAAATCCGTCAGCGTGCAAGAAATACCCCTGGCGATCCTTCCAATCCACCTGCAGCGAATTTACTGCACGACTATGTAGCTTCGGAGTTTCCTTCAGATCAGTCCTTGTTGTTGGCCATAGAGAACGAACGCCGGGTAGAACTTGCATTTGAAAATCACCGCTGGTTCGACCTGGTGCGCACGGGTAGGGCTAAAGACGTGATGATTGAAGAGCAACGACTTGACGGGTACAACTTATTTACCTGGAGTGAGGATGCGTTGGCCTATCCAATACCAATGACTGTTATGCAATCCAACCCGCAGAAGATCATTCAAAATAAGGGGTATACCCAGATTTAGGGCGTAAGAAACATTAAATATCAATCCAACATTAATTATATAGTTATGAACTTAAAAATAGTCACCTGTCTTTGCTTTGCATTTTTCTCTTTTTCCGGCCTCTTTGCGCAAGAGCGGTCAAACTCACTTTCCAAAGAGGAAGTGAGCCAGGGCTGGAAGTTGCTATTTGACGGCAAGACACTGTCCGGATGGACCGCCGTCGGCAAGAATGATCCTCCCGCGTCCGGTTGGGTCATTGAAGATGGGATATTGTCGACCAAAAAGGTTGGTGATGAACATGGTAGTGACATCATCACAAAAGATGAATACGCAAGTTTTGATCTTTCTGTAGACTTTAAGCTTGCTCCGGGAGGTAACAGCGGTATCAAATACCTGTTTACAAAGTATGATCAGGGCGGCTGGCTCGGTCTGGAATATCAGATACTGGATAATGTAAAGCACCCGGATGCCAAGTTGGGCCGCAATGGCAATCGCCTTCAGGCCGCACTTTATGACATGCTGCCGCTTGACAAACAAGTAGAGAATCGTATTGGTGCCTGGAACCGAGCGCGAATAGTGGTCCGTGGATCTAAAGTCACGCATTATCTAAACGGTATAAAGGTGCTGTCGTTCGACCGGAACAGTGCCGTTTATAAGGAAGCATGGAAGGCGAGCAAGTTTAAAGATTCCCAGCCACCATTCGGACAGGTTCAAAGGGGGCATCTTTTGCTTCAGGATCATGGTGATCAGGTTTCCTTTAAGAACATCAAAATTAAAGCATTATAGTTTCATGGAATTTAAAATTGGATCATGAGTAAAAATTCGAGAAGAGATTTTATCAGAACATTAGGCATTGGTACGGCAGCGCTGTCTATTGGCAATAACGTTCTTGGCGGAACGGCTCCGGGGTTTAGTGCAAAGAGTTACCGGAATATTATGGGTTCCAATGAGCGGGTGAATATGGCTGTTATAGGGGTGAATAGCCGCGGAAACAGTATGAGCGGAACAATAGCTCGCTTGAAGAATGCACAGATCGTGACGGTCTGTGACGTCGACAAACGAGCGATTCCAAAGGCCATCCAGACGATCGCAAAGGGCGGGCAAAGCGCTACGCCAAAATCTGAAGGTGACCTGCGCAAAGTGCTTGAAGATAAGTCCGTGGATGCGATATATACTGCGACCCCCGATCACTGGCATGCGCCACTAACGATAATGGCTTGCCAGGCGGGGAAACATGTGTATGTAGAAAAGCCTTTGAGTCATAACCCTCGGGAAGGTGAAATGGCTGTCGCAGCCGCAAGAAAGTACAATAGGGTTGTGCAAATGGGTGCCCAGCGGCGTTCAGCGCCTACGTTAACGAAAGGAATTCAGCTGCTGCATGAGGGTGTAATTGGCCGGGTATATATGGCTAAGACATGGTACACGAACACGCGTAAAGAGACGTTCCTAAAGCCTGGCTCCATTCCGGATTGGCTGGATTATGATCTTTGGCAAGGACCTGCTCCGAGGATCGACTATAAGGAAGGGTTGATTCATTACAACTGGCACTGGTTCTGGCACTGGGGAACTGGAGAAGCATTGAACAACGGAACCCATGAAGTGGACGTGGCACGTTGGGGGCTAGGTGTTGATTTCCCGATTCGGGTAAGTTCTACCGGAGGACGATATCAGTTTCAGGACGACTGGGAGACGCCCGATACCCAGTCTGTGGCAATTGAATACCCTGGAAGGGTGACCTTGCTGTGGGAAAACAGGAGCTGCAATGGTAGGAAAGTAGAGGGACAGGAAAGAGGCATCATCTTTTACGGTGAAAAAGGAAGTTTGGATACTGGAGAAGATGCCTATCAGATATATGATCTGGAGGGAAAACTGCTGCAGGATGTAAAAGCAGCATCTAACGGAGAAGCGCTGGCAGGTAGAAACACCGCTAGTCCAAGCCTTGGCATGGACAGCCTGCACATGGCCGACTTCCTGGATGCGATTAAAAACAACCGCCGCCCGAACTGCGACGTGGAGCTGGGCTACAAAAGTAGCGTAGCCATGCAGCTGGGAAATATATCCTGGAGAATGGGCCGGGATCTTAAGATTGACCCTAAGAATGGACATATTCTAGGAGATAAAGATGCTCAGAAATTGTGGGGAAGGAGTTATGAAAAAGGATGGGAACCTAAAATCTAAACAGATGAAGTTATTGAGAATTCTTTTGTTTGCTGGTGTTTTACAGCTTGTATTTGCATGCGCAACTTTAGCACAAACGGTAAATGCCTTAACCAGTCAGGAGAAAAAGGCAGGTTGGTCGCTTCTTTTTGATGGAAGAACCTTTAATGGTTGGAGGATGTTGGCAGGTGATGGCTGGCGGATCAAGGATGGTGCGTTAACTGCCGTTCCCGCCTCCTCGCCAAGACAGTCAGATATTTTATCCGAGAAGCAATATGGTGATTTTGAGTTGGTCTTCGAGTTCAGAATGTCGGAGAATACGAATAGCGGCGTGAAGTACCTGGTGTCTGACAATTTTCCCGAACAGAAAGGTGCTTATTTAGGCTTGGAATATCAGATTGTTGATGAGCTTCATTTCAGGTACCCGGAACGTGGGGAGTTACGAAGTCTGGCTTCCCTGTACGATCTGATTCCTGCTGACACTACAAAAAGCACTTCCCCCCTGGGAAGCTGGAACACGGCGAAGATTCGGGTAAGCGGCAACCATATACAGCACTGGCTGAATGGAAGGAAGGTTGTAGACTATGACCGGAATACGCCTGCATTTGCATCCCTTATAGCTGACAGTAAATACAAGAGCTTGTCGGGCTTTGGAAAAGCCACTCAAGGATACCTTTTATTTCAGAATGAAGGTTCTCCTGTTGCATTCCGGAATATAAAAATCAGACCGTTGATGGCGGAGATTGCGGCTTCAAACATTAAAAAGACACGTTAACAATCTTCTCCAATAATTTCATTTATTTAACATCTCAGGTATAGAATACACTTTAAAACGAACGATATGAACACAAGAAAATCGCTTCTGATCGTCTTTGCTATCCTTTTAGGTCTGACATCATGTGGGCAGAATGATGCCCAGGAAAACTGGACCTCGTTATTTAACGGAAAAGACCTGTCGGGATGGAAGCCGCTGAATGGCAAGGCAAAATACGAGGTCAGGGATGAAGAGATCGTAGGAACCACTGTCCCGAATGAACCAAATTCCTTTCTGGCGACTACCAAGGACTATGGGGACTTTATCCTCGAGCTGGAACTCAAGGTTGATCCCTCCATGAACTCCGGCATTCAGATCCGAAGTTTAAGTAATGCATCGTTTAAGAATGGCCGGGTGCATGGCTATCAGGTTGAGGTCGATCCATCAGACCGCAAATGGAGCGGTGGCATATACGACGAAGCACGGCGTGGCTGGCTTTATCCATTGGAGGTAAATGCTGCGGGTAAGGATGCCTTTAAGAACGGTGAATGGAATAAATATCGGATAGAGAGCATTGGAAATACCATTCGCACCTGGGTAAACGGAATTCCAACGGCACACCTGGTTGACGCGGAGAACGCCAAAGGGTTCATCGCCCTGCAGGTTCACGAGATAGATAAGCCTGAAAATGCCGGAAAAGAAATTCACTGGCGGAATATCCGAATCCAGACAGCAAACTTGAAACCCACTCCGATGGATACTACATTCGTCATCAATACCATTCCGAACGATGTTTCCGCACAGGAGAAACAGGAGGGATTCAAACTTCTGTGGGATGGGAAGACATCAACTGGCTGGCGCGGTGCATACAAAGATAAGTTTCCTGAGAAGGGATGGGTGATGGATAATGGTGTTTTGTCCATTACAGCGTCAAATGGTGCTGAAGGGGGAGTCGGGGGAGATATCGTGACAGAAAAAGAGTATGCCGGCTTTGTATTAAAGTTTGATTTTAAACTTACCGAAGGTGCAAACAGTGGCGTGAAATACTACGTCACTGAAAAAGAAAAGGGGGCATCTGCCATTGGTTTGGAATATCAGATTCTGGATGATGCCCGCCATCCGGATGCCAAATTGGGCCGCAATGGAAACCGAACGCTTGGATCTTTATACGACCTAATCACTTCAGCCAGGACGCCTGCAGCCAGGAAACCAATAGGGGAATGGAATCAGGGAGTCATTAAATCCTTGCCAAATAAGAAGGTTGAATATTATCTGAACGGTTATAAAATGCTGGAGTTCGAACGTGGATCTCCGGAATACTTAAAGTTGGTTGCTGAAAGTAAATATGCAAAGTGGGAAAACTTTGGTATGGCAGAAAAAGGTCACATTCTCCTGCAGGATCATGGCAATACTGTCTCGTTTAGAAGTATAAAGATTAAAGAATTGTAGCCTTAGCGGGAACTTTCCTAGTACAGATGAGTAGAAGAAATTTTATAAAGAACGCAGCCATTACGAGTGGATCATTACTTTTCCAAAGTTCCATCCTTAAAGCAGTACAACCACTTTTCGACAGCCGGAATCTGAATGTTGGGGTTATAGGGTGTGGTGACCGCGGCACCGGATTAATGCAGGTCATGAAGCAGTTGCCGGATCGGTATCATGTGGGAATGATCTGTGATGTGCTTGACTTCCGTCTGGATAACGCCAAGAAGCAGATGCCTACTGCTGTTATTACCAGGGACTACAAGAAAGTTCTGGAAAATCGGGAGATTGATGCGGTCGTAATTGCTGTTCCATTGAACATGCATTTCCAGATTACAAAAGATGCACTGGAAGCAGGTAAGCACATTTACCTGGAAAAGACCATGACCTACAACATTGAGCAGGCGATTAAACTTGTTGATCTTGCGAAGTCAAGGCCACAGCAGATCCTGCAAGTTGGGCATCAATATCGTTATACGCCTTTGTATTTTAAGGTGAAGGAGATGATTAACAAAGGGTATCTGGGAAAGGTAACCCAGATTGATTGTCGCTGGGACCGCAATGGCAGCTGGAGGCGGAACGTTCCTGATCCAGCTTTGGAAAGGCAGATCAACTGGCGGATGTATAAAGAATATTCCGGCGGGCTACCGGCGGAACTATTATCCCATCAGATTGATTTTGTGAATTGGGCATTTAATACCCATGTAGATGAAGTTTATAGCACCGGAGGAATCGACTACTTCAAAGACGGCCGCGAAACGTACGATAATGTTCAGGCCGTTCTCCGTTACAATAAGGAAGGTATGATTGGCAACTTCGGCGCAACTTGTGCGAATAGCCATGATGGTTATCTGTTCAAATTCAAAGGATCAAAAGGTTCTATATCACTGCTTGTAGACCAGGCAATTTTTTATCCGGAGAAGAAAGCGCTTAAGGAATTGCATGAAACAGTCGATGGTGTTACTGGAGCAACAAAGATCACCTGGAACAAGGACGGGGGAATTCCCATCGAGACCGGGCCCTTAATGGATGGCTCGTGGTACAGCTTAACCGAATTTTACAAGTGTGTAACGTCACTGCAACAGCCATCCTCCAATGTATATACCGGTGCTAAGACTGCGATAACAGTCGGGATGATTAATAAATCATTATTTGGTCATTCCATTGAACGCTGGAGTTCCGCTTACGATCTCAAAGTCCCGGTTACATAGATATTTATAAAAACCAATCATTTAAAAGAAAGACGATGAGCGAAAACACAGGAGGTAACTACCGCTGGGTGGTTGTGGCACTTTTATTCTTTGCAACGACGATAAATTACCTGGATAGACAGGTGATCGGTTTGTTGAAGCCGACGCTTGAACAACAGTTTCATTGGAATGAAATCGACTACAGCCGTATTGTTATTGCGTTTTCTGCCGCATATGCCATTGGGCTGCTGTGCTTTGGTAAAATCATAGATAAAATTGGGTCGAAAGTAGGCTATTCGATTTCAATCGTGATCTGGAGTATTGCAGCTATGCTGCATGCGATTGTTAAGAGCACTTTCGGGTTTGGCGTAGTTCGTGCAGGGCTAGGCTTCGGTGAATCGGGTAATTTCCCTGCAGCAATCAAAGCAGTAACAGAATGGTTCCCGAAGAAAGAACGAGCATTTGCAACGGGAATCTTTAATTGTGGAGCCAATATCGGGGCTGTAGTTGCGCCGGTACTGGTACCATGGATCCTGGGAATTTATGGGTGGCAAATGGCTTTTATCCTGACGGGTGCCATAGGCTTCATCTGGCTTATTTGCTGGGTTATTTTCTATGAGATTCCTTCCAGGCACAAGAAGCTAAGCCCCGCCGAATATGCGTATATTCATTCTGATACTGACGAGAATCCCGTAGAAGACAATGAAGTGAATAAGATTAGGTGGATAACGCTTTTTGGATTCCGTCAGACCTGGGTATTTGTAGTGGGGAAGCTGTTGACCGATCCCATCTGGTGGTTTTTTCTCTTTTGGCTACCTTCCTATTTTTCCAGTACCTTCCATATCGACCTTACGAAACCAAGTTTGCCACTTGTAGTGGTCTATAGTGCGACCACAATTGGGAGTATTGGTGGAGGATATCTATCGTCTTGGTTTATAAAAAGGGGCTGGCCTGTATTCAAAGCACGTAAAACGGCAATGCTTATTTTTGCACTGTGTGTTCTTCCAATTTTCGCCGCGCGCTTTACAACTAATATATGGCAAGCTGTAGCATTAATCAGTTTAGCTGCTGCTGCACATCAGGCCTGGAGTGCTAACATCTACACAATTGCATCTGACATGTTTCCAAAGAACACTATAAGCTCTGTAATTGGCATAGGAGGTATGGCAGGCTCGGTGGGAGGCATATTCTTTCCCATGCTGATTGGGTATATTTTGGAAAGGTATCTTTTGGCGGGAAACATCACTGCAGGGTACAATATCATTTTTAGTATCTGTGGAGGTGCATATGTTTTCGCCTGGGTGATCATGCACTTTATCAGTCCAAAACTGAAGCCCGTTCAACATATCCGTTAATGGTTTAACTATCAGCTTTAAAATCCTGTTCCAATCGGAAGATTTACACTATTTGGCTTGACATGTAATGCCCTTTAAACTAAACTTGGATCTTAGAAAAGCAAGAAGTGAGAAACCTGTCGCGTGGTGGAACAAAGGTCATAAATGATAGGTGATACCTGATCATATTTCTTTAAGCCAAAATAGGTACACAGGAGACTATTTTAATCCCCTGCGGTAGCAGAAAACTGCTGGATCATATCATCAAGAACAGCTTTACCAAAGCCTATGCGGTTGGCGTACTCCAGACACAGTGCATATTCGCGGTCATGAACCGATCCGTCCTGCATCATCATCTGCACAAGGGTTTGGAGCTCTAAAGTTCTTTGCAGACCATCCTCCGGAATAATGAAACTCAGTATGGGAAGGTTGTC
>JAZQRI010000054.1:0-5791 GCA_045629455.1 Pedobacter sp. | reverse complement strand
ATCCCGATTTCGAGATCAGGACCATGCCAGAAGTGATGATTGGCTTCAACAAGCGGCTGATGGGTCATGTTCAGGGCTTTTTCTCTGATGCAGATGGCAGATACCGGTATGAGGGCGGCAGTGTATATGCCAAATACCGGTTTCTCTCTGTAGATGGCGTGAAAACGCATTCCAGGGCGGCTGCATTTGGCCGGGTAAGCTACAGCAAACGGGAGGCGATTTCCGAAGACATCAACCTGGAAGGGGACAACAGTGGCTTCAAGGGTGGCTTGGTTTTTACCCAATTGATGCACAAACTGGCGCTCTCCGGGACGGTGAGTTACGCGAAAGCTTTTGACGTAGATGCCGGCCGTGCAGCTTTGGGTCCTGTACCCAACCAGATGATTGGGTACAGTCTTTCCTCCGGGTATCTGTTGCTTCCTTTCCAATACAAGAGCTATTCGCAACCGAACTTCAATCTTTATTTCGAGGTACTTGGAAATGCCAACCCGGATACGGGACATGGTTACCTGGACTTTGCCCCGGCTGTCCAGGTTATTATCAACAGTGTCACCCGCATTGATTTGGGCTACCGCTTTCAGGTATCTGGAGATATGATCAACAGGTACAACAAAAACATGTATATGGCCAAGGTTGAATTCAATTTTTTTAATGTACTTAAATAGGACGATCCGCTTCGATCTGGTAGTGAAATGCTGCAAACAGGTTGTCTGTATGAGCTCCTAACAGCCTGGCTATTAGGTTTTATTGCGATGACCGGCATTGTAGTATATGATAACTAAAATCTACTATGTTGTCCTGATATATAGATTTTAGCTATATAGGTATCGAGAATAAGTATGCCGAAATACCTTTTCGCAATTGCGGAAGAAGGTATATAGCCTTATCTTTGCAGCAGAAAAAAAACAACTAATATGATAAACTTAGGTCAACAATTCCCTTCATTTTCTAAAACAGCCGTTGTAAGTCTTGAAAAAGGTAAAGAGTTTGAAACCATTACTTCAGAGTCTTTGATCAATGAAAACAACGAATGGACCTGCATGTTCTGGTGGCCAAAAGATTTCACTTTTGTATGCCCTACAGAAATTGCAGAATTTAACGCAAATTACAGTGAGTTCCGTGATCGTGATACTAAACTAATCGGAGCGAGTACAGATTCAGAAAACGTGCACCTGGCATGGAGAAATAACCATGATGATCTTCGTGGATTGAAATTCCCTATGCTTGCAGATACCTCTAAATCTTTAGCAGAAGACCTTGATATCTTAGAACCTACTGAAAAGATCGCTTACCGCGCAACTTTCATCATTGATCCACAAGGAATCATCCGTTGGGTGAGTGCGAACGACTTAAGCGTTGGCCGTAACGTTAAAGAAGTATTAAGAGTACTTGATGCTTTGCAAACTGACGAACTTTGTCCTTGTAACTGGGAAAAAGGTCAGGAAACTTTAACTGTTTAAGCACCTCGTTAACATACTATCCCTGTAAAATGCATTTTTGCAGGGATTTTTTATACCCTAAAAACTGAAATACCATGAGTGAAAATACAGAAGTAATCCAGGAATTACTGGCCGTGGTTGGTCTGGATGCCGACTATAGAAACGAGAGTTTAACCCTACTGGAAAAAGGTAATTCCAGGTACGTACGCGACCTGAAATTAAACCTGACCAGCACATTTACCTCTTCTCACCTGTCAGAAAAAGAATGTGCACTACTTGCCCTGAGCATTGCCGTTAACAACAACAATGCTGTGTTGACTAACTTTTTTGAGCAACTTTCGCTTTCCAAAGAGGCAACAGCAGCAGAGATTGCCGAAGCCGTTGGTTGTGCATCTTTGTTGGCATTAAACAATGTTTTTTACCGTTTCCGTCATTTCACCGGAAAAGAGAAATACACACAGATTCCGGCAAGGGTGCGTATGCAATTAATGAGCAGCCCGGTTACCGGTAAAGAGTTTTTCGAATTGATGAGTATCGCAGTCTCTGCAGTGAATGGCTGTGAGATGTGTGTCAATGCCCATGAGAAATCTATCCTTGCACTGGGTTCAACAGAAGAGCGTGTTTTTGATGCGGTACGTATCGCTTCGATCATCACCTCTGCAGGTAAAGTAATTTACTAAGCAACGCCTGTTCCGAGCTACGCGCCTCAGGGAATCTATTATACGGCAAAACGGCTTGATGAAGTGGTGATTGTAACCACTTCATCAAGCCGCTTTTTATTTCAAATGGCGCAAAGATGCCCTTAAGCCAGGTTCCGCCCGGCATTCACAATGCCGTAAACGGTCCGGATCGCCAGCTTCTCATAGGCAAGATGCTCCGATTCCTGTCCGTCCTTCTGCAGCTGCGCCAGTGCATGGTGCTGGATCAATACCAATGGCAGCACAATCTTCTCTCTCACAGCAATAGAGTGCTTCTCCACGGGATAATTCTCCATCAGCGACTGATGTCCTGCCAGCTTAAGCAACATGGCCTTAGAGAGCTCAAATTCCGCATGCAGCATTTTCCAGAACGCACCGTACTCCGGATCCTCTGCAAAGTAGGCGGTCACGGAGAAATCTGTCTTACTCATAGACATCATGCAGTTCTCTACAATGGTCTTAAAGTAGCCTGATTCCTGATAGGTCTTGCGGACCTTATCCCAGTTCCCCTGTTCTTCCTGATTCTTCAGCGCCGTCCCCATGCCGTAAAAGCCGGGGATGTTCTGCTTAAGCTGGCTCCATGCGGTAACAAAACCGATTGCCCGAAGGTCTTCCAGCTGTAATTTCTTGCCGGAGTTGCGCTTCACCGGCCGGCTGCTGATGGTGATCTTCGACAACAACGTCAGTGGCGAGAACTTCTCCAGGTAACTTAAAAACAGCGGATTTTGCCGCAGGGCGACGTAAGCATCATAGCTGTCGCCCGCCATAGCATCGACCAGGTCCATGTGCATAGGGTCCAGCAGGATGTTGTGTTTTTCCCGTATTCCTGCAGAGATCCCCGCGTTAATCAGCTGTTCAATGTTGAACTCTGCACTATCTATAGATCCGTACTGGGAACTGATCGTCTGGCCCTGTATCGTAATCTGGATGTTCTTGTTTGCCACTTCCTTCCCCATAGAGGCATAGAAACGGTGTGTTTTACCACCGCCCCTTGCCGGTGGGCCGCCCCGGCCGTCAAAAAAGGCCAGTTCGATATTATGTTTATTCGAGACGGTCGTAAGGTCAACTTTGGCTTTAAATATTGACCAGTTAGCCATCAGATAACCACCATCCTTCGTTCCGTCAGAGAACCCAAACATAATATCCTGTTTAAAACCTCTGCGTTCCAGGTGTTTAAAATAAGATGGATTGGTATACAGCGTCTCCATGACTTCACCGGCAACCAGAAGATCGTCAACGGTTTCAAATAGCGGTACAAAGTCAATGGGCAGGCTTTCCTCTGTCCATCCGTTCATCAGGAAAAGTTCCCGGAGCATCAGAATATCCGATGCTTTCTGGCAGTTGCTGATGATAAACCGGTGGCAGGCGAGTTCCCCGTTGCTGTACTGAATTTGTTTGATCTCCGCTATGGTAACCATCGTATCCTTAATTAAGGCACCCGGTTCCCCCCTGGGGTTCTGGCAATACGCATGTGCTTCTCTCAGAATACGGCTGTCCTGGCGGATGTCCAGGGATGCAAAATGTGTTCCGTAGAGGTTCACTTTACGGATCAGATCGTCCACCACGTCTAGAAAGAGGCCGTCGTGGCTTTCCAGCAGGGTTGTCTTAATCTGGTCGAGCTGTTCAATCAGGGAAGCAGAAATATTCTCAGGTTCGATGTTTTTGTCGAAGGCATTCGCGTACAGCACCTCCTGGATTTCGGAGATAGTATCTTCAACCCCTCTGAACGTTATCCTGCGTTTCAGATTACGGAAGTCCCGGTAATAACACCGGAACAAGATCTGGCGAAGCATTTTAGCAACCTGCACAGTAGATTCTGAATCGACATTCGGGTTGCCGTCGCGGTCGCCCCCAGGCCAGAATCCCAACTCAATTACCCGTTTGGAAGCAATATTGAACTCACTCAGGTTAAAATCAATTTGTGACTGGATGTTTGCTGCGGCAAAATAAAATACGTTTTCCAGGTACCACGCCAGGCTGAACGCTTCATCTACCGGTGTTGGCGATGTCTTATTGAAAAACGGGGTTTTACCGAGTTGCTGTAGCAGCAGATTGATGCTGGAGATATCATTTACCTTCAGCGCGGCAGTCAAATCCGTAATAATCGACAGCACACTTCCCGGATAAAACTGGGTAGGGTGGGCGGTAAGCACAAGGCGCAGAGAGAATTCATCCACAAGCTTCTCAATTTTTTCCTTCAAAACATTGTTGTCCAATCCTTTTGACAGGTAATTGTAAAGCGAACTTTGCTCGTCCTGAATGTTCAGCTTTTCGAAAGAAGCATCCTCCACAGCATCAAACAAGACCACCTGACGCTCTATGTACTGTATAAAGCGGAAAAGCAGATCGATACCGTCTTTTGAACTTGCCTCTTTGGTATACTTCTCGAAGAAACTATTTATAATTTCAGTAGGGGTTTCACTGTTTTTCACCCCGTCTTCACAGTGCTTGATGAAAAGCGGCAACAGCGTGCCGGTATCCTTGATTTTATAAAACGGCAGTGTTAGAAATAAGCTGTTGTACAGTTCAAACCGGGAGACAACCTCGTTATTGAAGATGGCTTCTTTTTGCCCGGTGGCTCGTTGGATCTGGGTCATGGTTCAGGTTTTCCTTTTTATTTTTCGATTAAGCTAGGAAAAAACAACCAAAAATGGCAACGTAGCGGCGACTATTTTGAAATTTTCATAATTTTCTCAGTTTTGCACGCCGTAAGTAACACTTTTTTTATGGCGCTTCGTGTTTACGTTTCGCACATACACATAATTTCCTTCGTTAACGCATCGTAATTTGAGAATTAAAAAAGCCGCTGAGGAATCCTAGCGGCTTTTTATATGTATTTTGTCTCCGGCGTTAGTGCACGTCTGCCGGAATGTTCACATTCTTCTTAAACTTCTGAAGATACAACAGTGGAATAGAGCACAACATGATCATTCCCGCTACCCAATAGGCATCGTTATAGGTCAGCAACAGTGTCTGTTTCATGATCGTACCTTCAATCGCTTTTGTAGCCAGCAATTTCGCATCCAGGTAAGAGTAGCCCTTTCCCATGAAGTTATGGATAAATGCATTGAAGCGGTCGGTAAAAGCAGGGTTAAACTCATTCAC
Organism: Pedobacter sp.; assembly: GCA_045629455.1. GTDB lineage: Bacteria > Bacteroidota > Bacteroidia > Sphingobacteriales > Sphingobacteriaceae > Pedobacter. The sequence goes on along the minus strand of JAZQRI010000054.1, from coordinate 549 downwards.
ATTGGTCAGCAGGTTGGTTCTGTGGTAACCCTGTCGAACATGGATCAGCGTCGTTAAAGCCGCAATACCGAATGATCCGCCCAGCTGGCGCATCATATTGTTCAGTCCGGATCCCTGTCCAACTTCTGCGCCGGTCAGATCCTGAATCGCCAGTGTCGTTAACGGCACAAACAACAATGCCATACCGACCCCACGGATCACCAGCGGCAAAAAGAAGTCGCCGGTACCCGATGCAAGCGTAGACCTGCTCAGCATGGTACAGAACACATAAAACAGAAACATCCCAATTGTGGCCATAAATTGCGCCGGGATACCTTTTTTAAGCATGATACCGATAAATGGCATCATCACGATCGTACACAGCCCACCCGGAAATAATAGCTCACCCGTTTGAAGGGGAGAGAACCCCAGCAGATTCTGGCAAAAGATCGGGAACACGAATACTGAACCGTACAATCCAAATCCCAATATAAAGGAGGTAAACATACCCACCGCAAAACTCCGGTGACGCATGATCTTAAAGTTAACCACCGGATGGTCTGTACTCAT
>JAZQRI010000053.1:0-40419 GCA_045629455.1 Pedobacter sp. | reverse complement strand
ATTTCTTAAAAAGATTCGGCGTTCAAGTGAATAAATACTAACTTTGGCCATGCTAGAAAAAATCATTATTCTCGATTTTGGATCCCAGTACACACAATTAATTGCAAGAAGAGTTCGCGAGCTTAATGTCTACTGTGAAATACATCCCTTTAATCATATTCCTGAATTTACTGCCGACGTAAAAGGTGTTATCTTCTCCGGAAGTCCCTATTCGGTTCGTCAGGAAGATGCGCCACAGATCGACCTTGATCGGTTCATCAACAAATACCCGCTTTTGGCGGTTTGCTATGGTGCGCAGTACATTGCACAGCACTCTGGTGGTGATGTGCAGCCTTCTTCAACCCGTGAGTACGGACGCGCCAATCTGAGTTATGTATCGGCAGAAAACAAGTTATTCAAAAATATCACGGGCGCATCCCAGGTGTGGATGTCCCATGGAGATACCATTACAGTAGTTCCTGACGAGTTTGAGATCATTGCGAGCACGGATAGTGTGCGCGTAGCGGCTTTTCAAGTTAAGAACTCGGATACCTACGCCATACAGTTCCATCCGGAAGTTACCCACAGCACAGACGGTAAGCAGTTACTGGAAAATTTTCTGGTAGACATCTGTGGTTGTAAACAGGAATGGACGCCGGATGCATTCGTAGAATCCACCATCGCAAATCTACAGGCACAGCTTGGGGATGATAAGGTGGTGCTTGGCTTATCTGGTGGTGTAGACTCCAGTGTTGCAGCGGTGTTGCTTCATAAGGCAATAGGCACCAACCTGCACTGCATTTTTGTAGACAACGGTTTGTTGCGCAAAGATGAATATGAGGCCGTATTGGAACAATACAAACACATGGGGTTGAACATCAAGGGTATTGATGCGAAAGATCGTTTCCTTGGACAGCTTGCCGGGATTAAAGATCCGGAATTGAAGCGTAAAGCAATCGGACGTGTTTTCATCGAAGTATTTGATGACGCTGCACATGAGGTTCAGAATGTGACCTGGCTTGCACAGGGTACCATCTACCCTGACGTTATTGAATCGGTATCTGTAAAAGGACCATCTGCAACGATAAAGTCTCACCACAACGTGGGCGGTTTACCGGACTTCATGAAACTGAAGGTCGTAGAGCCATTAAATACTTTATTTAAAGATGAAGTGCGCAGGGTGGGTAAAACGCTTGGTATTGATGACGTTATTTTAGGCCGCCATCCTTTCCCGGGGCCTGGATTGGCCATCCGTATCCTCGGTGATGTTACGGCGGAGAAGGTCGCAATTTTGCAGCAGGCAGACGCGATTTACATAAACAATTTAAGAGAAGCCGGGTTGTATGATCAGGTATGGCAGGCAGGCGCAATATTCCTGCCGGTGCAGTCTGTTGGTGTAATGGGGGATGAGCGTACTTACGAAAACGTGATCTGCCTGAGAGCAGTGGAATCTGTGGATGGAATGACTGCCGACTGGTGTCATCTGCCGTACAATGTCCTGGCTAAAATATCCAATGAAATCATAAACAATGTTAAAGGAATCAATCGCGTCGTGTATGATATCAGCTCTAAACCACCTGCAACGATTGAGTGGGAATAGGCTTATACTGATACTTATTTTCGGTGTACTGCTTGCCTCATGCTCGCCTAAAGTACAGCCGAGAGTCAATCAGCCGGCACCTGAAAAGGAAGCCCCTGAAAAGGCCAGCGATGCGCCAGAGGCAAAGTTTACCGAGGCAACAATATCCTTGCTTTTGCCTTTCCGGTTAAATGAATTGAATGCTAAGGCGGCCACGAAGAGTCAGATCGACCGGGCCGCCATGGCGATCGACTTCTATCAGGGCTTTAAGCTCGGCCTCGATTCAGCCGCCGCTGCGGGCTTAAACTTCAAGCTGAATGTCTTTGACTCGCAGGACAATCCTGCCAAACTTGATAAATTAATTAAGAGTGGCGCCCTTTTGAAGAGCAACCTGATTGTTGGACCAGCATTTCCAGATGGGTTGAAACACTTACGTGATTACTCGGTGGAGCACAAGATTAACATCGTTTCTCCGCTGGCAGCCTCACATCCATCTGAGTTTAACAATCCGAATCTTATTTCTGTCGTAAATAACATTGACCTTCATGCGCAGAAAATTGGAAGTCACATCTCCAGAAGCTACAAATCTGAGAACAGTATCGTGGTTCTGATCAACCCAAAGGGAGCAACCGATGAGGTTTTTGCAGGCCCGCTGCGGCGTTACTTTCAAAATGCAAAAAATTACAAGTTCGTGTTTCAGGAGTATGCATCTGTATATGCATTGGAAACAAAGCTTGTGAAGGATAAGAAGTATATTTTACTTGTCGCCTCGTACAACCGGCCATTTGTGGCAGAAACGATTGACAAGCTGCTGAAGATGCAGCGCGCAGGGTTGAACGTGGATCTGTACGGGCACCCAAACTGGACGAAGCAAACCTATACCGCCGATAAACTACAGCGGCTGAATACCATCGTCAGTTCTTCTTACCACATCAATTATAAGAGTCCTGCAGTGATCACCTTTGTGCGAAAATACCGGAATACCTACAACTATGAACCCGGTGAATATTCTTTCAAGGGATACGACGTTGGTTTTTATTTTGGCAAGCAACTTGCCAGTCATGGCACGGATTATCTGAAATACCTGACCCGTGAAAAGTACAACGGGCTGCACAATGCGCTGTCTTTTGTACACGACAATACAACCGGCTACATCAACACCAGTTTGATGCTGCTCAAGTACAGTAATTTTTCCCTGAACGTTATCGAATAGCATCGCGCTAAGCACGCTCGCTTACCAGCAGTGAATATATGCTTACGACCACTCCTTACCGTTAAATTATAAATGATATTCTGATGAAAGTAGAGCACCAGGTACGCACCTTTGAAAAGATTCTTGACAGTTACGATGGTAAATTGCCTTTACACCGCTTTCTCGTCAGCTACTTCAAGGCACATAAACAGATGGGCTCTTCTGACCGGCGCTGGGCTTCCAGGTATTTGTACAGCTATTTCCGGCTGGGAAATGCCTTGAAGAATGTTCCAGTGGTGGAAAGGCTCTCTGTCGCAGACTTTTTGTGCAATATGGATGCGAGTCTGGTGGTCACCACTCATCAACCTGAGCTGGCGGAACAGGTGGCCCTGCCCGTTCCCGCCAAACTTGCGTTGATACAAGATAAATACCCTGCGTTTGATCTTCATGATGTCTTTCCATTTCATCTGCAGCTATCTGCAGAGATCGATCAGACGTTGTTTCTACAGTCTTTTTTCACTCAGCCGGACTTGTATATTCGTGTAAAGGAAAAACATACTCAGGAGATCGCTGAGTTGCTTAGCAAGGCAGACGTGCCGGTGAGAACACTCTCGGAGGTGACTTTAGCCATGCCGAATGGAACAAAGCTGGATCATATTCTTCCAAACCATAAACATTATCAGGTTCAGGACCTGTCTTCCCAAAAGACCGGTGGCTATTTCCAGCCTCAGCCGTACGACTACTGGTGGGATTGCTGCGCGGCATCGGGTGGAAAATCCTTACTGCTCCACGATCTGGAGCCGAAGATCCAACTGCTGGTCAGCGATGTCCGGGAAAGCAGTCTGACCAACCTGGAGGAACGCTTCGAGGAATCGGGATTAAAGAAGTACCAAAAAAAGGTGCTCGATCTGCTTCAAAACAATGAACTGGATCTGCACCACTACGAATTTGACGGGATCATTCTGGATGCACCTTGCTCCGGATCCGGAACATGGGGAAGGACACCTGAGATGCTGAGTTTGTTTGATGCACAGAAGATCAGCTACTTCAGTGGCTTACAGAAGACCATAGCGACCAATGTAGTCAAGTATCTGAAACCAGGAAAGCCCTTGATTTACATCACATGTTCTGTATTCCTGCAGGAAAATGAGGAGGTTGTAGCTTACCTGGAAAAAAAGTTACATCTTAAAATGGAACTAATGGAGACCATAAAGGGGTACACGGAAAAAGCAGACTCGATGTTTGTAGCCCGGCTGATAAAGCCTGCAGTGTAATTGATCTTAGCCCGTTCTGTGATGGCCGTTGTGCCAGGCGTGCAGCTTTTCCCTTAAGTGACGTACTGCCTCTAATACAATGGCAAGTAGTCCGATGATGAGGGTAAATTGTTCGAAGCTGTTCATGATCTTTGGTGTGTATCCTAATTTATGGTTTATTCCTGAAAAAAGGAATTATTTGAAAACAGCAAATTAAAGGCCAGTATTGTTCCGGAATAGTTTAATGGCGATTGCCAGAAGAATGATGCCGAATGCCTTGCGGAGAATATTTAAGCCGGTCTTGCCGAGCAACTTCTCCAGGTGGTTGGTGTTCTTCAGTACGATATAGACGAAAAGCACATTAAGCAAAATGCCCACAACGATGTTCTGACTGGCATACTCCGTCTTCAAAGAAAGCAGGGTTGTCATGGTTCCTGCGCCGGCAATTAACGGGAAAGCCAGTGGAACAATGGACACCGTTTCCGGAACCTCTTCTTTGAAAAGGGTCAGGCCAAGTACCATTTCCATGGCAATGAAGAAGATTACGATGGAACCGGCAATGGCGAAAGATGCCACATCTATTCCGATAACTTTTAATAGTTCCTCTCCAATAAAAAGGAAGGCAATCATCAGGATCGCTGCCACAAGACTGGCCTTTTCAGATTCAATATGTCCGGCCTTCTTCCGTAATTCAATTACGATCGGAATAGATCCAAGGATATCAATGATCGCAAATAAGATCATGGAGGTCGATAGAATCTGGCTGAAGTTGAACTGAAGTGGCATGACGTAATTTTTGATAAAGGTAGATTTTTTGCGGAAGATCAGAAAGCAAAAAAAGAGAGGCCAATCCGTTGGCCTCTCTTTATGTTCTATTGCAAAGCTGAATTAAGCTTGTCCTTCGCGGTGTTTTCTGCGAACGACTGAATTCTTGCGACTATACAGGAAGTAAATCAAAAATCCAAGCGCCATCCAGATAATCAGACGCTCCCAGTTGTGTTTTCCAAGACCGATCATCATCAGAATACACACGGCTGCTCCAAGGATCGGAACAAACGGCATAAAAGGTGTTTTGAACGGCCGCTCACGGTTTGGATCTGTTTTACGGAGTACAAGTACACCAATACAAACCAAAGTGAAGGCAAACAACGTTCCGATACTGGTCATGTCACCAACAACATCACCAGGAACAAAAGCGGCGAACAAACCTACAAATACGAGGAAAATCAAGTTTGACTTATAAGGCGTTTGAAATTTTGGGTGTACTGCTGAAAATACTTGTGGTACCAGTCCGTCTTTAGACATGGAGAAGAATACCCTTGATTGTCCCAGAAGCATGACCAGGATAACCGATGAAAAACCCATTAGAATGGCCACGGTTACCAGGATCGACAGCCAGTGATAATCATGCATATACGTTTCTATGGCATAAGCCACGGATGCTTCCTTACCTGCGGCTTCAAACTCTGTATAATTAGCAACGCCGGTGAGTACATGTCCAAACAACACATACAGAACCGTACAAATTGCAAGGGATACCAGAATACCGATTGGCATATCTCTGCTTGGGTTCTTTGCTTCCTGGGCTGCAGTTGATACCGCATCAAAGCCGATGAAGGCAAAGAATACCACACCAGCACCTGCAATGATACCAGACCAGCCGAACTTTCCAAAGTGATTGGTGAAGTAGTCCATAAATCCAATTTCTCCTTTCGCATACGCAACTTCGCCAACGTTAACGGGAATGTATGGTGTATGGTTAACAGGGTTCATGAAGTTCCATCCCAAGGCGATGAACAACACAACAATCGCAACTTTAATGATTACAATAATGCCATTTAAAGATGCAGATTCCTGGGTACCGCGGATTAATACGAAGGTAAGGAGTACCACAACTGCAAGTGCAGGCAGATTGATGATTCCCTGAACGCCGCCAAGCCCGTCGACGCCTGCCATTGACGTCTGGAAAGGGGAGTGGCAGTATTCATAGGGTATTCGGAGGCCGAAGGTCTCCAGGAGTTTATTCAGATATTCAGACCATGCAATTGCTACTGTTGCAGCACCCACGGCATACTCCAGAACCAGATCCCAGCCGATGATCCATGCAACCATTTCGCCCATTGTGGCGTAAGAATAGGTATATGCACTTCCTGCTATTGGAATCATTGAGGCGAACTCTGCATAGCATAAACCTGCAAGTGCGCAGCCAATTGCGGCAAGGATGAAGGATAGCGTAACTGCAGGACCGGAGTGGTCTGCTGCTGCTGCAGCGGTACGCACGAAAAGTCCGGCACCGATAATCGCTCCAATACCTAAGGCAATCAGGTTGCCAACACCGAGCGTCCGCTTCAGTGTACCCTCGCCACTCTCAGTAGACTCCTGGATTAAGGAGTCTATCGATTTTTTAAATAACATAGATTAAGGTTTAGTTAGTGTGTTTCAATAAAAATTAGTTTTGTTTCTAATTGTTGAATTCAGCTCCAAACCTAAATAAAATTCTCTAATAGTAAAAGGGATTTTAATTCCACGGCGGATTTGCAAGTAACAATAATGGTCATCAAAGCAACGGCTTAATTACTGTCCTATGCATGGTTTGTACAGGCTTTTTCTCCATTTTGATGGCTGCCTGGTTTGATGTTCCGACCGCGATGTGTGGCGCAATGATCAAGGATACGATAGACATCAGTTTGATGAGAATGTTCATGGACGGACCGGACGTATCCTTAAATGGATCGCCAACGGTATCGCCTGTTACAGAAGCCTTGTGCGCATCTGAACCTTTATACTCCATCTTTCCTTCAATCAGAACGCCTTTCTCGAATGATTTCTTGGCGTTGTCCCACGCACCACCGGCATTGGACTGAAAGATACCCATTAACACACCCGATACAGTGACGCCTGCCAGGATGCCTCCCAGTACTTCTGGCCCGAAGGTGAAGCCCACGATCAACGGTACAATCAGTGCAATAGCACCTGGGAGCATCATTTCGCGGATAGAAGCTTTTGTAGATATATCCACACACTTTCCATATTCGGGCTTGGCCTGATATTCCATAATTCCGGGAATCTCCCGAAATTGCCGGCGCACCTCCTGCACCATAGCCATCGCGGCGCGGCCGACCGCAGAGATACATAAGGAAGAAAATATAAATGGGATCATTCCGCCCACGAATAAGCCGGCAAGAACATCTGCTTTATAGATGTCGATAGAAGTTATACCGGAGATACCGGCGAATGCAGCAAACAAGGCCAGGGAAGTAAGCGCAGCCGAGGCAATGGCAAAACCTTTACCTGTAGCAGCAGTCGTGTTGCCTACCGCGTCAAGGTTGTCTGTGCGTTCCCTTACCTCCTTGGGGCACCCGCTCATTTCGGCAATTCCGCCAGCGTTGTCCGCAATGGGACCGAAGGCATCAATGGCAAGCTGCATTGCGGTTGTTGCCATCATGCCTGCTGCGGCAATCGCCACACCATAGAAGCCTGCGAAATGGTAAGAGCCATATATCCCGGCAGCAAGCACCAGGATTGGCAATACGGTCGATTCCATACCCACGGACAATCCGCCGATGATGTTTGTGGCATGGCCCGTCGACGACTGGCTAATGATGGATCTCACCGGGCGCTTACCCATTGCCGTATAATATTCTGTGATCAGGCTCATCAATGTACCAACAACCAGGCCCACCAGAATGGAATAATAAACATTGTCTGCACTGAATTGAAAACCCCGGATCGACATTGTTTCCGGAAGCATGAGCTGAACAGCAAAGTAGGAAGCTACTGCGGTTAATATGATAGAGAGCCAGTTTCCCAGGTTAAGTGCATTCTGCACACTGTCGGTTTCCTTGGAGATCTTTACGAACCAGGAAGATACGATGGAAAAGATCAGGCCCAGTCCTGCAATGAGCATCGGCAGCAAGATAGGCGCCATGCCCCCGAATGCATCGGAGGATTCGATTTCCTGCCCAAGCACCATGGTGGACAGGATCGTGGCTACATAGGAGCCAAACAAATCTGCACCCATACCGGCAACATCGCCCACATTGTCGCCGACATTATCGGCAATGGTCGCCGGATTACGGACATCATCCTCAGGAATACCGGCCTCTACTTTACCGACGAGGTCGGCACCGACATCTGCCGCTTTGGTATATATGCCACCACCGACCCGCGCAAACAAGGCGATGCTTTCTGCACCCAGGGAAAAGCCGGCAAGCACTTCAATGGTTTTTTTCATTTCGGCCCCCGACGCGAGTGCATCGGCAGGAACGAACATATAATATAGAATGATAAACAATCCGCCAAGACCAAATATAGCCAGTCCGGCAACGCCGAAGCCCATCACCGTACCACCGGTGAAAGATACTTTAAGCGCTTTGGCAAGGCTTGTTCTGGCTGCCTGTGTTGTTCTCACGTTGGCTTTCGTGGCGATGCGCATTCCAAGGTATCCGGCAAAGGCCGAAAACACTGCGCCGATAAGAAAAGCAATGGCAATGATTGGTGAAGAATGAATCGGATTCTGGGGAGTACCTTCCATTGTTCCGGACCATGCCAGCAAAGCACCGGCGATGATGACGAAGTAAGAAAGGATCTTCCATTCAGCCTTTAGAAAGGCCATTGCGCCGTCGGCAATATAGCCGGCAAGTTCAAGCATGTTTTTGTCGCCTGCATCCTGTTTACTAACCCACGCACTCTGGATCGCCATAAATAAGATTCCAATGAGTCCGAAAATCGGAATCATAAAGATTAGATTGTTCTGTAAAAACTCCATAAATGTTGTATTTGGTTAGATTTGATGCTTAGATAGTTATACAAAAATAAGCGTGTTTCTGACATTACCAAATTATTAATAGGCTGTTTACAGCTCTCCTGTTTGAATATTGGGTTTTTTAAATATCTTAGCCCCATATGCAAGCTAAAGACACAACTATGGAACAGGAGACTACCGATCACACATTTAAAAGAGAACTTGGCCTTTTAGATGGCACCATGCTGGTGGTCGGATCAATGATCGGTTCCGGAATTTTCATTGTAAGTGCAGACATTGCCAGACAGGTGGGTTCTGCGGGTTGGTTAACCCTGATCTGGGTGCTGACCGGTCTGGTTACCGTTATTGCTGCGGTGAGTTATGGAGAGCTGAGTGCGATGTTCCCGAAAGCCGGTGGACAGTATGTATACCTCAAGGAAGCCTACAATAAACTGATTGCATTTTTGTATGGCTGGAGTTTCTTCGCCGTCATTCAGACGGGTACGATTGCAGCTGTGGGCGTCGCTTTTTCCAAGTTCGCTGCCTACCTCTATGAACCGGTCAGCGATGAGAACATTCTCTATCAAATCGGATCATTCCAGTTGAATGCCGCTCAGGTGGTTTCTATACTAACGATCATATTGCTCACCTATATCAACAGCAGGGGTGTGAAAAATGGAAAGCTGCTGCAGACCTTCCTGACGATCATCAAGATTGCTTCCCTGTTTGGATTAATTATATTCGGCTTTACCATTGGTGCAAAAGCGGAAGTTTGGAACACGAACTGGATCGATGCCTGGAGCACCCGGTCATTTGATGCCGCTGGAGGCTCGTGGGTAGCTATTGGCGGAACCACCTTAATGGCTGCGATTTCTGCTGCAATGGTCGGATCTCTCTTCTCCAGTGATGCCTGGGTGGGCGTTACCTTTATTGCAGGAGAAATTAAGAACCCAAAGCGCAATGTCGGCTTAAGTTTGTTCCTGGGTACGTTCATTGTGTCTGTGATCTATATCCTGGCCAATTTAATGTATCTGGCGGTCATGCCGCTAAACGAAATTGCTTTTGCAAAATCTGACCGCGTAGCAGTTGTCGCCGCCGAGCATATTTTCGGCAATACGGGAACACTGATCATTGCCTTAATGATCATGGTGTCCACTTTTGCTTGTAACAATGGTTTGATCATGGCCGGCGCAAGAGTGTACTACACGATGGCGAAAGACGGCTTGTTCTTCAAAAAGGCCGCACTGTTAAATAAAGCGAGTGTACCCGCATGGGCATTGTGGTTCCAGTGTATCTGGGCCTCCGCTTTGTGCCTCACCGGAAAATATGGCGACTTGTTGGATTATGTAATGATCATCGTGCTCATCTTTTATATTTTGACCATCTACGGAATTTTTATCTTAAGACGGAAGATGCCGAATGCAGAAAGACCATATAAAGCTTTTGGTTATCCAATTCTGCCTTTTTTTTACATCATTGTTGCCGGTGCAATTTGCATTTCACTGCTGATCACCAAGACGAGTACCTGCGGATGGGGGGTAGTAATTATGCTTGCAGGAATTCCGGTGTATTATTTGGCAAAGCCGTCAGAACCCACCGCGTAGATTAAGATAGTTAGCCTTTTATCAAAGACAAGAACTTTGTTACGTCTCTTTCGTCACTGGAGTAGAAGATTAACTTACGATCCGGTCCATACAGGTAGAGCGATGGATATTGTCTGGGGTGAAAAAGCGGAACGAAGGCCATATCGCTGTCTTTGAGAACCGTGACATTTTTCATTGTCAGGAGTGGCTTTCCAAAGTTATTCATGAAATAGTCGATGGAGCGGAATTCATCTTGTGAAACAAGAAAGACGTTTGCCGGGCTAAGCTTTTTGCTCTCTTTGGAGAGGTTTGCAACAACGCGTTGGCAATGTGAGCAGGTCGCATCGAAGAAGATGATGAGCGATTTCTTGTTTTTAGGAAACTGAGTAGTAGAAAAGGCGCTGCCATTTGATTTATAAAAAGCGACATTTGGAAGGACGGCAGGCTGATTTTGTGCTGTAGCAGCGAATGTGCAGGTGAAAAGGGCGAGCATCAGGATCAATTGTTTCATAGCAGGTCTCATGATTTTATGTGTTTCGGCTACAAACTTAGCACATTACCAAGTTCTTCAATAAAAGAATACTGCATTTGATTAATCTTTTTCTCTGCTTGTTCAACAGTATACCACGCGCCTATGTCGATCTCGGCAAAGGCCACCCGTTTTCCTGATTTCGGTGGCCATTCCAGTTCAAAGGTGTTACTCTTTAGAAAATCAGGATCCAGGTTGCCCGACATCGCCCAGCAGTGTACCTTTTTGCCGCCTTTTTGGGTGATGGGTGTTAGTGGAATGGTATCTCCTTCCGGCAGATAGCCCGTTTCCTCCTGGAACTCCCGTACCGCTGTTTCAAACAACCCTTCCTCACCAAGGGGCTCTCCCTTTGGAATCGTCCACCATCCTTCATCTTTGTTTCTAAAGAATGGTCCGCCCGGATGTACGAGGAAAACTTCGAGTTGATCGTTGTGCTTCCGGTACAATAATATTCCTGCGCTTTGTTTCATGAATTAAAGAAGTATGGGAGTATGCGTGTGCATTGGCGTATTATCCGGATATGCGAAATACGCTCTGCCGCTTCAAACCTATTGTATGCCAGAATTGTTTATGGACTTATAAAATTCCGGATAAGAAATGGCTGAAAAAATAGAAATGAATGGATTACTTGATTTTTTTCTGGAGCGCACGCTGGATCTGTACCATGCAGAGAAGATGTTTATGAAATGTTTTGTGGCGCTGTCGATTGCTGCATTCACAGATGAATTAACTAAAGCGCTGAATACACCATCCACGGAAGCCGAGGCGCACATCAACCGCCTGGAACAAATATTGAAGTCGCTGGACAAAAAAATAGTAAAAAGGGAGTGTGAGGTGGTGACTTCTTTGGCGCAAAAAGCAGACGGTCTGATACGGAAGAACGAGTCTGGTACTGCAATGCGGGATGCGGCAATGATCTATGCTGCACAACTTATCGAGCATTATAAGATCGCGAGTTATGAGGTTTTGCATGCTGCAGCTGCGGAATTACAGCTTGAACAAGCATCGATGTTACTGGAACAATGTCTCACAGAGGAGAAGCAGACGTCGGCGTATCTTACACAAATTTCAAGAAATATAATCAACCCAGCTGCGAAGGCAAATTGAACGGCAAGAGCCCGGCTAACAAACTGACTTGCTGATTACTTCTAAAACTGCTAAAAAAGCTGTATTTTTGCAGGAAAGATCAGCGATTTGGGAACATTATTGGATTCGGGCATAAAAGGATATAACAATTACGGTACACACCTGAAAGAGAAGTATAAGGGACAACGTGTATTCAAGGTAATTGTTGACGGTGGGTTTACCTGTCCGAACCGGGATGGCTCCAAGGGTTATGGTGGCTGTACCTACTGTAACGTAGATTCTTTCACCCCGGAACTTTCCCGCAAGTTGCCGACAATACGCGAACAACTGGAGCAGGGAATGGAGCGCGGGAGGAAATTCTACAAGGCTGACAAATTCATCGTGTATTTCCAACCGAATACAAATACCTATGCGCCGGTACATTATCTGAAGATGATGTATGATGAAGCGCTGTCCATAAACCCCGAAGATGTGGTTGGGTTTTCTGTGGGAACACGCCCGGACTGCATTGACGCCGAAAAGATCGCGCTGCTGGAAAGTTATTCTGACAGGTTTGACGTTGATCTGGAGATGGGCATGGAATCCATATATGATGAAACGCTGAACCAGATCAACAGGGGATGCAGTCATGGCGAGTTTGTTGAAGCAGTTAAGCTGCTTGAGCATTCCAGCCTTGATCTCTGCGTGCATACGATCTTCGGTTTTCCATGGGAGACTGAGGAGATGATGCTCGGCTACATTCATGAGATCAATCGCTTCCCACAAATCAAATTCGTGAAGTTCCATCATCTTCACATCGTTGAAGGATCCATCATGGGAGTGAAATTCAAGAAGGAACCTTTTAAGTTGTTTTCTTTAGAGGAGTATACAGATTTACTGTGTAAGCTTATCCCTTTGTTGCGTCCTGACGTTGTAATCCAGCGGTTGTTTGGTATTTCCGACTGGGATCTTTTGATCGCACCAAACTGGGGGCTGAATAAATCTGCCATTCAGACCTACATCGACAAAGAAATTGAGCGAAGAGGTGTTGTACAGGGCTCTGCCTATGTTCCGGCTGTTGTATAGTTCCCGAAGAGCTCGATTATTTTTTCTTTCCTGAAGTTGAAGATGTGCTGAAGCTTCCTGGCCACCAGCATCCTATTTACTCCGCGCCCAATCACGCCGTACGGCATTCCATACGTTAGGATATCGTGCATACGAACACCCGATTTAATCTCCTTGAAATGATGTTCATGGTGCCAGAAGCGGTAAGGGCCAAACCGCTGTTCATCCACAAAATACTGGTTTTCTACAACGTGAGTAATTTCTGTCATCCAATCCAGCTTTACACCGCTGAAAGGGGATACCCTATAGGTGATAATCATGCCCGCATATATTTTTGAACTCTCCGTGATATCTGAAGTTACTTTAAAGGCCATTTCTTTTGGAGTAATCCGGGCAAGATTGAGTGGTGAGGAGAAAAATGACCATGCATCAGCCATTGATATCGGTAAATCCTGGGTGAACTGTAATTGATATGGCTTCATGATCTTTTAAACAGCTGATACCAAAATTAGTTTTTGCGCTTAAAATTCCGAAGGAAGCATCTTTTTGGCTGTTAGTTTCCGGCAATCTCTCGTTTTTTGTAAAAATACATCAAAAAAACATCCTGATTTTGATATTAAATCCTAAATTTAGCCCTGTAAACTAAAAATTGAACATTTAATCATTGGTTTTTTACATTAGTTATGGAAAAAAATTTCTTTAGGCAGTCGATGCCGTTTTTAATTCTTGTAACTGTAGCAGTCTTAGCCACATTTACTCCGGTTTTGCCGAACTTTGATGATTCCAAGTACAATGTCGCAGATATTGCATGGGTTTTAGTCGCGACAGCACTTGTATTCTTGATGACGCCGGCACTCGCTTTCTTTTATGGCGGGATGGTTCATCGAAAAAATGTATTGTCTACAATGATTAAAAGTGTGGTTGCTGCAGGCGTGATCACCGTCTTGTGGGTGGTAGTTGGTTTTAGTCTGGCTTTTGGAGACAGTGTCAATGGTTTAATTGGAAATCCGCTCAGCTTTTTGTTCTTTCAGAACGTCACATCGGGTGCTCCCTGGAGTTTAGCGCCGACAATTCCGCTTACGCTATTCGCATTATTTCAATTGATGTTTGCAATTATTACACCTGGACTCGTGGTCGGTGCAGTCGCGGAGCGAATTCGCTTCACCTCCTATATCCTATTCATTGTCCTGTTTGCAGTTTTTGTTTACTCTCCATTGGCGCACTGGACCTGGCATCCGGATGGCATCCTGTTCAAAATGGGGGTGCTTGACTTTGCGGGAGGAACTGTAGTCCATATTTCTGCGGGCATGGCTGCACTAGCAGGTGCGTTGGTGTTAAAACGTAGAAAATCTCACATTGAGCATAAAGAGATCCCACCTGCAAATATACCTTATGTATTAATTGGTACGGGTTTACTCTGGTTCGGTTGGTTCGGCTTCAATGCGGGTTCTGCATTAAGTTCCGGTGCGCTGGCAGTTACCGCATTTGCAACCACAAATATTTCCGCAGGTGCAGGTGGTTTGGCCTGGATGTTTTTTGACGTGTTGAGAGGGAAAAAGCCATCGGTACTGGGTTTCTGCATAGGTGCTGTCGTCGGCCTGGTAGCCATCACGCCAAGTGCGGGTTTTGTTGCCATACCTACGAGTATCTTCATCGGTGTCATTGCCGCAATTATATCAAACCTCGCTGTGGTATGGAAATGTAAAACAAGTCTTGATGATACTTTGGATGTGTTCCCTTGCCATGGAGTTGGCGGTATAGTCGGCATGTTGCTTACTGGAGTGTTTTCGAGCAAAACAGTTAATCCGAACGGTGCTGACGGCTTATTTTACGGCAACCCGGAATTTTTCTTTACACAATTGAAAGGTGTGCTGATTGTTATTGTCTTTAGTTTTGTCGTTTCATTTGTAATCTTCAAGTTCATCAACCTGCTTCAGCCGATCCGTGTTACCTCCGAAGAGGAAGAAGAAGGATTGGATGCAAGTCAGCACAACGAGAAATATCTGCAAGGCACATTGATCATCAGTACAACGGGTGTTGAAATTGATGCCCCAAATACAACCTTTGAAGCAGGGACAGCTTTTGATGCAAGCAATACAACCCTAAGGGCTAGTGTACCATCTTATCCGCACATGTAGAACTCGCAAAGGCTTCGGGCTTTGCCTTAAAGATAAATCCCATACTTAATATATAACCCATTGCTTCATTCAAAGCCTTATTGGATTTGAATGAAGGACTGGTGTTTATATCCGCGTGAACTTCCAGGTCCACATCATACAAGTCCAGAAGGTCGCATATGGAATAAGCTGTTTCAATCGACTTCTGGACTTCTACAAGCATACGCTCCTTTATGCTCATCTGCTGCGATGAACGTTCCTGATGAATATACATGAATCCTCCGTGATGTGATCTGAGCAAAACGATCACGGTAGCAAAGTCAGTAATGGCGCCTTTTACCTGGGAATCCGTCCCAATGCAAACTTTCAAGTGGTAACCTTTTTCTGTTTCGCGGATAATTGCTTGTTCAATTTCGAGTAAAATCGGCGCATGGATCACTTCGCCGCTAAATTTCTTCCAGGTCATAGTTCAGGCGTTAGATGTGTCATATTGAAGTTTCTCTAATTTAAGAGAATTTAGGGGTTACCTGCGGATTTATTTTCGGTTATTGTTAACTATCAGTTATTTGCCTCCTAATGACTGCATAATTCAGGAGTTCTAAAACTCGTAATCTGAAAAAATCAAAAACAATAAAGTTTGATTAAGGTATATTAGAGCATATCATGAAGAACAAAACAATAATAGTATCAAACCGTCTACCAGTTAAAATTATTGAAGTAGACGGGACTTACGAGCTGAGCCCGAGTGAAGGTGGCCTGGCGACCGGCCTGGGTTCAATATATAAGAAAGGGGATAATGTCTGGATTGGCTGGCCCGGGATAGACGTCCCTGAAGCCCGCCAGGAAGAAGTGCGCAGGCAGTTGGAGGAACTGAATTTGATTCCAGTTTTCTTGAGTACAGAAGAGATCAATTTATATTACGAAGGTTTTTCAAACGAAGTGCTCTGGCCTGTATTTCATTATATGGTCACTTACGCACATTTCGATCAGAACTACTGGAATTTCTATCAGAGCGTAAACCAAAAGTTTGCTGATGTTGTAATAGACCATTGCCAGATGGGTGATACGGTGTGGGTACATGACTATCAGTTGCTGCTGTTGCCGGCGCTGATCCGCAACAAGGAATCTCACCTTACGATCGGATTTTTCCAACACATTCCTTTTCCCTCCTATGAGATTTTCCGCCTGATCCCCTGGAGGGAGGAACTGATCAACGGAATGTTCGGTGCCGATTTAATCGGCTTCCATACTTTTGATGATGTGAGACACTTTCTTAGTGCTGCGAGTAAGATCGTTCTCTCTAAATTTGCGGATAATGTGATCCTCCACAACGAAAGGCAGGTTGTAGTGGAGTCTTTCCCTATGGGAATCGACGACCATAAATTCGAATTCCTGATTTCAGATTCCGTAGTTCAGGAACACGTCTCAACCTTTAAAGAAAGCCTGTATGGGCTCAAGACCATTCTTTCGATAGACCGGCTGGATTACAGTAAAGGAATTTTGCAGCGTTTGTTAGCGTTTGAGCTCTTCCTGCAAACGTATCCGGAATGGGTGGAAAAAATAAATCTCTATATGATTGTTGTTCCCTCGCGGGATACAGTGCCTCAGTATAAAGAGTTGAGAGACCAGATCGATCAGCTGGTGGGGAACATCAACGCAAGGTTCAGGACGGTTAACTGGGCACCGATACATTATTTCTACCGCTCGTTCCCTATAGAGTTCCTCTCCGCATTATACAATACTGCTGATGTTTGCCTGGTCACGCCGATGCGTGATGGGATGAACCTCGTGAGTAAGGAATATGTTGCTTCCAGGTCAAATAACGACGGTGTGCTGATTTTAAGTGAAATGGCTGGTGCTTCTAAGGAACTCAACGATGCCCTGATTGTAAACCCGAACAATATTGGAGAAGTTATGCGGGCGATGGTTAAGGCAATTAACATGTCTGAGAAGGAGCAGAAATTACGCATGACAAGCATGCGGTCAATTGTTAAGAAATTCAATATCCACCTTTGGGTGAAAAATTTTATGGATAAGTTACAAGAAGTTAAGGACATGCAAGCTGCGCTGCTGACCCGGTATGCGAGCAACTCCGTTAAAGATATGATTAGTGAAAGGTACGCGCAATCCAATGAACGTTATTTGTTCCTGGATTATGATGGTACATTGGTCGGTTTTCAAAGTGAGATCGATAAGGCATCTCCGGACGAGGAGTTATATGAAATACTGGAGAAGCTAAGCGCTGATCATTTGAACCGGGTAATCATTATTAGCGGAAGGAGACACGAGAACCTGGAGGAATGGTTTGGGCACCTTAAACTTGACATCATCGCCGAACATGGTGCCTGGCAGAAAAGGTATGCGGAAGAATGGAAAAGCCTGCCTTTGCTAACCGACCAATGGAAACAAGACATCCGTGCGGTTCTGGAAACATATACAGATAGAACGCCGGGTTCATTCATAGAAGATAAGAGCTATTCTTTGGTGTGGCATTATCGTAAGGTAGAAGAAGGCCTGGGAGATCTTCGGGCGCAGGAAATTATCAACCATCTGAAGGTCATTGTTGCCAACAAGGGATTGCAGCTCATGCCTGGAAATAAGGTGCTTGAATTCAAGAATATTGAAGTGAATAAAGGTAAAGCCGCGTTGAACTGGCTTCATGAAGAGACACCTGACTTTATTTTAGCGCTCGGCGATGATCATACCGATGAGGACATCTTTAAAGCACTTCCTGCAGAAGCCTTTACGATCAAAATTGGTGGAAATATATCAGCTGCGCAGTTTTATTTAAGGAATCCGACCGAGGTCAGATCCCTTTTAAAGCGCTTGATTTCTAAAGAAATATAGGCTTGTTGAGCTTTATGGCGATGCGGTAAGCCGCGTTCATAAGTCCCACGTGGCTGTACGCCTGTGGGAAATTCCCCCATTGGCTGCCATCTTTTTCATCGATATCTTCACTAAACAGATGCAGGTGATTGCCATATTTGATCAGCGATTCGAACTCCCTTATCGCATCTTCTATACGGCCCACGCATGCCAGAGCCTCCACATACCAGAAAGCGCAGATTAGAAATGTGCTTTTTGGTTTACCAAAATCATCAGCGTGTTTGTACCGGTAAAATAATCCATCACTCGCCTTAAGTTCTTCTTCAAGCGCGATCAAATGATCCTTCGCCCGCTGAGACTCCGGATCCAGGTAATTCATGAGAATAAGCTGAAGTGTGCTGGCATCAAGATGCTGGCTGCCGACCGCATGATTGTATACTTTCCGAACCGGATCATAGCAATCTTCGATATGTTTTGTGGCTTTGTCTATCAGGATTTGGGCACGTGCCGCAAAATCATCATGGTTAATGGTCTTTGCCATCTTCAATGCTGCCTTTGCACCTGCCCATTGAAACAGATTCGTGTAGCAATGGGTGTTTGCCGCATTTCGAAACTCCCATATTCCGGCATCTTTTTCATCGATGGTTCGTTCAATTTTCAATAGGAGGGAGTCAAGCCATTGCGAAGAATCCTGCCGTTCATCATAAATGAAGCGTGTATCATTATACAACGGCAGCATCGAAATTAACACCTGGCCATAAATGTCATTCTGGATGTGTTCAAATGCCTGATTCCCGATACGGACAGGCTGGTTGCCCTGATAGCCTTTGATGTCGTGCAGGATGTGTTCTGTGAGCGTCCGTTCGCCAGAAATCCCGAAGAGCGGCTGATACCGGACATCGTTGCGGAAGGAAATGTCCGTTATGTAGTTGAAATATCGCTCCATTTCTTCAAAATGACCGATGTGGTTCAACGCGGTAATAACATAATACGTATCACGCATCCAGCAAAACCGATAGTCCCAGTTACGCGTGCTGCCGGGATATTCAGGTAAACTTGTGGTGCTTGCGGCAATGATTGCCCCGGTATCTTCATATTGGTGTATTTTCAATACCAATGCAGACCGGATAACAATCTCCTGGTTAAATTCGGCGATCGAGGAATGTTTTATCCAGGTTCTCCAGTAGAGCTTCGTTGCCAATAGGAAACGCTCTGCGGTGCTCTCTATGGGTGCCTCCAGGCGGTAATTAAAAGTAAGTATGAGGTACTTTGGCTCATGCAAGGCAAATACCCGTTCATCCTCCACATAACTCAGCGAAATATTGGTGCTCAGCTGGATCATCTCCGACCCGGATTCATAAAGAAGGTGGTTGCTGCCACGGCTGCTTTTAAAAGTATCCTGACCATAATTGTAGACCGGTTTGCATTTAACCCGTACGCGAGGATTACCTTCGAGTACTTCGACTTTCCGGATCAGCATCAACGGTTTATAGTAACGTTCATACTGGTGAAAGCGAGGTGCAAAGTCGCTGATCCGATAAGTCCCCTCATCATCACTGATTTCCGTGCACAGAATGTTCGTGTTCTCGAGATAGTATTGATGGGAGGTGTATTCGCCCGCAGGGCGGATGGAGAACTCGCCGCCTTTTTCGTCGTCTAAAAGACCTCCGAATACGAAGGAGCTGTCAAATCGTGGCCAGCAAAGCCAATCGACGTTTGTATTTTTATTAATGTGGGCAAGGTAAGAGCAATTTCCAATAATTCCTGTTTGATAGGTGTGTCTATCCATTCTGTATTTTTTTCTGATTGAATGTATAAAATTAAGAACAAGTTATTTGAACTTTTGTTGTTTACTCATACGTATTTGTACTGTTCAAGACGTTAATGCGTTAGTACACTGTGCGTTTATTGACGAACATTGTTATACCTAAAAACAAGGCCATGAATACAGAATTGATTGATGAATTCTCTTTACTACAATCCAGCAGGTCAAACCGTAAATACCTCGAAGTTCTGGATGACCGCGTATATACACCGATTGTAAAGGCGAATACAGACATGAGCACCTGGGTAAGTAAGCGGGGAATTATGCTTATGCAGCTGGAAGCAAGGATGAATAGGTCTATAAAAAGGCTTCGCGCGAAGTACCTCCGCTTTTAATCCGTGCTTTCTCATGCATCCGTGCTTAATTGTTATCTTTGCCGGATATGGTAAATGAGACACTGAATAACCTGAAGATTGAGGCATTGAATGAAATGCAACTTGCGTCGATTGCAGCTGCAGAAAAAGGAAATGACCTTGTACTACTCGCGCCAACAGGTTCGGGGAAAACGCTAGGGTTTTTGCTGCCAGTTTTAAAGAATCTGGATGCCACTAAAAGCGGCGTGCAGGCTTTAATTTTAGTGCCGTCGCGTGAACTTGCCTTGCAAATTGAGCAAGTATTCAAGCAGATGGGCACAGGTTTCAAAGTGAATTGCTGCTATGGGGGACATCCGGTAAAGACAGAAAGAAATAACTTCTTACAGGCGCCACCCGTGTTAATTGGAACTCCGGGGCGGATCGCTTACCATTTAAGACATGAAAACTTTGACGAGTCTACCATAACATCCCTGGTACTGGATGAGTTTGATAAAGCCCTGGAGTTCGGTTTTCAGGAAGACATGGCTTACATCATAGGTAAATTACGCTCGTTGAAACAACGGTTGCTTACCTCGGCGACGAAAATGGAGGAGATTCCGGGCTTCACCGGCCTCAGTAGTCCTGTTGAAATTGATTTCTTAAAGGACGATAAGGTTGCACCAGACCTCAAGCTTAAAAAAGTACACACCACCGCCGAAGAAAAGCTAAACACCTTATTCCAGCTGATCTGCAAGATCGGCACGAAAACAACCCTGATTTTTTGCAACCACCGGGAAACAGTGGATCGGATCAGTGATCTGCTCATTGATAAAGACCTGGCACATGATATTTTTCATGGGGGAATGGAACAGGATGAAAGGGAGCGTGCTTTGCTTAAGTTTAGAAATGGCAGCATTAAAATCCTCATCACCACAGACCTTGCTTCCAGGGGACTTGATATTCCTGAGGTGGAATATATCATTCACTACCAGCTGCCCTATACAGAAGATGCTTTTTTACACCGCAACGGCCGCACTGCAAGGATGAACGCCAAAGGCACGGCTTACCTCATACTGGCCGATGAGGAGAAGTATCCATTTCTGAAGTCCGACATTGAAACAGAGGTTTTGAAGGAAAACTACCACACTCCAAAAGACAGCGAGTGGCAGACGTTGTACATCGCCGCTGGTAAAAAGGACAAGGTCAACAAAATAGATATCGTCGGACTGCTCCTTAAAAAGGGAGGACTACAAAAGGACGATGTTGGACTGATCGAGGTGAAAGATCAAAGCAGCTATGTGGCGATAAAACGCAAGCTGGTGGGCAGGGTGCTTTCCACACTGGCGGAGGAACGCATTAAAAACAAGAAGGTGAAAATTGAAATTGCAATGTAACCATGAGTAATAACGACATATTTAAAAAATTACGGGTAGCACTTGAGTTAACCAATGATGATATTATCAAGATCATGGAACTGGTCAACTTCAAAATTACAAAAACTGAACTTGGCGCTTTTTTCAGGAGTGAGGATCACCCAAATTTCAAGCCTTGCGGCGATCAGATTTTACGGAACTTTCTTAACGGCCTTGTGATCTATAAGCGTGGTCCAAGGCCCCCAAAAGCGGCTGGGAATGTTTAGATATTAATCCAGCCATAATTAGTCATTTTTGCCAATTTTCAGTATGTTCGCATAGCAAGGGCTGTTATGCGGATATATTTAACTCTACTCTTTTACCTGTTATGCGCCGGCAATGCACTTTCCCAAGTAAACAACAGGGTAGCCGGAACGGTTAAGGATTCGCTGAATAAAGCCGTAACAGGTGCCAGTATAATGGTCATCTCTGGTCAGGATACCTTGCATTCTGTCAGTGATTTCAGGGGAAAGTTCAGCATATCGGGTATAAAGATTCAAACCGTTATAATCAACGTTAAAAGCATGGGGTATATGCCCTATGAACAGCTTGTGGCGATTCCGCCAGGACAGCGGGCAGTAAACCTCAGTTTCAACCTTATTAAAGATAAAAATACCCTCAAAGAGGTTGTGATCACCACCCAGGTGATACCGATCCGGATCATGAAGGATACGGTGGAATACAATGCGGCGGCTTATCTCGTGCATGAGAACGACCGGGTAGAGGAATTACTTAGACAGCTTCCTGGTATTACTTTTGACAAAAATGGAAGGGCTGTCGCGATGGGTAGGGTGATGACCAAATTGCGTATTAATGGCGAAGATTTTTTCACAAACGATGTGAAAGATTTTATCAATCAACTTCCCGCGGACATGATTGCTAAAATTCAGGTAATCAACGACTATGGTGACGAAGCAAACTTCACGGGCATCAAAACAGGGGAATCTCAAAAAATGCTTAACCTGGTTACCAAGCCGGGTAGGGGCAAGGGAAACTTTGGCAATACTGCGCTGAATACAGGCACAAACCAGCGATATGGATTGCAAACGAACGGGAACTTATGGCGCGAGAAAAAGCAAGTCGGCCTGAAAGGCAATGTCCTTAGCACAAACAATGCTGCGGGAATCAACAGAAATATTTCTACAGGATTGAATTACAGGGATAAGATCACGGAAGCCCTTACGGCCAGTCTGGGGTATAGTTTTGACAATAATAAAAATGAAAACCACCAGCTGGATTTCATAGAGACCATCAATAACCTGGGTACGCTGAATACCATTAACGATAACTTTCGCCGGACCACCAGCAACAAACACAATATCAACTGGAATTTGCAGTCAATAGGAAAGCAAACTTACCTTCAAGCCGGCGTGACCGGCTCCTTTTTAAACAGCAACAGTCAGTATCAGGCTACATCAAGCCAAACCGGCGTCATTAAGCAAGACATGCTGAACAACAGCTTAACCGCACTCTACGCGCCTGAATTTAGTGGAAATGTCGCCTACGCACGCCGGTTGGAAAAACCAGGACGTAATCTCTCGATTGGCTTTACTGCCAAGAATGGGATCTCCAGAACGAACGAGGATATCGACAACAGGCTTGGATACTATAACCCCAGTACCGGCTTGCCGGCAAAAGATTCGATTCTGAACAGGTTGATTGATACCCGCAACAGGTCCAGAAGCGTAACGGGTACTGCCCGGTTCTCAGAGCCACTGTCCAACAGCGGAGATTCCTCAGTGAGTAAAAATCTGGATGTCTACTACACCTATGAGATGCAGGAAAATGCGAATAACCTTTCTACCCGGGTGAACAATATCGTGCGCGCGGGACGGATAGTGGATTCGTTGAGTACCGTCTACACCTCCAGGTTTACCGCTCATCTGTTAGGTATTAACTTCCGGTATGGCTCGGATGACCTTACTTACAGCTTAGGGGTTACTGCCCAGCCCAATTTGCTTAAAGTTCTTAATGAGCAGCCACCGAGTGTGATCAGGCATACCGGGTTCAACCTGGCGCCGGTCGCCAATCTGAGTTATAACCTGTCTGAGAAAACCAGCTTAACATTTTTGTACAGTGGAAGCAGCATAGCTCCGAACTTCACCCAGCTGCAGCCTGTACCTAACGCAAAGAATTTACAAAATATCATCATTGGAAATCCAAACCTTAAATCTACGTTTAACCAAACGGCGAGTCTGTCCTTTCAGAACAGTAACCTTCAAACGGGCAGGGCACTGATGCTCGGCCTGAATGGAACGGTCATACAGAACCAGGTTGTAAGCAACGTTATTCTTAAACGGGACACTTTAAACAGTCTGAAGCAGGAAACAACATTCCTAAATGCCAACGGCGGATACAACTTTGATGGTCTGTACTCCTGGTCCCGGCCGTTTATACAGAATGTTCTCAACCTGGAGGTCAGAGGAAGCGTCGGTATTTCAAACACGATCTCCTTCTCCGATAACATTTTGAATAAGAACAGAGGCTTTAACTTCTCACAGGCAGTGGTGCTCCGAATGAACAAAAAAGCACTTACGATCACCGGTGACGCAAGTTACCAGTACAACAGCAACCGCTACTCATTGGCTTTCGGAAATCTGCGAAATATTGAAGTGTATGAATTTAATTTGAGCACGAAAGCCTTAATAGCGAAACGTTTGATGCTCGGATTTGATGCGTTAAAACGAATCAACATTGGCTATTCAATAGCTGCGGAGAATCCGCTTATTGTTAACGTGAGCCTGGAGAAATCCTTTCTCAAACGCGAACAAGGAACCATTAAGCTGCAGGCTTACGACCTGTTAAATCAGGGAAACTACCTGATCCGGAACGTTACAGATAATTCCATCATCGATAGCCGGAACAATCAGATGACGAGGTACTTGCAGTTAAGTATAAACATTAACCTCCAGCAGTTTGGAGGTTAATGTATGAGTGTTTAAGCGAGTTTTTTGTACTTCAACCGGTGTGGAGTAACATCTCCCAGGCGTTTCTTTCGATTTTCTTCGTAGTCGCTGTAGTTGCCTTCAAAGAAGTAAACAGACGAATTACCTTCGAACGCCAGGATGTGTGTACAGATGCGATCGAGGAACCAGCGATCATGACTGATCACCACTGCGCAGCCACCAAAGTTCTCCAGCGCTTCTTCCAGTGCCCGGAGCGTGTTTACATCGATATCATTCGTCGGCTCATCCAGAAGTAGCACATTGGCGCCCTTTTTCAGCGTTATTGCCAGATGCACCCGGTTGCGTTCCCCTCCGGAAAGAATTCCTACTTTCTTTTGCTGGTCACCGCCGTTGAAGTTAAATTTAGATACATATGCCCGTCCGTTAACGGCTTTATTGCCAAGCTGGATATTATCGAGACCATCTGTAATGTTCTCGTAAACTGTTTTTTCCGGCTGCAAATCGTTGTGATTCTGATCCACATAGCCCAGTTCCACCGTTTCACCAACACGGAAGGTACCGGTGTCCGGAGTTTCCTGTTCGGTAATTAACCGGAATAAAGTGGTTTTTCCAGCTCCGTTGGGGCCAATGATCCCAACGATACCTGCTGGAGGCAAGGAGAAGCTCAGGTTTTCAAAAAGGATTTTATCTCCGTAGGCTTTGGTTACATTATTGGCTTCAATAACGACATTCCCCAACCTTGGTCCTGGCGGGATGAACAACTCCAGTTTATCTTCACGCTCTTTAGAGTCTTCCGAGGCGAGCTTATCATAGTTCGACAGACGTGCTTTCGATTTGGCATGTCTGGCTTTAGGCGCCATGCGTACCCACTCCAATTCCCGCTCCAGTGTTTTCTGGCGTTTACTTTCTGTTTTCTCTTCCTGAGACAGGCGTTTGGCCTTTTGTTCTAACCAGGAAGAATAATTCCCTTTCCAGGGAATACCTTCACCGCGGTCAAGTTCAAGGATCCATCCGGCCACATTGTCCAGGAAGTAACGATCGTGTGTTACGGCAATTACTGTTCCTTTGTAGTCTTTCAAGAATTGCTCCAGCCAGTCGATGCTTTCCGCATCAAGGTGGTTGGTTGGCTCATCGAGTAACAATACATCTGGCTCCTGTAGCAAGAGGCGGCACATGGCTACCCGTCTTCTTTCCCCACCAGATAAAACCCCGATCAAAGTATCCGGATCAGGGCAGCGCAGCGCATCCATCGCACGCTCCAATTTGTTGTCAAGTTCCCAGGCGTTCGAAGCATCGATCTTATCCTGCAGTTCGCCCTGTCTGGCCATCAGTTTGTCCATGGCATCGGCGTTCTCATAAACCTCCGGTAAACCGAATTTTTCGTTAATCTCTTCGTACTCCTTCAGGATGGCCGTAACTTCCGCAACTCCCTCTTCCACAACTTCTCTGACTGTCTTCGTCTCGTCCAGAACTGGCTCCTGGGCCAAATATCCGACGCTGAATCCGGGCGAAAATACCACCTCTCCCTGGAAGGATTTGTCCAGTCCCGCGATGATCTTCAGGAGGGAAGATTTCCCCGATCCATTCAAACCAATTACCCCAATCTTGGCGCCGTAAAAAAAGGACAGGTAGATATTTTTTAAAACTTGTTTCTGTGGTGGGTAAATCTTATTCACCCCGGCCATTGAAAAGATTATTTTCTCGTCTGACATAATTACATATTGATCTGCAAATATCAGTAATTAAGTCAAAAAATATCACTAATTGTGAAATTACGACAGCACCCCAGCCATATTATTGGTACATGGCGTAATTGTTGATAAAATAAAAAAAATGGTCTCGCTTATTAAAACATATTTTATAGTTTAGAGCATTCCGGTAAAGAAAGGTAGATATGGAAGCTAAGTTTTCACCACAAGTTAAAGATGTGATTTCATTTAGCAGGGAAGAAGCCCTGAGACTTGGTCACGATTACATAGGCGCAGAACATCTTTTATTGGGCCTTATTCGCGAAGGCGATGGCATGGCAATAAAGATACTCAGATCGCTTGGAGTAGATACGTCTAAACTTCGTCGCGCAATCGAAGACGCAGTTAGGGGTACTTCAAGCGTAACGGTTAATTTGGGTAATATCCCATTAACCAAACAAGCAGAGAAGGTGTTAAAAATCACCTATTTGGAAGCTAAAATATTTAAAAGTGACCTTATAGGAACAGAACATTTATTGTTGTCAATTCTGCGCGACGACGATAACATCGCTTCTCAAATTTTACTACAGTTCAGTATTAATTACGAGGTTTTTAAACAGGAGGTTGAAGTGAATAAAAACGGATTCAGAGATGAAACTCAGAACAGCGCCTCTGCAGGCAGTGACGACGATTATCGTGAAGAAGAGAGCTTTAGCGGCCCTAAAAAGGTTTCAGACATCAAGTCTAAAACGCCTGTGCTGGATAACTTCGGAAGGGATTTAACAAGAGCTGCAGAAGAGGGTCGTTTAGACCCGATTGTCGGCAGGGAAAAAGAGATCGAGCGCGTATCTCAGATTCTTTCCCGCAGAAAGAAAAACAACCCGATCCTAATTGGAGAGCCAGGTGTTGGTAAGTCTGCAATTGCAGAGGGGCTGGCACTGCGTATCGTTCAACGTAAGGTTTCCAGGGTGTTGTTCAACAAGCGCGTGGTTACGCTAGATCTGGCTTCTTTGGTCGCCGGAACGAAATACCGCGGTCAGTTTGAGGAACGTATGAAGGCGGTTATGAATGAACTGGAGAAATCCACTGACGTGATCTTATTTATTGATGAGATTCATACCATTGTTGGCGCAGGTGGTGCCTCTGGATCATTGGACGCTTCAAACATGTTCAAACCGGCTTTAGCTAGGGGAGAGATACAATGCATTGGTGCAACTACATTAGATGAGTATCGCCAGTACATTGAGAAAGATGGTGCCTTAGATCGTCGTTTTCAAAAAGTAATGATTGAGCCGGCTACTCCGGATGAAACCATTGAAATTTTAAACCGCATCAAAGAGAAGTATGAGGATCACCATGGTGTAACTTATACCGATGAAGCAATTAATGCTTGCGTGGCTTTAACATCAAGATACATCACAGACAGATTCCTGCCTGATAAAGCAATTGATGCGTTGGACGAAGCTGGTTCAAGGGTGCATTTAACCAATATTCATGTTCCTGAAAAGATCATTGAAATTGAAACCAAGATAGAGGACATCAAGGTAGAGAAGAACAAGGTCGTAAAAAGTCAGAAATACGAAGAGGCTGCAAAGCTTAGGGATACGGAGAAGAATCTTTTAGAAGAGCTTGATCGTGCCAAAGCAGAATGGGAAGCCGAAACCAAAACGAAAAGATACACGGTGTCTGAGGACAACGTTGCGGAAGTCGTTTCGATGATGACCGGTATTCCACTTCAACGTGTCGGACAAACAGACAGTCAGAAGCTGTTGAATATGTACGAAACTGTTGCAACCAAGATCATTGGTCAGGATGACGCGATTAAGAAGTTAACAAAAGCCATCCAGCGTACAAGAGCAGGATTGAAAGACCCGAAAAAGCCAATTGGTTCTTTCATCTTCCTGGGTCCTACAGGGGTAGGTAAGACAGAGCTTGCCAAGGAACTTGCACGTTTCATGTTCGATAGCGATGATTCACTGATTCAGATTGACATGAGTGAGTACATGGAGAAATTCGCAGTATCCCGCCTTGTGGGTGCGCCTCCGGGATATGTCGGTTATGAAGAAGGTGGTCAGTTAACGGAGAAAGTTCGTCGTAAGCCGTATGCCGTGGTCTTGTTGGATGAGATTGAAAAAGCCCATCCGGACGTGTTTAACATATTGTTGCAGGTATTGGACGAAGGTCAGCTGACAGATAGTCTTGGCCGTAAGGTTGATTTTAGAAATACAATCATCATTATGACCTCTAACATCGGTGCCCGTCAATTGAAAGACTTCGGTCAGGGCGTGGGATTCTCTACAACCGCCAAAACCAATCAGGTTGATGCTCACTCCAGAGGTGTCATAGAAAATGCGTTGAAACGTGCTTTCGCTCCGGAGTTTCTTAACCGTGTTGACGATGTGGTTGTATTTAACACGCTTGGAAAAGAAGAGATCTTCAAAATCATTGACATCGAGTTGAAGTCGCTGTTTGGAAGAGTTCACAGCTTAGGCTACGAAATCAAATTGACTGATCAAGCCAAAGAGTTTATTGCAGATAAAGGTTTTGACATCAACTTCGGCGCGCGTCCTTTGAAACGCGCCATACAGAAGTATCTTGAAGACCCTATTGCAGAAGAGATTCTTAAAGGCGACATCAATGAAGGCGATGTTTTGGAAATTGACTACAATAAGGAAAGTGACCAGATCACTGTTGACAATAAAAACTCTGGCAAGAAAAAGAAAAAAGAAGAAGGTGCATAACCCTTGCCAATAAACAAAAAACCCGCTGTTATACATACAGCGGGTTTTTTTATGCCTGAATACCGGAGGTTGCTCCAGTAGGTTATGTCTGTTCTTAAAATAACGTAATCTGACTTCCCGGAATTCTAAACTGACTGGAATCAAGTTCTGGTCTTACCGTATTCAACTTGTTAATCCTGCAATGAAGCTGAAAACTATCGCTAATTAGCTGCGCAATATTGCCGTCTCCGCGCATCCGGTTGCCAAATCGGCTGTCGTTAACAAGGCCACCATGACAGGACTGAATCATGTGCCATACTTTTTCGAACCGATCCGGATAGTTCTTTTGCAGCCAGTCTTTGAAGATGCCACCTATGGCACCATTCAGCCGGACCACAGTATAGCCGACCCGCTGCGCACCGCTTTCAGCTACTGCTTTCAATATTTTGGGCACTTCATGGTCGCTCAAGCCCGGGATCAATGGTGCTACCATAACGCCTACGGGAATACCGGCGTTGCTTAAACCTTCCACAACCTTCAGCCGCTGTTTCGCAGTTGCCGTTCTGGGCTCCATCTTCAACCGGAGATCTTCATTCAAACTGTTTATGGAGACATATACCATGCAGAGTTTCAACCTGGCCATTTCCTGCAGAATATCAAGGTCTCTTAAAACCAATGCGTTCTTGGTGATCATTCCAATGGGCTGCCGGTAGTCGAGTGCAATCTGCAGCAGTTGCCGGGTGATCTTAAATTTCCGTTCTGCAGGCTGGTAGCAGTCTGTATTTCCGGATATAGAAATCACGGAGGCATCCCAACCTTTCTTTCCCAGAAACTTCTTGAACAACTCAGGGGCGTCTTTCTTAACGATGATCTTCCGCTCAAAATCCAGACCTGCACTAAAGCCCCAGTATTCATGCGAATTTCTGGCGTAGCAATAAGTGCAGCCATGTTCACATCCCTGGTATGGGTTTAAGGAGTATTCCATACCCACATCCGGGCTTTCCACTTTGTTAACTATAGACTTCGCATCTGCAAAAATGAAGGCGGTCTTTTGATTTGGTTCTTCCCAATCGTCAATACCCTCTACATGCTCCTTCACATAGTCGTTTTTCTGAAAATGATTGTGTGGATTTACCTGGGCACCCCGTCCTTTGAAGTAGCCAGGCTGTTTTTCCTCTTCAATATCCATGCATTAAAAATACTAAAAATATTAGTAAATACAATGACTAGTTTTCAGAGTTTGAAATATAATCCATAGGCACCATGTCAGCTATTTTCTCATAGGCCCAAAAGCCTTCGTACAATAATGACTTTGGCTCATAGATGCCACCGTTCGGGTAGAAGTTGACCGGCCCTTTAAGCATGTTTACGATGGAGATCTGGTAGTTGGGGATGTCCAGTGGCCTGGTAACCGCATGTCCGGTGTTGTTGCTGTATTTAGTGGTTTCCCGTTCTTTGGTATACATTACATACAGCTGGTCTTTGAAGTTCATTGTCTTTAAATTCCGGTAATGCTGCCCAACAAGTGTATCAAGTGCGATTTCAGACCTGTCCAAAAGAATTAATTCCCTCGGCATTTGCTTCACTTTATACCAGTAGTTTAATGCATCGTTTTCCGCCGATCCCAGGCGAACAACCCCATGTTGTACATCGATCAGCCGTTTGATTGTTTTGTCGATGACACTGTCTGCCGGACGTTGTTCATTTGGGATCTTTACCAGTTTGTGAATGATAAAGCCATTTTCTTTGCTGGTACCTGCATATAACGACTTAAAAAAATGGGCTGTCGATCCGTGGTAAGCAATCTCCCGCTTAGTCTTCCAGTTCTTCTTCTTTGCATTTGATCCTTTAAGGTCCTCAAACGTAGGCAATCCGGAATAGTACACGATCCTCGTTTTATAGTTGTACTCAAAAAACTGAAGCATGTAGCGGAGCTTATATCCCAATGCCTTATTTTCTATAATCAGAAAGTCACTTGATTTAACCGTTAAAGTTTGAGCGTCCTTGTCATAGTCGACATCCAGCACCGCAGGATTCAAGATCTTGCATTTCTCCGCATTTGGCGTTCGACCGATGAAGAACTCCTTGAACATGTTAATGTATTTTTCCCTGTTCGGGTCCGTACGAATCACGACCTCATTCAATAGGATCGTATTTTCCTGCAAGATGATCTCTATAGTCGCCGGCTTATCGGAAAGCACTACATTTTTGCTGTAAGGCGAGAAGCCCATCATCTGAACCAGCACATCATAATTCCCCGGCTTTAGGTTCGTTAGTACAAATTTTCCATCCGTATCAGTCACCGTTGCATTTTTGTAATTGCTCAGGTAAATCCCTGCGCCGGGTATTGTTTCTCCCTTTTTGTCTTTGACAACCCCGGAAATGAATAGATTTTGGGCGCGGACGCAAGTACAGATGGCGATAAAAAACAGTAAGGTACAAAGACGTGTGATCATCGGCCTAAAAATAGCCAATTGACCTAACCTTTTCTCCAAAAAAAAAGCCCTGCAAGGCTTTTAATATTATTCAGGATTGGATCTTCATTCATAAGGACTATGCCTCCGGTTTGTTCTCAATCCCCAGGCGCTGCATCACTGCGTCGCTTACGCCTGTAGACGAATAACCGCCGTCATGGTATAAATTCTGCATGGTCACCATACGTGTCAAGTCAGAGAATAAGGTCACGCAGTAGTCTGCACACGCGGCTGCATCGGCGTTTCCGAGTGGGGCAACGGCATCCGCGAAATCGTAGAAATCTCCGAATCCTTTAATCCCGGTTCCCGCAGTTGTTTTTGTTGGCGATTGCGATACCGTATTGATTCTTACCTTCTTTTCCAGACCATAGTGGTACCCGAAACTCCTGGCAATCGACTCCAGCATGGCTTTGATGTCTGCCATGTCGGTATAAAATGGATATGTACGCTGAGCAGCCATATAGGTTAATGCCACAACGCTGCCACCTTCCGCAATGGCATCCAGCTTTTTGGCTACTGCAAGCATCTTATGGAAAGACATCGCCGACACATCTATCCCTTTCATGAAGTAGTCGTAATTGGATTCCGTATAAGGTATTTTCTTGCGGATGTTTACGCTCATACCTATGGAGTGCAATACGAAGTCGATTTTACCACCCAATATTTCCTGTGACTGGGTAAATAGATTGGTGAGCTCCTCCACATTGGTGGCATCGGCAGGGATAATCTCCGATCCTGTTTTCTCCGCCAGTATCTTAATTTCGCCCATGCGCATCGCGATCGGTGCATTTGTCAATACAAACATTGCACCTTCCTCATGTGCTTTCTCTGCAACTTTCCAGGCGATGGAATGTTCATCCAGTGCTCCGGTAATGATGCCGCGTTTACCTTTTAGTAAGTTATACATAGTGATGTTTTTTATACTTTATTTAAGCCTGAACGAAACAGGCTGATGAATTCAAAGGGTTTAGGTTGCTCAGTTTTGATAACCCAGCAGGTCTTTCGCATTCTGTTTTGCAGAATTCCCGGGATTCTTGCCGCTCAGCATTTCTGCAATTGCATCAACACGCTCTGCATCGGTTAACTTCCGGATGCCTGTCGTGGTCCGTGCCGTCTCCTCATTCTTGTAAACGAAATAATGTGCGTCTCCTTTGGAAGCGATCTGAGGAAGGTGCGTAATGCACACCACCTGCATGTTCTTCTCCAGGTCACCAATGACCGAACCAACACGTAAAGCGGTCTCTCCGGATATTCCGGTATCGATTTCATCGAAGATCAGTGTCGGCAGAGACGTGTGTCTGGCCATAACCGATTTTATTGCCAGCATCAACCGGGAGAGTTCCCCTCCGGAAGCAACTTTTGCCACCGGCGCCGGCGCCTGGCCGGCATTCGCCGAAAACAGCAGGTTGATTCCGTCTTTCCCATCTTTGCCGAGTTCTGGCAAGGGCGATTGCTCCAGATGTACTTTCGCATTCGGCATGCCCACGCTAAGCAGAATGTCATCAATTTGCTTCTCCGCACTCTTTATAGACTTGCTGCGGTTTGCAGACAGTTTTCCCGCCATTTTCTCCAGCGCTTCACGCTGCTTCTCAATCTCTGCTGTTAGCTTTTCAATTTCTTCATCGCCACTCAGCAGCTTGCTCAAATTTGCAGATAGTTCTTCTTGTATGGCGAGCAACGCCTCAACTGTGTTTACACGATGCTTTTGCTGAAGTGCATAGATGACGTCCAGCCGGGTATTGATCTCTTCAATCCGTGCCGGGCTGAAGACAATATTCTCCTCAAGGCTGGCTGTTTCTTCCGCCACGTCTTTTAATTCGATCAACGCCGACCGCAGTCGCTCATTAACCGCTTCATATTCCGGATTGTACTTTTCAATCCCCTGAATTTGCGTAATCACTTCCTTCAAAACCGGCAGCACAGAGATCTCCTGTTCATTTAGCAATCCGTAGGCATTGAGTAAGCTGCGCTTGATGCTTTCGGCATTGTTCAAGGTCTGCAGTTCTGTTTCCAGGACGGCCTGCTCGTCGATCCGGAGCGTGGCTTGCTCCAGTTCATTAAAAAGGAACTGTTCGTAGTCCTGCTTGCTTCGGGCCAACTCGGCGGCCGACTGCAGTGCAGCGAATTCCTTAATGTTTTTTTTATAGGTGCTGAATTTGCTCCGGTAATCCGAAAGCAGCTGTTCATGGTTCGCAAGGGTATCTACAACCGCCAGCTGAAAAGCAGCGTCATTTACTTCTTGTGTGGCGTGCTGAGAGTGAATGTCGATCAGCTTTTCACCCACCTGCTTCATCACAGAAAGGGTAACCGGGGTATCATTAATAAAAGCCCTTGATTTTCCATCGATGGAGATTTCTCTTCTTAAAATGCTTTCCTGATGAAAGTCAAGATCATGCTCCTGAAAATATAATTTCAGGCCATCCCCGGGTAGCCGGAACGTTCCTTCAATTACGCATTTTTTTTCCTGATTAAAGAAGTACCTGGTTTCTGCCCGCTGACCTAAAATCAAAGACAAGGCACCCAGCATAATCGACTTACCTGCTCCGGTTTCACCGGTGATAATGTTCAAGCCTTTTTCAAGGTCAAGTTCAACACTATCGATTAAAGCATAGTTACGTATAGAAAGTTTTTGTAGCATATTCCAATGCTAAATTATGAAATCTTGCGCAATGGATGTTTATTCTTTATAAACAAAAAGGCAGTTCAATGGCTGCCTTAACTATTCGTTCTTGTTTTCCTTATGCGATAGACGGAACATATGCCGGTTCTGGAGCAGGGGGAGCTGCAGGTTCGTTAAGTTCTGGTGCTGCTGGTGGAGCTGGAGGCGCGACAATATCCCTGATTTGTTTCTGAATCTCAGGTGTAATCATCATGCGGTTCATCTCTTTTGAATGTTTCCTCATTTCTTTATTCAATCTTTGCATCTCCTTCTGAAGTTCTGGAGAAGGTACGTTTTTCCTCATGTGCTCGGTATGTATTTGCATTTCCCGGGTGAGCTTTTTCAATTTAGCCTGCTCCTCAGTAGCGTAGCCTTTCTGTTCCATAAGTTCCGCCTGCTTGCGCATCTGTATACCCAATTGCTCCATTTTAGCTCTTTGCTCAGGAGAATTAAATTGTTTTTCAAAAAGTTCACCTTGCTTACGCATGGCAAGGCCCAGCTTCTCCCATTTTGCCCGTTGTTCCGGACTGTTAAAGTGTTCAGCCATAGCTTTGGCATTTCTCCTCAGCGCCAGCATAGTAGTTGAATCTGGCATACCCCTATGGATGTCTTTTACAAAGAAATCGGTCTCGCCGAGTTCCGCCTTAATGCTGTCTGGCAGCTCCTTAATGGACGTATATTCGGTCTTTTTGCCGTTTGCGTCCACTGTAATGATCCGCAGGGCTTTCTTCTTCTTAGGCGTATCAATACTTATCGTCATCTTTTTGTTGGGCTTGATACCCGTGCTACCGGCTAGCATTGGGTCATTTACTTCGCTGCAGTCCTCAGTCAGCAATGTTACCTTTGTCATAATCGGTGCTGTAGCCAGATCTGCCTTTTTTTCATCCCTCGGGCTCACCCAAGCCAGCGATATAATGGTCGCCAATGCCAGCGTTATGGACAGGATCTGTTGTTTTGGATTCACGTAGTTCGTCTTCATATCTGTAATTCGTTTAATACGCTGGTAGAGGTGCTGGCTTTCTCCGGAAGCTGCCAGCGACAATGCCGGTGTGTCTTTTATCTTTATAAGCTCAAGTTTCAAGAGCGCATGTGCATAGGTGAGGGGTGTTCCGGTCAGGCTGAGCACCAGATCGTCGCAGGCATGCTCGCGTTCTATCTGGATAAACCTGCTGCATAACCATACAAATGGATTAAAGAACAGAACGGTTTCGATCACCATCTTCACCAGGTTCAGCAGGTAGTCGTTTCTTCTGATGTGCGACAGCTCGTGAATCAGAATTGCTTCTACCTGATTAATGTCCAGCTGTGCCGCCAGCGCAATAGGAAACAGCACAATTGGTTTGAAGTAACCGATCACCAATGGTACATTGACCTTATCCGATAAATAAAAGCCCACGTTTCTTTTTATGCGGAACCGTGCCATAATCGAGTCGAACACAGCAAGCCATGCGGCTGGTACCTGCTGCCGCGAAGCTTTTTTAAGTCGCAAGATTTTACGGAAACCGGTCGCAAGCACAAAAATCTGTAGTAGAAGTCCTATCCCGTATGCCGCCACCAGATATGGAAACACCTGCTCTGCCCGGCTCAACAATGATGTCGAAAAGGGCACTATGGAGGCCATGTTTACAGCTGGCGCTGGCTGGGCTGTGGCAACCTGAGGATCGCCCGAAGTACCGGACACTTGCAGATTGTAGAAGAAATTCAGCACAAAAGCAATGAACAAGACACATATCGAGGCATACGCCAGATTGTGTTTCGTTCTGGCCGCAAGTTTCGGAAACGTCATCAGGACCAGAAATAAGATCCCGTAGATCAGGGCGCCTTGCCATAGGGAATGAAAGATGCTCCATCCCGTTGCCTTAATCAGTGCATTAACCATTGGTTCCATAGTTTTATTTTTTACTTAGTTCATCCAAGTATTTCTTTATCGCATCTATTTCATCCGTTGTGGCGTTCTGATTTCCCAATGCCTGCATCACCATCCGGCTGGCAGATCCATTAAAGACATCGTCAATCATTTTACGCACCAGATGCTGTTGGGTTTTTTGTTGATTCACCAAGGGGCGATACAGGTGTGTCTTCGAACTGGTATCCCGGTCAACAAGTCCTTTCTCATGCATAATTTGCATTAATTTAAGCGTGGTGGTGTATCCCGCTTCTTTATTTTCGGTTAGTATTTCATGTACATCGCGAACGGTACATTGTTGTTTCTCCCAGAGGATCTGCAAAATCTCCAATTCACTTTCTGTCGGCTTCACTGTCATAATCGGCTGCATGTCATTTACGAATTGTTTCGTACATAAAACTACGAATGTATTCGTACAAAACAAATATTTGAAATAAATTATTCGAAAACACGTACAAATACTGGATGAATGTTGCTGTTAAAAGTGCTTTTAAGCTGTAAATTAGCAGGGTTTAGGTGAAAAGTACGCAAAGGCTTCAGCGCCGTTTCAGCGCCTCGTACCTGCTGATGTTTGCGGGATCGATTTCAACAAGCACCTGGTAGGCTTTGTTGCTTACCGCGGCGTCGAAGGTAGAGAAGACATTTACGATCTCCACCGCTTTGGTGCCGAAAAGGACATTGGGCAGGTAAGACCCGAACTTTTGCTTGTCGACCGCCTCCAGATCAGAAAGGCTGGAGCGCAGCAGTTTCCCGGCAACGGCCTTTCCACTTTGTAGCTTGTCCATTCCGCTGTGGAAGTTGTAGATGAACGCCCTTAAAGGCTCAAAGCTTTGGTTGATTAGGTTTTCATTAAGCCAGTATCGGTTCCTTTGCCCATCGGATGCTTTCCAGCCGGCGTTGCCAGATGTCTGTGCAATATTCAATGTATTTTGGGCCTTGACGTAAAGCGGACTGCCGCCGAGCTTCCCGAAGCTGTCTTTGTCGACACCTACAATGGTGTAGGCATAGAAAGCAAGTAGCGAACCTAAGTTGCTGATGTAATTTTGTTCAGAGAATTCCAGCGGCTGCCCCTCATTGAAGTTGAAGTCAAAGTCATTGTCACTTAGGTTCAACAGCGTGCTGTTGTATGAGGTACCGAATACAGGTCTGCTGGACTGGATCTGTGCGCCTGCACGATATCCCGAGCCGCCGTCCCACGCGGTAATGGTGATCACGAAATTACAATCTATCCTTTCCTGTTGCAGGTAGGTTTCAGTCGTCCACTTCTTGTTATTTAAAAAATCGCGTATGACCAGCTGAAGACGGTCCAGGTTTCTTTTGTTAATATTGGATACGGTAGGGGCAAGCAGCTGCACTTTGGCGTTGAGTTCCTGAGCCGGGAGCTTAGCCGATGCAATACTGAGCAGAAAGAGCAAGAGCAGCTTTCTCATGGTCAGACCAACGAAAGAATTTCCCTGCAAATGTCGGCCGCAACTTCGGCTTTCGATTTTACATCAAAGACCTTTTTATCCAGCGCCTTATTGAAGATGGTGATCTTGTTGGTGTCCGTCTGGAAGCCAGCACCCTTGTCGTTGAGCGAATTCAGGACAATCAGATCCAGGTTCTTCCGGATCAGCTTGCTTTTTGCATGTTCTTCTTCATGCTCTGTTTCCAGGGCGAAGCCCACCAGGATCTGACCGGGCGTTTTTTGCCTGCCGAGTTCCGCAAGAATATCTGTGGTCTTCTTAAGTAGAATCTGCAGGACATCTTCCTGTTTTTTGATCTTTTGATTGGCGACCTGTACTGGTGTATAATCCGCGACAGCCGCACTCATCACTGTGATTTTTGAATCCGGAAAATGTTCCAGGCAGGCATGAAACATATCCGAAGCACTCGTCACATCAATCCGCTTTACATCTGCGTTTTCAACCTCCGCAGTCGGACCGGTGACCAGTGTCACGTCCGCACCCAGCGCTGCAAATGCATTAGCGATCGCAAATCCCATTTTGCCAGAGGACTTGTTGCCAATAAAGCGAACGGGGTCTATAGCTTCATGGGTGGGTCCTGCGGTTACCAGTATTTTGCTGTCAAGTAGAGGGAGATCCTTACGGATGGTGTCCAGCAGGAAAGCAATGATCTCTTCAGGTTCCGCCATGCGGCCGGCGCCAAAGAGTCCACTGGCAAGCTCGCCGCTGGTCGGCGCGATCATGCGGTTGCCGAAGCCAATAATCTTGCTGATGTTTTCCTGTGTGCTTTCGTGTTTCCACATATCGAGATCCATGGCCGGCGCGAATAGCACCGGGCACTTTGCCGAAAGGTACACCGCACTGAGCAGGTTGTCGCATATCCCATTGGCCATCTTTGCCAGGGTATTGGCACTCGCTGGTGCAATAATCAGGTAGTCGGCCCAAAGTCCAAGTTCTACATGATTGCTCCAGACGCCTGTTTCTTCTTCGAAGTATTTGGTATATACCGGATTTTTAGAGAGGGTAGCGAGGGTAAGCGGCGTAATGAAATCTGCCGCATGTGCAGTAAGAATTACTTTGACGTTTGCGCCGGCCTTGATCAGTAAACGAACCAATGTGGCAGACTTGTATGCTGCAATGCTGCCGCAAACGCCAAGAATAATGTTTTTATTTTTCAGCATGGTATATTAATGCAATGAACATGCAATTTAATAACTATGCTGGCTTATTGGTTTTCTTTTGCAGGATTTCTATAGTAGACTTTGTCATTCAGAAACTCATCAATGGCAATAAGCGATGGTTTAGGCATGCGCTCATAGTGCTTACTGATTTCGATTTGCTCCCTGTTTTCAAATATCTCTTCTAAGTTGTCATTCGAAGATGCGAATTCTGCCAACTTGCCATGAAGTTCTTCTTTCATGTTGTTAGAGACCTGATTAGCCCTTTTAGAAATAATCACCAAAGATTCGTAGATGTTTCCAGTTTTCTGATCTAAATCATTAACATTTCTGGTAACCGTAGTATTCGGTATAGCGGGTTTGTTCGTGTTCATTAGTTGGTGGGGGTTTTAATCGTTGTTGTAGTACTATCTCTTTTGGCTTCTTTTTCTAAGGTAGCCTTGTATTTTTCATTCTGTGCAGTAGCCTCTGCCAGGATACGTTGCGCATTTTTTATGCCAGCTTCACTGTCAGCCTTTAAGCCGTCAACTTCTTTCTTGAATTTACTTTCCGGATGTGCTTCTTCAAACTCATTCGCGTAGCCAATGGCTTCCGTGAAACGTTCTTCCTGACGAACTTCGTAGCTGTTTTTGGCGTATAGATACTGTGCTTTTACAATCAGCATATCCATTTCCTCTGCATACTTAATATCCGGATAATCAACCTGGGCGTTTCTTAATGCCACAACGGCTGCTTTGTAGTTGGTTATGTCATATCCACCCAGATCGAAATACAATCTGGCATTGCGGTATGCTTTATCTTCCAGTTTGCCACGTAGATCATTGATGTATTTCGTGGCATCTGCTACACGTTCGCTTTTAGGATAAAGGTTGATGAACAGCTGCATGGCATCCAGTGCTTTATAGGTGTTTTCCTGGTCCAGTGTAGAGTTTGGAGAATCCAGGTAGAAACAATAGGCATACATGTAGCGGCATTCTTCTGCATTCTTGCTTGTTGGGTAGATGTCGGCGAAGTTTTTAAACTGGAAACGCGCTGTGGTATAATCGCCCAAGCGGTATAAAGTATATGCGTAATAGTAGTTCAAATCCTCCGCTTCTGCGCGTCCTCTATACTTCTGAGAAAGGTCTTCAAACAAGATCAATGCTTTAGAGTAGTTCTTTGTGTTGTAAAGGCGGATGGCCTCCTGATATTTTTTAGCCACGTCATTGCTCATCCTGATTTTTTCAAACCGGCTTTTGCAACCAACAATGGTCAGGGTAAGAACAGTGAATAGTAGTAGAGATAAGTGTTTAATTTTAAACATTCTGCAAAGATAAGTAATAATACGATAACGTCAATTAAAAATATAGACCGCTAAGCTATGTAAAGGGGCGCATCGGAGCAAGGGATTAACATTTTTTAACAATAACTTTTGAACGTGTTTAACGTCGTGTCCGGGTATGCACAGGGTTGTCAGTTTCTCTCGGGGTCCGGTACCGCATCTTGGTTTTTCCTTGTTCTCTGCGGTGTTTGTTTTGCTGTTGCCTGGTGGAATATTGGCCGGCTAGGTTTGAAGCTGGCCCATAGTTGGTTGAATTTTTGAGCGCCTGCGTCCTTCTTGTAAGTGCAGCACTGCTTTTAGCCTATGATTTGTCTGCCTGCCAGTGTTGTTTTAGTTTGTGCGTAGTAAATTGTGTTGTAGTATATATATAGCTCATGAAGCCTGTATCCATATAGCTGATGAATTGGAGGGGTAATAAGTTTTTGATGATCTGAGTGAATAACGGCTAATCCATTTGTGGCAAAGCAAATCTTCGGGAATGAAGGTAGAACAACTGGTATAGCGCCTATGTGCTTGTTATGTCTCGTCCTGAAAAAACTTTACACTGACCTATTAACACTTATTAATACTTTGGACAATGTCAAAAGAAGTAAAAGTTAAAAAGTTTGGGCGTTTGTATTTAGAGTGCTTCAAGCGGGAAGTGGTGGCAGAGGTTGAACG
>JAZQRI010000052.1:0-4031 GCA_045629455.1 Pedobacter sp. | reverse complement strand
TATGACCGCAGTTACGTGATATCGATTGACCATAAACCAGATATTCTGGGTTCATCAGATTCTGCTTTTCTTGGGGATAAAACCAAGCACAACCCGGAGGATCTGCTGGTGTCTTCGTTATCCTCCTGCCATATGCTCTGGTATCTGCACCTGTGTGCACAGAATGGCGTTGTGGTACTGGATTACAAAGATAATGCTGTAGGAAAGATGACGGAGCAGGCGGATGGAAGTGGGTCTTTTAGCGAAGTGATCCTCCACCCAGTGGTCACCATATCTGATGCCGCCGACACAGAAAAGGCTAATGCCCTGCATGAACAGGCCAATAAGATGTGTTTTATTGCAAAATCCTGTAATTTCCCGGTGAGACATGAGCCAAGTTGCCTTGTTGATGGTCGTTAAACCCAGGAGCTAATTTTCACGTCGACTACATTCTACTTACGATATTATATCTGGTGAAAAGCATTATAGTATTTAGAAAATAGTCTATCTTCGTTGCTTATTTTATAAGCTTCATGAAACCAACGCTCCTCTTCTTACTGCTGTTTCTTCCTGCAGTATGTTTTTCTCACTCTAATTTTAAAAAAGGGTATCTGATTACCGCAACAAACGACAGCCTGCCCGGGTATATCAACTATAAGGAGCGGTCACGGAACCCGACTGACGTTGTATTTAAAAGCACGCAGGACAGTGCGCCGAAAACCTATCCCTTAGCGGAGTGCAAGAGGTACTCCATTGAAGGATATGAATCCTATGAGCGCTTTCGCGTAAACGTCAGTATGGGGGAAGTCAGCCTCTCCCGCTTGCCATATACGCTGGACTCCTCCTCCCGCGAAGAAACGGTGTTCTTGAAAGTTCTGCAACCCGGCAAGAACGTGACGCTATATTCCTACACAGATCACATCAAGACACGGTTTTACCTGCTGGACCGCAGTATGCCAGCACCCGCTGAGCTGCTGATGCTCATGTATCTGTCGCCGGAAGGCGGCCGGGTGCAGACCTATGGAAAGTACCTCAGCCAATTGAAGGCAGCATCGCTGAAGTACGGAACTAGGGATGAAAAGACATTGACGAACCTGAAAACCATACGGTACAACAAACATGATCTGCTGCAGGTGATTTCCGGAATTAACGGCCAGCAAGCCGAGCGCCGGACAACACCGCTCCGGCTATTTCTTGGCGGCGGCCTGGATGTAAGCAAAGGTACGTATAGCGGGGAAACTCCCTACAACAAGCCTGGAGCGCAGATAAAGCAATCCTATTCCCCGATGTTGACGATGGGAATAGACCTGTTTGCGAACCCGGATGTGGGAAAATTGATTTACCGTGCAGAGCTTTCGCTGCTGATGTCTAAATTTGAGAACACGGCTATGAATCCCGAGTCCTTTATCGAATATCAAAAACATTCATTTGATGCCTACGGGCTTGCACTAACACCAAGGGTGATCTATAACTTCTACAATTCGGAGCCGCTTAAAGTATATGCAGGTGCCGGCTTCGCCATCAATTACTCGACCTACAAGGATAACATCGTCTTGACGCAGTACAACAGTTCGCTGAACAATAGCTTGAAAGTGGAAAAAGATAAGGTAATTTTAAAGAAACTTTACTTTGCACCCTCGTTAAGTGCTGGAGTTGTCCTGAAGAATAAAATAGAGCTTTTTGGCAATTACTATTTCACTTCGTCTATGAGCGACTATTCCAGGTACAATGTATGTATCGCCAGAACGGACATTGGCCTGCGGTATTTGTTCGGTACGCGCTGATTGGAGCGTGCCCCGGGCAACCGGAACACACGACGTTCCAGCAGCTTTCGTTAGGTACGAAGGCTGCTGGAAGTTTTTAAAGGAAGCGCTTTATGATCCGGAGCTTATGCGAGTATTTGTTAAGCTCCCTGTTGAAGATCCCCTGGTCGTCAATGGGATCTATCTTTACTTTAGCCGAGGAATG
This sequence comes from Pedobacter sp., assembly GCA_045629455.1. Taxonomy (GTDB): domain Bacteria; phylum Bacteroidota; class Bacteroidia; order Sphingobacteriales; family Sphingobacteriaceae; genus Pedobacter. The sequence continues at coordinate 2,084 of JAZQRI010000052.1, read as the reverse complement.
AATGATCTCTTTGTTGTTGAGCAGAATGCCCACATGCGTGATCTTACCCTCTTCGTTATCGAAGAAAGCCACGTCACCGGTTTGTACGGCAGGGAGAAAGTCTACCGTCTCCCCCTGTAGCGCCTGCTGGGAAGCATCACGGTTAAGCTTGATGCCGGACATCTTAAAGACGGCCTGAACAAATCCGGAGCAATCTATACCGAACATGGTGCGGCACCCCCATTGATACGGTGAGTTTAAGTAAAATAAAGCGTCTTTTTCAATATTGTTTATGGGTTTGCTGTAATCTACCTGTATGGGCTCGAAATTAACTTCAAACCGGTTCTGCCCTAAATAGCAGCTGCCATCCTTGTATTTGGGAAGACTACCACTTGCTGCAAGATAATAGGTACTGCCGTCTTCCGCTTTGACGGGGTTTTGCACCGCCGGCGGAACGAGATAGTCAATCGCTGGCCGATCCAGGAACTCTTCTTCGGAAATTGGAGCCAGCTGGCGGAAATCGGCCCAGCCTTCGTAATTATCGTAGGCAGTCCGCACCAAATACCAACGCTCGGCCTTCTCCAGGATTTGAACCTTATCTCCGAAAAGCAGTTGAGAAACGACTTCTGAGCGGTCTGACTGCTCGGCTCTTAAGGTGCCAACGGCTACCCGGCATATTGCATGTATTGAATCCATATGATGTCTGAAGTTTAAAATTACAGAACAGAACCATAAAATCGCACAGATCTGCACTTTATTGACGAAAATTGTTATTTTTAGGTAGAAAAGAACCTCTGTTTAACAACTTAAGGCTGACCAGATATGAACCTAAAAAAAATCCTAATAGCGGTGGACAACAGTACGAGTTCTGAAAAGGCAGCAAAGACAGGCTATGAGCTGGCTAGGACATTCGGTGCAGAGGTAGCGCTTGTGAATGTTGTGGAACCCGTTCCAGCAAACATCAATCCGGACATGACCCTTGCTCCTGTATTTTTGGAAACTTACGAAGATTCGGAAGAAAATAGCCAGTTGCTGTTGCAGGAAATTGAAGAAAAGTTTGGTGAAGGTGTAAAAACCACCTATTTAAGTGTGATGGATAGCGCCGCGCATGGTATCATACAGCAGTCGGACAAGTGGGGATCTAATCTTATTGTGATTGGAACGTACGGCCGTACGGGCCTGTACCATTTTCTGATGGGCAGTGTGGCGGAACATGTAGCCAGAAAATCAGCCTGTCCGGTGTTGATTGTACCGAACCGTGCGGAAGTATAACGCCGGTTGTTTTTCTGGTACAGCCAGCTTCTGAAGGGCCATTTTCGCGGTTTCAGCGCTGGTGACAATAAAAAAAGGCCGGTTTCATCTTCATGAACCAGCCTTTGTGTACAGTATATGATCTTCTTTTATCCCTCCAGGGATAAACGGGAAGATACCTTATCCTTCCTGGTGCAACCAGGCCTTTTTCTCTAACAATTCTTCTTCTGTTTCGCGAACGTCTTCGTCGTCTACACAACAGTCTACCGGACAAACTGCAGCACACTGCGGCTCATCGTGAAAACCCTTACATTCTGTACACTTATCTGAAACAATATAATAAACCTCATCAGAAATCGCATCCTGAACGGCTTCTGCGTCAATCTGCTGATCGCCGAAATCTATGATACCCTTCAGATTGGTACCATCTGAAAATCTCCAGGCAGAACCTGCGTCATAGATTGCATTGTTAGGGCATTCAGGCTCACATGCTCCGCAGTTTATACACTCATCTGTTATTTTAATAGCCATGTCTTCTTTTAAATCTATTGCTAAGGTTAACTTTGCAGTGCAAATATAACAATCTACTTTTAAATACCTTAAGATATGCCATTCCTTAACGCTGAAAAAATTATTATTGCGTTTAACCAACTAAGTGCCTTTATGGCTGAGCCGGACGAGCAGTTCAGCGCGCTTCTGGAGCGATCCAGCAACTACAATGCGTGGTTCACCCCTGAGGAAGTTAAAAGGTCTGTAGCATCCTTAAGCAACATGTTGAACAACAACGATCTGCAGAAATGGTTTCAATCGATCGAAATAACTGAAAATCCGAAGAAAGTAGGCTTAATTCTGGC
>JAZQRI010000051.1:0-7568 GCA_045629455.1 Pedobacter sp. | reverse complement strand
GTTTACCTGCGCCCAGCCCGTTATTCCGGGCTTAAGGAAGTGGCGGACCATAAACTTACTAATGATGGCTTTATATTCTTCCGTGTGCCGCAGCATATGTGGCCTTGGTCCAACTACACTCATGTGCCCCATAAGGACATTGAAAAACTGTGGCATCTCATCCAAACTGGTCCGGCGTAGGAACCGCCCTATTGGGGTCACACGTGAATCGCCTTTCGTTGCCTGTGTTTTATCACTTTCATCGTTCACCGTCATGCTTCTGAACTTCAAACACAAGAAAGGAACATCGTTCCGGCCACTTCGCAACTGCTTAAAGAGCACAGGTCCTCTGCTCTGTAATTTGATCAGGAGCGCAACAATCGGGTATAACCAGCTCAAGACAAAGATAATAACCAGACCACTGAAGACCACGTCAAACGCACGCTTTTTGAAACGGTTCTTCATCTCTTCGAGCGGCTCATGTCTCAGCGTGATGATCGGGAACTCGCCGCCAAGATAGCTTATGGTAAACGGCGATGCAAGTGCGCCGCCCAGATCGGGAACAAACTTCAGGCGCATACACTGCCGGTCAGCTTCATCGACCAACGCTGATACTTCCGTCATGCGCTCTGGTGCAACGGCCACATATACATCCTGTACACCCTCGGCAGATGCTTCTGCAAAACGGTTAGAGACGACCTCCGCCAGAATATTACCATTCTGATTGTAGATGCTTTCATCGTCACCCAGAAAGCCGTAGAACTCGAGGCTCTTTTGCTTTTTTAGATAGGATGAAATGCGGATGGCAGTCTGGTTTGAACCCAGCACACCTACTTTACGTTTGACATTAAAACGTTGGAAAAGTAGATATTGACCAACCGTAAGCAAAAACCGGTTTAAGACGAAAGAGAAAAACAGTAAGGTGTAAAATATCAGGAGGAATGTTCTGGAGAATTCACTATCCAAAATAAAGAGCAAAAATACGGTAAATCCAAGAAAGTGGAAGATAATGGTTCTCCAGGTATCCCGGTATATTCGCTCCAGCCTTCTGGTTCCATATAGGCTGTAAAGCCCAAAGAATAGTGCACAAAGCAGCCAAATCAAATTGCAGACAACGACGTTACTTACGCTTATTTCATGGGAAACTGACTTTCCGAACTCAGAAGTAAGATAGAAAGACAAAAAATAAATGGCATTGAGCAGAATAGCATCCGTCGCCATTAACACATATCTCAGTAGATAATTATAACGGGTTTGAATGGACATACAAGCGAAAACCTTACTTTTTCAAACGTATATTCATTTATACGTTTAGATCGGCCGCTAAATTAGAGAAAATTCTTTTGATTTTAACCATAAAGGTCTGATAGGCCTTTACCATACCATGCTCAGGAACGTACGCATAAGCGGGAACATTGTACTTAACACCCGCATCGGCATTTTTCCAGGCGTTCATGCCCCCGATATTGTATATGACTCCAGCTTCCCCTTGATGAAAGAGCACATCAATTGCACAAGCCTGGCCGGACACCCAGAACCATTCCGGAACCCTTTGGCCGGTCGCATATACAGGCACCCCCTTATTGTTCTTAACGTTCTGGTCTGCTAAAGCAATGTGCTCCACGGGAAAGGCAGACGAAGCAAAACAATCGCTGCAGGATGATACCACAAGAGTCATATCCTTATACTTACGTAACAGCGCTTTATTTGCAGCCATAGGCTCCGGCGAAATGTAGAAGAAACGCTTGATCAGGTGATTGCCCTGCCACCAACGATTCGCAGCATCTAATAATGTTCTTGTGCCGCTTACAGTTTGTTGATCGGCAGCTGCAAGATGTATTACAGCATCAATATTCTCCACCTCGAAGAAGTGATTTACCGCACGTACATCAGACAGGTCATCTAACGTAGTGATTTTCATTTCCGGATAGTACTGCTTGAACCAACTTAAGACCTGAGAACCTAGTGAAGTAGAAGCCCCTGTTATTAACAATTTCATACCTGCGTTATAAGGTGGGAATATTTGAGAACATTTATACAACGATACACAAATCTCAGTATTTATACTCATAAAAATAAAAATTTATCTGAGAAGTGTTGTGCAAACTTAAGTATTAATCTCAGATAACTACAACACCCGGTAAAAAGAAAATGTTTTTTACAATTTTATGGATATTAACGGTATCTCCCTCAGGATCAAACCGCAACATAAAAGAGCCATAGACAGCTTAAACACCGAATCTGAACCATGAGTCTCATGCATTCCAGGTTTGTGGAACAATTAAAATTGTCCACACTAGAATTAAGAATTAAGGCAAATTTTAGTTCCTGGAGATCTTTTTAAGTACTTCTTCACCGAAGTTTGCAGGATCTGCCGGCGTATTTTCCTGCGCAGCGCGGCTGTGCGCATGCAAAGAAGAGGAAAGCAGTGACCGTTTATAATGCTCGATGTATAACGAAAGCGCTCCGTTTAAAACCAGAATGGAAAGCATTATCAATCCAATCAGCTGCATATTGCCAAGCTGCTGCAGGGAAAATGCCATGGCAATAAAAAGCATATTGACTACGGACAAAACCAGTGTAGCCTGAACATGGCTCATGCCTAAAAAAAGCAGCCGGTGATGTAAATGATTACTGTCTGCTGTAAAGGGCGAAGTATTCTTCAACACACGAAGGATAAGTACTCTTAGTGTATCGAAAATGGGAATAATTAAGATACCAATGACCAACCCGGCACCGGAGGTAATCTCAAAAGGTCCAAACATCACCAAAGTCGCTGATGAAACCTGCAAGAACTTCAGACTGAGTAAAACAGCAACGAAACCCAACAAAAGTGATCCGGAATCGCCCATGAAAATCTTTGCCGGCGTGATGTTAAAAAAAAGAAAGCCGATCAATGCGCCTGTTAGTGACAGCGAAAGATAAGACCAACCGGTCTCCCCTGCTTTATAAAACAGGAAGGCAAATATTAAACTAAAAATTACACCCAGGGTACCCGCAAGTCCGTCAATGCCATCGATCAGATTGAACGCATTTACGATACCTACCACAAAGAAGATAGTAAGTACTACACTGCCCACATACGGAAGTTCCTGAATTCCAAACATTCCATGCAGATTTTCAATTCTAAAGTTCGCCACCACCACCGTGATCAATGCACTTCCAAGCTGAGCTAAAAACTTGATCGTAGGACTCAAGCCGACAATATCGTCTTTCAGTCCCGTCATGAAAAGGATTAAGCCTGCAGCCATCAGCACATTCGCTTCTGGAATCATGTGAGACGGAATAAGTAAGCTGCAGGAAAATAAAAACCCTGTAAAAATTGCTATTCCACCAAAGTTAGGTACCAATCGTTTATGAACTTTTCGGCTTTCAGAAGGATCATCAAACAGATGTTTTCTAAACGATACACCTATAATAGATGGTACTGTAAACACCACAAGTAATAAACTGACTAGAAAAGTGAGCGTAAATATCATTTAAATTCTTTAATGGTAAAAACATTGGGAACAACAATTGCGCCAATGTAACTAAGCCTCCTTTTCCTCAAGCGGCAAAATGACTTCAAGTTTTCTAACTTCCCGCGCCTGAACCCTATCGGCCGGACTGGTCAGAAATTGCGCTACTTTTCGCAAAGGTTTCAGAAACAGGGTAAAAAAATAGGGTTTTACTCCATTAATCTCCCAGGCTTCCCGATCTTCAAGGTTGGCGCGTAATCGGTTCCTAAGCCCGGAATTACTTACACCACCGAGGCGCATCTTTACAAGGACTTCAGGAATATAGCTTATTTTTATCTTGTTTACGTGTACAAACCGAAGCATCAGCTCATAATCTGCTGCGCTTTTGAAGGTTGTATTGAAACCTCCATAGCGATCGTAAACACTTTTTCTAACGAAAAACGTAGGATGAGGTGGCATCCAGCCATACAAAAAACTGCCCGCTTTATAGGTTCCGGAGATCCAACGTCTGAATATCCGCGTCGTATCATCTCCATGGACATAGTGCAAATCGCCAAACACGCCATCAATTTCATCGAGCTTAAACTCAGAAACTACTTTCTCAATTATATGATTGTCGGAATAGAAATCATCCGAATTCAAGAAAGCCACAATGTCACCAGTCACCATACGAAGACCCTTATTCATGGCATCGTATATTCCTCCATCCGGTTCCGATATGAGCAGATCAATTTTCTTTCCGTAAGATTCTATTTTCTCTAATGTACCGTCGGTCGAACCGCCATCAACAATGATGTATTCTATATCAGGGTATGTTTGACTTAACACTGCGTCTATGGCTGAGCCTATGGTCTTTGCGTTGTTGTATACAACCGTTATTATAGACACTTTCATATTAAGCTGGCGTAAAGTTTCTTAGTTTCCTCATAACATTTCTCCCAGGAGAATTTTAGCGACTGCTGAAACCCCTTGCTGGTGAACACTTCTCTCGTAGTCACTATGGCCTTTAATGCCTCTTTTGCCTCATCAAGATCAAGGCTGTTAAGCAAATAACCAGCATCACCTGCTACTTCCGGGATTGAGGATCCATTGAGTGCTATAAAGGGGCACCCGGCACGCATCGCTTCAAGTAAAGGAATTCCAAACCCTTCATAAGAAGAGGGGTACAGCAGACAGGAAGCCTGATTATAAAGCGTATTCAGTTTGCCAGTATTAATATTGGTATGCACCGTATAGCAACCCTTCAGCTGCGAATCTAGATACAATTTTTCAGATGGTGTTAGCTTCGCGCCAACAATGTTTAGCCTGCATTCCTTGTGCATCCCGGCGAGTTGCACTGCAAATCTAAAATTCTTGTAGTCATCACGTGCGCCTACATACAGCAGGCATAAGCCATCAGGAACAATTTCATCCTCTTTTTTAAAGCTTTCCGAAACGCCATTATGAATAACATGAACCAGGCTTTCGCTAAGTTGAGGATAAAAATTAAGCAGATCTCTTTTCGTGTTTTCAGAAGGGGTTATGATGGCATCGCTTTCGATTATCGCACGGCTCTTCGCAAAATTGTGCAACCACACTCTCGGCCCCTTAAAGAAAAGGTCGTGAGTGAAATCGTGGATCGTAGAGACCACTTTAACATTGTTCTTCCGCGCCGGAACACGAAAATAACTCGAGTGGAACACACTTTGTTCCTCGAAGTCCCAGTCGTTAAGCCTGCGGAACCGTTCGATCAACTTTGGGCCATTCTTGCTTACCGAAATAGGAGACTGACTTAAATCCAATTCACCGCGTAGTATATTGCGATTCTTAAGACTCGTTTCATAAAATTTCAAATGAACTTTACTGTCTTTCAAGAAACGACTCGTAAGTTCAAACCAATAGGAGGAGATACCTCCTATGTTCTGCAAATCGTATACAATGTTGTCGTAGTATAAATTCATGAAATCCAATGATAGTCCTAGAGTTGCTCCAGAACCTTCCTTCTTAGATGTAAAAGTGTATAATAATGTGCAAACGTTTGCATAGGTCCTAACTTTCTGAATTTATTTCTGGCCATAAACAACAATAAAGTGAACATGTCGCGCTTATAGGCATTTATATACCCTGCGATAAGGTCTCTCGTATCATCAGCTAACAAGTTTTTATAGATCCCGTAAAATGAGTTGATCATTTTATAATTCTTGACAAACACAGGCAACAGGAAGTCAACTTGTTTAACATAGCGGTTCAACCTGGAAGAAATCTGGCTCCGATTCACGTTACCACTTACGTTACTAGAGTGCTGCCTATAACATATTAGTTTATCCGGATTCAATATCGCCTTGCCCAGGGTACAGGCCACCAGTGCTACCCAGTAATCGTGATTCTCTGCGGTTTCGGGTATGTGCCGGATCTTTTCGATCAAGGATCTGTTTAGGATCATTGTGCAGCCGTACGCATGATTTTCCGTCAACAGGATATTAAAGTCGAGTGCATCGGGCATTTTAAGCTCCTGCGAAATCACCTGCCCTAAAGCGTCCACATACTCTAAAGAGCCATAAACCAGGATCGGCTGCCGTGACTTTGATTTTAGTTCCTGCTTTTGAATAAAGCGGATGGAATTCTCAATTTTGGTATTCTTCCAAATGTCATCCTGGTCCGCAAACATGACGTAAGGTGTACGAAGCGTATATGCATAATCAAACAACACACTAAAATTTACGGTAGCCGAGCCATGTTTCCCATCTAAGGAGAGCAATTTTATCCGGCTGTCTGCTTGAACATACTTCTGAATTATCGATACGGTATCATCGGTAGACAAATCGTCACGGATGATCAGCTCCCAATCGGTGTAAGTTTGTGCAAGAATACTATCCAGTTGTTCCGCAATAAATTTTGAACCATTGAAGGTTGCCATTAAAATTGTAACCATCATTTAATAGCCAATCGGTTAATTATAAAAAAGAATACAACAAAGAATAAATTGAAATAATTTGTAAAACTACACATAAATATGCAAAACACAAACAATGACCACTCTACAATGTAATATGGACCGCGCTTACTCAGATAGTTTTTAAAGGAATTCATGGATAGGAAGCCATACAGGAAGTTGAATCCGATAACCCCGAACCACCTGAAATCTAAAAACGGATCGATCATGTACGTGCCCAATAAAGAATATGCGCTGTACTGCATCGGATAGATCTGATCTGCATTGACGGGCAATGCACCGATCACCGGCCGGAGTGCATATGCCCCATAACTTACATACTGATCGCGCACCGCAAGCTCAGCGATGGTGTTACCAGTCGTAAAATTCAATCCCCCATACAGGGCTAAATACGTCTCCAGAATATTAGAAGGCTTGTTGATGCCGGAATATTGTTTCAGAAATTCATTAACAGAACCCGCATTGGCCTCATTCTCCGATCCACCCCGAAGCTGCCCCAGCAAAATAAAAAGCAGAATACATACGGCACCAACGGAAACCAACTTTGCCACTGGTATTTTCTTATAATAGGATATCGCAACCAGCATGGAAAAAAAGAAAAGAACAATGATCTGCCGGCTAAAAAAATTCAGAATAACAAAAGAACTCACGAGGCTGCAGGCCAAAAAGACCCACAACGGAATGAGACCTCTTTTGTAGGTAATGTAAAACATCGCCGGAAGCACCGCATTCAGGACAATAAAATTATGTAACGGCGTGACCTCATTTTTATTCAGGTCATCATACACGGCAGCGCTTCCGAGATTCAGCACAGGCAGGTACCCCAGCTGTCGGATTTCCATAATAAAAACACCAACACCAATAACAAGCAACAGAAGCAGAAATGCGAAGCTAAGCTTCGGGCTCAGCGTAGGTATGATGTTCCGGAATGTTAGCTTTTTCGTCTTATGGGCCACCATCCCCCCTGCAATGAAGGAAGTCATACTTCCCAGGATTATGCCTATAAACAGCGGACTGTACGCATGCTGCCGGTCGGAGATGATCAGGAAGGAAAATCCGGTGATATATATAAAAATACCATACAGCGCAAATGGATTGATGAGCTGCTTGAATTCATAGATCGAATAAACGATCAGTGCTTCTGCGAGAATAACGAACAATAGAAAAGGAACCAGTTCTGGAAGCGTGCAGCCCCAGGA
>JAZQRI010000050.1:0-74910 GCA_045629455.1 Pedobacter sp. | reverse complement strand
TATGGTGGTGCTTATCAAATGAGACAAGAAAAATTTAGAGGTACGATTGAAGTTGGTAAAAAAGCAGATTTAATTATTTTAGATACCAATTTATTAAAAAGTCACTCCGTAAAAACACTTGAAACTAAAGTTTTATTGAACTTGGTTGATGGAAATGTTACTTATAAAGCTAGATAGTTAAGGATACTAGTACGAAGGCTTATTTTTACACCAAAACATTAGACACCAAAGCAATCAGCGAATAGTAGACTATGGCAGCATTTTTTGTAGTCCACTCACTCAACGTGCATCAGCAGATTTGCTTTGTATTTAGGTGAATTCTACCTTTGAATGCGCTGACTCTGCGGCAAGTTTGTAGTTCTCGTTAATACTTTTGAGTTTCATAGTCTTTATTTTATAATACAGCAGACCACTGTAAAAGAGCCACAATGCCACTAAATGAAGTAGTGTAGCTGGCTGAGTCAATAAACCGGCACCTGATTGAACAATAGCCGTATACATCTTAAAAAATGGGGTTGTTGGCAAAAGCATTGAAAGCCATTGTACCGCCCAAGGTAGCGATTCAAATGGCCAGCTATAGCCCGTAACTAGAAATATCGGATAAGTAGAAAACGCCATCATTTGAAGGCATAGCAACTGCGACTTAAATAGTGTCCCTAGAAATTGTCCCATAGGGATAAGCGTAAGCAGAAACATCAACAATAGAAGTCCCAAGTGAAATCCGTTGCCGCGCATAGGCAAATCAAACACATGGTAGTTTACATTAAGGAAGAAAAAGGCATAGGCAGAGAATAGCAGCAAGTAAAACAATCCCTTTCCCCAGATACTGATCGATATACTCCCCTTTAACCACTCGCTAATACGTGAATGTTCCCGCTCGCCTGCCACACTTTCTGATAGTCCTATTAACAACGTTTGTTGTAAAATTAATGCTAGTAACCCCGGAAGCAAGAAGTCACCGTAGGTCGATCTCTCGTTGAACATTGGTCTATAATCTAGGTTAATAGGCACTACATTTTCCAATGCCAATTTTGAACTCATACCTTCGCTTTTTTCGAAGTACCTTAAACGTACACCGGCTCCAACAGTAAGGCATATTCGCTGTACATTCGTCAGAATATCGCTTGAAGGAAGGAACCTGGCTGCATTTACTGCAAGCACCACATTGCTCTGCTTCAGGCTAAGTAAATTGGATTCTGTATCTTTCGGAATATAAAAAAAGCCTTGACATTCTCCACGATACATATACTCTTTCGCTTCTTCCAGGTTAGGGAAATGAAGCAATTCAATGGTGGGAGAGTTATCAATGTTTTGTTGCAGCAACCTTGAGAACTTTGAATGATCGTCATCAACAACTGCAAGTTTTACGTTCTTTTCTTCTTTATTAATGTAAATGCTTCCATAAAAAAAGGCATAGAACAGTGGTGCAATCAAAAGGGTCAGGAGCAAACTATGATCCTTTGTCACAAGATTGACTTCTCTTAAAAAAAGCTTAGTGATGAACTGCTCCGACTGATTTTTCATTGTAACTAGTTTTAAACTGACGTTGGAAGAAAAAAAATGCAGTTGGAAACATTACTGCAGAAAACAATAACAAATTATTCAGATCTGCCTGTGCATAATGCAGTGGTAAATTCATGTAATAAACCTTAAAGAAGGCATCCAGAAATGGCGTATAGGGCATAAGAGTCGCATAATACTGATCATACCATGGCATTGCCCATCTCGGGAAGGTAAATCCACTGAATACAAAAGCTGGAGAAGTATAGAATAGTGCTGTGTCACCTGCTAGCATCACATCTTTAAGCAAAGCAGAAATAAACATGCCTATCCCGATACAAGCTATTGAAAGAAATGAATAAATGATAAACAATTTGAACGTAGCTGCAGGAACTCCAATATCAAAAAATGGAAAAATCACATAAGCAATAAGAATAAAATTAATCCAGCTAACTGCCAGATGCGCAATTGTTTTAGCAGTAATTACCATAAGGGATGAGCCACCTGATAATTCATACAACTCCTGCATGGTTTCTGTTTTCCATTCATAATTCAGGGCAAGCATACTGCTTATGATCAGAATCATCTGCATGCCCACAGTAATCAATCCGGGTACCAAATACTCCTGATAATTGTAACTTGAATTGTAAAGCTGATAGGCATTCAACTTAACTGGATTGGCAAGTACCATAGCCCGCTCGGGTCTCATTCCTGTTTTAACTAACTTATTTAAAATTACTCCTGCATTTCCTGTAATTACAACTTCTGCTACTGCCTTATAAATCATTTTTGCTTGTACCAGAAACGCTGAGTTGGTGTATAGCGTAACATTGACCGAATGCCTGCTATAGATATCATTTTGCATGTTTACAGGGAAGTGTACGGCTCCCAATATCTTGCCTTGCTGTATCAATCTTTCAACCTCCAGCTCACTAGTCACTCTTTTAGTGATGTTTAAAGCATCCCGCTGTTCCAGTAAAAATGTAATTTGTCTGGAAACTGAACTTTGATCGTCATCCCATATGGCTAATGATAAATGTTTGGCTTCTTCTTTTTGGTAAATTAATGCATAGAATGAAAATAGAATGGCCGGAACAACTAACATCACCAGGTAGAATACCTTAAAGCTCAGAATGCGTATCCATTCTCTAATGATGATATGACCCAGGCGATTCATTGAGGCAGGAATAATGATGCAGTCATACCGGAACGCAGTCCTTTTATCTGTGAATGGTTCTCAGGCTTAAGTTCTATGGTAAATGTTCTAAGTTCAAACTCGCCCTTATCTTTTGATGGCACCCAATTTGCAAATTCAAGTGTTGGCGAAACGGAGCTTACTTTGACAGGGAAACTTTCAGGTTCACAACCAGGCACTCTTACAGATGCTACAGCTCCTAATTTTAGTTGCCCGGCCTTGTCCTGCCGGACGTTAAAACGCAAAATTGTGGAGTTCTTTTTTTCTATCGTCATCATCGGGTACCCTATAGAGACAATCTCGCCTTGATGAGTAACCAGGCTAGAAATAACCCCATCCGCAGGTGCATAAACCTCGGTGTTATGACGTAGCGCCTTTGTAAGTTCATATGCCTCCTCTGCCTGTTTTACAATGGCATTGGCAGTTTTAAGTACTTCGGGTCTTGTTCCCATCTTTAACATTCGTAAGTTCAACTCGGCTGTTTCCATTTCTTTTTTAGCTGCCTGGTACCTGAAATAGAAGATGTCCCGCTCTTGTCCTGATATCACATCGGCATTATATAAACGTTGCATCCGCTGATAAGTAGTGTTAAAAAGATTGTATTGCTCCTGACTAATCTGATAGAGGTAAGAGGTAGCTTCAATAAGTTCTGGTCTGGCCCCCCGGTTTAATAGCTCCTGTTGTCCTTTTGCTGCCTCAACTGCAGCCAAAGCCTCTGCTTTGATAGCATCTATCTCATTTGAACGTAGTATTGCCACTAATTGTCCAGATTTCACCGTATCACCTTGTTCAACAAGGAGAGAATCCAATCTGCCTGGGAATTCTGCCGCTACATCCACACTCGACGCATCTACCATCCCAATGAAGTTATTGTCATCGTTTCTATTCTCTGAAAGAAAGAAAACCAAAGCAATAATTGCGACTAGTAAGGGTATTAGAAGAGCCCAATAATTTTTTAGGAAGTCTTTCATCACTTGATATATTGAGTTATTTGTTGTGGTTTACCTAAACTGTTAAAGTATTCGGCTGCAGCTAAAAAGTAACCAAAAACTGCAGTGTGATAAGCCTTTTCGGCTTCTGTTTCAATCAAGAGAGCGTCATTTACGTCCTTTGGTGAGGAGAGCTGATTTTTCAAACGCTCAGTAATGAGATGAGTTGTAATATGGGCCTCCTTTCTGGCACTGTCTAAAGAAGCAACCTGGTTTCGAAGTGATTTCATCTTGTTTCTTGCAACCTTAGATAAGGCCTCAATACCTAGCCTGGCATTTTCGGCAGTCAGTTTTGCCTCATCTATTAGTTGCCGCGCCGCCAGAGTTCTTTTTCTTGTTTGTCCATTAAAAAGACTCCACTGCAATTCTACTCCAACAAACCAGTCAGGCACCAGAAGGGGCAGATCGCGCTGGTATAAGTTGTAGTTTCCAATCGCAAAAATGTTGGGTAAAGCAAACGATTTGCTGATCTTCTCTGCTGTTGTAGCATAAGAGACTTGACTACTAGCAATTTTATATGTAGGATTCAAGGCCCAAAAATCTCCCTCAGGATCAAACGTTTCAATAACTGCGTACTGCAAAGTGTCTGTAATCACTATTCCAGAATCTAACGGTACACCCATGACTTTGTTAAGTTCTATGCGGGCATTTTGCTGATCCAACTGGATATTATTAAGCTGAGTTATGGCCTGGGTTAATGATACATTAGTCCAGCTTTTCTGATATGGTGCAAGTATTTGGTTTATTACAAGCTCTTGGGCATAGTTGTTATTTCTGGTTAGGGCATCTACCATTAATTGCTGCTTTTCATAGAGCGTGTTTAAGTATAGAAAGCGCAGGTATTGCGCAGCAATTAAAAAAATCACCTCTTTATTTACAAGATCAACATTGATATCTGCAGAAGTCACAAGAGATTGGGCGAGATTTGATGCGGCATCCAGTTTTCTTCCCAGGTAAATAGGTTGCCTTACACCTAGGCCTGCAACAAAATAAGACTGCTTACTTAAACTCGGATTATAGTTAGGATAAATGCCTCCTATGAGGCCTTTTGATGCATTGTAAATTCGATCCTGTGCGTCTGCCGACAAATCATTACCTGTAATTTCTTTAAAGACTTCATTCGCCGTATTAACACTCTGCAGTGAGGATCCTTCCACAACGCCATCCCTTACCGCTTGCAAGTTTACAGTCAGCGGACTACTTAAGTAGGTATAGCTAGACAGTAGATCAACTTTAGGTAAGTAGCTTTTCTTCTCGGCTTCCAGATTAAACTGACTGGCTAGCAAAGAAGATCTTGCTTGTTTAATCGATACGCTGTTTTCACTTGCAATGGCCAGACATTGTTGCAAGGATATGTTTTGTCCGAAACCTGCAATTGGTAGATACAACAGTAATATCGCCATCACCAGCGTAATCTTTTTCAATAATACCGACATAAACTCTTTACTGAATTGTTTATAAAATCAGTAACGGAGAAATTATCCCGATCATAAATCTCCCACTATTGCTATTGACCTGACCAAGTGTGTTTTTAGAATAGCCGTTGTAGTTTAAGTATCTTCCCACGTAGGCGGCGAAGAATTTCAGGTTATAATTTTCAATGGGGTAAAACTCTACCGAAGGGATTACACCCCAGGAAGTACGCAAAGTCTTTGAGCCCGGTATATCAACAGTTTTGTCATTCCAGCGGGCGGTACTCACCATGCCTACAGCCGACAGCCTCCATTGCTCACTAGCGGAATACACGATCCTGAGCCAGTGCTCCTTATAGTCTACATGTTGCGCTGCATGACCTAAAAGGTTTTCCGGGATAAAAGAGCTGACCACACCCGTACGATCTAACTCTTCACTGCTCCACTTAAAATCATACTGAACCAACCAGTTCTTCACCCTGAATTGGTTTCCCAACGCGGTATAATACATATTTACCGGACTACCATTTTTGTTGGCTTCCTGAAAAACGCTGAAGCTCCAAAGAGTCTGAAATTTACCTTCTAGAAAACTCCCGTTCCACGACCCGACATAGGCTGCCGGGAATTTGGCTTCTTCGAGTTCAGGAACATCCTCGTACAGTTCCCGATAGGTTTTAGTTCTCGAATTGAGTGCCTGAGCGGAAAGCGTATGATTAGCTGAAGCCATCCAGGTCACCTGTACCCCCGTTAAAAAGTTATCAGCATTATCTACAATATCATTGTACTGATAAATATCAATAGGATTCATATCGAATTCATAGCCTCCCCACGCGGCACACATTTTACCAATGGTAATACTTGTTCGTTCTGATAGGTTGTAACCAATAAAGGCTAAGTCTGTGGAGCTGCTCATGTGATCTATAGATTGAACCTCTGGATCCTTAGTGTATCTATCCCGAAACCTGAAATAAACTTTATTGTCTAAAACATCTCCCTTTATTTCAAGCCTAAACTGATTTACTGCAAAGCTGCTACTGGCATATTTGCCATCGCTGAAATAGTTGTTTAAGGCGGCTTGGGTGTTTACAATAACATCAACATTATTTAAGAGATCAGCTTTATTTGCTAAGATTAAAGGAACGGTGTGGTTTACCGTTGTATCGGCCTGTATATTCTGTTGAGCATAAAGCCGTGCAGAAATAAGGCACAATAAAAGTACTGTAAATGATTTCATAATTGTACGGTTTAGATTAGGAGGGGGAATTGGCCACAGTCAATTCCCCCATTAAAGAGTCTAATACGTAAAGAAGTATTCCTGCAATTGTTTCTTGTCGCTCGTTTGAGTTAGCCCAAGCATTAATAGAATACGCGCCTTTTGGGGAAGGAGATTATCTGATACAATGGTTCCAAGTTTTTCGTCATCCGTTTCATCCAGCAGCGTTACACTTCCGGATGGGACTCTCGAAGCTCTTACTACCACGGTGCCTTTTTTTACCGCAGACTCAACGGCTGCCGTATTCACCTTATTCAGATTCCCGTTTCCCAACCCACCGGTCACGATGCCTTTTACCCCCGTAGCAACGTAGGCGTTAATTCCTGTTGCAGGCGCATCTGCATACAGCTCTACTATCGCCACTTCTGGCAGTGTTTTCATCCCGGTAATGTCGAAAGGCGTATTTTTATTAGCTCTTCTAAGCGGAGCCTCGTACATGAAGACATGGCCATCATATATTTCACCAATAGGGCCTGTGTTTGGGGCAGTGAAAGCTTCCACATGTGTAGTACTGGTTTTAACCACATCTCTTGCGGAAAAAATACTTTCACTAAATACCACAAGGACACCACTGTTGGCCGCTTCTTTCGAGGCAGCCAGCGCAACGGCATCATAGAGGTTTTTCGGTCCATCTGCACTTATTGCCGTGGCCGGACGCATGGAGCCGGTTAATACGACCGGTTTATCGTAACGGACAGTTAAGGAAAGAAAATAAGCTGTTTCTTCCTGCGTGTCTGTACCATGGGTAATGACGATCCCATCTGCTTCATTGTTTTTGTAGATTTCATTAATCCTTTGATTCAGTTTCATCCAGATGGCTACGGTCATGTCCTGACTGCCCACGTTTGCAATCTGTTCGCCTGTAATATCGGCTACCTTGTCGATGCCTGGAACGGCAGCAATAAGGTCTTTTATGGGTAATGCTCCAGAGGTATAAGCAGTACGATCGGCAGATGCGCCCTGACCGGCAATGGTCCCACCTGTAGCTAGAATCTTTATTCTAGGTAATTTTTGAGCAAAGATTACGATGCTTACTAGAAGCAACAATGTAAGCAGAAATAGCTTTTTCATAACATTAGGTTCAAGTTATCACGGAGTTTATTTTTTTTTGGAATTTTCCCAGGCTGTTACATATTCCATTAGAATTTCGCGTATGCGCTGTCCAATCACTTTGTAACTTTCTGTAGGAAGATTTGCAAGTGAGACGCGCATACTCCATTTAGGAGCGGCAAACCCACCACCATTTAACAATACGATTGATGTTTTCTCAGCCAGACGAAATACGACATCTAATGGTTCAAAGTGTTCTTCAAGCCATTGGGCGAGTTCAGGTCCATAGAAATGTAGGGCGCCTACCATTACATCAATCCCGGAGTAGTACCCAGCCCGCATTGGGTCCGGCACAATATCTACTCCCATACCTTCCCACAAAAGTTTCAAGCGTTTACTTATCAGGTCACGGGTTAGTTGTTTGTACGTATTATTGGTGTCTAGTAAGGCGAAAGAGGAGAAAAGCATCATCTGAAATTGCTGTGGAAGTGATAAACCTGCAGTATGATTTAAAGCTACCTGCCTGCTATCGGCCACCATCCGGTCAATAAATTTGATCTTCTCCGGTGTTAAAGTAAGTGTCTCATACCTTTTGTGCAGCGCTTTCTTATGTTTGTCATCAAGTGCTGCAATTTTATCATCGAAGACATTTTTCTCGTGAAGGGCGATGGTTCCAAGTCGCCATCCGGTACACCCAAAGTATTTTGAAAACGAGTACACGGTAAGCGTGTTGTAAGGGAGTGCAGCCATTAGCGAAACAAACCCTGGTACGAAAGTACCATATACGTCATCGGTAATCACCATCAGACCCGGGTTATCATTCTTTACGATATCTGCTATTCGTTTTAAGCTTTTTTTCGGGAATGCAATTGAAGGTGGATTACTCGGATTGACCACAAAGGCGATCTTTATGTCAGGATCCCTAAGTTTATCTAATTCCGAATCGGGATAGTGCCAGGTATGAAACCCGTTTTTAGCGGTCTTCGAGGCAATGATATTGACGACCTCAAAGTCATACTGGTCCAGATGTGGGATTTCAATGTAGGGTGTAAACGTGGGCACCAGCAGCGCTATTTTTTCGCCTTTGTGGACCAGATAATTGCGAATAAGCGAATCAAAGATATAACACATGGCCGCTGTTCCGCCCTCTACAGCAAAAATGTCGTATTTCCCTTTTGGAGGTTTGCCATTACACATCTCCTGCAGCAGGTAATCATGCACAATTGGCTCCATATGACTAAGCATCCGGTCAGGAACAGGATAGTTGAATCCCATACTGGCCTCCACCATTTCCCTTACCCAGGCATCGGGCTCGAAATTGTGCCGCTTAATGCCATATTCATAAGTCCCTTTCAAAAGCTCGAGACCGGGACTCGCTTTTTCTTCCGACAAAAAGGATTCAAATCGTTTTGCGATATCTGTTTTCTCCTCTGCAATACCGGCCATTCCGCCAGGCACGTCCATTACTCTGCGACATTCATTTAATGCAAACTGCCCGAATAAGAAGTAAGCCTCCCTGGGTATCGTAGCAATCCAGTTCGGATTTCCGCGGCCTGCATTAAGCATCTGTTCCGTCGATTTCTGCGCGCTTTCCTCTGCAAGGTGAATCAGTTCATTTTTAATCTCGAAGGGGCTCATATTCTGTAGCTTTTTCTGAACACTCCTCGACGTCTTGATTTTAGAAATATTTGTTGTCATAATGTAGGTGTTTTAAAATGATATGGATTCTGTGTTTAACTCATTAGGATAATGACCACTACACCCCAGATGATTAGGAGGGTATTGCCGACTGCATACGTCACGGTATAGCCTA
The DNA here is from genome assembly GCA_045629455.1 of Pedobacter sp. GTDB lineage: Bacteria > Bacteroidota > Bacteroidia > Sphingobacteriales > Sphingobacteriaceae > Pedobacter. The sequence continues at coordinate 65,678 of JAZQRI010000050.1, read as the reverse complement.
TTGCTGGGGTTTTACTCTGTACTGCGTCCTGAATAGCCCCAATAGCGGCAGTAGTTGTTCGGGCACCGGCAGCACAGCCAAGGGTAATAATGGGATGAAACTTAAAGACATAACGTCCTATGAAGAGGGCTGCAATTAATGGTAAAGAAGTCGCTAATGCACCGGCAACAAACAATCCCCAGCCGGCATCCTTAAAGCCTTGAACAAAGCTGGGCCCCGCCGTAATACCGACGACAGCAATGAACATGTTCAGCCCCACATTGTTCATCACCCATAATGCCGGTTCTGGAATACGCCCAAACGTAGGGTGCTGACCTCTTAACCAGCCAAAGACCAATCCGGATATTAATGCTCCACCACTTATACTTAGGCTTATAGGTACGCCGCTGACCCTTAAGGAAAGTGCACCTACAAGACCCCCAAGTACAATCCCGAGTCCAACAAAGATCATATCTGTCGTATTGGTTGGCCGGTCAGGGTACCCAATATTTGCTACGGCCCGTTCAACATTCTGTTGATGCCCAACCAACTCAATCATGTCTCCTTTGTAGAGTTTAGTGTTGGGGAAAACGGACAATTCCATGCCTGACCGCTTTAAGGTTCTGATGATCACACCATGCATGTAATCCATTGCTCGTAATTCTGCCAGCGTTTTGTTCTGTATTTCCTTTTTTACAATCATTACACTGAGCACCTGTACTGGAAAGTTCAACAGTTCCGAGTCAAGTACTTCTGTTTCATGGACCGGTACATAATTCATCATGAATTCCCTGCGGCCGCCTAATGCAATTACATCGTTTTCAGCAACAATGGTATCCTGGTTCACGTATGAAATCTCATCGCCTCTGCGGATACGTTCTACAAATAATCGCCTCCCTCTTCGATCTAATTCTGCTTCTATCTCTGCTACAGTTCGGTTGCAAGCATAAGAAAGGGCCGAAATTTTATAAGCATTATACAGCACCCTGTCGTAAGCGGAAGTTATAGCAGGGTCGTCACCGATCGCATCCCCGCCAAGTTGGACTTCCAGTTCCTTCGCTTTCTGAACAAGGTTCCCACCCAGTATTTTTGGACCAAGAGATGCCAATATCCAAGCTGATCCGGCAGTTCCAAAAATATAGGTTACAGCATACGCCACAGGGATTTTGTTGATGAGATCCTCCTTGTGGTCAGCGGGAATATCCAAATTGTTAATGGTATCTGAGGCGACACCAATTACTGCTGAAATGGTTTGTGAACCCGCGAGCATACCCGCAGTTAAACCCATATCATAGCCCATAAACTTGCCAATCAGATATGGGCACACCAAGCAGAGTACGCAAACGATGGCCGCGTATAACATTTGCGGTAGGCCATCTTTCTTTAAACCTCCAAAAAACTGTGGCCCAACGCTGTAACCAACAGCAAAAAGGAACAATAAGAAGAATACAGACTTAACATCTTGCGAAATATTAAGGTCAAGCTGCCCAACCAGAACACCTATTAGCAGGACACTGGTCACGGTGCCCAAAGTGAAGTTTTTATACTTGAGACGCCCAATAAAATAACCCAAGGAGAGGGTAAGAAAGACTGCCAATTCAGGATATGTCCGAAAAGTTTGAATAAACCATTCCATAGATTGATAATTAGAAATGAAAAAGCATACCAGCCGAAGACGCTTAGGCGCTAAGACGAGGTGAGATTAATGAATTTGGGTGGTATCTATGAAATGCCTGCAGGGGAGAATGAACTGATACAGAGAAAGGAGAGATGGTGTGCTTAATCTATCGAGTTTCAAATAGTGATGTTAACGATTGCACTATAATCTTTTTTGATTATTTAATTCAAAATTATACCCGATGAACACAACAATTTATATCAAGCATTTCAATTTGTTGCTGAAGAAATTTGGATTAGAATTAGAGATATAGAACACTCCGATAAATTCAGAACTGCCCTTTATAAAAAGTTTTAAGGAATTGAATAATTTCGTTGCCGGTCCTTATTGCTCCTTGAGTCAGGACCTAAGTTGACGGTGTATTTCAGACTCGCCAATCTTTTAAATCTTGCGTTTTCCATGTTATTACCGTTTAGAGTAAAACTATATTGTTGATCATGTTACTCCAAAATTGGAGTGAGTAACATAACAGTTACAAGGTACGCAATTAATTGTATTACAGGCAAATAAAAAATAATTTAAAAATTATTACTCGTTGAAAACAGATTTCAAGCGCTTTGTAATTTTGTTTATTTATCGCTTCGTTACGTCACAGGGATCACATTTATGTTTCAGTAACCATGAATGATTATAGGAATACTTCTACAGTTTAATCTCTTCCTGGTTCCGCGGAGTATTCAAGCTTTACAGGATCAGACATTTCACGCGAAAAGACGCGTGTAAGCTTACCCAAAAGCTTACAGGTGTTATCCCGATAATAGATGGAAAGTGGTATATAAACGAATTGTCAATCTTGAGGACGGGACCAAAGAGGAAATCTACGCCGCTATTAAGAAGTGGGTTGTTGATTCCTGATCAGGGTTCTATAATGAGCAGTGTTAGATAGAAACCGCTTTAATCGTTAGCGATCTAAGGCAAACTGACGAAGTAACCCCACTAGAAACATACGCTGCTGATCCATTTGTAAGTAAGGTAAACGCCAAGCAGATCCCTGAAGCTAGACAGATCTACCAAAATATAAATGCACGCATTGTGTTTGAAATACTGGATGCCATTATGGAGGTTTGGGACAGCACCCGTGTAGCCATCAAGTTTATGCCTGTTGCGATTAGCCAGGTAGGCATCATGACGCCCGATGGGGAAACAATACCCATGTTCCAATACATCCTCAAACAGCTAAGTGATGACAACCTGTCGGCTTCTCAAGTTAAGGCTCATACGTGTTAATGATCGTATCGATTTGCTTCCTTGATCGCATTTTCAATCCGCAGACTTTCCTTGTGAATGGCATTCATCAATTCCGTGACGAACACTTCAGAGAGTTCCTGTTGTTTCCCTATGAGCAGCGATTTTTCCAAGACGATTTGAAAGCGGGAAGCCTGTAATGGCGGAATGTTGTTCTTGGCTTTATATGCCCCGATCTCTTTAACCAGTTTTTCCCTTAATCCTATTGTCTCTATAATTTTGCTGTCCAAAGAGTCTATCTTTTTTCTGTTGATATCAAGCGTTGTCGGCGGCTTGGGAGAATGAGATTGAGCCTGGGTGGATAGAGCCGTAAACACCATCAAGATTGGTGTAAGGAAACGAAGTACTTTTGTCATCTCTGCAGTATTAATTATGTACATAATTCATGAAGCTCATTAGTCGTTGAGCTTCATGAATAAATTATTTAATGATTCTGAATAGGTCGGGTGAGCAAAAACGAAATATTTTAGCGCGTCGGCCGTAATTCCACCCGTCATCGCCATTTGTATCACCGTCATAATCTCTCCGCCTTCTTCACCCAATACCGCCGCACCAAGTATTTGCCGGCTGTCTGCATCGACCACCGCTTTCATCATACCAAGGGCATTGCCCGTCTCTACTGCGCGCGCCACATTGGTCATGGGCATTGTTACGACCTTAACATTATAGCCCTGTTGCCGTGCGTCCTTTTCCGTTAGCCCAATGCGCCCAAGCTGTGGATCGGTATACATGCAATATGGCAATTGTCGCCGGGCGGTACGGTCATCAGCGCCTTCGAAAAGGTTGCGATACACGATAACATAGTCGTTGTATGCAATATGCGTAAATGCCGGCCCGCCGTTTACATCCCCCAAAGCGTAAATACCTTTGATGTTGGTTTCCAGCTTGTCATTTACCTGAATAAAGCCTTTTTCATTCACCTGGATGCCTGCCGATTGCGGCGCTAAAGTATCGGTCAATGGCTTTCTGCCGGTTGCGACAAGAATGTGTGAGCAAATAATCTCCTGCGGAATGCCATCGACAATTACCGTCGCCTTAATTCTCCCGTGTTGCCGTTCAAATTTTATTGCCTCGGCATTGGTATAGACATCAAGTCCTTCATCCAACAGGATCTTTGTGAGCGTTTCGGCGACATCTTCGTCCTCTCGTGCAACGATTTTCGGCCCACGCTCCAACACCGAAATCTTACTTCTAAATCGATGGAACATCTGGGCAAATTCCAGTCCGACGTAATTACCGCCAAGAACGAGTAGATGCTCCGGCACTTCGTCTACATCCAGCAGCGAAGTGGAGGTGAAATAACCTACATCCGCCAACCCATCAATTTCCGGTACCATCGGGGAAGTACCCGTATTGATAAATATCAAATCTGCCTGGAGCGCAATCTCACCCCCTTCATTTAGTTTTACGCTGATATTTTTATCGCCTGTAAAGACCGCTTCACCGAAGAAAAGATCCAGGTTTTCGGTGTTTTTCATTGCGCTCTGGCTTCCGTTACGCCAACTCAGAACAAGATCATCCTTTCGATCCCTGATCTCCTTCATGTTAATATGATAGCGGTCGATATGTACACCTAAGTTGGTGCTGCGCCTGGCCAGATGAGCAACTTTTGCAGCGCCGATCAGTGTTTTTGTAGGCGTACAGCCATCGTTCACGCAGGTTCCACCGATAAAGCGTTTCTCTATTAAGGCAGTTTTTTTGCCTGCCTTGGCAAGTTTTCTAGCTAGTGGTGATCCGGCCTGGCCGGAACCAATCACTATGGCGTCGTAATGCTTCATGATTTTTTCCCCTAAATGCTTAGGCGGTAGCAGAAGTCCCTTTAATTGTCTTGCCTAATCGGAACGCGGCAAGTGCAAAATAGAATGCGCCGAATGCGGAATATCCGGCAAGCGTAGCAACCCCCTGATTGGGAATATGTGCTTTAGCGAATATGGCAATACCTGCGATCATGGATTGAGCCCCACTGATGATCATCGGCCATTGGCCTTCCAAATGCTTGCGGCGAATAAGACCTATTATCAGCTGAATTAGTCCCGCGAGGAAGGCCCAGATGCCAAATACCATCAGTGCCTCGGGAATGCCACGCTGTAGAGAAATCGCCACTGCAATAGCCGTAAGGATGCTGACGGCTGCATTAACATACTGCGGCGTTTTGTTGGCACTAGGCGGATTTGCATTGATGTCAAAATAGGTGGCCACGGCGTCCCATGCCGGGTAGATGATAAACAGGATTGCAGCGAGCGTAGCGTTCGTCTGGGACACTGTTAAGACGAGTGCGATCCATACAAGCGAGAACGCAACACGTGTAATATAAAGTTTGCGTAATTCAGTAGCTGTTTCAACAGCCTGGCTGGAAACACTTAGATCAGATTGATTAATTGTTGTCATGATGTTTTAATGTTTGTGTACCCAAAGTTAGTCCTCCGTGTTTTCGGGATTTTTAACTTAAGTGAAAACATCGCAGAAAAAGTGACACCATTCGCATTTTCTTGCTAACAAACTCAAAATAAAACCTGCTGAGGAGCAGCGTCTAGGTCTTAAGGCCGCTATGCATGGCTATAAATGCTTCTAACGCCGGAGAAGGCGGCAAATCTTTGCGGTAAACCAGCAAAGTGACCATTTTGCCGAGCTCTTTTTTAACAGCAAAAGTCCTGATTTTTCGGGTGGAATAATATCTGCTTAACACTTCAGCAGGTAAGATGCTGATTCCCAATCCCGCCTCAACGAAGTTAATGATGCCTTCAATTGAATTTACCGTTGTGTTTTGGTATTTAACAACGCCGTTGGCAGCCAGCCAGGATTCCAGGCGCGAGCGGAAAATGCAGCCCTGTTCAAATACAATGATTCTTTGGAGTTCCAGACCGAGAATTTCCGTGATCTTTTTATACCTGTCCGCAGCCACAATCACAAGCTCATCTTCCTTCACAATGTGCTGCTGCAGCTCTGGAAGGTCAATTGGTGCCGAAACAAAGGCTGCATCCAGTTTATAGTTCAGCACATCGCTTAGCAGTTTATCACGCATGGCCGATGCGAACGTCAGGTCAACATCCGGATAATCGCTGGAAAACCGGGTGATTATTTCCGGAGCCTTTAATGCCATAGTGGTCTCAATACAGCCAATCCGCAGCAATCCTTTTACGTTGTCCGTCTGCTGGATGTGCCTTTTTGCTTCGTCTATCAACGCACCCAGTTGTTTACTATACTTCATTAAGGTGTGACCAGCCGCCGTTAAAGCAACCTTCCGCGGACCGCGGATGAAAAGTGGTGCGCCAAATTCCTCTTCCAGATTTTTAATCCGGGCAGTAACATTGGATTGTACGGTAAACATGGTTTCGGCCGCCCTGGTGAAGCTTCCCTGCAGGGCAACTTCCTCAAATAATTTTAGATCATGTGTGTTCATCAGCGCAGAGGACTTAAACGAAGTCATCATCATTTATGATGGTAAATATCGTTATTAATCGTTTTTAAAGATCAAATATCCACATTACTTTTGAAGAATACAAAAGAAAAAATACCATGAAAGCACAACCCACTTTTTATAAAAACATCACAGTCAAGGGATTAAATATTTTCTATCGGGAATCCGGACCCGAAGCTGCACCTGTAGTTTTGTTGTTGCATGGATACCCGACATCTTCTCACATGTTCCGAAATCTAATCCCTATTCTGAGTACGAAATACCATGTTATCGCTCCGGATCTGCCAGGCTTCGGGTTTTCTGATGTGCCGGACCGAAGCGTATTCCAGTATACTTTCGATAATCTGGCCGATACGATGCAAGGGTTTATCGACGCACTTCAGCTGGAACGGTTTGCAATATATGTTTTCGACTACGGGGCACCCGTCGGCATCCGGCTTGCCATGGCGAATCCACAGCGCATCACGGGAATCATTTCTCAAAACGGGAATGCATACGAGGAAGGTTTAGGTGATGGCTGGAATGCCATTCAGAAGTATTGGCAGGATCTATCGCAGGAGAACCGGGAGGCACTTCGCGAATTCACCGCATTAAAGATTACCAGATGGCAGTATAAGGAAGGCGTGGACGACATATCCCGGATCGCTCCCGAGACCTATACATTAGACCAGCACTTCCTGGACCGCCCCGGTAATGTAGAAATTCAACTGGATCTCTTGGCAGATTACCGCAACAACGTGGCCATGTACCCCCAGTTTCACGCCTACTTTAGCGCATACCGCCCAAAACTACTCGCCGTATGGGGAAACAAGGATCCATATTTCCTTCCTCCAGGAGCAGAATCCTTCAAGAGAGATATTCCCGACGCAACAGTGAAGTTTTACAACACGGGTCACTTCGCCCTGGAAACACATGTCGACGAAATTGCAGAAGACATCCTTGCTTTTCTGGGAACATTGCCCCGATAAAGTTGAAGATTCTATGCAGGCACCAGGCTGTTACTCAGTGCCTATCGCCCCACCGCCGTTTCCGTAGGGGCGTACCCGAAGTGTTTCTTAAAGGCAAAAGAGAAATGCGAAAGGTTTTCAAAGCCAGCCTCCAGGTAAACTTCTACAGGTTTTCGGCTCTTCTCCATCAGTTCATAATGGGCCATTTCCAGTCGTTTTTGGGTGAGCCAGCGCTGCGGGCTCACCTCAAAAGCCTTCTTGAAGTCGGTCTTGAAAGTCGTGAGGCTTCTTCCAGTGAGGTAAGCAAACTTCTGAAGTGGCATGTTAAACATGAAGTTCTTCTCCATAAAATCAGCGAGATCAATCTTCCCGGGCGTTGAAAAGTTTGCCAGCACCCGGTCAATACCGCTATCGATTGCGCGCAGTACGGTAATTGCCTCTTCGATCTTTACGGCAATGATCGCTGGTGGAACATCTTCTTCCATGCCAAGATAAGGTTCTATGGAACCGAACAGACTCTCCAGCAAGGGATGGTCGGGGTACAGCCTGATGCCATGCCGATGGTCGTTTGTAGGTGTAATTTCCCGCAGCGCATAGTAGGATTTCAGGCGGTCGGCCCGCAGGCTGATCATGACCGATTTGTACGGCTTACCATCTTTCGGGTATTTGATGAAGGTAGCAAGCTGGTTGCGCGGGCAAAAGAATGTATCTCCGGCATTCAGCGTCCTGGTCTGATCAGCGACAACCACCTTTACCTCGCCGGAAACGATACGGCCGAACACGTGATCCCCGGATATCAGTTCCAATTTAAAATACTTGTCGGCAATGCAGGGCAGCAAAATCTCTTGGGGTGAGCTCCAGTGTATTGACATGATCGATGGTTAAATGATATACAAAGGAACGCATAATTTCGATGATGAATAATGCGTTCCGTAGCTTCGTTTCGTGTTCCTTTATGCTACCGGAAATGCTGTGCTGGTTAACCGTTCACTAAGCGACCAGAGCTTTTGAGCCGTTTCCGCATCAACAGCCTGGTGTGTTACACCGGGTTTAAAGGCTATATTCGATGGGTCAAAGCCTTTCCATTCCGTATCCAGCCGGGCAACTTCCACGTCCTCACAATAGACGCCACCAACATTTGCCAGTTTAGGGCTGGTGGCACACCAGACGGTCGTGGCGGCACCCTCCTCCAGATTCTTGTAGCCGTTGTACGGATCATGGCGAACATTCCCGTCTTCATCATATACACCCAAAGACTCGAGGATTTCCTGGGAAACATCCCGGCCCAGATCTGTGAAGGGTATAGCCCCTGGATGTACGGCGTATGCCCGTATGCCGAATGCCTGAGCGCGCTTATCGAGCTCTACCGTAAACAGCACATTGGCAGATTTTGCACGTCCATAGGCTGCAGCAGGATCGTAATCCACCTTTTCAAAGTTTGGATCATCCAGGTCCACGGGTGCAATATGGTGCCCCCAGGATGAAACATTAACGACACGCCCGCCGTCCGCACGTTTCAGCGCGGGCCACAGGAGGGCGGTCAGGTGGAAATGGCCCAGGTGATTTGTGGAGAACTGTGATTCGTTCCCACGGCTGTCACGGCGCAGTGGTGTCCACATGATTCCGGCATTATTGATCAGTAGCTGCAGTGGCTTGCCCAATGCGAGAAACTGATTCGCGAAGGCGTCAATGGAGCCGGGATCCATCAAGTCCAGTGCCATCACCGTGACATTCGCTATTCCGGCAAGGTTCTTTTCCGCTTTTTCGATGGTTCTGGCGGGTACATAAACTTCTGCTCCGGCGGCAACGAGTGCTTTGACCGCCTCCAGTCCGATTCCAGAATAACCCCCGGTAACGATGGCTGTCTTTCCATTCAGGTCAATACCCTGAATTACTTCAGTGGCTGTTGAGGCGGCGTCAAATCCGGAGCCAACAGGCTGCTGTAAAGCTCCGTAGTAATTATTAGTGCTGTTTTCCATGGTTGTATTCGTTTTATAAAACAAATGTAATAGCTTAACCGCCACTACGTTTTGTTGAGAAGTCCGAATATGCTTTGTTCAAAAGGCGGATACAACAGCCCATACCGGACGACCTTAAACCAGCACCGCTCCGCCATCAATCACCAGCGACTGCCCCGTTGTATATGGCTGCTTCATCAGGTATACGAATGCTTGCGCGATGTCCTCTGCTTCACCAACTCTCCTCAGTAATAGCGTGTTTTCCAAATGCCTGTAGAACCCATTGCGGTCTTCTTCGCTTAGGTTGTTCCATAAGTTTGTACGGATCACGCCGGCTGCGATGTTGTTGACCCGGATCGGGGCAAGTTCTACAGCCATCGCTCGTGTAAACGCATCCATGGTACCGCAAATGGTAGCCCCCAAACTATAGCCCTTACTCGGTCGCTGCCCGAAGTTGCCGCTCATCAGCGTTATGGACCCCCCTGTATTAAGGAAAGGTTTGCTGTATTTAATTGCTGCAAACGCACCCCAAAAACGGATCGTGAAGAAGTCTTTGCCCGTTTCAAGATTGGTATCCTCCACCATGCCCATCGTGATATTCTCACCAGCGGTATAAACCAGGTGATCAAACCTGCCCGCCTGCTCAAAGAAACTTCTAATCTCGTTTTCCTTGCCCAGGTCTACTGCATAACCGCTGCTGCCTTGGGGTAGTTCAAGTAAAGCCTTGTCGATACGGCTCCGATTGCTGGACACGATGGTAACGTTTGCACCTTCGTTTGCCGCTGCTTTGGCCGTCGATAGCCCCAGGCCAGAACTTCCGCCTAACACAATTACTTTCTTGCTGCACAACTCCAGATTTCTACTTTGATTTTCCATATTATTTTTCCATTGGTTTGAGGTATCAAAGTTCTGGAACCATCAAAAGACCTCAATTACCAATTGGTAAAAACGTCCTAATGGATGTTTTTTCGTATCCGGCTAAGCGACTGCGGTGTGATGCCCAGGTAAGAAGCCACATCGCTGAGTTGTACACGCAGGGAGACTTCTGCTTGCTGCTTCAGAAATAATAAATATCGGTCGGTAGCGTCCAGACCGAGGTAGCTGTTTCTCAACTGTATTTTATCAAGGAGTGCCTGATGCAAAATTTGACCGATTACGGTTTTTAGATAGGGTAGCGCTTCATACAGGACATTCAATTTGGCTTTGCTGATGGCCAGAACTTCTGCATCGCAGGCGGCCTGAATACCTTCATCAGCTAAGGTTTCGTTATTGAAGCTTTTCAAGATCGTACAGAACCGCTGCTCCCTGATAAAAAAGTGCGTCACCTCATTTCCTTTTTCGTTCTGCTTCACGATTCTGAGGACGCCCTTACATATAAAGAATAACTCCTTGCAGGTATGATCCGGATGAAACAGGAAATCACCTTCGCTGTATGCCCGTCTTTCAAATGAACGGGCGATTCGTCCCTTGTCGTCCTCGGGAATTGGCTGGAGCAGTTCCAGCGCCGATATCAGTTGATTTTCCATGATTGTTTCCTTGTACATCAATTATAAAATAATAAGCGGACTTCTATGCACACCAGCCGATTGCAAATTAACGTTGGAATCAATCCGTTTGCCCAACCTTGCTTCACAACAAGTACGCTATGCAGTTTATTTCCGTCGCAAATATCACTAATGAACTTTAAGTTCCTGGCTATTCCATATTCTAAATCTGTCGGGATCTAAGTACCCAACGAACTTCGCATGCGGAGATATTGTATATTGGCTTTCATTTTATACGATTACCGATGATTATCATTATTCAGTGTACAGACCAGGTCGGACTAGTTGCGGATATTTCCAGAATATTATCAGAAGCAGGACTTAATATTATATCCATGCGGGAGCATGTAGATAAAACCGGTAACCAGTTTTTTATGCGTTTAGAGGTAGAAGGGCATGCTGAAGAACTCATTTTAGCAGAACAGATGCGACAGGTTTTGCCTCATGGCGCCACCATACGCGTAAATCCTGTTCCCCTAAAAAAGATCGTCGTCATGGTAACCAAAGAATATCACTGCCTCTCAGACATCCTCATCCGGAACAGTTTTGGCACTTTAGGTGCTGAAGTGCTTGGCGTGATCGGCAATCACGAGACCTTGCAGAAGATCTGCAGCCGGTTTGATATTCCTTTCTTCCTTATCCCATACAACCAGGAAAAAGCGGTTTCCGAAAGACAGATCATCGATAAGCTTAAAAGCTACGATCCGGATTATATCGTGCTTGCTAAGTTTATGCGGATCCTTTCTCCTGATTTTCTATCCAACTTCCCCAACAAGGTGATCAATATTCATCATTCTTTTTTACCTGCTTTCGCCGGGGCGAATCCGTACAGACAAGCATTCGAGCGGGGCGTCAAGCTTATTGGTGCAACGGCCCACTTTGTAACAGACGACCTGGATGAGGGCCCAATCATTGCGCAGCAGATCATTCCTGTCAACCACTCGTTCACCGTAGCTGAGATGGTGAGGTCCGGACAAGAGATCGAAACAGCGGTGCTCGCAAAAGCGTTGCGGTTGGTGCTTAACGACCGTGTATTCGTTTACCAGAACAAAACGGTAGTGTTTGAATAGCTGACCGCCTTATCTATATATGTTCTTCAAGTCCTTTTCGAACAGCGTGTAAGGATCATCGTAGAACTTCTTAAAGTCAGGAACGCTGGTATGCCCTGGAAATGGTGCATAAAAGTGTGTCGGGCTTTTCGTGTCGTTTCTCCAGACCAGCACATAGGATAAACGAAGTTTGCCGGCTTTCATCACTGTCAATAAGACCTCCGTCCACCAGTTCGGGTTCGTTATCGACTCGAGGCCGGTTTCTGTGAAAGCGGCCACTTTTTTTGATTTTACGGCATAGTCAGAAACAATGGTCAGCTTCCGGATGGCGGCGTCCAGGTCATAACGGCCGTCTCTGCCCATGTCCCCATAATTGTCCATGCCGACCATATCCACCCACTCATTTCCCGGATAGCGTTCCAGATATTCCGCTTCGGAATTAAACTTATTGTCCGGCGAAAAGGCATAGATGAAGTTATGCACGCCGGCAGTATCTCTTAAGTAAGAAACGGTGAATTTCCATAATGTTGTAAATTCTTCCGTGGTGCAGTGCGATTTCCCCCACCAGAACCAGTCGCCGTCAAATTCATGATAGGGGCGGAAGATCACGGGAATCAACTCGCCATTTTTTCCTTTCAACCCTTTGGCAACTTCAGCAATGGTGTTCAGAATACTGATGTATTTATCATGGTCCTTTCCACCCGGGATCAGATACTTTACTGCAGGCACAGAAACAGAATCTACCCAGTTGAAGCCACCTCCGGATAGCGGGTTTGAAAAATGCCAGGCGACGGTTGTTACCCCACCCCGGTTGTAGGTATCCCGGATGTTTGCCTGCAGCATTTGCCTGTAGCTGCTGATCTGCGCTTCGGGGCGGCCGGAAAGTCCGGAAAAGTCGACGCCGATCACGGCAGGATGTGCGCCCACCACAGATTTAATATCGGAGCGATTGGCGTCGCCCGACCAGCCATGACCGTATTCCGTGGCATGCTGATGTCCGAACAAGGTATGTTTCTCCGCAAGTTGATGCAAATTCTTGTACAATGCTTTTGTCTCCTTTGTTGCATGGCGGTCAATTAAGGTTTGTGCCTGTACCCAGGCCGCAGAAAACAGGAAAACCAGTGTACATATACATGTTCTTTTCATCGGTGTTTGATTTTGAGCGCAATCGCGGGTTTGGTAAACATTGTTTTTCAAAAAGCGGCCTTAGCTTACAGCCTCTGTCAAATTGCTCATTTTCTTCTTCTCATACAAATTATAGACCGCCTAAATATGGGCAATAAAGCATTTTTGAGGAGGCTTGGTTAATCACCCATTCCTTGTTCCACATCAGGCGAACGCAGAGAGGATCGTCCAGACTGAGAACTACTTACACAAAAAGTCACAATAAATGATCAATACTTACGGCGGTTTTCCAGCTGCCTGCAATTACATATACCTTCGTACTTGCTGGTCATCAGCCGCTGCAGTACGATAACATTTGCTTATAATATTATGAGGTGCCTCCTGACTCAACGATTAACATTTTTGCTGCTGCCGATTCTGGCGGCGAGCTGTAGTTCTTCCGTTCATGTTGCCCGTACGTCCAAAAAGAGTAACCTTGCTGTCACCACTGCCATGTACAGGGGCACCATCTTTACAAAAGACTATCCAGGTACCAGCGTGTTTCTACCGGTTGACTCCACCCAAAGATTCACCCCCAACGAAGCAGACATCCAGCAGGCCGAGAAGATCCTCAGACTGCGCATCAAGGCCGCAAATAAATTAAGAACCAACCAACCCGATGGTAGTCCGCTCATTCACCAGAACCTGAATTGTTATTACCGTCAGTACCTCGGTTTTATAGCGCCTTCCGGAGAAAGAATCGTGCATGTGAACCTGTACTGGGACAAGTATTCCCGGCGCAATAAAGTGAAGGGCATGCCGGATAAGCGCCTGAAGTTTGAAGATGAGTATGCCATGACGCAAGATGGCGGAAGCTACTACTGGAAGGTAAATGTGAATCTCACCATGGCGGAGCTCAGCGACTTCCGGGTGAACCGCATAACCATCGCCAGTGCTCCGCTTAAATCTTCCAGCACGGCAGCTTTAACGACCCGTCCAGATTAGCCATTTACCTGATTCTTTTGAGTCTTTTTCCTGCGTGCTAAATGGTCCCGATTCTATCGGCACCTTAGCCGTAGCAGACCCGCACTTTACACGGCCGTTGTCCGGGTAAGGTGCGGGTAAGGTGCGGGTAAGGTGCGCCTGAAGTGGGTGTAATTTCCGGTGCAATCCGAAGCTTTCAGCAACCCATCACCGCAGATTTAACAGGCGTTTCAACTCGGGTAAAAAGCATCTTTTTAAATCGCGATCAGTGGGTGGATTTTACAACATACCGGGGCTCCTCAAGCCACACTTCGCATGCAATTAGGTAATTGGAAAGCACAGGAAATAACCCTAAAAAGACGGCAAAAAAAAATAAGGCCAGAGCCTTATTTTAATAATTTAACTTCATATAGATCGGATCGCCGGTCTGTCATGGTCTTCACCGTGCCATAATGGTGCAGTTCGTCCAGCAGATGAAGGTCCAGATCCACCACAAGCACCATCTCTGTATTTGGAGTGGCTTCGGCCTTTACTGCATTGGTCGGGAAAGCAAAGTCCGATGGTGTAAATACCGCAGACTGGGCAAACTGGATATCCATGTTATTTACTTTCGGCAAGTTACCCACGCAGCCTGCAATCGCCACATAGCATTCGTTTTCAATGGCTCTGGCCTGGGCACAGTGCCTAACCCGGGTATAGCCGTTCTGGGTGTCGGTAAGGAAAGGAACAAATAACATTTGCATGCCCTGATCCGCAAGAATCCTGCTCAGTTCCGGGAATTCCACATCATAACAGATCAGAATACCAATCTTTCCGCAGTCGGTGTCGAATACCTTAATCTTATCGCCACCCGTCATACCATAGTATTTTTGTTCATTTGGCGTAATGTGCACTTTCCGGTACTCCTCGGTCTTACCGCTCCGGTGGCACAGGTAACTGGCGTTGTACAGCTTGTTGTCTTCCAGAATCGGCATGGTGCCACTGATCACGTTTACGTTGTATGAAACGGCATATTCCTGGATTTTAAGGACAATGTCGGGTGTCATTTCGGCCAGCTTACGCATCGCTTCAATTTCCGGCAGATGGTTGTACGGCTGCAGAAGCGGTGTGTTGAAGAACTCGGGGAACATGATAAAGTCCGACTTGTATCCACTCACAACATCCACAAAGAACTCGACCTGCTCGTAAAAAGATTCAATATTCGGGAAGTGGCGCATCTGCCATTGTACCAGCCCGATCCGGATGTTCTTGGCTGATCTGGCGGTTACTTCAATTCCCTGATAGTAAATGTTGTTCCACTCGATCAGTGTTGCGAAATCCTTGGACTCATGGTCGCCAGGCAGGTAATTGGTCAGTACCTTACGTACGTGGAAGTCGTTGGAGAGCTGGAAAGTAAGCGTAGGGTCATAGAGTTCCTTTGCCTTAACTTTATCTATATACTGTCTCGGCGTTAATGTATCTGAATAGGAGTGATACCCGGGGATACGGCCACCTGCAATGATGCTTTTCAGATTTAGGCTTTCACAAAGTTCCTTTCTCGCTTCATATAGGCGACGGCCGAGGCGCAATCCCCTGAATTCTGGAGAAACAAAGATCTCAATCCCATATAAGGTGTCCCCATGGGGGTCGTGCGTAGAGAAAGTGTAGTTACCGGTAATCATCTGGTAGGTGTGTTTGTCGCCAAACTGATCGTAATCTACAATCAGGGACAAAGAACAGGCGACCACTTTATCATCTACAGAGATACACAATTGTCCTTCCGGAAATATTTTCAACAGCTTTGCAATGCTCGCTTTACTCCAGATCTGCCCCCCAAGGGTGTCATAGGCCTGCTCCATTGACTCTTTCAAGTCATCGTAATCTTCAAGGGTAAGTTTTCTGGTTTCTATATTCATGTATGTCGTATTTTAATTCGTAAAACCGTATTCGGGTTTTTCTGCAAAGATCGGCAAAAACGCTCAACTACAGCGATATTGGGACTTGTTTAATTTTCTTTTGACTGTTGTTATACCTTCGCGCCGTGAGCCTGTCTATTACTGAGGCTAAAGTAAAGTTACCGTGGAGCAGCGGATCAGGATTTCCTCCTGGCGGAACTTCTTTTCAAGCTTCGTCTTGTAAGATGTCCAGAATGACTGTTCCAGTCCGAAGCTCATGATCTCGAAGATCAGGATCTTGTCGCTGACTGTCTGATCTTCATTTTCTTTCCAGAGTCCAGTAGCCGGAGAGCGGGAATATACTGTGAGGCCGCCAAACTTCTCTGTAAGCTCTTCTTTAATGTTCTGGTAGAATTTTTCCGGGAATGCCTTGCCGTCTTCGCCGGTTAATGGCAGATAGATCTGGATTAATTTATCTTTTTGCTGTTGCTTTGCTTCTGCGGATTCCAGCATTTTCATTGCCTGTTCTGGGGTGCTGTGCCCGAGAACCGTAAACTTCTTACCGGCCTGCGCATTGTAATTCTCGAAAAACTGCTCCAGTTGGCCTATGATCTCTTTTGGCAGCTGTGAGAGCGTATCTACATGAGCATACAGCTGAGATACGACCGGAATCGCGAGGAAGCGGTCGTTCCGCATGTTCGTGCCGTCCCTTTCCTGCTGCCCGGCTTTAATCGCGCCGATGATTCTACATTCCATAGCGCAGCCTGCAAAGGTCTCGATCTCTGAAATGACGACGATGTCGATGGGGTCACCGTCTTCACCCAGGGTTCCGGGGATAAAACCGAAATCAAAAGGGAAGACCATTCCTGCAGGCATGATTTTCTTCAGGAAAAAATATCCCTGTTTAGGGTCGAAATCATATTTCTGGCCCTTTCCTCTGGGGGTTTCGACAATTACCGTAACCGTCTTCATCAATGATTAACGTTTTGGGTTCAACTTTTTGCCTTTAATTTCTGGAGTACAGCGGCCGTAACGAGGCTTCCAAAAAGGTACCAGGCAACCGTAATAACCTTTGTCTTGTCGGTTTTTGTTACCGGTGTATCGTTAAGGCCCATAGGTTTAGGCAGCTTCAGGGCACCCATACCAGCAGTAAGGCCAGAGATGGCTGCACGGATCCAAAGGTATTTTGGATTGCCCATGCCGATGGCACTGTAGTAAATTCCGTTGCTAAAGACATCTCCCGCCAGTGTGGCGGCATACAGTTTATCACCAACGGGGGCCGGGATACCCAGTGCTTTAAGCGATTTGCTTAAGGCTTCCTCGCCGAGCAAATCGATTCGTGGCGCTTGTGGATCGAACTTTCGAACAGTTTCATGAAGGATGTTCAGTGCAATAGCGCCTGCGAATCCCCCTATAAGGGCATTGATCAGTTTCATGTTCTTAAAAGTTGTTTCAACTTCAAATTGTTTTAAAACAAAGCACCCCGCCAAAATGAATTGGACGGGGTAGCTTCTCCCATAAAATATTGTTGCCGGGCAGACTAGAATTTATAACCCAGACCGAAAGACCAAACCTGGTTTTTGAATTCTGGGGTTTGTGTCGTTCCGTTCTCATTGTTTTTCTGGAAATCCAGTGCATAACGGCCATGAACGTCAATGTTGTTGGTTAAGTCATATCTTAAACCTATTACACCACCCAACAGGCTTTTCTTGAAGTTGTCAGAATCGTCATCTCTAACGGTTACACTTCCGTCTCTGGTTTCGAATTTTGTGCTTGTAGACATCAAAAAGGATACCTGAGGACCTACTACAAGGTTCAGCGGACTTGCCAAACGGATCGATGCTAAGATTGGAACGTCAATGAAGTTTGTCGTTCTTTTGTATTCAACATTTCCGCCTGTAAGCTTATAACCTTTCTGAGAATATAAAAGCTCCGGGGTAAAGGCGATCCCGTCAGTTAATTTGATGTCTGCAGTAACACCAGCGTTGAAGCCAGTTTTTGCATCTGTGCTAAATGAATTCTGTCCATCATCATGTCTGATGTTTGCGATGTTTACACCTGCTTTTACACCGAATCTAACTGGACTTTGTGCGTATGCAGCTCCTGTAATAAACAGGCCCGCAGCTAAAATAAATAATTTTTTCATCTGTATCTTTTTTGTTTTAGTGATTATGAATCAATCTAAGCGCGCACATTTAACAATTAAATCCCGGCTGTCGATTGTTCCAACATTTGTGTTTCGGTTAGCCTATATGAAAGAAATGTGCCAAGATGAGAAAAGTTGCTTTTATTCGGTTAAAAAAGGCACCTGGTACGCTCACAGGCAGGGATTTACAACCTGATCGAAAGGCATGCACGCTGCCGCGTCGCTTGCGAACACAATTGTAATAGTGTATCAAATCCGATACAATTCTGCTTTCTATCTTCGGTATAGCTTTATGAAGCAGGGGCAAGTTGTTCTTGCTCACAGCACTAAGGGGATGGCTCAAAACAGCATTAATAAAGGTGATCTCGTTAAATCGTAAATTTGAACACCTACTTAGGCCCTCTCTTTGTTAAGTTTGCACAAAATTATACAAGTTCCATAATGACTATTAAAAAAGTACTGTTACTCACTTTCTTTTCGTTCTCCACCGCATTTGCTGTACAGGCACAACAAAAATCATATCTGCAAACTTTACAGGAGCCAAATTCCTGGGTAGATTCCGTAATCAACAAACTGAACCGACGGGAGCGCATTGCGCAAATGTTCTTTATACGGGCACTAACCAATTCAGGGAAGGCGTATGAAGACTCTATCGGGCGGGTCATTCAAAAGGAGAAAGTCGGTGGGCTGGTATTCTTTCAGGGCGGACCTGGCAGGCAGCTGAACCTGACCAGCAGCTACCAGCAGATCTCTGAGGTGCCTTTATTGGTTGCACTGGATGGGGAATGGGGGCTGGGCATGCGCCTGGATAGTACCATTTCTTATCCCTATCAAATGGCACTCGGAGCAGTACAGAATACCGACTTGCTCCATAAAATGGGGCTGGAAGTTGCAAGAGACTTCAGACGTGTCGGCATGCATATGAATTTCGGACCCGACGTGGATGTGAACAATAACGCGAAAAACCCGGTGATCAACTACAGGTCATTCGGAGAAAACAAATATAATGTAGCTGTAAAAGCTGCGGCCTACATGAAAGGAATGCAGGATGGCGGACTTTTGGTAACCCTGAAGCACTTCCCGGGGCATGGGGATACGGATGTAGATTCACATCAGGATCTACCACAGCTTAATTTCACCAGAGCAAGGCTGGACAGCCTGGAGATGTATCCGTTTAAGGAGCTCATCCGGCAGGAAGCATCTGGAATTATGGTGGCACACCTGCACATTCCTGCACTGGACAACACGCCACGGTTGCCTTCCACACTGTCAAAACCCATTGTTACAGGTATCTTAAAAGAGCAGCTTGGATTTAAGGGCCTGATCGTTTCTGATGCCATGGAGATGAAAGGCGTTGCTAAATATTTTAAAGATGGAGAGGCAGAAGTTAGGGGTGTTGAAGCGGGGAATGATATTCTGGAGCTGCCTGAAGATACCCATCGTGCGATCCGAATGGTGCGCCGTGCGGTACGGCAGGGAAGAATAAGCATGGACCGCATCGACTCCAGTGTCCGGAAGATCCTTGTTGCCAAGTATTATGCCGGGTTGAACCAGGCACCTCAATTTAACCTGAACAATGTAGCGGCAGAAGTAAACAGGCCAGAAAGCATTGCACTCGTGCAGGAACTGGCGAATGCGTCAATGACAGCCTTAAGGGGAAAACAGTTCATCAGAACCCTTGCGCCAGAAATAAAAACCGCAATCATCAGTATTGGGACAACCGGCGCTACCACCTTTCAGCAGCAGCTCGGAACCCACTATAAGAATGCAGTCTTCTTTACATTGGATAAAACGGCAAATGCAAATGCAATTGCAAAGGTTTCCCGTGAGCTGGGCATGTTTGATCAGGTGATCATTGGCATCCATGACTCCCGTACCAGACCTGGAAATGGAATGGTGCTGACCCAGGATCTTAAAATGTTCATCAAAAGCATGTCGCAGAAAAATGCAGTATTTGCGCTTTTTGCAAATCCATACAACCTGTCTGCGCTGCCGGGGCTGGAAAACAGTAAAGCCTTAATTGTAGCCTATCAAAAAGAGGATTTCATGCAAAAGGCTGCCGCGGATGTCATCAGCAACAAGCTTGTTCCGACCGGGAAATTACCAGTGAGTGTAAACACCTTTTTCCAATATGGAGCCGGTGAATAAGTAGTTCTTACATTATTTTGCAGGAGCATGTACTGCAGCATAGGTCCAGTTTTGTAAAAAATCCTGGACCTTTTTTATGCTGTGGCCTTTACCTTCTCCCTGGTGTTTTTGCAGGGCGACATTTGAATTAGCATTAAACAGGCAATCCGTTATCTTTGTTATATGCCTCAACCCATTAAAATTCTTCAAGCATCTGCCGGATCAGGCAAGACATTCAGTCTGACGGTACATTATCTGACCCTGCTATTCAGCGGTGAAAATAAATACCGGGAGATTCTGGCCGTAACCTTTACCAATAAGGCAACTGAAGAGATGAAAACCCGGATTCTGGACGTACTGAGGGGTTTGGCGCTGGGTGATGAATCGCGGAAGATCAACGACTACAGGCTGCTCATCCTCAAGGCCCATCCGCAGCTGACGCCGGATACACTCCGGCAAAAGGCAGATTTGATATACCGCAAGATCCTGCACGATTACAGCCGCTTTTCGGTGAGTACCATCGATGGGTTTGTTCAGAAGGTGATCCGCGGGTTCGCTTTTGAACTCGGCCTGGACTCTGGCTATGCGCTGGAGATGAATTACGACAAAGTCAAGAATGAGCTTGCCGACCGGCTGGACAAGGCACTGGACAGTCAGCCGCAATTGTTGCAGTGGATCATCGATCTCGCGAAAGAAAGGATCAACAACAATGTAAGCTGGAACTATCGGCGCGAACTTCTGGACTTGACCGGCGAGATCTTCAAGGAACGTTATCAGCCGTTTGAAAAGGCTGTGGAAGCCCTTGGAGAAGTTGCCAATATCGATGAGCTCTTCAAAGACTATCAGACATTGACACGGCAGCGGATCGAACTTTTTGAAAGTACGATCGTGCAGTATGCAACAGATGCGGCGGAAATTTTCGAGGTGATGGACATCGACCGCACAAGCCTGAAAGGGATTTCAAAGTCGCCGCTCTTCAATCTGAGGAAGATTGCTGCCGGCGACTTTGGAAAGATCGACAGCCTGGATAAGCTGATCGACCAGCCAGAAGAATGGTTTAAAAAAGGGCAGGGTGCAGGTCTGTTCGAGGAGCTCAATCCGACGCTGAAGAAACTTTCGGAGACCTACCGGCAGGGGCTGGCGGACTATGTGCTTGCACAGGGATTTAATAAAAACCTGTATTACCTGCGTTTGATGCAGGAAATGGCGGCATTGCTCAAAAGCTATCGCGATGAAAGCCAGAACCTGCTGATCAGTGATGCACAGAACCTATTGAGGGGTATTACGGATGATGCCGGAGAAAACCCGTCCTTCATTTGGGAGAAGATGGGCAACAGGTACCGGAACTTCCTGTTTGATGAATTTCAGGATACCTCGTCCAACCAATGGGGGAGCTTCAAATCATTGCTGATCAATGCAATTGCCTCTCCAAGCGGAAACTTGACCGATCACCTGATCGTAGGCGATACAAAGCAGTCGATCTACCGCTGGCGTAATGGTGACTGGAACATTCTGCATCAACAGGCCAAAATAGAGCTGGGCGCGCACAACGTGGTGGACGATAGTCTGGAGGAAAATTACCGTAGTACCGTAAACATTATAAATTTCAACAATCAACTGTTCAAGCAGCTTCCGCAGATCCTCCAAAGGCAGTTGAATGACACCATAGATGATCAGGATTCCGATGGAGCAGTTGTTTCCTGGTGGCAGAAAATGGGTTTCGACCGCATCGTCACCGACGTATATGTTGCCGCAACCCAAAAGCTGACGCCGAAAACGCTTAGCGGCGGTACAATAAAGTGCCTCGTATTAAAAGAGGATGCCGATGGCACGGCAATAAACCGGAACAACTTCATGGATCAGGCCATCCGGCGAATGCTGGATGAAATTAAAGAACTGCTGGAGGTTCGCAAATACAAGCGGAAAGACATCTGCGTACTGGTGCGAAAAAACTCGGAGGCGATTGCAACGGTAAAGGCCCTTTTGGAGGCCGGCATTAATGTAATTAGCGGAGAGGCTTTGCTGATTGCCAACAATCCGGCAATCAAGCTCATATTGAATACATTGAACGTCCTGGCGGGCGTGCCGGGAAATACCGGGCTTTATAAAGCCAATTGCATCAGCCTGTATGCGCGTCTCCATGGAAGATCGGTAGAGACCCATCATTATTTTGCGCTGAAATTTAAAACTCTGGCACAGTTGACGGAGGTCCTGCCGCCTGCACTGTGTATGCATTGGCAAACCTGGATGCAGCAGCCTTTGCCGGAACTGGTGGAGAAGATTTTGGAAGCTTACGGCTTAACCGGCATGGAGGCTCATCTTCCCTATCTTTTTGCCTTCAGGGATCTGACCGGGAATTTCGCCGGGCAGGGTGAAAAAGGTGTTGCTGCATTCTTGCGGTACTGGGAAGAAGAAGGATTGCGGAAAACGCTCCCCTCCTCAGAAAGTGCGGATGCGGTACAGGTGGTGACCATACATAAATCAAAGGGGCTTGCTTTTAAGGCGGTCATGCTTCCTTTTTGCAACTGGGAAATCAATGGAAAAACGAACGGTATCTTTTGGGTACCTGCAGCGGGTACACCCTACCACCACCTGCAGAGCATACCATTAAGATACAACAAAGACCTGGGGAAATCGGCTGTAGCAAGGCCTTACTTTGAGGAGCTCCTGTTCAACAACATGGATGCGCTCAATATGCTTTACGTGGCAACCACCCGGTCCAAGGAATATCTGTACATCAGTACCGTTGGAAAGAAGTCAGACTCCATTACGCACATCGGTGATCTGCTGCTGAAGACCCTTGATGCGGAGTTTTCAGAAGATGGAGTATACATCATCGATGAACCAGTGAACAGTCCGGAGGAGTTTGATGAAGGCGGTTCGGCGATAAAGCTGGCGCACTATCCGACATCCGACAGGCTAAGTCAGGTTTTTAGTGCAGGCTTAAAGCGCAGTGAGATCGACCTGCTGACGGGGAATAATGCTGGCCGGCTGGGTACGATCTTACATGAGGTGCTGGCAATGGCTGTTGATGCGGAAGATGTCAGCCGTGTGCTCAATAACCTGCTTTTAGAAGGCATTGTTAAAACAGAGGAGCTGAAGGGTCTTGAGGCACAGGCACTGGCCGTATTGAACAACCGAGACCTGCAGGTACTGTTGAATAAAAGCAGTGAACGGCTGACGGAGCAGACGATCATCGACGCAGAAGGCAAAAGTTACCGGCCGGATAAGGTGCTGATCCACCCGGATGGGGTAACCATCATCGACTATAAATTTACATTGGAAGAAAGCAACAAACACATTGAGCAAGTGGATCACTATAGGGATCTGCTGGTCGCGATGGGTTATAAGAACGTACAAACGTATTTATTTTACGCGGTTACGGGTAAACTAAAACAAGTATGAGACCATTTTTAGAAGAGGTAGCGGAAGATTTAATTGAGCGGTTGGGCGACAACTTACAACATTCTGCAATTGTTTTTAACAATAAGCGCCCGGCGGCTTACCTGCAAAATCACGTCGGCAGAATACTTCAGCGGCCCTTTTGGAGTCCTTCATTCTACACCATTCAAGAGCTGTTTGCGCTTTCTTCGGACCTGAAGATCGCCGACCCTTTTACGCAGTTCTTTACGTTGTTTAAGGTGTACAACGATCTGTTGGAAAAGGATCGCATGAAGGCGATGGAACCGGCGAAGTTCTATCCAATTGCACGAATCATTTTGAGTGACTTTTCGCAGATTGATAATGACCTGGTGGATGCTTTTAAATTGTTCGAGGAGCTTGAAGATATTGCGGAAATAGACTTGCAGTTCGATTACCTGACGGACGAGCAGCAGGAGTTTTTACGTGGATTCTGGCGCTCCTACTCGGAAGGAAAACAGAAGAAGCAGCAGGAGCAGTTTATACGCATGTGGCGGAGGATGCCCGCGATCTATGAACAGTATCATGCCGCGCTGAAAACGAAAGGATTTATCACTATGGGTCAGGTGTACCGGAATCTGGCGGCGGGAAAAGGCCTGCCCGGCTTTACGGCTCCTTTTGCCAAAGGCAAGCTGGTGTTTGTGGGCTTCAATGCCCTGACCCAGGCCGAGGCGGTGGTCTTTAAGCGTCTTCAGGACCAGGGCCTGGCGTTATTCTACTTCGATACCGACACCTATTATATGGAGGATAGCACCCAGGAAGCTGGATTGTTCCTGCGGAAAAACCTGAACAAAACAGGGTTGGTTAACGCGCTGGAAGGAAGCCGTTCGCTGATTAAATCGAAGGTAAAGAAGGTGAATGTATTTCCGACACAGGGTCATACTGCACAGGCAAAAATCCTGCATCAGGCATTGCAGAGCGACTATCCGCTATTAAAAGATAACGTACATGCCGGACAGGTGGCCCTTATCCTTGCCGATGAGAGTTTATTGCTTCCTGTGCTTCAGACCATACCTACCCAGTACCATGATGGCGAGAAAAACCATCCGGTAAATCTGAATGTGACGATGGGTTATCCACTGGCAGCATCCTCTATTTTCGGCCTTGCCGACTTATGGCTGTGCGTGCAGGCGCAGATGAATGACACACAGGGGGAAACCGTTAACTTTAAAGAGGTGGAGGCTTTTCTATCCCATCCGCTAACGGGAGTGTCGGAGAAGATGCGCGACAAAATCCAGCAGAAGCTCATCGACGAACAGCTGGTGGAAGTGCCTGTTTCCAGACTTATCGGGCAGCGGGGTTTGTTGGCGTTGTTCTTCAACAGGGTTACGGCTGCTTCGGAAGCCACATCTGCTTTTCAGGAAATTCTAAAGTATATTCTGGAATATCAACTTGCACAGAAAACGTTGAAGCAGACAGAGGCCGATCTGTTTGTCGCAACGATGAAGGAACTGAACCGCCTGCACGATACGTTGGCGGAGCACTTACATGATCATCCTCGTGATCAGCAGAAAGAGCTTTCTTTTGTGTTGTCGCTGATCCAGAAAGCGATTCAGGGGATTGCGGTGCCACTTAGCGGAGAGCCACTTCAGGGAATTCAGGTCATGGGTTTGCTGGAGAGCAGGAATCTGGACTTTGAACACATCTACATACTCGGGGTAAACGAAGGTGTACTGCCGCAATCAACGATATCCACCAGCTTTATACCCGATGGCATAAGGCGGGCGCACGGGTTGCCGGTGATCGAAAATCAGGATGCCATCTCTGCCTATATGTTTTACCGGCTGCTGCAGCGCGCAGAAAACATCAGTCTGGTGTACAATGGGCAGACGGATGAGCGCAATACCGGAGAGCCGAGCAGGTTCCTGAGGCAACTGGAATATGAAAGCGGTTATCAGTTCAATTATTTTCAACAGCAGCAGGAGATTGCCACAGAAAGTAAAATTCCAGTGCAGATCAGCAAGGATGAACAGGTGATGGGCCTGCTGAACAAGTACCTGACGGGAGAACAACGCCTTTCTGCTACGGCACTAACGACCTACGTGGATTGTCCGCTGCAGTTTTTCTATAGGTATGTGGCGCGGATTGAAGAGCCTAAGGAGGTGGTGGAAAATGTAGAAGCCAACATCATCGGAATGATGCTGCATTGGATGCTGGAAACGTTTTACCGTGAACTGATGCGATCGGATGCGATGATCAATAAGGAGCGCATTGCGGAACACCGGAAGACCATCCCGCGCCTAAGTGAACGTGCCTTTGCGCGGATCGTGTTCAACGATGAGCAACATGCCGTTAACCACAACGGCATGCAGAAAGTGGTGCTCGCTATTGTGAAGGAATACGCGGATATTATACTCGATCAGGACGAAGCACATGCGCCGTTTAAAATTCTGGCACTGGAGAAAAAGGATCAGATCAACTTTGAGTTCTTCGCAGCAGGCGTAAAAAAAAGCATTACGCTCCATGGTATTATTGACCGGATAGATGAGAAGGATGGGATCACGCGGATTGTGGATTACAAAACCGGTAGTGATGATCTGCGGTTCAGCTCAATCGAAGAGGTGTTTGAGCGGAATGGGAAAAAGCAAAACAAGGCTTTGATCCAAACGCTTTTTTATACCCATGTATACGAGCAGGCGAACGGCAAGGAGCGCGTGGAGCCAAATATTTACAGTATCCGCAACATGCGTACAGCGGGTGCCTACTTTATGGAAGGACGTGGTAAAACCAGATTAGCAGGAGACCGGCTTTCGGAGGTCAAGCTCGAATTTGTGGAGCTGCTGCGTCAGAAACTTTCCGAGCTGTTTGATGAAAGCGTGCCATTTACGCCGACAACGAATGAAAACAGCTTTATATATTCTCCTTATATTACTTTATGCGGCATGTAATTGCAAAGGGAAATGTAATTAAAACACTACTTTTTATTTAATTAACAATACTTATATTTGCCGCAGTTAATACTTGAATATACAATGAGAGAAATTCAATTTAGAGAAGCCTTGCGTGAAGCCTTGAACGAAGAAATGCGTAAGAATGAAAACGTCTTTTTGATGGGGGAAGAGGTTGCTCAATATAATGGTGCTTATAAAGTTAGTCAAGGTATGCTTGATGAGTTTGGCGACAAACGTATCATTGATACACCAATTGCAGAGCTGGGATTTGCAGGAATAGGTATTGGTGCTGCAATGAACGGTTTGATTCCAATCATTGAGTTTATGACTTTCAACTTCTCATTGGTTGCAATAGATCAGATTATAAATGGAGCTGCAAAGATGTTGTCTATGAGTGGAGGCCAGTTCTCTATTCCAATAGTTTTCCGCGGGCCGACCGGTAATGCGGGACAGCTCGGCGCACAACACTCCCAAAACTTTGAAAACTGGTATGCAAACTGCCCTGGTTTAAAGGTTGTAGTTCCTTCTACTCCATACGAAGCAAAAGGATTGCTAAAACAGGCGATCATCGATCCGGATCCAGTGATTTTCATGGAGTCTGAGGTGATGTATGGTGATAAAGGCGAAGTTCCTGAAGAAGAGTATTACCTGGAAATTGGTAAAGCAAATGTGGTGAAACAAGGAACTGATGTAACGATTGTTACCTTCGGTAAAATGTTAACGCGTGTGGTGAATCCTGCTGTTGAGGAGTTGACCAAAGAAGGAATCAATGCAGAAGTAATTGACTTACGTACTGTTCGTCCTATTGACTATGCGACCATCATTGAGTCGGTTAAGAAAACCAACCGTTTGGTAATTGTTGAAGAAGCATGGCCATTGGCTTCGATCTCATCTGAGATTGCATTCAATGTTCAGAAAAATGCTTTCGATCATCTGGATGCTCCTGTGTTGCGCATTACTTGTGCAGACGTGCCGCTTCCATATGCGCCAACTTTAATTGCAGCAAGCTTACCGAATGCAGAACGCGTGGTAAAAGCAGTTAAAGAAGTTATGTACGTAAAAAAATAAGTATACAAAAACCCAAAATATAATCCCGTTGGCTAAAACCCACGGGATTTTTTTGTTTTTAAAAATATCGATGATGAGTCAACATTCAAAAATAATCGCCGCTGAATTGGGCGTTGCAGAGAAACAGGTTGTTGCAACAATAGCCTTGCTGGATGAAGGGGCAACTGTTCCGTTTATTTCCAGATACCGTAAAGAGATGACGGGAAGTTTAGATGAGTTGCAGGTGGCAGCAGTACGGGATCGTTTTCAGCAACTCCGCGATCTGGACAAACGCAGGGAGGCCATTCTGAAGGCACTTGCTGCTTTGGATAAGTTGTCTCCGGAGCTTAAAGCTCAGATCAATGCGGCAACGAACATCACTGTTATAGAAGACCTTTACCTTCCTTTTAAACCAAAACGTAAAACCAGGGCGTCAGAAGCGCGAAAGAAGGGCCTGGAGCCGCTGGCGCGCACATTGCTTGAACAGGGAAATCTGAACCTGGATACTGAAGCAGCCAGGTATGTACAAGCAGATCTGGGCGTAAACAGTACAGAGGATGCCCTCGCCGGTGCGCGGGACATTATTGCGGAAATGGTGAGTGAGAACGCGGAGGTGAGAACGGCGATGCGCGAGTATTTTCAGCAGAAGGCAATATTTAAGTCCACAGTAATCAAAGGCAAGGAAGAGGAAGGCGTAAAGTATAAGGACTATTTTGCCTGGGAAGAACCGCTTAAGGCGGCACCATCCCACCGGATCCTGGCGATCCGCCGTGCGGAAAATGAAGGCATATTGAAGTTGGAAACCATGCCGCCGGAAGAGGGTGCATTGCCGATTTTGGAGCGTCAATATATAAAAGGAATGGGGCCTGCTGCAGGACAGGTGAAGTTAGCGGTTGCAGATGCATACAAGCGTTTGCTTGGACCTGCTATGGAAACAGAGATTCGCAATTTATCTAAAGCAAAAGCGGAGGAGGAAGCGATACGGGTATTTGCAGAAAATGCCAGGCAGCTGCTGCTGGCGGCGCCCATGGGCCAGAAGAATGTCCTGGCCGTTGATCCGGGATTTCGTACAGGATGTAAAGTTGTTTGCCTGGATCAACAGGGCAAGCTGCTGGAAAATACAACGATTTACCCCCATACCGGGCAGGGTAATGTGAAAAAGGCAGCAGATACTATCCGTAGCCTGTGCAGCAAACATGGGGTAGAAGCGATCGCCATTGGCAATGGAACGGCCGGGAGGGAAACGGAAGTGTTCATCCGTGGTTTAGGCCTCGAAGATGTGCTGGTCGTGATGGTGAGTGAGAATGGTGCTTCCATTTACTCCGCTTCTGAGGTTGCACGGGAAGAGTTCCCTACACAGGACCTGACTGTACGTGGGGCAGTGTCGATCGGGCGCAGGCTGATGGACCCACTTGCCGAGCTGGTCAAAATAGATCCGAAGTCGATTGGGGTAGGCCAGTACCAGCATGATGTTGACCAGAATAAATTGCAGCAGTCGCTGGACGATACCGTGATGAGCTGCGTAAATGCCGTAGGCGTAGAGCTGAACACTGCATCGAAGCAGGTGTTGGCGTATGTGTCAGGCCTTGGGCCACAGCTGGCGCAGAACATCGTTTCCTACAGGAATGAACATGGTGCCTTCAAAAACCGGGAGAGTTTAAAAAAGGTTCCGCGGCTGGGCGATAAGGCTTTTGAGCAGGCTGCAGGATTTTTGAGGATCCGGAACGCGGAGCATGCGCTTGATTCCAGTGGAGTCCACCCGGAAAGATATCCCCTGGTCAATAAGATGGCAAGAGATCTAAATTGCAGCGTAAGTCAACTGATCAAAAGCCCGGAATTGCAAAAGCAAATTAAGCTGGAGGCCTATGTGAGCGAGGAGATCGGATTGCCGACATTAAAAGATATCCTGAAAGAGCTGGCGAAGCCAGGCCGTGACCCAAGGGAACAGTTTGAGGCGTTCAGCTTCACGGAAGGTATAAACGAAGTGAAGGATCTGAAAGTAGGGATGAAGTTGCCGGGTATCGTAACCAACATCACGAACTTTGGGGCTTTCGTTGATATCGGCGTACATCAGGACGGATTGGTGCATACCAGTCAGCTTGCAAACCGCTTTGTCTCCAACCCGAATGATGTGGTTAAAGTGCACCAGAAGGTAGAAGTTACCGTAACCGAGGTTGACGCTGCGCGTAAACGGATTTCGCTCTCTATGCGTACCGAACAGGTTGCGCAGCCTAAAGCAACCCGCACACGTGAAGCAACCAAGGCCCAAAAACGGCCCGCAGATGTGAAGACAAAGGAAAAGCCAGCTGTAGGGAAACCAGCAGCTAAAAGTAAACAAGCCGACGGCGACTTGCAGGTGAAACTTGAAGCGCTAAAAAACCTGTTTAAAAAATAATCAGCTCAACTCTATTTGCCTTTTGATACTTTCCTCCAATGATATAAGGGTCTCTGTGCGTTGGATTCCGGTTACGGCCTGAATCTCTTCGTTCAGTACATGTCTGAGGTGGGAAGTATCGCGGCAGATGATCTTAGCGAACATGCTGTATGATCCGGTTGTATAGTGAAGTTCGACAACTTCTTTAATTTTGCTGAGTTGTGCAACCGCATCTTTATATTGAATCCCTTTTTCCAGATAGATTCCAAGAAAGGCACAAATGTCATAACCCGCTTTTTGAGGGTCAATGATTAAGTGTGAGCCCTTTATGATACCAAGTTCATGTAGTTTCTTCATTCTTACATGGATGGTTCCACCCGAAACGATCAGATCTTTAGCGATTTCCGTGTAAGGTTTAGTGGCATCGTGCATCAACTGTTTAAGGATCTCAATATCCAGGTTATCAATTTCTAAATTTAGGCTTTCTTTTTTTAGCATCGTTTGAAGAGTTGTTAATGTATATCTAAGTTAATTATCTTATTTGTAAAAATAAAAATAATTGGTTATTATATTTGCAACGTATCGATAATCCCTTTACATTTGTATCAAGCAAGTAAGAAAAAATAGTTCTTTAACACTTGCTCAGATCCTGTTGGGTGGTGGAACTGGCAAACACACCTCCTTGTCTCGGTGGCGGAGAATTGGAAAACCCGAAAGGGCTAACTACTCCTTGAAGGTTCGACTCCTTCCCCAACAGCAGTTTTATGAATATTGAGTTAGTTAATAAAGCGGCCCCGGATAGGGTCGCTTTTAAACTTTATACCCATTCAACTTCCTGCCTGGTTTGTGTTGGTTCTTCACCCGTTGGCGTCTTTCTATTTCCCCGATCAGTGTATCTACTATTATCGTTATGCCTTTATGTATAGGTAAGTAATATCCGCTAAACTTTAAACTTACTGTACTTCAGTTCTTTTCGTCATCTTTCGTAAATGTTTTTCCGCAATTATTTTCATGCTTTGCACAATTTTCGGCGTTTCATTTCCGAAAGTTCAACTATGTGCCATAAATTAAATACTTTTCATCACTTTTTCTGTTAATAGGTAAGAATTATTTATGTTTGATGTAAAATTAGCATTATGGGTATTTACGAAATATTGAAAGACGCACACTCCGGCTGGCGTTATGTTGTTATTCTGATGTTGCTTGTTGCATTCATCAATGCTTTGTCCGGATACGTCGGCAAAAAACAATATACTGAAGGCAACAGAAAGCTGAATGTGTTTGCGCTGATCAGTACGCACATTCAGTTTCTACTTGGCTTGTTGTTGTATTTTATGAACGACTGGTATAAAGCAGATTCTTCTGTAGCGATTGGTAGGTACTGGAAGATGGAACATATTGGCATGATGATTTTTGCAGTGATTTTAGTAACTGTTGGAAATGCACGTTCGAAAAGGCCGGGGAGTGACCTGGTGAAACACCGGACGATCTTTTTATATTTTGGCCTTGCACTGCTTGTCATTACTGCAGCAATTCTGATGATGGTGAAAGCAGACCCAAGCCGCCCTTTATTCGGAATCTCCTAAGTTTTAGATCAAATAATTTCCATTTCTTATATTTATTTATATTTTTGCTTTCGTGATCAAAAACATACATAGCTGGCAATGGCGTAGTAATTCTGAAAAGAGTTTCGTCGCAGCCCTGTGTACCTTATAGTTTACAAAACCTAAACCTTAAAATCTACATGAACCCGACGTAACTTACGTCGGGTTTTTTGTTGTTTAAAAAATAGCTACGAATGAAGACATACAACCTAAAGACATCGTTTAAAAAGAAGCTGGCCGATACAGCCACTCCGGTAAGTATATACCTGAGGTTAAGGGATGTATTTCCAAACACCATCTTGCTGGAAAGCTCCGACTACCATAGCCGGGAGAATTCAGTAAGTTACGTGTGTGCCGATCCGGTTGCAGGTATCACGCTGGATAAAAATGTACTTTCCACATACTTTCCTGACGGTTCAAGCGAGAATAAAACCACTTTTAACCTGACAGAGGAGATTCAGTCGTTTAAATTGGCATTTAATACCGATCCACTTCCCGACAAACGGTACATTTCGAATGGTCTATTTGGATATTTCTCCTGGAATGTTATTCCTCATTTCGAAGACATTACTTTCCAGGCAGAAACACCGGCAGGCCAGGAAATTCCAGTTATGCAGTACCACATCTACCGGTATATCATCGCGGTAGATCACTTTAGAAATCAGGTGACGATTTTCAAGAATACGTTCAACGGAGATCAGGATGAAGACCTGGAGAAGCTGGAGTACATCATTCAGAATAAAAACTTTCCGGAATATAAATTCGATACAAAAGGGGCTGAGGAATCTAATTTAACAGATGAGGAGTTCATTGCCATGGTGGAAAAAATGAAAACGCATATTCTTCGGGGAGATGTGTTCCAGATTGTTCCTTCCAGAGCTTTTAGTCAGGGATTTACCGGCGATGAGTTCAATGTGTACCGCTGTCTGCGCTCCATAAACCCTTCCCCATATCTGTTTTATTTTGACTACGGCAATTTCAAGCTTTTTGGCTCTTCGCCGGAAGCACAGATCACCATCTCAAATAATACAGCGAACATCTATCCGATTGCCGGCACCTTTAAACGGACAGGGAATGATGAAGAGGATGCACTGCTGGCCAAACAGCTGGAAGAAGATCCAAAGGAAAGTGCTGAACATGTGATGCTGGTGGACCTGGCCAGGAATGACCTGAGCCGCCACTGCAAACAGGTTGAGGTGAAATCGTTCAAGGAAGTTCAATACTATTCGCACCTGATCCACCTCGTTTCCAAGGTTACGGGAACCATTCAGGATGGTGGTTCGGCAATTAAGGTAGTCGCCGACACTTACCCTGCAGGAACGTTAAGCGGTGCACCCAAGTATAAAGCCATGCAGCTAATCGACAAGTATGAGGGGCTGGCGCGGAATTTTTATGCCGGCGCAATTGGTTACATGGGCTTTAACGAAGAATTCAACCATGCCATCATGATCAGAACATTCATGGCGAAGAACAACCAGCTTTATTATCGCGCAGGTGCGGGGATTGTGGCTGACTCTGTTCCGCAGAATGAGTTAAATGAAGTGAACAACAAGATCGCTGCCTTGCGTAAAGCATTGGATATGGCGAAAGAAATTTAAGATTTACAGACATGCAAAAGAAAGTACTGATAATAGATAACTACGATTCCTTCACGTACAACCTGGTTCATTTGATAAATGAAGTCGGACAGGAAGCAGAAGTTTGGAGAAATGATAAGTTTGAGATGGCCGATGTAGATCAGTTCGATAAGATCCTGTTGTCGCCCGGCCCGGGGATTCCCGAGGAGGCAGGCGCTCTGCTGGAACTCATTAGAACCTATGCGCCAACGAAGAGTATCTTCGGTGTTTGCCTGGGGCAGCAAGCGATTGCGGAGGCTTTCGGTGGTTCCTTACTGAACCTGGGCCAGCCGATGCATGGTATCGCAACGCCGATATCCATCACCGACCCGGAGGAACTCTTATTTAAAGCATGCCCGGCGAACTTCCTTGTCGGCAGGTATCATTCCTGGGTGGTAGCCAGTGAAAACCTTCCATCCTGCATAAAAGTGACCGCTGCTGACGAGACGCAGCAGATTATGGCATTAAGGCATGTAGAATTCGACGTTCGTGGGGTACAATTCCACCCGGAGAGCGTATTGACAGAACATGGTAGACAAATGATGAAAAACTGGTTGGAGGCTTAACATGAATATATTAGACAGGATTGTACTACGTAAGAAAGAAGAGGTAATTGAGGCCAAAGCGAAAACCGCTGTTGCGGATCTGGAAGCCAGCAACAATTTTGGACGTCAAACACATGCTTTTAAAACCTTTCTGCTGGATCCCAACAGAACGGGGATCATTGCAGAATTCAAAAGGCGGTCGCCCTCCAAAGGAATTATAAACGGTGCGGCAACGGTAGCGGAGGTGACTACCGGGTATGCTTCTGCAGGAGCATCTGCGTTGTCGATCCTCACTGATACCGACTTTTTTGGCGGGCATACCCGTGACCTGCAAGCTGGGCGGGCTGTAAATGAGATCCCTATCTTGCGGAAAGACTTCATGATCGATGAGTATCAGATCCTGGAAGCAAAGGCGATGGGTGCGGATGTTATTTTGCTTATCGCGGCAATTCTCACTCCGGCACAGATCAGCGCCTTTGCAGCACTGGCAAAAAGTATCGGTCTGAATGTACTTCTGGAAGTACACAATCTGGAAGAACTGGAACGGAGCATAAATTCCAATGTAGATGCAATAGGTGTAAACAACCGTAACCTTGCAGATTTTACGGTAAATATTCAGACCTCCTTCGATCTGGTGAACAAGATTCCGGCGGAGTTCCTGAAGATCTCGGAAAGTGCGATAAGCCATCCGCAGACCATCCTGGAACTTAAACGAGCCGGTTTTAACGGGTTCCTTATTGGTGAGAATTTCATGAAGACTGCAGCGCCTGCAGAAGCAATGAAGCATTTTGTTAGTGAATTGATCTCGGTATAACTTTTGTATCTTTGCATTTTACATGGGAAAACAAAAAACGTATGATACAGCGCTAAAGCAGGAACGGGCAGTTCTTGTAGGCGTCATTAGACCAGGAGAAAAGCCAGAGGAAACCAAAGAATATCTGGAAGAACTTGCATTTCTTGTGGATACTGCAGGCGGTAAAGTTGAGCATGTTTTTACGCAAAAAATGCTTAAGCCTGACCGGGCCACCTTTGTAGGTACCGGTAAACTGGAAGAAATAAAAGGCTATATCCTCTCGGAAGAGATCGATATGGTGGTATTTGACGATGAACTATCGCCATCGCAGCTCCGTAACATCGAACGTGAATTACAGATTAAAGTGCTGGACAGGAGTAACCTGATTCTGGATATCTTCGCCGGCCGGGCCCAAACGGCACAGGCTAAGACCCAGGTTGAGCTTGCACAGCTTCAATATTTGCTGCCCCGGCTAACCCGTTTATGGACCCACCTGGAACGGCAAAAGGGGGGTATCGGTATGCGTGGTCCGGGTGAGAGTCAGATCGAGAGTGACCGGAGGATGATCCTGGAGAAGATCTCCTTGCTGAAAAGCCGTTTAAAACTTATCGATAAGCAAAATGAAACGCAAAGGAAGAACCGGGTGGAGCTGATCCGTGTAGCCCTGGTGGGATATACCAACGTGGGGAAATCCACCATCATGAACATGCTTTCAAAATCTGAAGTCTTTGCGGAAAACAAGCTGTTTGCGACGCTGGATACGACCGTACGTAAAGTGGTCATTGACAACCTGCCTTTCTTATTGTCTGATACCGTTGGTTTTATCCGTAAACTTCCGCATCACCTGGTGGAATGTTTCAAATCTACGCTCGATGAAGTGCGTGAGGCTGACATTCTGATCCACGTCGTGGATGTTTCTCACCCAAACTTTGAAGATCAGATCAATGTGGTTAATGAGACCTTAAAGGATCTCGGTGCGCGGGAAAAACAAACCATCGTGGTGTTCAACAAGATTGATGCATACGTGAGTCCGGAAGCACCGGAGATGCATGAAGAAGAGAAGGTAACGCTTACCCTGGAAGATTTCAAGAAAACCTGGATGGCACAGCACAATGCGCCGGCCCTTTTTATTTCTGCCCTGAACAAAGAAAATTTAGAAGAATTCAAACAGTTATTGTACGATAAGGTGCTGGCGATGCATACCCAGCGTTACCCTTACGATAAGCTGCTATATTAATTAGAACATAACCCATTATCATGGAAAGTAAACGTCAACAGAAATTTGCAGGTCTTTTACAAGAAGAGCTTGCAGCTGTTTTCCAGAAAGAAGGCGCCGCTTATCTGCCCAATACCCTGGTTACCATTACTAAGGTCCGGGTGTCTCCCGACCTCGCTGTTGCCAAAGTATACCTAAGTTTTTTAAATACCGACAATACCACGCTATCCGTAAATACGGTTAATTCCCACGCCGGAGAAATCCGGTATAAGCTGGGCTCCCGAATCCGCCACCAGGCTCGGGTTGTTCCGACACTTACTTTCTTTGTAGACGATACCAACCAGTACTCGGCGCATATGGACAAGATTTTTGATAAACTTGCCAGGGAGCGGAAGGAAACTGGAAATACAGCGGATGACGCCGATTCAGAGAATTGAGGACTATCTAAATGCTGGTGACATCAGCATTTATCCGGTCGTGGATTTTGATCCGTCAACGGATCAGGTTTATCCTTTTAACCTGACCAGCAGCAATACAGAGCTGCGTCCTGAAATTCTAGACGACACAACCACTTTTAGTAAATGGGTGACAGATAAGCTTGCCGAACACCAGTGTAAATATGCAGTTGGTGGATACGACGAGCACCGCACCATTTACTCGAGAAGTACACACTTTAGTGGGGATGTGGAGCCGCGTCGTTTACATCTTGGCGTAGACATCTGGGGTATTGCGGGCACGCCGGTCTATAACTTTCACGATGCCGTCGTGCATGGCTTTGGCTTCAATGATCACTTCGGAGATTACGGAAGTACCATTATCCTGAAGTACCGGGTAAAAGATCTGGTGTTTTATGGTTTGTATGGGCACTTAAATCTGGCTGCACTGGAGGGTTTAACCCCCGGGAAAGCTATTCCAGCGGGAACACATTTCGCCGACTTTGGCCGGGCAGAAGAGAATGGGTACTGGCCGCCTCACTTGCATTTTCAACTTATCTTTGATATGGAGGGTATGACAAGCGACTATCCCGGCGTATGTAAGTATTCAGAACGGGAACGGTATCTGCGCAATTGTCCGAATCCAGACATCATTCTTAAGCATACTTTTAAATTTTAATCAAAAGGATTCTATGCGTCTGACCTTTAAAGTTTTTGCACTGCTCGATCTGATCAGCATACTGTTCTTATCGGCACAGCTGTGGACGCTGGTGACCCATTTAGATGACGTCAAAACAGATGCTTTTTCCATTGCTAAAGTGTGCTTAACCGTACTGATGTATGTTTCTCTGTTTGCAACAACGGCAGGGCAGTACCGCTTCAAGAAGTATGGACTTGTCATGTATTACATCCAGTTTCCCTTCCGCCTCTTTCTGCTTGTGTTTTCCATCGGATTTATCACTTTACTACCCGAAGTGCTGTCCTTGGGTGATGAATTTTTCAGTTGGTTGTTTCGTATATGTGTAATGGCCGAGTTTTTCCGTCTCTATTATTCCATTCTTTCCTATAAGAAGTTTATTGTGGCCCCGCGATAATATTGATCGCGTCGGTGAGGATGTGTGCATGAATGGTGTTCACCTGTCCGATATATTCGCCATCGACCTGAAAGTGGGTCTTGTGCCTGGAATTAATGACCAGGCTTTCCGTTTTAAATAACTCTATTTTTTCCGGATTAAAGGGAATGTTCGTGAACCGGCTTTTTAAAATCTCCAGGATGGAATACTTTTTCACCAGAATAACTTCAAAAACACCGTCATCTAGCTTTCCTTCCGGGTTAATCTTTACGCCGGTACCGTACATAGTTGCATTGGCAATCACCACCATTGCGGCCTCCGAGCATATCTTTTTCCCATCAATCTTAAAGGTCACATCCATTTTGTGGTAATGCCACAAGGCATACCAGGTGGCTTTGGCATAGGCCCACATGCCCCTTCGTGGAAGGTCATCAAACTTCTTTATCACGTAGGCATTGAATCCGATGTCTGAAAGGTGAATACACAGTTCATTATTGACCATGACCACATGGATTTTCTTGGGTATACTGTTTATGGCTGTTTCCAGTGCCTCTTTCACGTCCATGGATATCCCGAGCTCCTTGGCCATGCCGTTTGCAGATCCCCCCGGGATAATCCCGATCGGAAGATTTGTATTCAGCTGGCACTCTGCAATTAGCTTCAGGGTTCCGTCTCCACCCACGGCAATCACGCGGTCGGCTCCCGATTTTTTGATGACCTGCCGGATTTCTTCCTCCTTGCAGTTCTTGTGAAGTTCATAGAGTTGGAATTTGTGCGGCAATTCGCTGAAGTAAGCAGATATCTCTTCCTTGTAGTTGACAGTTCCATTACCAGCGCCCGGGTTAATTATAAATAATAATTTTAACCTGGCAGTTTCAGCGTTCATCGGCTTTTGTTTAATTTGACAAACAACTTTATTAATGGTCTGTTTCGAAAGTAATGAATAATTCTGTAAGTATTAAGCTCTACCACGGTTACGGGCATACCAACAATCTGGTTATTTATGGCAATGCGTTTAAATTTCGTGCAAAGACCGCGCAGAATTTCAGCAGCAACCTGTTTGTAAATATCGCCCACTTGTTGAAGTTGTTCATTCTAAAGCCCTATCCTTTTCTGCGTCTACGGCTGACATTTTACGGGCAGACCATAGAGCAGGTTGCCGAGTATGATGGGTTCTTTAAATTTGAGTGGAAGGCAAACCACGAGGTAACTACCGGATGGCACAACGTTACGGTGGAGGCATTGGACGCGGAGGGGGAGGTGATCGCCACGTGTGCAGGAACGATATATGTGCCACATAGCACGCAATATGCCTTTGTCTCGGATGTTGATGACACCATTATGATCTCTCATTCGGCAACGATATGGAGGCGGCTAAGGGAGCTGTTTATCAAGAATCCACGCACCAGGAAAACTTTCCCGGGTGCCCAGCTTCACTACACCCTGCTGGCACTTTCGCATACGAGCTCAGACAAGCCAAACCCCTTTTTCTATGTGTCCAGTTCAGAATGGAACTTGTACGACTACCTGGTGGAGACTTTCCGGCACAATAAGCTGCCGGAGGGTATCTTTTTACTGAACCAGATTAAAATGTGGAGGAACCTGCTGCGCAGCGGCAAAACTGGCCATGAAGGCAAACTGCTGCGGGTGATGCGGATCATCAATTCCTTTCCGAATCAGAAATTCGTTTTCTTCGGCGACAACTCCCAGCAGGATCCAACGATCTATGCGACCATTGCTGCAAAGTATCCGGAGAAAATAGAAGCGATATATATCCGGAACATCGTTCCCCGAAATGCAGAGAAAACAAAAGAAATACTCGACGGCATTCAGGCGTATGGCGTTAAAACATACCTATTCAGCAATAGTGCTGAAGCGATAACCCATTCCAGGAATATAGGCCTGATAGCTCCCCTGGATGAGATCGAAGGTATAGAAGCGGTCATTTAAATTCCCGCTGTTTACATTTTTATATACCTTGCGGTATGATTTTCAGACTACTGCCGCATGAACTGATCTTTCCTGATCCCGCACTGGCGGAAGACGACGGCTTACTGGCGGTTGGAGGCGATTTAAGTCCGCGGCGCCTCATGCTCGCCTACCAAAGTGGGATATTTCCATGGTTCAGTGATGATGATCCTATTTTGTGGTATGCGCCGCATGAACGCTGCGTGGTATTCCCGGATCGGGTTAAGATAAGTAAAAGCATGGCTAAAGTACTCCGGTCCGGCAGCTTCCGCATCACCTGGAACACTGCTTTTGCAGCGGTAATCGACAATTGTTCTGCGGTGCCCAGGAAAGATCAGGACGGTACCTGGATCACCAGCGAGATGAAAGCCGCGTATATCCGTCTTCATGAATTGGGTGCAGCCCACAGCGTAGAAGTATGGCATGATGGGCAGCTTGTGGGTGGCTTGTACGGTGTTATCGTAAACCGGGTTTTTTGCGGTGAAAGTATGTTCAGCCTGATGCCAAATGCTTCTAAAGCTGCATTCATCAGCCTGTGTCAGTCTGGAAGATTTACACTGATCGATTGCCAGGTACCGAACG
Organism: Pedobacter sp.; assembly: GCA_045629455.1. GTDB lineage: Bacteria > Bacteroidota > Bacteroidia > Sphingobacteriales > Sphingobacteriaceae > Pedobacter. The sequence continues at coordinate 26,062 of JAZQRI010000050.1, read as the reverse complement.
ACCACCTGATGAGCCTTGGTGCAGAGCTGATGCCCCGTGAAGATTACCTGAAAGTCCTTCAGGAGCTTTAATCTGGGTTTTCCCCTTTCCTAGTTTAGAATTTCACGGATATCCGCTTTGCTGAGCGATTTAAAGAAGCTCTCTTCCGTGGCGATCAGTGAACTTGCCAGACGCTTTTTGCGATTCTGCAAGGCCAGAATCTTCTCCTCCACTGTGTCTTTCGCGATGAACTTGTAGATAAATACTTTTTTTTCCTGGCCAATCCGGTGACTTCTGTCAATGGCCTGCTGCTCGACCGCGGGATTCCACCAGGGATCCAGGATGAAGACGTAATCTGCCTGCGTCAGGTTCAGACCTACACCGCCGGCTTTAATGGAGATGAGGAAAACTTTTAAATCGGGGTTGTTCTGGAAATCAGCAACGGTTTCACCACGGTTTTTTGTGGAACCATCCAGGTAAGCATAACTAATGTGCTTTTTATCAAACTCCTTCTTGAAGATATTCAGGTGTTTTACAAACTGCGAGAAGATGAGTACTTTATGGCCACCCTTAAGCACGTTGTCTAAAGCATGGATGACGTTCTTGAATTTGCCGGAGTCTGAATCGTAATCCTCATCAATCATTTGCGGATGGTTGGCAAGCTGGCGCAATGCCGTGAGCCCCTGTAAAAGCTGCACATGTTTTTTGCGGTAGGTGCCGTCATCCATGCTGCTGAGGAGGTCGTTGCGGTAAGCCGATTTGGTCTTCTCATAATAAGCCGCCTGGTCTTCTGTCATGTCGCAATAAAAGATCTGCTCTGTTTTAGGGGGTAGCTCATCAGCAACCTGCTCCTTTGTTCTCCGGAGCACAAAAGGCTTGATGATGGACTGTAGCTTGCGCGCTTTTTCTTCGTCTTTTTTCTTCTCAATGGCCTGAACATATTCCTCGTTAAAGAACGTCTGCGTGCCAAGGAGCCCCGGATTAAGGAAAGTAAGCTGTGTCCACAGGTCACTTACAGAATTTTCCACAGGTGTACCACTCAGGATGAGGCGGTGCCTTGACTTTAGTGAACGTACTGCTTTGAACGACTTAGAAGCTGGATTTTTGATGTTCTGACTCTCGTCCAGTATGATGTAATTGAAGTAAAAATTATTGATGATATCGGTGTCGATCCGAGTAATGCCGTATGTGGTAATGATGATGTCGTAATCGATGAAGTGATTTACCTCCTTGATTCTGGAACCTCCGGTATGTGCAAGAATTCTAAGCTGCGGTGTAAACTTCTTTGCTTCGTTGAGCCAGTTGTAGATCAGCGAGGTAGGCATGATGATCAGAGATGTGCTCCTGGTTGAATTTGCCAGATCTTCCTCTTTGATCTTCTGAAGCATGGCGAGTGTCTGAATGGTTTTACCCAGACCCATGTCATCTGCCAGGCATCCACCGAAATTGTATTCCCTTAAAAAGCCAAACCAGTTGTATCCGGCCTGTTGATAGCTCCTCAGATGCCCTTTGAAATGCAGGGGCATTGGTGTATCTGCGATATGCTCAAAGTCGTTCAGCCGTGCCAGCTTGCGGGTTAAGGTTACGTGTGCAATGCCATCCTCAGAAAGGTCATTAATCAATCCAATATGGTGTTTATTCAACTTCAGTGCCTTGCTGGAGTTGGAAAAATTAAAAAGGCTTCCATATTGCGAGAACCACTTCTCGGGGATGATTGCTATGGATCCATCAGGCAATGGAAACTCCCTTTTTTTGTGCAGGATATGTTGTTTCAGTGCGATGAAGGGGACTGGAAAGATGCCGAAGTATACGATGGCGTTGATGTCAAACCAGTCGTTCTCTTCCTTGATTTCAAAGTCGATGTGGTTGGTCGCAAACAGGAATTTCTTCTCCCCGGATTCCTGTTCAATTTCAAAGCCTTTGTTCTTCAGTTCGGCGATGTGTTCATTGGCCCAGTTGATTACACCATAGGCGGGATCTACATCATCCGCGGGGGGAAGTTCCAAGTTGTAAAATAGAGACCCCGTTTTCTTAAGCCCCATTTTTAGCAGCTCGCTAAAGGTGCTTTTTTCCCATTCTGCATCCCGCTTAATCCGTACAAACGTATAGTTTTCTTCCTCTTTACTTACGCGCACGGTAACTTTCTGGCCATCGCCCATGGCAAAACGGTGGTCGCCGTATTTAAAGCAAACCTGTACCTGGGAAATTCCCTGTTCGATGAAGATGATCTTTAGAATTGGTGTCGGCACATGCTTCTCGGTTGTGATCTCAAAACCTTCGGCATAAACATGATATTTTTCAATCAGCGGTGCGACGAACTTTTCAAAGTAAGCCTGTTCGGTAGACTTTGGTATGGTGATAAAGCGCTTGTTTAAAAAAGGCTGCAGCTTTTTACCCTCCATTTGCTGCTCAAAAGGATAGAGCATGTTGTCAAGTAGGAGCCAGGCAGGCTGGTTGCTGATCAGCTGCGCATCTTTAAACATAAAATCTATCCTTGACCCCTGGTATTTAATTGTCGGAAAATATCTGGTTTCCAGCTCGTTTCTCCGGAAATGGAACAAGATTGTTGCCGGTTCTGATGCGATCGATAGTTTCTTTTCCACGGGCCAGCCATCTTTTCCCATCAGGTAAAGAAACTCGCAGACCCTTGGCGTTCTCAGCACCTCATTCATCCGCTTCTCAATCTTTGGGCGGACCTTATCATAAAACTTCTCTTCGAAAACCTTGCTGAAGAACTCAAAAGGACGTACCGGCTTCTTGTGGTATTTCTTGATGATGTGGTCCTGTTCCACTTCATCCAAGATCTTCACCATTTTCAGGTCCGTTTCAGTAAGGTGCTTGCTGAACTCGCCGGCAGTATGACTGAAAATCCGTTGATGGGTTAAGGAGAAATCTCCCTGGGGGTTAAGCTGAACCATATGAGGTTCAATCAGATAGCCTAGAAAGTCGTGCTTGCAAAGTGCATATACAATTTTACAGGGTTTGGAGCTATCGACGCGTAACATGGGCTAGAAAATTATAAAACAAGAAAGAGGAACCACATAAAAATCTCTAAACATACACCAAATTGAGTTGCCATCAAAAACTTAGAAGCTTCAAAGTATTTTTTTACAAACCATTGGTCGGAATAATTACGCCTTTCGTCGGAAATTAGATCATCGTCGTCTAATTACGGTTACTATCATGAAACGTTTCTTAGGGGAGCGCGTCTTATTGTAAAAGGTTAAAAAAACATAAACAACTGATTTACAATATACAAAAAAATTAAACGGATGAGGACTTCTCTAAAAATCATGTTCGCAGTTACGCTAGGATGTGTGATTCTTGCGAATGCAATTCGGGCGAATGCCACAAAAATTCACAGTACTTGCACAGTGTTTTCTCCCGTTCAGGAGATTCGCAAACTTGTGGTTTCCGGCAACGCAAAGGTGATCCTGATTCAGGCGGGGAAAGTACATTTTGAAGTGTATGGACAAAATCTCCGGAATGCTGGAGAAGTACACCAAGAGGGGACCACATTGAAGATTAGTTCATTCCGGAAAACGCCGCTTGCTGTGGTGGTTTTTGTAAACAACTTGAACGAGATCAGCGCATCCGGTAAGGTTTCTGTTCAGACCAGGGGGAAGTTCAAGCTGCTGAATTTACGTGTGAAGCTTCAGGGGCAGGCCGTGGCGGAAATCAACGCCGGCGTGCTGAACTTATACACCAGGGTGGCAGAGCGGGCAGATCTGAAGCTGAGTGGTGCGGCAGAAAGCCACACGATTGTGATGAACAGCCTTGGAAACCTCAATATGGATCAGTTTGTAGCCAAAGAGACCGTGCTATCTCCGGTTAGCGCTGATGAATATGTTGCGATGTGATTTTTAAGGAAGCAGCTTACACAATGCCGATGCTGGTTATGTGGATAAAACCCAGGCGCACATCATTGATTGCAGTCCGCCTGGGTTAAGATTGGTTATTATAACGGTGCTATGAAGTGGGGCAGGAGGGCGTTCTAGATGTTGAATTTTATGCCTTGCGCAAGCGGAAGCGTGTTGGAATAATTGATAGTGTTGGTCTGCCGGCGCATGTAACCTTTCCAGGCATCGGAGCCACTCTCGCGGCCGCCACCAGTTTCTTTCTCCCCACCAAAAGCACCACCGATCTCTGCGCCTGAGGTGCCGATATTCACATTGGCAATGCCGCAGTCGGAGCCTGCAGCGCTGAGGAACTGTTCCGCTTCGCGCAGGTTAAGCGTCATGATCGCCGACGAAAGGCCTTGCGGCACACTGTTTTGCAAGGTAATGGCCTCTTCTAGTGTCCTATACTTGATCAGGTAAAGAATTGGCGCAAAGGTTTCTTCCTGCACAATCTCATAGTGGTTCTCCACTTCGGCCACGCATGGCTGTACGTAACATCCCGAAGCATATTGATCGCCAGAAAGTACGCCACCTTTAACCACAAAGTTGGCCCCTTCTGTTTCGCCGCGTGCAATGGCAGCCGTGTACATTTCTACAGCGGCAGTATCAATCAGCGGACCTACATGAAAATTTTCATCCAGTGGGTCCCCAATGCGGAGCTGCCGGTAAGCCTGAACAAGCCGGTTTTTGAAATCTTCATAAATATCTTCGTGTATGATAAGCCTTCTGGTTGAGGTACAGCGTTGCCCGGCAGTACCTACGGCGCCGAACAGCGCGCCAACGATGGACATCTCCAGGTCTGCGTCTTTGGAAATAATGATGGCATTGTTGCCGCCAAGTTCCAGTATGCTTCGTCCAAAGCGGGTCGCCACGGCGGCGGATACAATCCGGCCAATGCGTGTGGATCCGGTGAAAGAAATGAGCGGAATACGCGAATCATGGTTCATGAGGTCACCTACCGGGTTCCCGATCAGCAGGTTGCTTATTCCCTCTGGCATCCCGTTTTCCTGAAGAACGCAGGCCAGAATCCGCTGGCAGGCAATGGCACACAATGGCGTTTTCGAGGACGGCTTCCAGACGCACACATTGCCACAAACCAGGGCCAGTGCGGTATTCCAGCTCCATACGGCTACAGGGAAATTAAAGGCAGAGATGATGCCTACAACACCCAGGGGATGCCACTGCTCATACATTCTATGACCCGGACGCTCGGAGTGCATGGTTAATCCATACAGCTGCCGCGACTGCCCTACGGCGAAGTCGCAGATGTCTATCATTTCCTGAACTTCTCCGTAGCCTTCCTGTAAACTCTTCCCCATTTCGTAAGAAACCAGCGTGCCGAGGTCGGTCTTGTGTTTGCGCAGGGCCGCGCCAAGCTGGCGCACAAGGTCGCCACGCTTCGGTGCGGGTACCGTTTTCCAGAATTCTGCAGCAGTCACCGCCGTTTGAAGTACCGCCTCATAGTCTTCGGCTGTCGCGACATTGACGCTTGCGATCTTCTTGCCGTCAACAGGGGAGAAGCTGTCTATGGATGCTCCATTTGTTGTGCTTCCCCAGGTGCTTCCCGTACTGAAGCCCGGATTAAGGGCAAGGATGCCCAGGTTTTCTAGTATGTCGGTGATGTTGTTTTCCATGGAATCTGGGTGTTGGTTATTACAAATAGACAAAAAAATAATGAAGGGTAAGCAGTTGCTCCAGGGTTTCCTGACGGGAATTTTACGCTTGTTTATCGGCCGTTTCTTATATTTGCACAGAATTCTGAACGGACTCCCCCCCCACAGGCTTACAAGTGCCGGAAAAAATATCAACTTTTTATGCTTGTTTATCGCTGTATTATTCAGACAATTACGCAAAAACGGTGTTACTGTGGAAAATAGTTTGTCTCCATTTTGATAAAAATAACGTAAACTTATCATAGTGTTTTTAACTGGGTAGATCTGTTCTTTAAATATTCGTATACATGGAAGAGGAATTTAACTTTGATTTTAGTGATGATGCACAACGTTCTGTAGAGCGTTATGAGGAGATGTTGAGGAATCAGGATCAGTATTTTTTTGACGCACAGGCCTTTGAGAATATAATAGACTTCTACATCGAAAATAATGACCCGGTAAAGGCACTTCAGGTTGTTGAATATGCTCTAAATCAGCATCCCTATGCAGCCGTATTCCTGGTTAAGCAGGCACAATTGTATTTTGCAACGAACCACCTGGAGCAGGCCTTCTATGCACTGGAAAAAGCAGAGATGCTGGAAGCTTCTGAACCGGAGATCTATGTGCTGCGCGGAAATATCTACAACAGCCAGGAGCGTTATCAGGAAGCCCTGGAGAACTTCAAGAAAGCTCTAACAATCTCTGAAGCAACCGATGAGATTTTACTTCAGATTGCTTATGTCTACCAGAACATGCTCGACTATGAGACGGCAATTGTTTATATCAAGCAAAGCCTGGAGCAGAACATGGAGAATAAGGACGGATTGTATGAACTGGCTTTCTGCTATGATATTCTCGATAAGCAGGAAGAAAGCATCAAGTTCTATCAGGAATACATCGATAATGATCCTTATTCCTATGCCGCATGGTATAATCTGGCCAACTCCTACCACAAACTCGATCTTTTTGAAAAAGCCATTGACGCATATGACTATGCGATCCTGATTAAGGACAATTTTGCGTCTGCGTACTACAACAAAGGCAATGCATTGGTGCAGCTGGATAAATTCGCTGAAGCAATAGAGGTTTATAAGCAGACTTTTGAATATGAAAAGCCGAATGCAGATACGTATTGTGCGATCGGTGAATGTTATGAGAAGCTGGAGCGCATGGACGAAGCACGTTCGTACTACAAGAAATCTGTTAAAATGGACGCAGAGATGGCCGACGCCTGGTTTGGTATCGGTGTGACGCTTAATTTTGAAGAGCGCTATTTTGAGTCACTGCGTTTTTATAAGAAAGCCATTGAGCTGGATCCCGAAAATCCTGATTTCTGGTTTGCTATGGCCGATGCGTACTATAAACTTGGGCAGATCGACGCCTCTGTTGAAGCATATGAGAAGGTGCTGGAATACAATCCGGTAGATGTTGAGGCTTGGCTGGACTACTCAACGGTGTTGTATGAGCAGGGTAAATTGCTGGAAGCGTCAGAAACGATTTCTGAAGCCATAAAGAACAACCCTGATGCTGCAGAACTCTATTACCGTATGGTCGCTTATTTATTTGCGCTCGGACAGCATAATGATGCTTTAATCTACCTGGAAACCGCATTGGTAACCGATCCGGACAAGCATTATATCTTATTCGAATACTTACCTCAATTACAGGATAATGGGCTTATTCTGGAAGTCATCAATAGGTTTATCAAATAGTTAACCCTGTTTTAACGAAAGGTTTCCGCGAAACAGTGTGATTTTTTTTTAACCTTTGCAAGATATATGAATTACCCATTAAACAATATACCCGAGCGCCCGGGTAAGCCCCGTCAGAAAGGGCTGACCATGGTGATGGATAAGGGCTTAAGCCTGAGACAAGTTGAAGATTTCATTGATGTTGCCGGTATACATACCGATATTGTTAAATTAGGCTGGGCAACTTCTTTTGTCACGCCAAACCTTAAAGAGAAGCTGGCCATTTACAGAAGTGCAGGCATTCCCGTCTATTTTGGAGGTACACTATTTGAAGCTTTCGTGATCCGTAATCAATTCGACGACTACCGTCGTGTGCTGGAGCAGTTTGATATGGAATATGCAGAAGTTTCGGATGGCTCCATTACCATTGAGCACGATGAAAAGTGCGATTATATCCGCAAGCTTTCAGATCAGGTTACCGTAATATCTGAGGTGGGCTCAAAGGATGCAAAGAAGATTTTTGCGCCTTATAAGTGGATTAAACTGATGAAGGCAGAGATCGAAGCTGGTTCCTGGAAGGTTATTGCTGAAGCAAGGGAAGGCGGAAACGTAGGAATTTACCGCGATTCAGGAGAGGTTCGCGAAGGGTTGGTGGATGAGATTCTGACGGAAATTCCCGAAGAGACCATCATCTGGGAAGCACCACAGAAGGAGCAGCAGGTCTGGTTTATTAAACTTATTGGTACCAATGTCAATCTTGGAAACATTGCCCCGGCAGAAGTCATTCCTTTAGAAACCATCCGCCTTGGGTTGCGTGGCGACACTTTCGACTACTTTCTTAATCTAAACAAATAGTATTCCTCCCCTGCAGCCCATAGGTTGTAGGGGAGCTGTTCAATAAACATACGTATGAGAACATTTGGTCTGATAGGCTATCCCTTATCGCATTCTTTTTCTAAGTTGTTCTTTGCTGAAAAGTTTGCACGGGAGTCTATTGAGGGCTGTGCATATGAGTTGTTCCCCTTGCCGGAAATTACGCAGCTGGAGGAACTGCTGCGGAACGAACAGCTCTGCGGTTTGAATGTGACCATCCCCTATAAGGTGGCGGTTCTGCCGTATGTCCAGGAGCTGGATGATGCAGCAGCCGGCATCGGTGCAGTAAACTGTCTTAAAATTGAGAACCATGACGGACTGCGGATCGTGAAAGGTTTCAACACAGATGCTTATGGCTTTTCCGAGTCTTTGAAGCCCTTACTGGAAGACCACCACAAGAAGGCTTTGGTACTCGGAGACGGAGGCGCTGCCAGTGCCGTGAAATATGTGCTTCAGCACCTTGGCATTGACTTCTTATCTGTGGTAAGGAGCGCCAAATCCGGTGCAATAACATACGAGCAGGTGAATGAAGATTTGCTGAAAGATTACAGCATACTGGTTAATACCACACCAGTTGGCACATTTCCCAATGTTGACGACAGCCCGGCCATTCCCTATGAATTTTTAACTGACCGGCACCTGGCATACGACCTGGTGTACAATCCGGAAGTTACGCTGTTCTTGAAGCAGGCGAAGGCGCAAGGTTCTAAAACCAAGAATGGCCTGGAGATGTTACAGTTGCAAGCCGAACGTTCCTGGGAAATCTGGACCGCATAACATGAAACCATAATGAGCAAACACGCACAAAGCGCGATGAATATTGCCTGTAGAAGCTTCATCACTGCCGAAAAAAGCGCATCAATGAAAAAAGAACTACTGATCTGCTGTGCTGTTTTGCTGCTTTTTATGAGTGCATGCACGCAAAATACACCTACACCCAAGCCCAGGGGTTATTTCAACATTGACCTTCCTTCAAAAAAATATCAGGCATACGCCGGTGATTGTCCCTTTACGTTCGACTATCCGGTATACGCGCAAATGGTTCCCGACCGCGACAAAAATGCCCAGCCTTGCTGGAACAACCTTGTTTTTCCGCAGTTTAACGGCCGCCTCCATCTCACTTATCATCAAATACATTCTGAAAAGGAGTTTACCAGGCTGGTGGAGTACGCACGTGAACTTGCTTTTAAACATACCATTAAAGCCAACGCCATTGACCAGAAACTGGTAAATTTCCCGGACAGGAAGGTTTACGGCATCTATTATGCTATAGACGGTAATGCAGCCTCATCGGTGCAGTTCTTTTTAACGGACAGCGCTAAAAACTATTTCAGGGCTGCACTTTATTTTAATGAGCGGCCACAGTATGACTCCATTGAGCCTGTTGTTAATTTTATAAAGAAGGACGTGGATGTGATGATCAACTCTTTCAGGTGGAAAAATTAAATACATATCATGATCAATATTAAACAGTTTACATTCAATCCCTATCAGGAAAACACCTATGTCCTGTTCGACGAAAGTGGTGAATGCGCCATCATTGATCCGGGGATGTATGACGGTCCCGAGCAGAATCGGCTGGTGCAATTTATTAGCGGTGCTGGCTTAAAGCCGGTGTTGCTACTCAATACACATTGTCACATCGACCATGTTTTAGGAAACAAATTTGTATTCGATCACTGGGGTTTAAAGCCGCAGTTCCATAAGGGAGAGCTATTTGTCTTACAAGCTATACCTGGCTATGCGCCGCAGATGGGCATGCAGTATGAACTTTCGCCAGAGCCGGAGGTTTATCTGGAGGAATCCGGGTCGGTCTCCTTCGGGAACAGTAAACTAGATCTCATTTTTGCGCCCGGGCACTCGCCGGCACACCTGTGCTTTTACGCAGAGGCCGACAATTTTTTGATTGGCGGAGATGTACTGTTCTACAACAGTATTGGCCGTACAGACCTGCCCGGCGGGAACCACGAGCAGCTGATCAACAGTATCCGGCAAAACGTATTTACATTGCCGGATGAGTGCAAAGTGTTCCCGGGCCATGGACAATCAACAACGATTGGATTTGAGAAAAAGCACAATCCATTTTTAACGTAGTCCGGTTAACGAGTCTTGAATACACCCTTTTATATCGCCCGCAGGTATCTTTTTGCCAAAAAGTCTACCAATGCCATTAATATCATTTCCACGATATCTTTGGTAGGCGTTTTCGTGGGAAGCGCAGCCTTAATCATCATTCTTTCCGTCTTCAACGGATTCGAGGAAGTGGTGTTGAAGATGTTCAATACCATTACGCCGCAGATTGTCATTGCACCGCTGAAGGGAAAGACTTTCAATCCGGATATCCCTTACTTTAATAATTTAAAGAAGAACAGCCAGCTTTATTCCTATACGGAGGTTCTCGCTGAAAATGCCCTGCTCATTTACGATAAACGGCAATGTGTCGGTTTAGTGAAGGGGGTAAGTGCAGATTACCTGAAGAATAAAAGCCTGGATACGATTACGGTGCAGGGCAAGTTTGTACTACGCAATAGTGCCGGACCGCAGGCGGTCATCGGCTCCGCCATTCAGAATTACCTGATGGTCAATACAAATGATCCCTTTACCCCATTACAGATGTATTCCCCAAAAAAAGGAGTGACCACGGCATCGATCATACCAGGACAAGACCTTGTTACGCTGGCACTTCCGGTTTCAGGAATCTTTGAAGTTCAGCAGGATTTTGATAACATAACTATTGTGCCAATTGAAACCGCCAGGAAGCTATTGGGAGAGGACCAGGAAATATCTTCAATTGAAATCAACCTGATGCAGGGAATAGATGCAGATGAGTTTAAAAAAGATGTAGAAGGGAAAATTGGGAAGTCTTTCAGCGTTAAAAACCGGATCGAGCAGAATAAAGTATTGTATAATATTTTGGGGACCGAAAAGTGGGCTGTATATATTATCTTGACATTTATTTTGATCATCGCAATATTTAATATCATTGGGTCGCTGACCATGCTGGTTATAGACAAAGTAAAGGATATAGCGATTCTAAGAAGCCTGGGTGCAGGCAAATCTTTTATTAAACAAATATTCTTGCTGGAGGGCATGATGATAACGATGGCAGGCTGCATTTTGGGGTTGATCATTGGCTTTGCTTTTTGCCTGATGCAGCAGAAGTATGGGTGGGTGAAGATGTCTCAGGAGAACCTGCTGATCTCCAACGCATATCCGATTGCATTCAAATGGACTGACTTTCTGCTGGTATTTGTAACGGTATCCTTATTTTCGTTTATTGCTTCCTGGTTGTCCGCGAGGCTCAGTGTGAAAAAGATCAATGATATCAACCAGGATTTGTAGGGAAGAAGTTAATAGAACCATTATGCGTGCTTCATAGCCGTTAAAACAATATATGCTGATGAAAAACATAAATTCAATCGTCTTCTTTTTAGTTCTTGCTGCGGTATGTATAGGATGCAACATGAAACCTGATGATGCAACAAAAGACCGGACGGTTGTGATTAAAGGCCTGTATAGCTACGGGCCGGAAATCAGGTCTTTTGCAGATTGTGAAGAAGGCCGGGAATACTGGGTGGTGGACAGTGCGAAAACATTGGAGCTCGCCTACAGCAACATGAACTTCGAAAAGCCTTATGTGCCCGTGTACATCGAAGTGGAATGCCGGATAGAAAAGTCGGACACGGCAAAGATCACGGCAGACTATGATTCCACCATGGTGGTTACCAAGCTATTAAAGATTACCCGTGAAATCCCTGACGGCCCTTGTAATCAATAGTTGTTTACGTATATATATTCTGTGATCTTCGGGATCAGCCCCTTGCGCTGCGCCATCTCAAAGAGGATATCAATGGCCTTCCTGCCTTCAACGCCGAGATCAAGCGAGTATTGATTAACGTACAATTCAATGTGCTTGTACATAATTGCTTCATCCATTTCCTGAGCATGCTGACGGATAAAGTCTATACCAGATTTTGGGTTTGCAAAAGCATATTCAACGGATTTACGAAGTATTCTGTTGACTTTTTGCTGAATAGAAGCGTCCAGCTTTCTGTTGATCACGATGCCGCCAAGTGGAATAGCACAACCCGTTAGTGTTTCCCAATAATTTCCAAGATCTACAATTTTGTGTAAGACTTTATCTGCATAAGTGAATCGATTCTCATGAATGATCAATCCGAGGTCAACCTGATTCGTCAGTACAGCGTTCTCGATTTCCGAGAACACGGTAAGCACCTTATTATTGAGGTTTGGGTAGGCAATACCCAGTAGGAAGTTGGCTGTGGTAAGCTTTCCGGGTATGGCAACGCTTAAATTACTGTCGTCCATGGCGCCTGGCTGCAGAAGCGCCTCATTCTTACAGATCAACAGCGGTCCGACGCCAAAACCCAGTGCGCTCCCGGCATCCAACAAAGCATATTGGGAAGCTACATATGCAAAAGCATGAAAACTAAGCTTGGTAATGTCCAGTTCCCCTTGCACAGCTTTCTGATTTAAGGTTTCCACGTCGTCAAAAAAGACTTCAAATTCAAGCCCTTCGGTATCGATTTTATGATGAATCAGCGCGTCAAATATAAAGGTGTCGTTTGGGCAGGGCGAAAATCCTAAGGTTAGTTTCATAGGGTAAAAGTAAAAACCAACGCGAACTCCTGCGTTATGCCGGTGTCAAAAATGAAATTGCCCAGTCGTTCAGATTTTTTATGGCTAGTCCGATTTTCCAGCTCCCTTTATCTCGGGGGGCCACATAGTTGGAAATGCTGCGTACAGGTATGCAGCGAATTCCATACTGCTGACAGGCATACAGAACTGCTGCACCTTCCATACTTTCAACATCAGGATGTAGTCTGCTCACGACTGCCGCTATGGAATCGGCATTGCCATGGACGGTGTTAACGGTGATTCCGGTGGCTGTAGTCAAGGCGTCTAAACCCTCGTGCGCAATTCGTTCCTGCGTATAAGTGCAAGTTCCAAACCCCATCTCATCAATAGGGAGAAAATTGGAATGATCCTCCGCACCAAGCTCCGAGAAAGTATCTTTAGTGATGTAAACCAGGGCGCCCAGGGGGATACTGGTATTGAATGCTCCTGCAATCCCTAAATTCAACACCTGCGCATAGGCGTCAGATAGGTGCCTCCCCAGGGCAAAAGCAGTGGCAGTCATCCCTACCCCTGTGACCAGCAGATCGAATTCAGGCGTCTCCACAAAGTCAGACAATGGCAGTCCGAAATGTTCGTGGATGCCTCTTATTTCTTCAATTGTGGCTGCAACAACAAGTGTTTTCATGTCCCTAAGGTAAAAATACTTTTTCAAGCACGCCGTGTCCCGCTGCTTAAAGCTTTCTACTTACCCTTTCCACGTTTAGTTTTTAACCTTTCTACGTATATTTGTGGTCTATTTATATCAAATGATTTTTATAACCCGCAAAGCATCTTTCAATGCTGCACATAAATTATCCCGGCAGGATTGGTCTCTGGACAAGAATAAGGAAGTTTATGGTAAATGTTCCAATCCAAACTGGCACGGCCACAACTACCAGCTATACGTAACCGTAAAGGGAGAGATTAATCCGGAAACTGGCTTCCTTGTCGATCTGAAGTGGTTGAAGGACGTCATGAACACGTATGTTGTTGACAAAATAGACCACCTGAATCTCAACCTGGATGTAGACTTCATGCAAGGTAAGCTTGCATCAACCGAGAACCTGGCGATCGCCATTTGGGACGTCCTGGTTCCGCATATCCAGGAAGGTGGCGCCCAACTACATTGCATTAAAATTTACGAAACTGAAAACAACTTTGTGGAGTATTTCGGTTAAACCAAAAGATATGGACAGACATTCAGACGAATTTACTGAAGAAGAACACGAAGGTTATATTAAAATAGACCGGTACAATCAAAGGCTGATAGACGACATAGCTGGACATTACAGGGAAATTCTGGGCAGTGTTGGTGAAGATCCGGAGCGCGAAGGATTGCTAAAAACACCTGAGAGAGCAGCCAAAGCGATACAATTTCTTACCCATGGGTATGACAGCAAGCCACACGAGATCCTGCGCTCTGCCATGTTTAAAGAAGATTACAGCCAGATGGTTGTCGTTAAGGATATCGAGGTGTTTTCCATGTGTGAGCATCATATGCTTCCTTTCTTCGGAAAAGCACACATTGCCTATATTCCCAACGGGCACATTGTTGGTTTAAGTAAAATTCCCCGCGTGGTAGATGCTTTCTCCCGTCGCCTCCAGGTACAGGAGCGTCTGACCAACGAGATCAGGGATTGCATTCAGGAAACTTTAAATCCTTCGGGCGTTGCCGTTGTTATCGAATGCAAGCACTTGTGCATGGCCATGCGTGGAATACAGAAGCAGAACTCTGTAACAACAACCTCTGCCTTTACGGGTGCTTTTGCAAAAGAGACTACACGTGCGGAGTTTCTTAGATTAATAACAGCCAATTTACACTAGCAATAACGACAACATAAATGAAAGCATATATATTTCCAGGGCAAGGTGCACAGTTTTCGGGTATGGGTAAAGACCTTTATACCACTGCAGCGGGTGCTGAGCTCTTTGAAAAAGCAAACGAGATCATCGGATTTCGGATCAGTGACATCATGTTCTCCGGTACGGATGAAGAGTTGAAACAGACCAGCGTAACCCAGCCCGCAATTTTCCTGCACTCGGTGATTCTAGCAAAATCGTTGGGTGCCAATTTTCAGCCGGATATGGTTGCGGGTCATTCTTTAGGCGAGTTTTCTGCGCTGGTCGCAGCAAATGCACTGACCTTTGAAGATGGACTGAAGCTGGTCATTGCCAGAGCAAATGCAATGCAAAAGGCCTGTGAGGCTCAGCCCTCCACGATGGCTGCCATCCTCGGATTGGCAGATGATGTTGTAGAGCGCATATGTGCAGAAACCGACGAAGTTGTTGTCGCCGCCAACTACAACTGCCCGGGTCAGCTGGTCATCTCCGGAAGTATTGCGGGTATTGACCTGGCCTGCCAGAAGCTTTCCGAAGCAGGAGCAAAAAGAGCACTTAAACTCAATGTAGGTGGTGCCTTTCACTCCCCTTTAATGGAGCCGGCTAAAGTGGAGCTGCAACAAGCCATTGAAAGTACAACGATATCAACGCCAATCTGCCCGATTTATCAAAATGTTGATCCGCGCCCGAACACCGATCCTACCCAGATTAAGCTCAACTTGATCACACAGCTTACCGGTGCAGTACGCTGGACACAAACGGTAGAGCAGATGCTTGCCGCAGGTGCAACTGAATTTATCGAAGTTGGTCCGGGGAATGTATTACAAGGCCTCGTAAAAAAGGTGAGTAGGGAAGTTAAGACAAGTTCTGCAGGTTAGACCAACAATCGGTGCGTTTTAACGCACCAAGACCATTTCTACAAATCATTCAGCATGAGTATTGGAGCGAAAATAAGATTTCTTTTGCTGATTCTGGGCTTTTGCTGCATTGCAACCGCCATATCATTAAAGCATTCCATTACCAAGCAGGACTTGCTTAAACATGAGGCAGGAAAGCTGCAGAAAAACCTTGCGGCGCAGGAGCAGGTGGCCAGGGACTTCCTGCTGGACTCTGTGCAGGTAGAAAGGGCGAAGCATTTCGATGCAGACGATAATCTCTCTCTCAACTTCATCCAGGCCACCAGAGATGAAGGAATTAACATTCTGGTCTATTTTGATAAGGAGCTCCGGTTTTGGAGCTCCTATAAAGCATTTCCGCCAGAGGTATCCAAGCTCAAAGAAGGTTCCTCATTTGTACACCTTCAGAATGGCTGGTACGAGGCTGTAAAAAAGACCTCCGGAGACCACATCATTGTTTTTCTCATCGACGTCAAGACGCAGTACAGCATCGAAAATAAGTACCTGAAGAACGAAATTTCGCCCAAACTTTCTACGTCCAATGCTTTAACCCTCGCTTCCTTCCTGGATACCGAGGTTTACGGAATTAAAGATTTGAACGGCAAATTGCTGTTCGAAGTGAAGCTGCTGCCTTCCTACGCCTCCAATATCTATTCTGACATGGAGATCTGGCTCTGGGTAGTCGGCCTCTTTAGCTTATGCCTGTTCTTCAACGCGTTCTGCTCCCTGCTGGTGAGAAGAGGCCATTTGATCCTCGCAACGGTACTGATCATTGTTTTCTTTGTGCTGTTCCGGCTTTCCGATCTGGAGTTTGGCTGGTTTAACCGTCAGTTTAACATCGATCTGTTTAACCCCAGGATATATGGAGAGAGCTTCCTGCTGCCGTCCTTAGGTGATTTCCTCATCAACGTGATCTCCTCAACCTGGATTGCGCTCTTTATTTATACCTACAAGGACAAGTATAAACTTCCCGGATGGATCAGGAACAGCAAGGCAACGGGAATAGCCCTCCATGTGATCTTTCTGGTGATTTTTGCGGCCATCGGTATCTTGAATGATCATATCTTCTTCGGTCTGATTAACAATTCGAAAATAAATTTCGACATCACCAACATCATCAACCTTGGTTTGAGCAGCTGGATCAGCATTACCATCTTGTGCCTCGTCTGGTTCAATACCTTTTTGCTGGCCTGTATACTGATGACGTTCACACTACAACTCAGGGTGACCAACAAAGAGCGGCTGATTATCTTTCTGACCGCCTTCCTCCTGTATCTCATCTATCGGCTTAACTTCGAATTTACGGTATTCTTCATTGCTTATTCCCTGTTTATTTTTCTGCTTGGCTGGAGCACCTATATTCTGAAAACTAAGTTCTATGTCTATATCTATGCGTTGATCTTTTTTTGCCTGGCATTCATTTCTGCAGTGAAGTACCTGAAGTATAATGATATCAAAGAGCGTACACTTCGGTATACCATGGCGGAAAAGCTCCAGTCGACGGACGACCCCAAAGTGTACACCTCTATAGAGCGCATCGAGAAAAGCATCTCCAGCGATGGCTTCATCAACCGGTATCTTGCTGCCGGCGCGAACAGGCAGGGAACTATACTGGACAACTACATCCGGAATAAGTTTCTCGATGGTTATTTGTCGCAGTTTGAATATAACATCTACGATTATTCCAGAGCTGAACTCATCGATGAGAAACCCAATTCCAAGCTCATCTACTACCGTAACCTGGTAAAATCCGGCTCGGTGAAGATCTCCACTTTCTTCTACAAGCTCAATGATACGTTTGGCTACCAAAGCTACTTCGCCATCATTCCCGTGTTTAAATCGGACCAGCTGTCTGGAACACTTATCATAGAGCTAAAGTCACAGCAGTACAACTACAACAGTCAGTTTCCAGAACTGCTGATGGACGGCAAGGCGAAGGGCGATGACAATTACAACAACTATT
This sequence comes from Pedobacter sp., assembly GCA_045629455.1. Classification (GTDB taxonomy): domain Bacteria; phylum Bacteroidota; class Bacteroidia; order Sphingobacteriales; family Sphingobacteriaceae; genus Pedobacter. The sequence goes on along the minus strand of JAZQRI010000050.1, from coordinate 8,632 downwards.
CGTTCGCCTTCTACAACAATGGCAAGCTGATCAAGCAGTCCGGTACGTACACGTACAAGCTTTCCCCCTCAGATTTTATTAGTGCAAAAAATCCAAGTTATATCAATGACAAACTTGGATTCAATCACCTGGTGTACAAACAGGGGAGCAATAAACTTATCGTAATCAGCAAAGAGAAAGTGGGGGCTGTGTTGCGTCTGGCTACTTTGTCGTTCTTTTTCCTGGTGTTTATCATTTTTTCTGCTGCCCTGTATACCTTAATTTGGGTGGTGAAGAACATAGATGAAAGTTGGGGTGGCTGGTTCAACATCAACCGTTCGCTGATGATCAATGCAAACAAGATCCTCTATAAAACCAGGATCCAGTTTTCTATTATACTGTCTGTTGTCGCCACGCTGCTCATTGTCGGTTGGACAACGTACTTCTACATTAGTTCGGAGTACCGAAAACAACAGGATGAGTTTATGCGCGAGAAAATCAGGAAGGTGCAGGAGTCCTATCAGAACCAAGTGGCCAATGAGGGTATTCCTCCGGTTACAGACGAAAGTATTGTTGCATTTAATCAATTCGCCGACATCAATGCCTCTTACCTGAACCTGTATGATGTAAACGGCGACCTGCTCTTTTCTTCGCTCCCCAAGATCTTCGAATTCGGCATTATTGGCCGGAAAATGGGATCAACGGCGTATATATACCTCAGCAGACTGCAGCGCTCCGAATACCTGAACCCTTCTGAGAAGATCGGGGAATTCACCTACTCCGCGGCATATGCGCCAATCCGGGATGCGGAGAACCATACCGTGGCCTACATCGGGCTTCCGTATTATGGCAACGAATCCGACTACCAATCTAAAATTGGTCTGTTCGTGAATACGCTGATCAACATTTATGCGCTCGTGTTTGTGGCCATCGGAATACTGGCGGTGTTCCTGGCCAATCAGATTACCGGTCCGCTTACCTTTATACAGGAAAGCATCCGTAAAACGAAACTGGGGCAGATCAACAAGCCAATCATCTGGTCTCGCCATGACGAGATTGGATCCTTAATCAAAGAGTACAACAAGATGATTGCCGCACTGGAAGAAAGTGCCCGTAAACTCGCCCGGTCGGAACGGGAGCACGCATGGAGAGAAATGGCGAAGCAGATTGCGCACGAGATCAAAAACCCGCTGACGCCTTTGAAGCTCGGGGTACAGCTTCTGGAGAAATCCTGGAAGGAGCAGGATCCCAACTTCGACAAGAAGTTCGAACGTTTTAACAAGTCGTTCATCGAGCAGATCGACAGCCTTGCGGCAATTGCATCGGAGTTTTCGAGTTTTGCCAAGATGCCCGATGTCAAGCTGGAGAAGATTAATGTGGTTCCGATTCTGGAAGAATGCCGGCTGATCAACAGCACTTCAGACCGCACGGAGATCCGGATCCATAACTTACTCCCACGCAAAATGCTCATCATGGGCGATAAGGGGCAGTTGGTTAAAATACTCAACAATTTGTTCGAAAACTCCATTGAAGCAGGTGACGGCGAAGTTCAGACCTTAATTGACGTTACCGTGAAAGCAGATCATGAATTTTTGATTGTGGAAGTCGCCGACAATGCCATGGGTATAGACGTGTCCCTGCAGGACAAGATATTCGTGCCGAACTTCACCACGAAGTCCTCTGGTACGGGTTTGGGGCTCGCTTTTGTGAAACAAGCCATTGAGAATGCCGGCGGTACGGTATACTACAATTCCGTACAAGGCGTAGGTACAACCTTCTATTTAAGCTTTCCGGTAGTGTAAAATCGTTTATTTCAATGTAATCGTCGATTTCCCCATTACATACCCATCTGCATACAAGATAATGGAGTACGCACCTTTGATAAAGGCCACAGGGTTTACCCACTGCATCTCATATTCGGTACTGTCGTCATTGTAGGATATGGTGATCATTTCCGTGTATTGCATCTCCTGTCCGTCTGCTTCAAACATATTGTTCTGGTCGGCAATCAGGTTTCCCGCGGGGTCAAAAATGCGAAGATAGATCTGATGATAGTCCTTTTTTGCCAGTGGATTGGAGGCGACGTTGAAGTTTACAACAAGCTTTTTTGCTGCACTCGCATTGCTTACCCGAACATTCTTGCCATTGTTTTTCACCCTGAAAGCTTCCACGGATATGGCCCCGGCTTTCAATGCTGCACTTGTAAGGACCTTTGCATTTAGTTCCGCATTGCTGTCTGCCAGCAATGCTGCCCGCTCGTTTATACGCTTGACAGAACGTTGCAAGCTGTCTCTCTGGCTTCTAAGCTTGGTATTTTCCCTATCCAGCCGTGCAATTTCCTGGTTGTAGTTCGAAACATACTCTCTAAGCTCCTGGATCTTTTTTTGTGCAACCTCAAGTTCTCCTTTGGTCAGCTGGCCTTTACGCAGTGCCGCTTTAAGTTCCGAGATTTGCTTGCGTGCAAGGTCCTGTTCTTTAATCAGCCGGTCGTTCAGGTTTACATTGATGGTATTTACCTTGTCAAGCTCCACTTCAATCTTTTCTACTTCAAGTTTAAGCCGGTCTTTTTCGGTGTTTACGGTAACGAAACGTTCATTTTCGTGCTTGTCTTTGAAGTATAAATAGGCATTGCTTCCCAGTAGGGCTACGATCGCAATCGTAAGGAAAATGATCTTATTCCGATCAGCTTTATTCAATGGTTTCGCTATTTCTGACATTTCAGTTTTGGAAATATTTCTAAATAAATCGTTTTCAACACGGTTTAAAAAAAATCTAACATACTATAAAATTGTGAATTTTCCCTAAAAATGGGCATCAGATTGTATTAGTCTCAAAATAAATTCGTTATTTCATGGAGGTTGCCTGTACTTTTGCAGTATACCAAGTAGCACACACGAAACCACGAATTAAGACTAAGAATGCTTAAAAAAACCGCTTTTGCAATTCTGATTGCACTGATTGCGACTACCCAAATATATGCCCAATCCCCTGCAAAAATTTCTTCAAAACGCGAATTCAGGGGCGTTTGGGTAGCAACAGTTTCCAATATCGACTGGCCTTCCAGGGCGGGACTTTCCGCAGACCGCCAGCAACAGGAACTCATAGGCCTTCTGGACCAACATAAAGCAAACGGTATGAACGCAGTTATATTGCAGGTAAGGCCTGCGGCAGATGCTTTTTATGCCAAATCCCGGGAGCCCTGGAGCCGCTGGCTGATGGGTAAACAGGGCCTTGCACCGGCTGCAGGATATGACCCATTGGAGTTCGCCATCAAGGAAGCACATGCCCGCGGTATGGAGCTCCATGCCTGGTTCAATCCGTACCGGGCAACAACTTCCGGCAGGGATGTCGTCAGCGAGGATCATATGACCCGCAAACGTCCTGATTTGTTCTTTACCTATGGGGCAAACAAACAGTTCGATCCGGGAAAGCCGGAAGTTCGTGAATATATAGTTCAGGTCATCCTGGATGTAGTCAAAGGATATGATGTTGACGGTATCCATTTCGACGATTATTTCTACCCCTATCCGATTGCCGGGCAACGGATCAATGATGCCGCAACCTTTGCCAGCCAGCCAAACGGGTTTACCAACGTCAACGACTGGCGGCGTAACAATGTGGATCTGCTCATTAAAATGCTGGATGACAGCATTCATCATTATAAAAAACACGTTAAATTTGGCGTAAGTCCTTTCGGGATCTGGAAGAACCTTCGCGAAGATTCCCTGGGTTCAAAAACAAGCGGGTTGTCCAATTTTGCAGAACTATATGCTGACTCCCGCAAATGGGTTAAAGAGGGCTGGGTGGATTACATCAATCCTCAGGTTTACTTCAGTTTCACCCGACGGGCAGCACCCTTTGCTACGCTGGTGGATTGGTGGAGCAATAATACTTTCGGGCGGCACTTGTATATCGGCCAGGCGGCTTATCTGGTAAACCAGAAAATGGAAGCCGCATGGCGTGTACCCACCGAAGTGCCCAATCAGATCCGCTACATCAGAGACAACAATCGCGTACAAGGCAGCGTATTCTTCAGTTCCAAATCTTTTTCTACCGTAGCCCGTGGCATGGCCGATTCCTTACGGCTGGATTTGTACAAGTATCCGGCATTGCCGCCGCAGATGCCATGGCTTGATGATGTTGTGCCAAATCCGCCGCTAATGCTTACCGCAGAAGCAAAGGAAGACGGCGTTTATTTAAACTGGAGCAAACCAATGCCTGCAGAAGACCATGAAACGGCTTCCGGATATGTTATTTACCGGTTTAAAGAAGGCGAGAAGATCTCCGTACTGGATCCGAAAAATATCCTGAAGATAAGTTTCGAAGAGTTTACATTCTTCCTGGATACCGCTGTTGAAAAAGGAAGCCGGTACAACTACCTGGTTACGGCATTGGACCGGCTTAAAAATGAGAGTGACCCAACCGGGCCGGTTGGTGTAGAAGTGGAGTAAAAACGCTTTACACCTTGATGAATATTTTCTTTTTGTACATGATGTACAGAATGACAAACCAGAATAAGATCTGTGCGACTGCCCAGGCCAGAGAGGCATTTACGGGGGAGAAGTACGGCGCAAACCAGTTGCTGTACATCCAACTCTGAAGTCCCGTTTTCGTGCCGTCTGCCGCTGTAACGGTAAACATGTTTAATGTCCTCGGCAGTAATCCCGACAGGAAGAATACTGTGATTGCATTTTTGCCGTAAACAACAAAAGGCGTGGTAAACTTATTCTGTTGATAGATGTCGATCAGCCAATAACACAGCGATAGGATAATGGTGGCCAGACCACCGGTATACAGGACAAAGGAGCTTGTCCACAATGATTTATTGATTGGAAACTGCAGATCCCACAGTAAGCCCAAACCCGTACTGATTGTGCCGGCAGCAAATAGCCAGGCCACTTTAGTCGACTCATCCAGGTCTCTCCGTTTCAGATAAGTTCCAACCAGAACACCAAACAGGCCAGTAGAAATCGCCGGCAGGGTGCTCAACAAGCCTTCTGGATCCCATGTTTTTGCAGTTTTCCAAAGGTGTGCTTCAGTCAATATCGTTCTGTCCAGCCATGCGCCCAGATTGGTCTCCTTCTCCAGATTGGGATAACCCACGCCAGGTACCGGAACCAAATTCATCAGCACCCAGTACAAGATCAGTATGCCAAGGCCGATTCTAAAGATGTTTTTCTCCGTGTTCTTCAGGAAAATGATAGAAGACAGCAGAAATACGACTGCAATGCGTTGAAGCACGCCCGGAATGCGAACAGTCTGCAAAGCCCCAAGCGGGTCGGTAAAGATCTTCGGGTATACGGACAGGAACAAGCCCAGTCCAAATAAGATCAGTGCTCTTTTCAGTGCTCTTAAGATCGTTTGCTGGTGTAGAGTAGGGTCAGCCTTCTTGCCCGCCATGGCATAGGCAATGGAAACACCCACAATAAACAGAAAGAATGGAAAAATCAGATCCGTTGGCGTACAACCGCTCCAACTGGCATGTTCCAGAGGTGCATAAATGTTTGCCCAGTCGCCCGGGTTGTTTACCAGGATCATAGCGGCAACCGTTGCCCCTCTAAAAACGTCTAACGATAATAAGCGCGGAGCCGATTTTTCCATATTTAACAGGTTGATAGATTAAAACTTCCAGCGAACAAATGCTTCCATCGCTTCGTATTCTGCAAGTCCGAGTTCATCGTAAGCTTTGGCCGTCTCGCGGTTTCTATCTTCTGCTCTTTTCCAGAATTCTCTTGAATCGTCACCTGGAAAAACAGCCCTGTCTTTTTGCGACTGGTGTTTGAATATGGCGTATTTTTTCTTCTCTAATTCCTGCGGGCTCAATGGTACGGCCATTTCGATCTCATGGGTCTCAAACTCGTGCCATGCACCGCGGTACATCCACAACCAGCAATCCTGTGCCCAGTCTTCAGTCTCCCTAAGTCTGGTTAAGGCCTCCAGTATTATGTTGAAGCAGACAATGTGCGTGCCATGCGGATCTTCGAAATCGCCTGCAGCAAATACCTGTTCTGGCTTCACTTTCTGCAAAAGCTCCATCGTTAACTGTACATCAAGGTCAGTCACGGGGTTTTTCTGGCTTTTTCCGCTTTCATAGAAAGGCAGTGCCATAAAGTGGATGTGATCATCTTCCAGACCGCAGTACCGTGCACCGGCAATCGCTTCTCCTTTCCGGATCAGTCCTTTTACGGAACGAAGTTCGTCCGTATCGATCTGGTTCGGGCGTTTCTGGCTGATGAAAGAACGCATATCATTGTAAAGCGTTTTCAACCCTTCCTGGCCCATGTTCATTTTCTCTGCGAAGTCGATGCTGAATTCTACAAAACGCAAAGCATCATCATCCCAAACTGCGGTATTACCGGAGGTCTGATACGCCACATGCACATCGTGTTTCTGATCCACCAGGCGGATAAAGGTACCGCCCATAGAGATGACGTCATCATCCGGGTGCGGAGAGAAGATAACAACACGTTTTTTGGCAGGCTCTGCACGTTCTGGTCTTTGAGAATCGTCTGCGTTGGGCTTTCCACCCGGCCAGCCGGTAATGGTATGTTGTAATTTGTTAAAGATATGAATGTTGATGTTGTATACCGGTCCTTTTTCAACGGCAAGCTGCGCCATGCCATGATTGTTGAAATCGTCCTCTGTCAACTTTAAAATTGGCTTTTTTAGTGTGTTTGCCAGCCAGATTACCGCTTTGCGGGTGAGTTTTTCATCCCACACACAGTCTTTTACCAACCAGGGCGTGTCAAAGCGGGTAAGTAAAGAAGCTGCTTCAATGTCCAGAATAAATTCTACATTATCTGACAGCTGCAGATACGTTGCCGGTACTTCACTCGACATTTCGCCTTCTACTGCTTTCTGGATGATGGATGCTTTTTTCGTATTCCAGGCCATCAGGATGATTTCCTTCGCGTGGAAGATGGTACCAATACCCATGGTGATCGCCTTGGTTGGTACGAAAGATTTACCACCGAAGTCTCTGGCCGCATCCCGGCGGGTCAGGTCATCTAAAGTGACCAGTCGTGTTCCAGAGTTTGGTGCCGAACCTGGCTCGTTGAAACCGATGTGACCCGTACGGCCGATACCGAGGATCTGTATGTCCAGGCCGCCATGTTCCGCTATTTTTTGCTCGTACTGAAGGCAAAATGCAGGGATGTCTTCCAGGTCAAGTGTGCCGTCCGGTATGTTGATGTTGTTGCGGTCAATGTCGATGTGATCAAATAGATTGGCGTTCATGAACGACACATAACTTTGATCTGCATCTGGCTGCATTGGATAATACTCATCCAGATTAAATGTAACTACATTTTTAAAGCTCAATCCTTCTTCCTTATGCAGGCGGACAAGTTCTGCGTACACCTGAATCGGTGTAGCCCCTGTCGCGAGCCCCAGAACCGCAGTTGCATTTTCTGCCTGTTTACGTCTGATGAGGTCAGCGATACGTTGAGCAACGTTTATCGATGCTTCTTTAGGGTTATTAAAAACCGAAACGGGCAGCTTTTCAAAGCGCGTTTCTTCTAATAGATTTAATCTTGCCATTTATTAGTTATTAATTTTTGTTCGGAGCAGTAAATATAGGTACTCTCGTGGCTTTGCCAAATTAAATCATCGATAACCGTAATTAGTTGCCGGAAATACGGGGTAAACCAGTTGACATGGTGTGCATGTCTCTGCGGGGTTTAGTCGGGGTTGAGACGTGGTTGCTTCGGGGTTGCTTCGGCTAATAACCGAAGCAACCCCGAAGCAATACCCTGGCAAGGCCCTCTCAACCTCAAACGCTTCTGCCTCCAGTCTGGTCGCCGTGATTTAGTGGTCTATCAAAAATCAGAGATTTTACTTTCTTTGACCTTCACATTTAGTTATTACTTTCGTAACATAGACAGGTTACCTTTGACCCTGGAAGACTGAAATTATTTAACCAGAATGATTAGAAGAAATTTCTTGAAAGCGGCTGGTCTAATGAGTGCAGCGATTGCTGCACCCGTCATCGCAGTTGGTGCAGTGAGTGATGCTGCAGTGGCAAAAGATTTTAAAACGACCACAGTGCGGGGTTGTGTAACTTCGGCAGGTAAAGGGATAGCGGGCGTTGCTATAACGGACGGTATCAATGTGGTTAGAACCGCTGCTAACGGTAACTATGAACTGTTAAGCAATAAAACCAGGGAGTTCGTTTACATCTCTCTGCCATCCGGCTATGAATTTCCTCATCAGGAAAGTATTACCCGGTTTTTTAGATCAATTGACCATTCAAAGAGCAGCTTTACTGCGGACTTTGATTTGAAGAAGCTCGCGGTATCAGACGACAAGCACGCCTTTGTGGTTTGGGCAGATACGCAGATCCAGACAGAGAAAGATGCTGAGCTGCTGCTCGCTGACCCGGCTCCGGATCTTAAAGCGCTGGTAGAGGCTTACGGGAAAGACATTCCTTTGCACGGCATTGGCTGCGGCGACCTGGTGTGGGATACATTCAATCTCTTCCCCAACTATAAAAAGGCAATCGCGATGAGCGGTATTCCTTTTTTAAACGTCATAGGCAACCATGATATGGACCTGGAGGCAAGAACCGATGACATGTCGGCGAAAACATTTAAGTCGCATTTCGGCCCGACCTACTACTCTTACAACCGGGGAAAGATCCACTATGTGGTGCTGG
>JAZQRI010000049.1:0-44226 GCA_045629455.1 Pedobacter sp. | reverse complement strand
TAACGCCGTTTCTGCCCAACGCATTGAACAGGCGCGATGCCATTCCAGGGGTATGCTTCATGTTTTCACCCACAATGGCCAGCACGGAAAGTCCGCTTTCCACTTCAGGATATTCTATTTTCTTGGTCTGGAGTTCCAGTTCAAATTCTTTGTAGATCAGGCTTAAAGCACGTACCGCATCATCCGGTTTCACGGCGAAGGTAATGCTGTGTTCAGACGAAGACTGTGTAATCAGCACTACATTGATTTGCTCGCGCGAAAGCAGGGAGAAAAGACGGCCGCTAAACCCGGCCTTACCCACCATTCCACCCCCGGAAAGGTTCAGGATACTGATGTCATTGATGGATGATATGCCTTTGATGGGTAAGCTCGATGGCTCGACATCATGCCTGATGTAGGTACCTTTAAAACCAACGTTGAATGTATTTTTGATGACAAGCGGAATCTTCTTCAGGAATGCCGGAGTCATCGTTGGTGGATAAATAACCTTGGCACCGAAATAAGACAGCTCCATTGCTTCTGTATAGCTGAGTTCCGGAAGGGAGAAAGCTTTCTCTACGATCCTCGGATCCGCAGTAAGCATCCCGTCTACGTCAGTCCAGATCTGAATCTCAGTAGCCTCCAGCGCAGAGCCCCAAATAGACGCGGTATAATCGCTTCCTCCTCTGCCAAGTGTGGTGATCCGGCCTTCCTCATTGCTGGAAATAAACCCGGTCACGATTAATAATTTATCGCTATTATTTTGATAGAACTCCTGAATCAGCGTTTCCGTTGCCTCCATATCCACTTTCGCCTGACCGAAGTTACTATCTGTACGGATCAGTGCAGAACCATCAACGGCGGTAGCATTCGGGAAGTATTGTTTGGCAATGTGACTGATGGCGAACGTAGAGCAGCGTTCACCATAGCTCAAAATCAGGTCTTTGGTCTGTAAGCTCAACTCCTTAAGCACAGCTACAGACTGCAAAATGTCTTCCAGCTCATTGAAGAAGATCTTCAGTTTACTAAACACGGGGTTCTGCGCACCTGCAGGAAGCAACGCCCTAACCACTTCATAGTGCCTGTTTTCGATTTCTTTAAGCAACGTTGCATAATCCTGTCCCTGGCGGGCCCTTTCGGCCATTTCCAGGAGTTGGTTGGTAACACCTCCAAAAGCGGAAACCACGACAACTGAACCATTCGTCTCTTCCAGAGATTTGAGAATGTTCATTAAAGCATGAATGCTGGCTGCTGAGCCTACGGAAGTTCCACCAAATTTTAAAATATTCATTCGTTTTACGGGTTTAAAAAAAAAGCGCCTTCCTCTGTTTGGAGGAAGGCGCTTTTTATGGTTGTTTATATTTTAACTTACCCATTAGCTTACCTCCCTCCGAGCTATGCCGGTGGTGATAATAATGGATGTAATAATTGAATTGTTGCTCATTGTAATTTGTACACGATGTGTGCGTGGCATAAAGTAAAGTTATATTTTTTATAAAACCAAATCATTCTAAACATTTTTAAAAACTGAATAATTATCATTTTGTTACCTTTACCACATATATGCAGGGATTAGTTATCAAATCAACGGGAAGCTGGTATCAGGTACACGCAGAGGACGGCCTTAACTATGATTGCAGAATAAAAGGTAAGTTCAGGATCAAAGGTATACAAACCACCAATCCGATCGCCGTAGGGGATCTGGTGAACTTCGAGATGGAGCCAAACTCCGGTAACGGCGTAATTGACACCTTACATGAACGCAAGAATTACATCATTCGCAAGTCGATAAACCTTTCCAAGCAGGCACAGATCATTGCGGCCAATTTAGACCAGGCATTTCTGGTGGTCACGTTGGTTTCACCACGTACCTCCCTGGGATTTATAGACCGGTTCCTGGCCACGGCAGAGGCTTACCGTATTCCTTCTACTTTAATATTTAACAAACTGGACCTTTTCAATGAAGCCGGGCTGGAGGTTCTGGACGACTACAAAGCGATCTATGAAAAGATCGGATATCCGTGCTATGCAGTTTCCGCCCTTGAAGGCACCAATATGCAGCAGCTGGAGGATCTGTTAAAAGGAAAGACAACCCTGTTCTCCGGCCACTCCGGTGTGGGCAAATCAAGTTTAATTAACGTGCTACTCCCCGGCAGGGATATTAAGACAGGTGAGGTTTCTGAATCCAGCGATAAAGGCCAGCATACCACCACATTTGCAGAAATGCATACGCTTCCGTTTGGCGGCTATCTGATCGATACACCGGGCATCCGGGAGCTGGGCATCTTCGACATCCGCCCGGAAGAACTCGGACACTATTTCAGGGAGATCAGAGACTATATGCATGGCTGTAAATTTCACAACTGCAGGCACGTGAATGAACCGGGCTGCGCGGTCTTAAAAGCTGTTGAGAATGGTGAAATCGAGATCAGCCGCTATGAAAGTTACTTAAGTATCTTCCATGGAAATGAAACAAGGGCTTAACGTATGAGGGCAGTTATACAAAGGGTAACGCAGGCCAGCTGCAGGGTAGACGATCAGGTTACCGGCGAGATCAAGCTGGGATTGCTGGTGCTGCTGGGCATTGAGGATGCCGATGAAGCTGAAGACCTGAACTGGCTCGCCCAAAAGATTGCCGGCATACGCATTTTCAGTGATGAGAACGACCTGATGAATAAATCGCTGGCAGACGTGGATGGAAATATCCTGCTGATCAGTCAGTTTACCTTGTTTGCCGCGACGAAAAAAGGCAACCGGCCTGGATTCACCAGGGCTGCACGCCCGGAAAAGGCCATCCCGCTTTACGAGGAGATGATCAGAAAACTATCCACACTTCTCAATAAAGAAGTTCAAACCGGTGTCTTTGGTGCCGACATGAAGATTAGTTTGCTCAACGATGGTCCGGTAACCATTGTCATCGATACCAAAAACAAAGAATAATTATGACCATACAGGAAGCCCAGGACCTTGTCGACAAATGGATCACCACAACTGGCGTGCGCTACTTTAATGAGCTGACGAATACCGCCATCCTGATGGAGGAAGTTGGCGAAGTTGCCCGGATCATGTCCCGAAAATACGGAGAGCAGTCGTTCAAGAAAAGCGATGAGCAGGTAGACCTTGGCGAAGAGATGGCGGATGTCATGTTTGTGCTCATCTGCCTGGCCAACCAAACGGGAATAAACCTTACAGAAGCACTGGAAAAGAACCTCGTAAAGAAAAGCATCCGCGATGCGGACCGCCATAAGAATAACCCCAAGCTACAATAGGTCGCGATAGGCAAAACCTTCATAGCGTACTTAAACGAATTCAAAACGTACTTAAAAGAAAAAGTCAGCAACAAAAGACAAATCTTTCGCTGCTGACTTTCTACGTATCCCGCCGGATAATCTTACAACTCAGCTTTAATTCTTGCCGCCGCCGCCGCCAGCTCTTCGTCTGTCGGATGCAGCTTCGGTTTGCTAAAGTTCATATCATCGATAGTATTGATCGGAATCAGGTGAATATGTACATGGGGCACTTCCAGTCCAATAACAGCCATCCCAACCTTTACACATGGAAAAGCTTTCCGTATTGCGGTTGCCACAATCTTGGCGAACAATGTCAAACCGAAATAGCTCTCCTCATCCATATCGAAGATGTAGTCAATTTCTTGTTTTGGTATCACCAGAACATGACCCGTCGTTAAAGGATTAACATCCAGAAACGCCAGGAACTCTGTTGTTTCGGCTACGACATGGGCTGGAATTTCGCCACTTACTATTTTTGAAAAGATACTCGCCATATATATTTATTTACCTGCTGATTTCTAACACTTCAAATTCCATTTTTCCTGCCGGAACCTGGATCTCCGTCCGGTCGCCAACTGATTTCCCCAACAATCCCTGTGCGATCGGTGATTTAACAGAAATCTTTCCTGTCTTCAAATCCGCTTCCGTTTCCGCAACCAGCTGGTAGGTCATCGTTGCACCGTTTTTTACATTTTTGATCTTAACGATAGATAATGCCAACACCTTAGACGTATCTAATTTAGACTCATCAATAAGGCGGGCAGTGGATAGCGTTGCCTCCAACTTGGATATCTTCGCCTCATGCAATCCCTGTGCCTCCTTCGCCGCATCGTACTCTGCGTTTTCAGAAAGATCACCTTTATCTCTTGCTTCAGCTATTTGTTTAGAAATCAACTGCCTCCCTTTCGTCTTCAAATACTGTACTTCCTGCTTTAGTTTCTCTAAACCATCCTGGGTATAATAAGTCACCTCTGTCATAGCTCAATTTATTTTTAAAAATCCTCTAAAAAACAAACAAGACTACATCGGCTTTTCGCCTACATAGTCTTGCTTCAATTAAAACGAAGATAACGGAAGCATGGTACAAAAGCAAATATTTTCGGGTCAATTGCATACACAATCGTTTAAACGCCTTTAAACGCCGTTTTCATGTCTTTTGGATTTTAATCTGTAGTTTTAGCCGCAATAAATTTAAAAACTACAGTAAACAACTGACATGCGTTCAAACAGCTTAAAACTTCTCACCTTTTTACTTCTTCTATCCGGTTCCGTTCAGTCCCAGGAACTCTACATGCCGCGGAACATCAAAAACGCGTATGCCAAAGGCACCCGCTCCACAGACGGCAAACCGGCAAAAGGCTATTGGCAGAACCGTGGGAAGTACGATATGACCATAACGGTAACGCCCGAAACCAAACTGGTGAGCGGAACCGAAACGATCGTATATACCAACAACAGCAAAGACACGCTGAAGGCACTGACCATCCGCTTTGTGAATAACTTCCATAAAACCGAGGCACCCCGGGCATCTTATGCGAGCAAAGACTTTCTTACCACTGGCCTCGTGATCACTTCTTTTGCCGTGAACGGACAAAAGTACGATGAGGATGCTAAAGACTGGGGAACGACCGGGCAGGTGAAACTGAAATCAGTTCTGCTTCCTGGTGCATCCGCAACGGTGGCCATCGACTGGAACTATCCATTGTCTAAACAAAGCGGAAGAGAGGGGCAGATCGACAGCACCAGCTTCTTTGTGGCTTACGCGTATCCGCGGATCTCTGTTTACGACGACTACAATGGCTGGGACAGACTTCCCCACCTGGGAAGAAATGAATTTTACAACGATTTCAACGACTATAAGCTTGCCGTTAAGGCGCCGAAAAATTATGTGGTTTGGGCAACGGGAGATCTGCTGAACCCGGACGAGGTCCTGCAGCCCAGCGTATCTGCGAAGCTTAAAAAATCATATGTATCTGACGAGGTATTACACATCGCCACTGCGGATGACATGAAGAACGGGAAAGTAACCAAACAAAAAGAATGGAACACCTGGAGGTTCTCCGTAAACAACATCACCGACGTGACCTTCTCCCTGAGCAATCATTATGTCTGGGATGCCGGAAGCGTGATCGTAGATAAAAAAACAAAACGCCGTACGAGTGTTCAGGCCGCTTACAACCAAACCGCTACCGATTTTCCGCATGCAGTTGAATGGTCAAAGAAAGCATTGGACTGGTTTTCCAACCAAATGCCTGGCGTACCCTACCCTTTCTCGAAGATGACCGCTTTCCAGGGATATGCAGATATGGAATATCCAATGATGGTGAATGATACCGCCACGCCGGACCTTCCGTTCTCCCAGTTCGTTATGAACCATGAAATTGCGCATACCTATTTCCCATTTTATATGGGCACCAACGAAACCAACTATCCATTTATGGATGAAGGCTGGGCAACAACGCTGGAATATTTCATCGGCCAGAACCAGGTCGGAAAAGAAAAAGCAGATGAGTTGTTTAAAGAGTTCCGTGTAAAGCGGTGGATCTTCGATCCTTCAACTGAACAGGATCAGCCTGTGATCAGCCTGGGCACACAGTTGTCTGGCGCCGGATATGGAAACAACGCCTATGTGAAACCGGCACTGGCCTACCTCGCCTTAAAGGATATGCTTGGCGACGACGTGTTTATGGCGGCCTTACATGAATACATGAACCGCTGGAATGGCAAACACCCTATTCCATGGGACTTCTTCTATTCCTTCAATGATGCGACCAAACAGGACCTAAACTGGTACTGGAACAACTGGTTCTTCAGCAACAACTATATTGACCTTGCTATAGAGAAGGTCTCCATTAAGGGTACCGACTACATGGTTGACATTAAGAACATCGGTGGCTTTGCTGTTCCTTTCGACGTTATCGTAACTTACACCGATGGCAAACAGGAACGCATTCACAAAACTGCTGCAATATGGAAAGCCAATCAAAAACAAGCTTCCGTTGAAATCAAAGGATCCGGCGATGTTCAGTCTATTGTAGTAGAAGGCGGCATTTTCATGGATGCCATTCCTTCTGATAACGTCTGGAAGAAGTAAGGCCGGGATATTAAGAATGTCGTCAATAAGCACCCCTTTTTGAGGACATTCATTTCCGTAATTTAATCTGAACTTGTTGAAAAAATAACTTGAGGCGACGATAATAGAACTATGAATACAGACGACAAAAGTAAATATAATAGACTAGAACACTACCTGGATAAATCGGCATTTCATTAAGACGTCATTCGCATGTTCAAAGTCGTAAAACTTTGACTGGTGAGTATAATCATTTGATATCGCCGGGCTAATAGGCCAACCTGAGGCTGTCCAATTTAGTTTTTTGGAGGGTGTTTCATGAACTGTCGTTTTTTGATCTTCAATTTTGGTCTACCTTCATCTGCGGCACCGAATAGTACAAGTAGTATTTACCATCAACAACAGGAGCATACCTTTCATAAGCTTTGCTTTACATTTTCACGCGCATGATATTTACGGAATACGGGTTTAGCGTAAGTTTAACAACCTTATTCTTTACAGCAACCTGGTTTGTTTTCGGAGTAACCGCATCAGGCTTGTCAAAGGTGTTTTCTGCCTTCAGATCCGTACTACTGAGTACCGTCAGCACTGCTTTGCTGTTCAGTTTCGGCGCACCATCTACCCTAAACGCGCATTCCTGCTTCATCTTTGAAGAATTCACAACCTTCAGGATGAGCTCATTGGTGTTCCGGTCAATTGTTGCTGAAGCATAATAGCCATCCTTTCCTGCCACAACCTGGTTATCTGACAGTACGGCTACCACGTCTGTTCCCTTGTTTAGAGAGAAGAGCTTCTGCACATAATAATTCACGGTTCCGTAAGTTCTTAAATTATCTACCCAGATCAGATCGGGTGTCCATTGCCAAGCTTCCGCATTAGCAAACAGTGGCCCGTAAGAAGCCATTTCAACAACGTCTGCATTGCGCTCCAGGCCAGTCATAAATGCGGCTTCAGACATAGCACCGATCCAGCTGTTCTTGTTTTCAGGACTTGCAATCCCCACACTTTGAGCAGCATATTCGCCGGCAAATACCTTTGGCCCATTGCGGTCGTAATTATCGTAGCGACTTGCATTTTCCAAGAACCACCTCGGGTTTCCATAATAATGTTCATCGATGATATCTGCACCACGGGCTCTCAAATTATCATTAAGGTAATCGAAACGTTCACCCTTTGGATCCGTTCCAGAGCTGTTTACAATCCTGATGTCCGGATATTTGTCTTTGAGTGCCTTGGTAAACAAAGCCAGTCTTTCCAGGTATTGCGGACCCCAATTCTCGTTACCTATTCCAATCATGGTCATGTTAAATGGGACCGGATGTCCCATCTCTGCTCTTTTCTTTCCCCATTCAGATGTTGCCGAACCATTTGCAAACTCAATAAGATCAAGCGCATCCTGGATGTATGGATCAAGCTGGTCTAGCGGAACAACCTCCGCAGTATTAAACTGACAGGCCATACCTGCATTTAATATCGGTAAAGGTTTGGCGCCGATATCCTCACACAACTGGAAGTATTCATAAAAGCCGAGGCCAAAAGATTGAAAATAGTCCGGTGTAGGCCGGTGTTTAAACTCTGCATTCCAACGGTTAATAATCGTCTGCCGGTCTTCTAAGGGCCCAATTGTCTTCTTCCATTGAAAACGCTCATCAAGGGTCCTGCCCTCCACAATACATCCACCTGGAAAGCGAAGAAAACCGGGTTTCATATCAGCCAACATTTGCACCATGTCGGAGCGTAATCCATTCTTCCGTTCCTTAAATGTATCCTTCGGAAATAGCGAAATCATGTCCAGATCAACTGCTCCTTTACCGTCAAGCAATACATCAAGTCGTGCTTTCTCAACCTGGTCCTTTGCGATAAAACTTACCGTGTAACGCTTCCATTCCTTACTATCTGGCTGAATCATTCCAGAACCAACAATGACACCCTGGTCGCCAACTAGTTCAACACGAATTCCCGTTGAGCTTCCTTCATGCTGACGTGCCAGGATCGAGAAGTTGTATTGACGGTCCTTCTTGATTCCCATACCGCGGAAACCAACATTAGAAATTCCATAATTTCCGGTACTCGACTCGAGTTTGATGTATCTTCGGTTTGCCGGATTTACGTTTCCACGATTTAACATCAGGTAGCTGCCTTCAACCTTATCATCTTTCTTTTCCTTCCAGCCCATCATTGGCACATCAAGTTCAAAAGACCGGTTTAATACCAATTCTGCATATAGGCCACCATCAGCGCCGTAGTTTATGTCTTCGAAAAACAGACCCCACATGGTAGGTGACACCTTTGCCTTTACTTCATTCGCTTTTATTACAAACATCTTCTGATCCTGTGCATATACCAGCGAGGAGCTGGACAGCAGGAAAGCAGCAGAAGCAGCGTATATTCTCCAGTTAATTTTCATTTTCTTTAATAATTCAAGTTCCACAACAGATATAAGGGAGGTAGCTCCGCAAGTAACTGGTTGCCGCTTTTCTTAGTCCCATTAAGTGGCTTAGCCACAAGCTTATTTGTTTTTTAAATGTGTTACAATCGTTAAGTTTCTCAGAAATTACAATCCGGCCTGCTACTTTATACCATTTCAATCCATTCAGATTCGCATTGATTCTTAACCTTGTCAAGCTGGTTTAACAAGCCCTTCACGCGCACATCAAATACAAAATCTTTGGCCTCTAGGATATGAACTTTAAAGATATATATAGAATTTGGATTAATCAGGTAATTGAATTCTTCAGGAATTAGGATTGAGGGGATCCGAATGCCCAGAACATCAGGATCATTCCTATAAAACGAACCGAAGTCTTTGGTAGATGAAGCACTTGGAATTGCTTTCCAGTCACCAGGAAAGTCCTCTTCTTCGAACTGGATAAACTCATCTTCTGGAATTTGGCAAGTAGTGATAAGTAAGGCGCGCGGTACAAATTCCAGCTCTATTTTTTCGCCCCAATGCCATCAAGATCCTTACGGTACTTATGCCTGCAATTTCATCCGGAACCGGGCGTATGTGCCGATGATATTCAGCCAGTGCATCGTAGGCCTTGGCAGGGGGTTGATCCGGCCTTGGGAGGTCTGTAGCCGGATCAAGGCCCTAGCAACCCCCTAGAAAGGCCCTAGCAAAGACCTACCAACACCGAGGCCATTTTTTCGATGTCTCGTCCTGTCTCGTCCTGAAATAGCTTTACACTATTTACTTGATAATCCTGGATTTACTATACACCTGGTGCATATAATCCTGCAATAACTATACACCTTTTATATCCTTGGGATTACCTTACCGGAGGTGTTTTTAGTAAATTAGATATTGTCCTCGTTTTCTCTTTTTTTTTGTCCCACATACTACAACTAATTTAAGCCTTCGGCAGCTTAATGTAACACGGTGGCCGAAAAGGCCACTGAGCATTTCATTGGGAAGAATGCATTTGATTTTATTCATGAAAAAGATCAAAGCGATTTATGATACTTTAGCACAGCTTCCTCACCTGGGGAGCATGAAAACCTGTTTGTTCAGAGACAGTGAGGGAAAATACCGCTAAATAGATACCACCGTAACCAATCTGACAGCAGACCCAGCTGTTGGTGGCATTGTAGCCAACTCCAGAGATGTGACGGAAAAAATATTAAATGAGATAAAGATTCAGGAAAGTATAGAGCGATTCGATATCGTTCTAAAAGCTACCAGCGATGCCATTTGGGACTGCGACGCTACTACAGGCAGTGTAGTTTGGAACAAGGCGGTTAAAACTTTGTTTGGATATAAGGTCGCAACTTACACCTGGGAATGGTGGGAAGACCGCGTACATCCCGATGATCTTTCAAGGGTGAACAAGAAGGTGAAGTCTACAATTAAAGGTAAAAAAAGCCGGTTAAAGACTGAATATCGCTTTAGGTGTGCAAATAATAGTTATAAAAACGTGTTGGACCGATCTTTTATCATCTATAATGACTCCGGTGAAGTTAATAGGATGATTGGTTGTATGGAAGATATTACCGCGCGTGAAACGTATGTACAGACTGTGGAAGCCCAAAACGAGCGCCTAAAGGAAATTGCCTGAACACAGTCGCACATGGTTAGGGCACCCGTCGCAAACATTCTGGGTTTAACAGAACTATTAACCGGGAAAGTGGATAAAGATTGGCCCCATAAGGAGTTAATCATGAATCTATCTAAGTCTGCGAGAGAACTTGATTCGACGATAAAAGCAATCATAAAAAAGACGGAGATACTTAATACGCTTTGAGGATGACGTCTATTCAGGTGTTTGTTTACCGGCTTTCCCCCAGTGCTTCGAGCTTATTCGCAAGTACTTCCGAGATCTTCCGGTAGGAATCGAATGTCCAGCCAGCCACATGAGGGGTAAGAAGCACTTTACCTGAGGCAATCAGGTCTCCATACCATGCCTGTTCGCCAAGCTTCGGGAACTTTTCAGCCTCGAGGACATCGAGCCCTGCGCCCATGATCTTACCTTTGGCGATGGCATCTAAGACCGCCTTCGTATGAACCACCTCGCCGCGGGCGGTGTTCAGAAAAAAGAGGGGTTTACGGAAGTGATACAGATATTCTTCGTCCACCATTTGCCGGGTTTCTGCGGTCAGGGGAATGTGCAGACTCAGCACATCACTGTGTTTAACAATCTCTTCCATGCTAACTTCCGCAGCGAAACTGTCGGAAAAGCCGGTTTTATATTTGTCGTATGCAATTACTTTTACACCGAATCCGGATAGCTTGCGGGCGAAGCTCTGGCCCATGAATCCATAGCCGATGATGCCAACTGTTTTCCCCTTAAGTTCCCAGCCACGGTTTCCCTCACGGTCCCAAACACCATTGCGAATCTGCTGATCTGCCCTGCGGAAGTTATTCGCCAAGCTCAGCAGCATGCCTACGGCATGCTCACCAACGGCATCACAGTTTCCTTCGGGTGCATTCAGGAGGGCTATATTTTTAGATTCTGCATAGCCCACATCAATGTTGTCCAGCCCTGCACCTGCCCTGGCCACGAAGGTCAGGCT
Organism: Pedobacter sp.; assembly: GCA_045629455.1. Taxonomy (GTDB): domain Bacteria; phylum Bacteroidota; class Bacteroidia; order Sphingobacteriales; family Sphingobacteriaceae; genus Pedobacter. The sequence goes on along the minus strand of JAZQRI010000049.1, from coordinate 32,874 downwards.
GCGTCCGGCATCAAGTACTTCTTTGTCGATCAGAAATTTGGTTCTTACGGCGATTCCGGAATATTGTGAGATGATGTCCAGGGTTTCCGCTCTGGTGATCAGCGGGCGGTCGTCAACTTCGTATCCAAGTGTTACTGCCTTTTCCTTAAAGGCCGGATGAAGATCATCTACGATAAGAATTTTGTTGTTCATGAATATCAAATTAAAGCTTCTGCAATTTCAGATCAATAATTCTGCGACTTTAATTATACCCCAGCTTTCTGCCGGTTTAGCGGCACGGGGCACCAACCAGGGTATTGCGTAAGCACAGGGTTGTTACTGTTGCGTCAAAAAAGTTAAATGTTGAGTTAAAGCGATAAAATCATCTACAGTGAGTTGTTCCGCGCGTTTATCAAAAAACATGTGGTCGTCCATCTTATCCTTAGGGACCGTGCCTGACAAGGCATTCCGTAAGGTCTTCCTCCGCTGGTTAAATCCACCTTTGACTACCCGCCAGAAAAGCTTTTCGTCGCAGGGCAGCGTTTCCGTCTGGTTTCTGCTCAGGCGGATCACACCCGAGTTCACTTTAGGCGGCGGGTTGAAAGTGCCCGGCTTCACGGTAAAGAGGTACTCTATATTATAATAGGCCTGGATCAGGACACTCAGGATGCCATAGTCTTTCGTTCCGGCTTTAGAGGCACAGCGCTCGGCTACTTCCTTCTGGAACATACCAACCATCTCGACGACACGGTCGCGGTGTTCCAATACTTTAAAAAGAATCTGTGAGGAGATGTTGTAGGGAAAGTTGCCAATGATGGAAAACTTACCCGGAAAAATAGTAGCAAGATCCAGGGCAAGGAAGTCGCCTAAAATCAGGCGTTCACCCAATTGGGGATATTTTTGCTGTAGAAATAAATAGGATTCCCGGTCGATATCAATCATATAGGTCTCCAGATCTTCCCGCTCCAGCAGTATGTCGGATAGGATCCCCATACCCGGTCCAACTTCCAGTACCTGGATATATTGGTCGGTATGTTTCAGCCCATCAACAATCCGGGCAGCGATTTTTTTATCAGTTAAAAAATGTTGACCTAAATGTTTCTTCGCCCTAACCAAACTCATAACTTCCTATCTTAAGATGCAAAATAAGGAAAGTTTTACCAGTATCACCGTAAGATTAAGCCAAATTCTGTAATTTGCGCTAAATTGTAAGTCGACTATGAGTGATAAAGTTAAAGTTGGTATAAGCATCGGTGATGTGAATGGCATTGGATTAGAGGTGATCCTGAAAACCCTGATTGAACCAGGTATTCTGGATTTTTGTACCCCGATTGTTTACGGACATACAAAGGTAAGCTCGTTCCACCGCAAGGCACTTGCCTTGAGTGAAATCTCCTTTAATGTAATTACCAGCCCCGCTATGGCGAATGCCAAACGGGTGAACATGATCAACTGTTGGGAGGAAGACGTTAAAATTGAACTCGGGCAAGTAACGGAAACCGGCGGCAAGTATGCGCTGTTATCCCTTGAAAAAGCAACTGCGGATCTGGTTAGCGGCGAAATAGATGTACTGGTTACCGCGCCAATAAACAAACACAATATCCAGTCGGAAACTTTTAACTTTCCAGGACACACCGAGTATCTGCAGGAAAAAAGTGGAAGCAAGGACGTACTGATGTTCCTCGTGAGCGAAAACCTGCGTGTAGGCGTAGCAACGGGTCACATTCCGGTAAACAAGATATCAGAAAACCTGACGAAGGAAGGTATTCTGAGCAAGCTGGTGCTGATGAACAACAGCCTGAAAAAAGACTTCTGGATTGAGAAACCTAAAATCGCGGTGCTGGGCTTAAATCCACACGCCGGCGACAATGGTTTACTTGGCAGCGAAGAAAAGGATATTATCATGCCAGCGATTCAGGCAGCCTTTGATAAAGGGATCATTTGTTTCGGCCCCTACTCTGCAGATGGATTCTTTGGCAACGGAACTTACAAACAGTTCGATGCGGTGCTGGCCATGTACCACGATCAGGGCTTAATTCCATTTAAAACAATTGCTTTTACCAGCGGTGTGAATTTCACAGCGGGCCTAAAAGTAGTGCGAACCTCTCCGGATCATGGAACAGGATACGATATTGCCGGAAAGAATGTTGCAGATGCAACTTCCTTTCTGGAGGCCATGTTTGCGGCGATACACATTTTCAAAAGCCGGAAAGAACAGGAAGCCTTGATAAACAATCAGCTACGTACCGGAGGAAAAATTATCGAAACCGCGGCAGATGTGAAAGACGACGCAAATTAGCTTGAAGATTTTTCTATTAATGTTTTATAACTGTTAATAAATTTCATACATTTGCGGGCTTAAATTTAGAAAAAATTGAAACCGCTAAAACAATTTTCAATCCCATTTACAGGCTTAAAAATTGGCAAACATCAATTTGAATTCGAGATTGATAACAGCTTTTTTGATGCATTTGAGTACTCTTTAGTAAAAAAAGGAAACTTGAAAGCATTGGTGGAGCTGGATAAACAGGAGACGATGCTGATTCTGCACTTTGATATTGAAGGAACGATAGAATTGGATTGCGACAAATGTTTATCGCTGTTTAATGCTCCCATTAAAATACAGGAGCGGCAGATTGTAAAGTTTGCTGAAGACAAATTAGAAAGTGATGATCTGGAGATCATCGTTCTAAATAAAAAGGAGAGCGAGATTGATGTTTCAGAGATTATCTACGAATTCATCAATGTATCGGTACCTTATGTTAAGGTATGTGAGGAGAATGGAGAGGGCATACAGTGCGATCAGGAGATGATCGCAAGACTGGAGCGTTTATCCGTAGGGACACAAGAAGAAGAAAAAACAAATGACGACCCAAGGTGGGCAGCGTTAAAAAAATTAAAATAATAATTAAATAAACTAGCAATGGCACATCCAAAACGCAAGATCTCTAAGAGTAGAAGAGACAAAAGAAGAACCCACTATAAAGCAGTAGCGCCTTCTTTAGCTACATGTCAAACTACTGGTGCGATACATGTACCTCACCATGCATACAACGTTGATGGCAACCTATACTACAACGGTAAATTGGTTATTGAAAACACCTCTATAGGGTAATTCTTGAAAAATAGTTTGTGTTTTCATAGTGTTTAAGTTTAACTTAGACCCTTTAATTAAGGCAATAAAGCTATAAACACAAACTGATTTTTTACAATGAAAATAGGTCTCGATATAATGGGCGGAGACTATGCTCCCAAGTCTAATGTCTTGGGAGCAATAGCTGCTCATAAACTATTATCACCCAACGAACATCTTGTTCTGATTGGCGATGTACAGCAGATTAAGCCTTTAGTCTCTGAGAACGGGTTCAATCCCGATCACTTTGAATATGTTCATACCGACGAAGTTATTGGTATGGGCGAACATGCTACCAAAGCGATAGTTCAAAAACCAAACTCCAGCATTTCTGTAGGATATAAATTATTAAAAGAAGGTAAACTCGATTCATTTGCAAGTGCAGGTAACTCTGGCGCAATGCTGGTTGGGGCTGTTTTCAGCGTCAAAACCATCCCTGGCATCATCAGACCTTGTTTATGTACCCATGTTCCAAAGCTAAGCGGCGGCGTAGGGGTCATGCTTGATGTTGGCGCAAATGCCGATTGCAAACCGGATACCTTACTTCAATTTGGAATTCTGGGAAGTCTGTATGCAGAACACGTGATGCAGATTAACGATCCGAAGGTTGGGCTGATGAATATCGGTGAGGAGGATGAGAAAGGAAACATGCTCAGTCTGGCCACCTTTCCCCTGATGAAAGAAACGAATTTGTTTAATTTCGTGGGAAACATAGAGGGAAGAGATATGTTTAACGACAAAGCGGATGTTATTGTAACTGATGGCTTTACCGGCAATGTATTATTAAAGCTTGCAGAATCGTTCTACATCGTTACAAAGAAAAAAGGATTTAAAGACGAGTTCTTTGATCGCTTTAATTATGAAAATTACGGAGGCAGTCCGGTATTGGGTGTAAATGCACCCGTGATCATCGGACACGGTATATCCAGTCCTACCGCCGTGAAAAACATGATTATGCAGTCCAGAGACATGATTGCAAGAGGCTTGGTAGAGAAAATACAAGCCGCATTTAAATAGGAAACGAAATGAGTAAAATTCACGCTGCAATTACCGCAGTTCACGGCTATGTTCCAGATTACGTTTTAACTAACAAGGAATTAGAATCGATGGTTGATACAACAGATGAATGGATTGTATCACGAACGGGTATACGAGAGCGAAGAATATTAAAAGGGGAAGGATTGGGGACGTCAGATATGGCTGTCCATGCGGTAAATGGCCTGCTTGAAAAGCGCGGCATTACGGCAGAAGAAATAGAACTAATTATATTTTGCACCACAACGCCCGATATGCCTTTCCCGGCATCTGCGAATATTCTTGCAGATAAAATCGGGGCCGTAAATGCCTGGGGTTACGACCTGCAGGCGGCATGTTCCGGTTTTCTATTTGGTTTATCTACAGGCTCCCAGTTTATAGAATCCGGCAAGCATAAGAAAGTGCTTGTGGTGGGCGGCGACAAGATGTCGTCCATTATTGATTACAAGGACCGTACGACCTGTATTATATTTGGTGATGGCTGCGGTGCTGTTCTTTTAGAACCGAATGAAGAAGGAAACGGAATATTAGATTCCATTACCAAGACAGACGGGTCGGGAAGGCAGTTTTTGCATCAGAAAGCAGGAGGCTCCGTCCGTCCAGCTTCGCATGAGACCGTCGACCGGAATGAACATGTGGTATTCCAGGAAGGTAAGGCTGTGTTTAAGTTTGCAGTAACCAATATGGCAAATGCCGCTGCCGACATTATGGATCGAAACCACGTGACTTCAGATGATGTGACCTGGCTTGTTCCACATCAGGCGAACAAAAGGATCATTGATGCAACAGCAGCAAGAATGGGTGTCGGACCGGAGAAGGTAATGATCAACATTGAGAAATACGGAAATACAACAAACGGCACCATCCCCCTTTGTTTATGGGAATGGGAAAGTCAGCTGAAAAAAGGTGACACCCTGATTCTAGCCGCATTTGGTGGCGGTTTCACCTGGGGATCCATTTACTTAAAGTGGGCATATTAATTTTATACGATAATTAATCTTAACTTAGTTTGTTCTAAGACACACTATTTTTTTAAAAAATAAAATCTAGAAAATGGATATCAAACAAATTCAGGAACTAATAAAATTTGTTTCTCGGTCTGGCGTAAATGAAGTAGCTATTGAGCAGGAAAACTTCAAAATCACGATTAAAACGAACCAAACGCCTACCGTAGTTACGACAACTGTTCCGGCTCCAGCCGCTGCTGCTTTGCCATCCGCTCCGGCACCACAACCGGTAAGCGCTACAGAAACAAAACCAGCAACAGAAGATGTTTCTAAATATATCATGATAAAATCTCCCATGATCGGTACGTTCTACCGTTCATCAAGCCCGGACAAGGCATCTTTCGTGAATGTCGGAGATGAAGTGAGTACAGGAAAAGTTGTTTGCATCATCGAAGCGATGAAATTGTTTAATGAGATTGAGAGTGAGGTGTCTGGACGGATCGTGAAAGTGTTGGTAGAAAACGCATCTCCGGTTGAATATGACCAGCCTTTATTTTTAGTTGAACCTATGTAATATTTGCATTGTTGCAAATACTCATTTTATCACTCGTATGTTTAAAAAAATACTAATTGCCAATAGGGGCGAAATCGCTTTACGTATCATTCGCACCTGTAAAGAAATGGGCATAAAAACTGTCGCAGTTTATTCTACAGCAGACAGAGAAAGCCTGCATGTACGTTTTGCAGACGAAGCGGTTTGTATAGGTCCCCCGCCAAGTAAAGATTCTTACCTGAGCATTCCTAATATTATTTCTGCAGCGGAACTGACCAATGCAGATGCCATACACCCAGGATACGGATTCCTCTCAGAAAACGCCAAGTTTTCTTCGGTATGCCGTGATTACGGGATTAAGTTTATCGGTGCGACACCGGAGCAGATCAATTCTATGGGCGACAAGGCTTCTGCCAAGGAAACTATGAAAAAAGCAGGTGTACCAACCATTCCGGGTTCTGAAGGACTTCTGGAAAGTGTAAAAGAAGGTATTGCCATTGCAAATGAAATGGGATACCCGGTAATTCTGAAAGCGACTGCCGGCGGTGGTGGCCGTGGAATGCGCGTGGTCTGGAAAGACGAAGATTTTGAAAACGCATGGGATAGCGCAAGACAGGAATCTGGTGCAGCCTTCGGAAACGATGGCCTGTACCTGGAGAAATATATTGAAGATCCCCGCCACATTGAGATCCAGATCATTGGTGATCAGTATGGCAAAGCCTGCCATTTGTCGGAGCGCGATTGTTCTATTCAGCGCAGACACCAGAAGCTGGTTGAAGAAGCTCCATCCCCATTTATGACTCCGGAACTTCGTGAGCGCATGGGTGATGCTGCGATTAAAGGTGCTGTTGCAGTTTCATACGAAGGCGCAGGAACCATTGAGTTTTTGGTAGACAAGCACCGCAACTTCTATTTCATGGAAATGAACACCCGTATTCAGGTGGAGCATCCGGTAACAGAAGAGGTGATCAACTATGACCTGATCAAAGAGCAAATTAAAGTTGCTGCTGGGGTACCGATATCTGGTAAAAACTATTTACCGGATATGCATGCCATCGAATGCCGCATCAATGCCGAGGATCCCTTTAACAACTTCAGACCTTGTCCGGGAAAGATAACCAACTTTCATTCTCCGGGTGGTCATGGGGTAAGGGTAGATACGCATGTATATGCTGGCTACCAGATTCCACCGAACTACGATTCGATGATCGCGAAACTGATCTGTGTTGCACAGACCAGGGAAGAAGCGATCAGCACCATGGAGCGTGCTTTAAGCGAGTTTGTAATAGAGGGCGTGAAAACAACAATACCATTCCATTTGAAACTGATGAAAGATCCGAACTTCCGCGCGGGGAATTTCACCACTAAATTTATGGAAACCTTCGAGTTTTCGGAATAATCAAATCTATACGTTATATTTAACACGAAAATACCATTCCATATTTGATATAGAATGGTATTTTTGTTTATCAAGGATTATAAATGGGCGATAATAAAACGCAGAATCTGATAGATTCTATCAAGAATAAAGGAAAGAGTTTAGAGGCAGAGATGTCTTTTTTTGATCATATTGATGTTTTACGAAAACACTTAATCCGCGTAGCGGTGGTGGTTCTGGTGCTTACGCTCGGTGCTTTTTACTTCACAGACTTCATTTTCAACCAGATCATCATGGGGCCGAAGAACGCCGACTTCTGGACGTACCGCATGATGTGTAAGCTGGTGGAGAAGTTCCCTTCTATCGGACCCGAATTCTGTATCACTAAAATTGATGCAAAGATCATCAACACGGAAATGGCCGGGCAGTTTACGCTGCAGCTGAACTCCTGTGTAATGGTGGGTGTCATTCTGGGTATCCCCTATTTGTTGTTCGAGCTTTGGTTGTTCGTAAAGCCTGCCTTACATGAAGTTGAACGTAAGTCTGCGAGTGGCTTCGTGTTTTTTGCGTCTTCGTTGTTCTTTACCGGAATTCTATTTGGGTACTACATCATTTGCCCGCTGTCGATCAACTTCCTGACGAACTTTACGGTGAGTCCGGATATTGAAAACACCTTTACCATCGATTCTTACCTGTCTTCTATTATGACCCTGACATTAGGTGCAGGTGTTATATTTCAGTTGCCGGTCATCATCTACATCTTGTCGAAGCTTGGCGTGATGACCCCTGCGTTTATGCGTGCAAGCAGAAGATACTCGACGGTTCTTATCCTGATTATATCCGCCATCGTTACCCCTACGGCAGATCCGTATACGATGCTTATCGTGGCCATGCCATTATTCCTCTTGTATGAACTGAGTATTTACATTTCTGCCGGCATTGAGCGTAAGAAGAACAAAGAACTTTATGGAGTAAGCAAGCCCAACATCTAACAAAAAATTTACGCCCTATATGTGTTATTCTTTTTAGATTTGGAAATGTCTTCTAAAAGAAAAATCGCGCTCGGATCAGATCATGCCGGGTATGCATACAAAGAACTTATAAAGTCTTTTTTAACAGAATTTGAAGTCAAGGACTTCGGTCCGTTTTCTGACGGATCGGTAGACTATCCAGACTTCGCACATCCGGTATCCGACTGTGTGGAACGGGGGGAAGCGGAACTTGGAATTCTGATTTGCGGAAGTGCGAATGGTGTAGCCATCACGGCGAATAAACACCAGGGCATCCGCGCCGCGATTTGCTGGCAGGTTGAAATTGCAGAACTTGCCCGGCAGCACAACAATGCAAATGTGATCTGTATCCCCGCACGCTTTGTTTCTGAATCGCTCGCAAAGGAAATGGTAAGTACTTTTTTAAGTACACCGTTTGAAGGCGGCAGGCACCAGACCAGAGTAGCTAAAATATCCTGCTGATCTTTTTTAAAGCGTAGGCTGAGAACGCTTCTTAGTTATAAAATCACATTAACACTTTCTAGTAAAGCACGAACGAAACAATTGTGCAAGATTCATCGCCCCTGGCAATGAGTCTTGCGCGTAGTTGTTTCAAGTCATTATAATAATAAACACGAATGAAAAAACAATTTTTGTATACAACCTTTGCCGTTCTATTGGGTTTAGGAGCATGTGCTCAAAACCGTACGGCCATAAAGTTTAGTGAAAGCATCTCCAGTGAAAATGCCTACAAGCATCTCTCCATACTGGCGTCAGACGAGTATGAAGGCCGGGAGACCGGTAAGAAAGGTGCCTGGATGGCCGCTGAATACATCAAAGCACATTTTAAAAAGCTAGGGCTTAAAGCACCGGTAAATGGAGACTATTTCCAGCAGATCGATATGGCCAGCTATACGTTGAACCAGAGCATCTTTACGGTGAACGGCCAACCTAAAGAATCTTTAAAAGATTTCGTTATCCAACCAAACGATGTAACCGCAGCAGGATTTACGTTCAATGCAAGTGAGGTACTTTTTGCGGGATATGGTTTAAGCACCGGAAGTTACGACGATCTGGCGGGGCAGAACGTTGCCGGAAAAGTGGTCATGATTTTCGCTAATGGAGATCCGACAAAAAAAGGTACCGCGTCGGCGGACCGTGCGTCAAGGCGCGCAGCAATGGCTGCCCGTCAGGCTAAAATTACCAGCCTTATGGACCGTAAAGCGCTTGGTGTAATCTTAATCGATCCGAGCTTAGATAACATGTCTGAAGAGCTAAAACACCGCTTGTCGGGCGACGGACAGCTTACCTTGAAAAACGCGGCCAACCTGGCCCGCATTAAAAATCTGAAGGCACTGAATGCCGTGAGCATCGGCACTGCAACTGCAAATGAGATCCTGAAACCTTCCGGCTTAACCGTCGCAGAACTACAGGAAAAAATCGTTGGCAGTGGAAAACCGGCAACTCAACTGATTAATACGACCGTATCTGCAAGTGCTATGAAGGAGGAAGTTAAGGTACGTGCAGAGAACGTTCTTGGCTTCTTGGAAGGATCAGATCCGAAATTGAAAAAGGAAATTCTTGTCATCACCAGTCACTATGACCACATTGGATTGACTACATCAGGTGAAGATAAAGTGAATAATGGCGCTGATGATGACGGATCGGGTACCACAGGCGTTCTCCTGATCGCCGAAGCGTTCTCGAAGGCGAAGAAGGCTGGTAAAGGACCGAAGAGAAGCATTTTGTTCATGACCGTTGTGGGTGAAGAAAAAGGATTGTTGGGTTCAGACTGGTATTCGGAACATCCGGTATTTCCATTGGCCAACACCATCGCCAATTTGAATACGGATATGATTGGCCGTACAGGTTTTGAATATCAGGGTAAACCGGACTCCGCAAATTACACCTATGTAATTGGATCTGACAAGCTGAGTTCTGAGCTTCGCAAAATCAGCGAAAGTGTAAATTCTACCTATACCAAACTGGTTCTGGATTACAAATACGACGATCCGAAAGATCCGGAACAGATTTACTACCGTTCCGATCATTACAACTTTGCAAAGCACAATATTCCAATCATATTTTATTTTGATGGCTTACATCAGGATTACCACAAGCCAAGTGATGAGATTGACAAGATCAATTTCCCATTGCTGGCCAAACGTGCACAACTGACGTACTACACCGCCTGGGTACTGGCAAACCGCGCAACCCGCCCATTGGTGGATAAAGTAGATCCCAACACCCAATAATTGCTTAAAGTATACGTTTAACATAAACCTGCCCCAACCGGCAGGTTTTTTTGTTTACATTGAATCATATTGATTTAATTGTAAAGCGCTATCCCTAAATATTTATATTTGAACATGATGAATACTGCTGAAGAGTTTGTGGAAAAGGCTGAGGAGAAAGTGTTTGACTTAGGCCATAGGAAGACCATTAACTATAATATCGGGAAATATGATACTGCCGTTGACCGTGCATTGTTTAAATTCGAGAATCTGGAGCACTCGAAGAAGAAAGCGCATGTAATTAAATGGCGCGTGATGGAAAACCTCGATAAATTCCTTCCGGAATTTGAGTCGAACTTTCAGAAGCGTGGTGGAAAGGTTATCTGGGCGAATGACATGGAGGAGGCGCAGAAAGAAATCCTAAGCATCATTCAGAAACACAACGGCAAAACCGTCATCAAGTCGAAATCTATGACTACCGAGGAAATCCATCTGAACGATTTCCTGGAGAAGAATAACATTGAATCGCTGGAAAGTGATCTGGGCGAATACATCGTACAATTACTCGGACAGCCCCCATACCATATTGTTACCCCGGCGATGCACCTGAGCAAGGAAGAGATTGCGGAATTGTTTCATGATCGCTTTGGGACACCTAAAGATGCCACGCCGGAGCAGCTGACGCAGAAAGCACGGGAGCTCCTGAGGGAAAAGTACCTCAACGCAGATATTGGAATATCTGGTGGAAACTTTTTAATCGCGGACACGGGGAGCATTGCGCTTACAGAGAATGAAGGGAATGCACGCCTGTGTACCACATTTCCAAAAGTCCACATTGCTATCGTGGGCATTGAGAAGATCATTCCCTCTATGGCAGACCTAGACCTCTTCTGGCCCCTGCTTGCCAGTCATGGTACCGGCCAGAACCTAACCGTTTACAACACCATTCTAAGTGGCCCCCGGCAGGCAGATGAAACCGATGGCCCGGAAGACATGTACGTTATCCTGCTGGATAATGGGCGGACAAATCTGCTTGCGCAGAAAGAGCAGCGCCAGGGCTTATACTGCATCAGGTGTGGTGCCTGCTTAAATGCCTGCCCGGTTTATAAGAATGTTGGGGGACACACCTACAACACCACCTACAGCGGTCCGATCGGGTCGTTGATTACCCCGCATATGCAGGGCATGAAAGAATTTAAACACTTGAGCTATGCTTCTACCCTCTGTGGAAAGTGTACAGAAGTGTGCCCCGTAAAAATAGACATTCAGAAAATGCTGCTGCTAAACCGCCGCGATGCGACAGCGCAGCACGACAACACGAAGGTGGAAGATATCGGCTGGAAGATCTGGAAAACAGGTATGCAGAAAAGAAGCCGGATGGATATGGTCGGTGGAAAAATAAAGAACTTCTTTCTGAAGAATATATTTAGAAAGATATGGGGCAAACATCGCTCCAGCCCTGTGGTTGCAGATAAGTCCTTTGCGAAACAGTGGGAGGAAAAGAATAAGAACAGCGGTTAGATCTCCTGCTGTAATGACCATTTAGAATACTGCAATATGAAAACGACTTTAAACCTGATGTACCTGGTTATCCTCTTTAGTACTGCCGGATGTAAGTACTTTAAATCAGACCATCCACAATCAGAGATGATCAACCAGGCGGCCACGACGGGGATGAACGAGGAATCCATCCGGAATTTCGCTACACGTTTGGACGAGACTGCAGGACAGTTGAATAAAACATATAGCCTGGTGTATACCATGGGCGAGGGTTCGATGTACGTGGAGCAGTATGGCAACGCAGAGGGCGACCGCGTCCTCCTGGAGCACACGAAGAACGACCTTGTAAACGCTGTCCGCAAGTATTATTTCAAAAGGGATAGCCTTATCCTGGTCTCCGAACATAACATTCAAAACACCGAAAAAGGGAAAGTTGTTCGGGACACCAAGACCTACCTGCGAAATTTTGTCGTCTTCAACCGTGCAGGCCGGACAGCAGAATCTGACGAGGCGATTCAATCCCTGCCGTTTCTACCGATAGAGAATGAAGAGGGGAATACAACTGAAGACTTTCGTGACCATATCCGCACGCTGCAGGATGCACTACAACAGAAAGACAAGTTTGATATGGTTTTTGACAATGTCACGACCTATCCTGATGCAGCCTTTGTGATGCTGAAAAGCAAGGCGCAAAATGGATACAAGGCGAGCGTTCGTCTGGCAGGTAAAGACCAGTACATCGATAGCCTGATCAATCATCCGGAAAACTTTAGAAATGAACGGCTGAACCTGAAGTGGACGATCAGCAATGGAACGGCGGTCTATGTTCCGGAAGAAAGCACTTCTACTTCAGCAAGTGGGTTGAACAGATAAATATGTCCGTTGTCTATGCTGGTACATCGGTACCGCTTTCGTAGCTGCTCGCCCTTCTTAAATCGCCTGCCATCTTTGATGGCGAAAAGTACCCCGCGGTTAATCTCCTCCAGGCGCACATACTTCTCCTGTTGGACATCATAGGATCTTAACGTACGCGAAAGACCGAGATCCGTGCAGCTTGACGCCGCGGGGTTGGTGAGGTAGGTCGTGATGGCCTGCCGGATATCCGCAGGAAAGAGATTTTGCTCCAGAAAGGGACTCATCATTCTTTTGAAATTATGCTTCCACTCCTGTCCATGCGGCTTCACCTTGTTCTTATATTCATTCCAGGTAAGCAGGTGTGCAAACTCATGCACGGTTGTAACCAGAAAGGCATAAGGATTGAGGTTATGGTTCACGGAAATCCGGTGCCCGGCCGTTTTAAAGGGATGCCGGTAGTCGCCAAGCTTGGTTGCCCGGTTTTTAGAGATCTTGAATTCACATTGAAAGTAATCGATCCACTTCGCAATGATGGGAGCGGCTTCCGGAGGCATGTATTGCGCTAAAAGGTTTACGTTTTCCAAACCCTAATGTATTAAAATTACTTTAACAGCTGAAATGCAATTAAACTCGCAACGTAGGCCAGGCAGGTCATGTAGACCAGTTGAATAGATGGCCATCTCCAGGATTTTGTCTCGCGGTAGACCACAGCAACCGTACTCATACATTGCATGGCGAAAGCATAGAACAGCATCAATGAAAAGCCCGTAGCGAACGTAAAAACCGGCAATCCGGTGTCCGGATTTTTTGCTGCAAGCATTTTATTGCGGATGGTGCTCCCCTGTTCTGCCCCGTCAACACTATAAATGGTAGCCATGGTGCCGACAAACGCTTCACGGGCTGCAAATGATGTTACCAGCGCAATACCGATCTTCCAGTCGAATCCCAGGGGTTTAATAACGGGTTCGATGGTGTGGCCAAGGATACCGGCATAGGAGTTCTCCAGCTTTTCCGCGGAGCGGTCTCTTTCGATGGTGTTTATGGTATTCTCATCCTTAGACTGCTCCAGCTGATCGTACTTGCGATCGATCTCTGCAAAGCGCGCGGGTGGGCCGTATGTAGCAAGCACCCATAGAATGATCGAAATGGCGATGATCACTTTACCTGCTTCCAGCACAAAGGTTTTAGATTTTTCGTACATGGTATAAGCAACGTTTTTCCACCTTGGCATCCGATAGACGGGTAGTTCCATGATGAAGTAGGATTTCTCCTTTGCTTTGATAAGGAATTTCATCACCATTGCCACAAGCACTGCGGCCAGGATACTGATTACATACATGGCCATCAGAGTCAAACCTTGCAGGTTTATGAAGCCAAATAGCGCTTTGTCTGGAATAATCAGCGATATCAGCAATGTATATACGGGCAGGCGTGCAGAACAGCTTACCAGTGGAGAAACCATGATGGTTATGATCCGGTCTTTCCAGTTCTCTATGTTTCGTGCACTCATAATGGATGGCACGGCGCAAGCCAGACTACCAATCATGGGTACAACAGATTTACCGCTTAACCCGAACTTGCGCATGATCTTATCCATCATGAAGGTCACCCTGGACATGTATCCGGTATCTTCCAGCACAGAGATAAAGGCAAATAAGATCGCGATCTGCGGTATGAATATCAAAATCCCGCCTAGTCCGGCCAGAATACCATCAAAAAACAAGTTGGTGAGTATGCCGGGAGGAAAATGCGCATGGCCGTAATCGGATAACCAAAGGAAGCCATTTTCGATAAGCTCCATCGGGTATTCAGACCAGGAAAATATGGAATTGAAAATGAAGAACAGGATCAGGATAAAGATGATGAAGCCCCAGAACTTGTTGGTCAGCACAGCATCCAGTTTATCACTGAAAGCAAACTTGCGGGTGGCTCCGGTATCCACCACTACCCCGCTTAAAACGGTGCTGAGATACCGGTAACGGGCAATCGTTTCCGCCGCCTGCAATTTGTTCGATTCGAAATTATTGGACGTCTTTATTTCTTCAAGTGCCTCGTGTTCTATTTCCGTATAAACACTGAGGTGCTCATGCTGATGCAGTACCTGCATGCAGAGATATTCATTGTCAGTTCCCAGCAGTTCACTGGTGTGCTGAATGGCTTCTGGTGCCAGCGCACGAATGTCCGTGCCTTTTAACTGCGTTGGTATATTGGTATTTAAAATGGCTTGTTTGAGTTCCTGAATACCAACATTGCTCCTTGCGGAGATGGCCACGACTTGTACGCCCAGGCGTTCAGCAAGCTTATCCACATCAATGTCGATGCCTTCCTTGCGAGCCATGTCGGTCATGTTTAGCGCTAGAATGACGGGGATATTCAGATCTGCAACCTGGGTAAAGAGCAGTAAATTACGACGTAAATTGGTTGCATCGGCAACCACAACTACAATGTCCGGATAACTGGAATTTGTGGTATCTGCCAAAACCTGGAACGCGATGCGCTCATCCCGGCTTTTGGGATACAGGCTATAAGTTCCTGGAAGATCGATTATTTCAGCCTGCTTATCAGCACCCAGTTTACAGAAACCTACCTTTTTATCTACCGTAATGCCAGGAAAGTTTCCAATTTTCTGGTTTAATCCGGTAAGTATATTAAACAATGTTGATTTGCCCGTATTGGGGTTACCAACTAAGGCAATTTTTATATTGGATGCCAAACTTTATTGAATTATGATAACAGACGCTTCAGTTTTACGTAAACACAGTTGATAGCCGGCCACACGAATGGCAATAGGATCACCCAAAGGGGCAAAACGCTCAACTTCTACAATCTCTCCAGGCAGACATCCCATCTCCATAAGCTTTACAGACATTTCCAGGTCTGTAAACGCAACGATCGTACCTTGTTCTCCGGGGTTTAATTGTGATAGTTTCATACAATGAATTAGGCGGCAATTTACCCTTTATCTATAATAAATCCAAATAAAGGCAGGCTTAACAAAGTGCTCCGGCTTATTATTACAAATAAGCAATAAAGCACGTTTACAGGCCTGCCCGGGCATAAGGAAAATTACATACGGGTTCTCATCCGCCCCTGGACACCACCGCGTCCCTCACTCGTTTCCGGGTTTATGGTTTTCCCACCCATTTTGCTTAGGGAATAGGTAAAGGAGACCATGTAATACCTTTTCAGCACATTGAAATTCAAGTCTCTGATGGTATTGTTGCTGCTGGTTCGTATAACGCCCTGATTTTGGTTTAACGCATCATTCACGGCAAATTTAAAGGTCCCTCTGTTTTTGAAGAACTGTTTACTGATGTAGCCATTAAGCAAGGTATAATTTGTATCGAACTGGTCCCCTCTTCCGGTATTCTGATAGTAGTCTACATCGGCAGCAAGGCGGATATTTCCAGGAAACAAGTAGCTGATGTCCAACGTAGGATTCAGCGTGTAGTAGGTGGTGTTGTTCTGCGCTTGTGCGGAGTAAGTAGAGCGGTTCATAGATCCAGCAATTCCTGCAGTAAAATCAAACTTCTCGAGACTGGATACCAGCTTATATCCATTGGTCAGGCTCCAGTCGTTGGTTACGTTTTTAATTGAATTGGTGTAGTTCACCCCTCTGGCGAAATTACCACCTGCCGTGATGTTGAGGTTTAACTTGTTCCCAGGTATGATGGGCAGCCCCACACTACCAAAAATGTTCCCCTGATATACCCCACTCACATTGACTGGCATCACCGCAATTTTCCCATTGTTCGTTGAATCTGTCGGATCGTTTTCAATGATCGAACTGTTGTTTCCAAAGGCATTTAACGTTTGGTTAAAGTTTGCAAACAGGAACAGGGAACGGTAGTTCGCAAAGTCGAAATTATTGTAGAACACACTCAGGTTGTTTGTGAAAGCAGGCTTTAGATCTGGATTACCAATGGGAACGCTTTGCGTGTTGGAGTTATCACGTATGGGCTGAATCTGACTGATGGAAGGTTGCTGTGTCCTTCCGCGATAGTTAATTCTAAGGCGTTTGCTGTTGCTGAAGGTATATCTAAGCTGGGCGCTTGGCGTTAAGTTGTAAAAGTTCTGATTGATGATGTTCCCCGTAGTCACGTTATTATTCTCCCGGTCGGTATTTTGCACCGCCAGACCTGCGTTCCAGGTGTACTTCTTGCCTGTTTTATTAAAGCTGAAGCCCAGTGCATTCGTCAGCGTTGTATTTTCATAGGTATTCGTATAGGTGAGATCCAACAGATCGTATTGCGAAGTGATGGGATTGAAGTTGTAGGTATAACGGTTGGACTTATCGAAGTTATACCTGTTCTCATAGTTCAGTTCCAGGCTGAATGTTTGTGAAAGTGGCTCCGTGTAGACCACTCTTGCTGTATTGCCAAACGATCTTGAGTCCTGATCATTGAATTGGTCGGTCGTTCTGCCTGTACTGTCCACTAAAGCAGTTGTATTTTCGATAATGTTGTTGAAGTTATCCGAATTGCTATTGTTAATGCTCGTATTGACGTTTAAGGACAAAGACCTGCCTTTTTTCAGGAATTTGCGCCTCACCAGCAAATTATCTGAGAGTGTTGGTGTCGTTGAGTTTGTCCTGTAAGTTTGTGTTCCGACGGCAACATTATCGCCATAGTTGTTTGTGTAGTCCTGGGAACGATTGATACTAGTTTCCGTATAACTAACGTTCGGCTGGATCCGTATAGAGGTTAGCGAATCTATCTTTGTGTCGAACAATAAATTAAACCGGTGATTTGTCCGATCTGTGGTACTCCGCATAGCCTCTTCGAATGTTGTAACGGTATTTCCCAGTAAATTTTGGGTAAAGCTATTCTGTTCATTAAACAAGGATGTTTTATTAAAAAAGTAGCTGGCATTCAACTCCGTTTTCCCGTTATTAAAGATATCTGCATAGTTCAGGCCGGCCGCATTGGTTGTGGTGATACCCTGCTGTCCGGCGCCGCCACCACCGCCCATTTGCATCCCGCCTCTTCCGCCGCCGCCGCCGGAAGCGCCGCCGCCGAAACTCTGCTTGTTCACATTGTTAAACTGCGCAACGACTGACATCTGCTGCTCCCCCTTGAACTTATTCACGTTAAGGTTTACATCATAGCGGTCGTCAGTACCGTAACCGGCACTTGAATTCCCGAAAAAGCCATTTTTCTTATCTTTCTTCGTAGTGATATTGATAATCTTTTCCCGGTTACCATCATCTATACCTGTAAATTGTGCCTGATCAGACATCTGATCAATAATCTGTATCTTCTCGATCATATCGGCAGGCAGGTTCTTGGTTGCCAGCAAAGGATCATTGCCAAAAAACTCCTTACCATCAACTTTCACCCTGGTCACCGTTTCGCCCTGTGCCTTCACCGAACCGTCTTTAGCAACTTCCACACCGGGCAATTTCTTAAGTACATCCTCCACAACGGCGTTTTCACGAACTTTGAAGGATCCGGCATTGAATTCCAATGTATCTTTTTTCACGATTACCGGAGGTGCCTCTCCCTTGATCTCTACTGTTTTTAGATCCAACCCGCCATCTTCCATGGCCAAATCACCAATATTCACTTTGGCTTCTGCATCTGTGATTGAAACAACTTTCGTTGTTGTGGTCAAGCCGAGATACGCCGCATACACCTGGTAGGAGCCTGGCGCCAGTCCGCTGATGGTAAATGTACCGTCAACCTTGGTGTTGGTCGTTCCAACCACACTTGAATCTTTTAGGCTTCTAATAGCGATCGATCCGAAATCAACTGGTGACTTATCTTTTGCATTGATTATCCTACCGGTGATGGATCCATTTTTAGTCTGGGCGTTCGCAAAGTACCCGATAAACAGCAATATTAATAAGGGTACTAACTTGGTAAGTGTCTTCATGATTGATTGGAAAATATAAGCATATCCCTTAAAGACTACGGCGGGCGCCGAAAGTCAACTTATGGGCAATAAACAAAGCGTAACATTTTAAATACAACTAAAACTTCGTTACATTTAGAAGACGTTTTGTTTTATCAGGCAATTGGTATTAAGATTGGGAAAGTGTGCTGGGGGGTGATTTGAGCGCACTAACTTTGGGACAGCCACATCCGGGTTTAAACACACGGCAAGCACTTAGGCTCATAACAAGAAAGGTTATTAGTATAAGTTTTACTTTGGTTTTCATCGATGTATGTTGTTTAGTTGGCTATGAACTGTGTGAATATTACATTTGTTTTTTAGAAGTAATACGGATGCGATGGTGGTAGTCAGATTTATGAAGTAAGACGTAGCTAAAAACACCCATAAAGACGCCAATCATGTCACAGCCGAAGTCCCAGAATTCTGCGGACCGGTAGTTGAAAAACAACAGCTGAATGATCTCTATTCCTGCACCAATACATGCGGTAACTAAGATGATCTTAAGAATGGTAACAATGCTAAAGCTATAGTTGTGCTGATAGGTAATCTTACCAAAGAAGATAAGTACAGTAAGGACATAGAAAAAGCCCAGGTGCACCATCTTATCAAAACCTTCGAAAAAAAAGCCAGAACCATGGGTGTCCGGCATTCTCACGCAACAAAATATTAAAATCACCAGGCTCCAGGCAATCGCCCAGCCCTGGTATTTTAACTCTTTAAATATATACATCTATTACGCGCCGACTAATGTTTTATATGCCTCTGCATCCAGTAAACTTTCTACGTCATCGCCAGCCGCGATTGAAACTTTAACCATCCATCCATCTCCGTAGGAATCAGAATTTACAAGTTCAGGGTTGTCATTTAAGGCCGCATTCACTTCCAGTATCGTTCCGGTTACAGGCATGAATAAATCAGAGACCGTCTTTACCGCTTCTACTGTACCAAAAACATCATCTTTTTTCACCTCTTCACCAACTGTATTAATATCGATGTATACGATATCTCCAAGTTCACGCTGCGCAAAATCCGTTATTCCGATATAAGCTTCGTCGCCATTAATTCTAACCCACTCGTGGTCTTTTGTGTACTTCAGTTCTGATGGAAAATTCATATTACTTGTTTTGATTTTTCAAAGGTACTTATTCTGCTTCTTTCTGCAAACGTTAATTCAGGGTTGCACGTAAACTAAATCCGAAGTTGCTGTAAGAGGTATTAAAACTTTGGGAAGTATAGGGTTGCGTAATGTTGGAGTCGTAAAAAACTTTGATGTTGAACCGCTGGTTCAAACTGTAGTCTGCACTCGGCCGCAGGGTGATGTTTTTTGCCCCCGACGATACTTCAGCTTGGGCAATATCTGCACGATAGATCACCGTCTTGTTGTCCCGTACAGCAACATCCAATTTAAAGTCCATATTGTTGTCCAGCCGCAACTGACTAAATAAGCCAAATGGAAATCTGAATTTGTTTGTCCGATAGCCAAGCCCAAAGACCATGTTGTTTTCCGTGAGCTGTGCGAGCTGGCTGTTTGCCAGGCTTAGGCCCAAGAGCCGGTTCCGGCCAATCTCGAAGTTGGCGGTCAAGTTGTTCTTAAGGCGGGTATCAATGCCGATCAAGGGAGAAAACTGCTCCGTAATGGTCACTTGTGAATACTGGTAATACGGCAGAAAGTTGTCGTTTAGATCCCTACTGCTTACATCGCCTCCGGTTTCGCGATATTGTTGCAGGGAGTTGAAGCCATTTACGCTGTACATCGCCCGGTAAGCGTGACGGATGTCCACCGATTTGAAAGTCTCCTGGAGGAAAGCAGCTTTCGACAGGCCGCTGTAATTGACGCGCCAGTTTGGAAGCGGGATCCTCGGAAAGGCCCTCAGGCCAACCTTACTGGCGTTGCGGCCCGAGTAAGCGGCCAGGAACGAAGCAACAACCACGTCCTGCGCATTCTTATTGTACCCATCTGCAAATTCTCCATTGCTGCCGCGCGAGTTGATATTTTCGTTACCGAGCCGTTGTGACACCACTCCCCGGTTTACAAGGAACTGATTGTAAATCTTAGAAACGGTACTTCCATTTTTATCTGAAAAAGCCGTTCCAATTGCAATAAAAGAAATGTTATAGTCGCCCGTTGTATATGGACTCAAATTCTCAAAGCTTTCAGAGCTGCTGTTGTAACGGAAATTTGAAGAATAATTCAGGGTCCTGTTCCGGTTTGCCGTCAGCGTGATCCGCAGGTCACGCAGGGGTTCCAGCGTGCTGGTCAGGCTGAGGTCTTCGCGCAAGGTATTCACGTACAACTGCGATTGGAGCGTGTCTCTTGTTAACCAACCGCTATTTAATGCCCGCATGCGAATATCCTGCTGGCTTCCCAGGATAAAGCCCCATCCTGGTGCACCACTTGCTGCATCTATCCCCAGATAATTTGTATTCGGCAAATATCCGGGCAGATAAGTTCCTTTCGTTTGGGTGAATGCACCGTTTATGGTTTTAATACTGGTTAACAAGCCGACAAAGAATCCGGTAGTGCCTGTGCTGTTTCCATTGTTACTGTACCGCTTAATGAAGCCGAACTTGTTGTATAATCCGGTCAAATTCAAGGTGGGGTTCACCTGTATGTTTCTGGAGTTTTGGATCGTATTCCCAAGGGATATACCCGGATCTCTTAAAGTTGAAAGTGGCTCCGTTTGCCAGTTGAAGTTGGTTCCATACCGCGTCGCAACGTTTAGCCAGTTTAAGCCAGGAATCTTATTTAAGGGCAGATTATACGTAATATTCAGGTCATGGTTGTAGTCGGTGGTCCGGCCCAGACGCAGCAAGTTTTGCCAGAGGGTATCTGTTTTGAGTCCATTGATCCTCCCTTCAGGTTCGTCAATGATGGAATAGTTGGTTGCGTCAAAGTCCAGGGTTAAGGAACGTGTCAAGTTCCAGGAGATGCCATAAACTCTGGTCACGAGGAAATTTTTATTGTAGGTTGTGTTAACTGGCAATGTGTTTACAGGATCATTGTTGCGCAGGCTGTTCTCCGCATAATAACGGTCGAAATCAATCCTGAAATTCAAAGCACTTGGCAAAATACTGAAGTTTACATCCCGCAATAAGGCGAGTGTGTTTGCTTTGATAATTTTCTCCAAGGGGCGATAATTTCGTGCTTGTGCCGAGTACCGGTATTCCAGGGAAGCACGATAGGTCTGCTGTATGTTGTTCTCGTTGATGAAATCACGATGGTAAAACTTCGTATAGGCATAGCTCGCATTGAAGTTTTCGATGTCCCAAAGACGGGCCTTCTTCTCCGGGTCTGTCCGTTCCTTATGCACGTTGGTAAAGCTGATGCTGTTTTGGGTCGTATGATCCTGCGCATAGTTCAATATCTCTTTCTTCTTGGCCGTGTTTGCAGCATCCAGTGCATTCTTTAGCTCGATATCTGGCATCAACGGATCGTACTGGGGCGTACTTACCTGAGACGAATAACTCACAAACATCGGAATCCGTATACCTGATTTCTTTGGCAGAAACTTGCCCAGCTCCATATTCGATGATATATCGAGGAAGGTATTGTCGGCCCTGTTGCGCTCCCCCACCCTCATGTCCAGAGACCCGAAGCCAATTGTCGACTTACTTCCGGAAATGTTAACGTCTGCGAAATCCGCAAGCTTCGCATTTAAACCTGCAGATGCTGCCCATCCTCCCCGTTCATCAAATTCTGTAAGCCGCAACTCATTAAACCAAACTTCCGCACTCTTATCAAGACCATCGTCAACACGGGAACTTGATGCACTGCGTAGTGGGTTTTTAATGCCCAGCAAGTATACCCGGACCTTACTCATGTCCGGTTGTCCTTTAACAGTGATTGTATTTGCCCCATCCGAGTACTCGAAAGGGAGGTTAATAGGCCAGGCCTGGCCGTTGGGAAGCCGGGCATTGTTACGTGCAACTTTCGCTTTCTGAAACAGATCCAGCTCTACATCTAATTTATTCCGGTCCGGCCATATTGAATACGGATCACTTGTATTCGGCTGTGTGACGATCAGCGGCTGGCTGTATTCATAGTAGTTGTCCTGGTTGTCGGTTCCAATGCGCAGAAAGGCATGCACGTCGCCGTCATTTAAGGTCGTATTCCCTGTAGATTCCAGGTGAACATACATTTCCAGATGTTTGTAGGAACGGAAGTCGTTGGTACCCGTCTTAAACGCTGCACGTCCATACCCGTCTCTCAGATTGCTGACTTTCACCAGTAGAGATTGTTCATTTTGCCTGGTATCTCCGCGGTAGTTGTTGAAATCCCGTTCTCGTTCAATCCCGGGAGGAACCACATAGGGTATCGGTGTCCGCTTTCCATTTTCTTCGATATTCACTGTAGCCACTTCGAGCGTAGAATTGTCCGCACTGGTTCCGGATAGCGAAGGATCAGCAATCAGCTGATTGGCTTCATTATTTGCATTATACTTTCTCCATTCGCCACGCACCAACTGGATCTTCGCAAACCGGAGTACGGTGGTATCTGCAAAATCTGTAAGAAACATGCGTATAAACCGGATGGACTTAAAATCCTGTATATTTCCGAACTTCTGGTCGTACTCAGATAATGGAATTCTGATCTGGTACCAGGTAACGGGCTGTGTCTGTCCATTTGCTAGCTTCACCGGTGAAACCACTTTATCGGTAATGTAGTTTTTTCCAACTTCCAAATCTCCCGGACGCATGGATACTTTATACTGGAAGTATTCATCAGACTGAGTCATGTTGTTGTCGCGGTTCACATCCTCGCCGTCCGGCAACGCCGTTGATGCGGAGTTCTCCAGGCCCAGTTCGCTGAGCGACTGCTGCGCGGTCCTGGAATTGCCTTCCGGACCGTTGTAGTTCTCGTAGCGTTTCAAAATGCCGGCTCTTGCCTGATCCAAATCCCTGCCACGAAAATAAGCGTAGTTATCGGAGGAGGGATCCCTGTCCAATGCGGCGGCGGCTTCAGGGTTCAGTTGTGCCTTAACCTGATTTAAGAAGGTAAACTTCTCCCGTTCAAGGGCGTCTGGCAAACCATCGAGCCCTACATCCTGAACTTTGCGTACATCTGGATTGTTGTCAAACGACTGCACCACCGGCTGCAGCTTTGGAACCCGTCCCCATGCGGTCTCGTCAAACTTGCTTGGATCTCCGTCTGCAGGCAGCCCGTTTTCCAGAGATTTGCGCCCATCCTTCAAAATATCCTCTGAGAGGTTTCCCAGATTAAAGTACAGGTCACCAGTTCCCGGTTTGTAAATGTTCGGATCCATTACCCATAGTTCCAGATATTCGATATTCAGAGATTCAAAATCGTTGGTTTCAATCTTACGAAACAGTCCGCCCCAGCGGGATCTTGGGTTGCGCAACTTACCATCGGCAGAAAACCCGGAAGTGGTGTAATTGTAAGGTCCTCTTACTGTCGGATAGAAGGCTACATCAAGTGTCGGCAAATTCAAGGGGAGCCCCGTGGGTGTCTCTTTAAAGGGAAAGACCTCCTGTTCAATTACCTCGCGTACGTAGTGGTTCGATAGCTCTCGCCTGTCGTTTTTCAGATAGTCTGGAATGCCGGAAAGCCCTCTGTTGTAGAAGGCAGGATCTATATTGTAAAAGGCAATCTTTGCCCGGTTGTATCCGTAGGCAAGGTTATCTACCAGCTGTGCCTCAGGAAACATCTGTGGTGTTGCCGATAGCTGCCAGGCAGCAGAGCTTTTCAAATCGATCACAGACCGTGAGGCTTCAAAGTCGTCCAGATAACTTGTACCCCCATCAGATCCGTCCGGATTCAGCGCTTTTGGATGTCCTGGTACGAGTTGGGCAAACTCGCCATAGAAAGCAATACTTGAGGGCACTTTGGTGGATATGAACGGCAGTTTATCCACCATCCTGGTCAGAAATCTGGAAGAAGAGCTGTAGTTAAAATCCATTCCCCACATGGTGTTGTTAATGGGCTCCTCGCCAATGTTAACCTTCGCTGTTAGAGGCTTCTCAGAGAGATTCTTAAATGTCCCCCCCAGGTTTAGCTTGTTGTTCACCCGGTAGTCGAAACGCGTTCCAAACAACGAACGCTGCTGAAGGCCGAAGAGCTCACTGTTTTCCGTGGTGATCCGGATGGCCTGCCCTGAAGTCAGTATTGCCGTATTCAGAATCCGCACCCGTCCTCCCATATAGTCGACGGTAAAGTCACTTCCTTCCGTTAATGGGATTGATCCTGCAAACACCTTTACGGACCCAACGGGTACATTTATTGCATTCAGACTAAACTCTGAGGCAACGTCAGATTGGTAGGAACCTCGGATGATGTACCGGTTTTGCTTGCTGAATAATTGCCTTGCAATTACCTGGGTGGAATCGTATAGCGCTGGAAATGTATATTTCGTGACCAGCGCCTGCTCCGCAGGTGTAAACTGCGCGGCAAGATCCTGCCCGAAAGGTTCGACCACAGGAAAAATCACCCGGCCGTTTAGGGGATCAATGGTGATGTATCCTTTATGGGTATTCGCAGCAAATGCAGAGAGCCCTGCGTTTGTACTTGTATTTGCGCTTGAGCTGATGTTGCCGGGATTTCCAAACGCGCTCCCCGCATCCGTTTGATTAGAGAATGGCTGATTTTCGGCTTCAAAGTCGAATATACCATCTGGCTTTCTTTCATTCTGCTGATTCAACCGGTCCAATGCAGTAACGGCAATCCAAAGCTTATTCCGGATATTCTGCCCCTCTGCGATCAAGGGCCGTTCAATCCCTGAATTATCGTCTATACGGAAAATATCTAGTTTAAAGTTCTGTGGTGAAATTTGGTGCCCGCCGATGGCATAGATGTTTTTCATCATCAGATCCCATGTGGGCAAATTGGTTTTCGTGGTTTCGTTCTTCAACAGCTTCGCAAACAGCACCTTCGGTGAACCCGGATCGAAGATAACATCTGTAGAAAATTCTCCAACCTGATATTCGACGCCATTATAGGTATACCGGTACGACACCGCAAGCACCTCATCCGTATTCAATGCATTGTTTAAGGAAATATATCCGAGCTGCGGATGGTAGCTGAACTCACGGTCGTTCAGCTTTCTTGCATAGGTGATCCGCGCGAAATTATCGGTAGCACCACTGGCCTGAAAAAAAGAAATAACATCGTTGGAATTGGTCTGACGGGAACCAGCTGGTAGCCGCGACAATAAGTTGTTCGATTGCCTCGGAAATTGCGGTGAGTTAAAGCCCGATGGCAGGGCAGAGAATGCAACGCCTCCCTGGATCTGCGAGGTGTTGTATGGCGTGTTTTCACCGAGGTCAATAAAGCCGAGGATATCCCTCGAATCTGTCGTGTTCCCAGTTTTGTTGGTAATCCAGACTTCAATTTTCGTAATGTTGATCCCGGAGTTTATTGTCGGTGGGTTGGACAATGTCTTATTGTAATTCGCTCTGAAATATTGGGCGAGAAAATAATGTTTGTTGGCCTCATAGCTGTCGGCACTGATCCGGAACTCATTCTGTTGTGCACCATTGTTGATGCGGATCTCTTTAGATTGGGATTTCTGCTGACTAAAAACACTGGTTATATTTAATTTTCCAAACTGTAACTGGGTTTTGATACCGAAAAGTGCCTGTGTACCTGTAATCAGACTGGTATTTAAGGGGAAGCTAACGTTTCCCACTTCTATCTTCTTAATGATGTCGTCTTCTCCACCGGTGTAATCCAGCTTGACCTGGTTTTCAAAATCAAACTGCGCCTCGGTGTTGTAGTTCATATTCACCTTCAGGTTGGTTCCGATGTTTCCAATCAGGTCCATCTGAATGCGCTGGTTGAAGTCGAAGCTGCTTTGAACCCGCTGCCGCTCATTGAACAAGGGGTTTTCATTTTTATTTACCCGTCCAAGGAATGTAAGTTCAGCTTCACCGCGAGGTTGTATATCTATGACATTGCCTCCAAAGATGCGTTCGAATGCGGCGTTATTGATGGTTACGGGCGGAATGATGCCATTCCGGCGCACCTCTTGCACTTCAGTATCAGAAAAGGAACGCCAGTTCTTGCGCTTAATCTCCGCATCCTTCAAACGCTGATATTCCTCAATGCTGAGATACTGCGGGGGAGCCAAGGACCTTCCGCCGACTCGTTCCCTAATGATGTATTGCTTGTTTGCCGCATCGTATTCAACATCTCTCCTGATGCTGGATGGTAAAGGTAAAAAAGGCGTTGTGGATTCCTGAATTCCAAGACGCATCCGTTCTCTGAATCCAAAGGAATTCTTAACGGTGTCGCTGTTGGTTTTCGGACTGACCTGAGAAAAAACTTGGCGCCCACCAAAAGAAAAAATCAAAAAGATGATTAGCGTAAAGGTTTTTCTCAAAGGCGGTACGTTGTTATAGGTTTTTAAGGGCCATTTTAATCATCTGCTCTACAGTAAGCTCATGGCCGCCGGTTTTTATAGAATTCTCAATCGCCTTCTCCGCAGGTTGCTTGGCAAAACCCAGCATCATCAGCGCCGAAAGTGCCTCCTCCTTAACGGTAGTATTTAAAGGAGCCGAGATCAAAGATCCCGACCCTTCTTTCTTTAATTTATCCTGTAGTTCCAGCACCAGACGCTGTGCCGACTTCGCGCCTATACCCTTAATCCGTTGAATCAGAGGTAAGTCCGCATTAATAATTGCATTCTGAATTTCATTTGGCGTGATGGAAGAAAGCATCATCCGTCCGGTATTTGGTCCGATACCTGATACCGAGATCAGGTGAAGAAACAAACGGCGCTCACCTTCCTCCGCAAATCCATATAAAGTATGCGCATCTTCTTTAATGTGCACCCAGGTATAGATCTTACACCGTTCAGCGTCTTGTAAACTACTGTATGTATTCAATGATATATTGATGTGATAACCAATTCCGCCGGCCTCCACAACGATATAGGCCGGACATTTAAACGTTAACTTACCATCAATATAATCAAACATGTTATTTCTTAGTTACTTTTTTACTGATCCATCTGTTTTAGCAGTTGATTCCTGCTGTTTAACCTGAACGTCCACAACGGCGATGGTGACCATATTGACAATTTCCCGGACGGAACTTCCAAGTTGTACAATGTGTACCGGTTTTTTCAGACCAAGCAATATCGGACCGACAGCTTCCGCCTCACCCAGCTCCTGCAACAGTTTATAGGCAATGTTACCTGACTCAAGATTCGGAAATACCAATGTGTTCGCCGGTGCATCTACCAGGGTACTGAACGGGAAATTATCTCTTAGCAGTGAATTGTTGATCGCAAAGTTCGCCTGCATCTCCCCGTCAACCAAAATATCCTTGTGTTCATCGTGTAGTTTGGTTACGGCATTTCTCACCTTATCTGGCACTACCCCCATGTTTGAACCAAAGTTCGAATAAGAAAGCATGGCAATTCTTGGTACTACATTGAACTTCCGAACGGAACGGTCCATAAGCACCGTGATGTCAACCAGATCTTTAGCCGAAGGATCTACATTAACCGTGGTATCACCGAAGAACACAGGACCTTTTCTAGTCATCATCATATACATACCCGCTACCCGGTTTACACCTTCTTCTGTGCCGATGATCTGCAGGGCAGGCTTAATTGTTGACGCGTAGTTTTTGGTCAGACCAGATATCATTGCATCCGCTTCTCCAAACTCTACCATTGATGCACCAAAATAGTTGCGGTCGCGTAAAAATTTACGGGCTTCCAACAGGGTAATACCCCGTCTTTGTCGTTTCTCGAATAAAGACAACGCATACTTTTCCATGCGCTCCTGTTCAAGAAGCGGATCAATAATCGATACTCCCTCCAGGTCGAGTGCATTCTCTGCAATGATCCTTTCAATCACATCTTTCTTGCCAAGCAATATTGGAATGGCAATGTGTTCATCCCTTACAATCTGAGCAGCTTTAAGGATCTTATAGTTATCCGCCTCTGCAAAAACAACACGTTTCGGCGCAGACTTGGCGCGGTTTGCAATGGCACGCATAATGGCATCTTCCCCACCCAAACGTACTTTAAGCTCTTCCGCATAGGCATCCCAGTTGGTAATTACTTTTCTGGCAACACCCGACTCGATTGCAGCCTTAGCGACTGCACTTGAAACGTTTGTCATTAAACGTAAGTCCATTGGTTTAGGAATAATGTAATCCTTACCAAATTTGATGTTGGTTTCATTATAGGCCATGTTCACTGCCTCAGGTACTGGCTTTTTTGCCAATTCTGCAATGGCGCGCACAGCGGCAATTTTCATTTCTTCATTGATGGTCGTTGCTCTTACGTCAAGTGCACCTCTGAAGATATATGGAAAACCCAGCACATTGTTCACCTGGTTCGGATAGTCTGAACGACCCGTAGCCATGATTAGATCCTTACGGGAGCTGATTGCGAGGTCATAGGCGATTTCTGGATTTGGGTTGGACATCGCGAAAACGATTGGGTTTTTCGCCATCGATTGAAGCATATCGGTCGTTACACAGTCCGCAGAAGACAAGCCGATAAAAACGTCTGAATCTTTCATTGCCTCAGCAAGTGTCGTGATATTCCGGTCCGTTGCGAACTCTGCTTTGATGGCGTCGAGGTTATCGCGTGAACTCTGAATCACACCAGTCCTGTCGCACATGACAATGTTCTCCTTCTTAGCGCCAAGAGAAACATATAACCTGGTACAAGAGATGGCAGCCGCACCAGCACCGTTTACAACGATCTTGATCTGGTCCATTTTCTTCTCCTGCAGCTCGCATGCATTGAGCAGCGCAGCGGCAGAAATGATGGCGGTACCATGTTGATCGTCGTGCATAACCGGAATGTTCATCACTTCCTTTAAACGGCGTTCTATTTCAAAGCACTCTGGTGCCTTGATGTCCTCCAGGTTAACACCACCAAAGGTTGGCTCCAGGGCTTTTACAATCGTTACGAACTCATCAATGTTCTTGGTGTCGAGCTCAAGGTCAAATACGTCAATATCTGCAAAGATCTTAAACAAAAGCCCCTTCCCCTCCATCACCGGTTTACTCGCTTCAGGACCAATGTCGCCTAAGCCTAACACTGCTGTACCATTACTGATAACCGCTACCAGGTTGCCCTTTGCGGTATATTTATATACATCTTCAACGTTATCTGCAATTCGCAAACAGGGTTCAGCAACTCCGGGAGAATAAGCAAGTGTTAAATCTCTCTGGGAAGTTGTCGGTTTAGTTGGTATCACCTGAATCTTACCAGGTCTACCTTGTGAATGGTAATCTAAAGCATCCTGTTTCCTGTTCGTTTTACTCATAAGCTATTTTAATAAATGACAAAGTTACAATTCTTTTAATGGACAGAGATAATAAAACTGTCGTTTATACGGACACCTTATCCGCATAGGGCTGAGCACTTGCTTAATTTATAATTGTTTGCCACCAAGGCTAATTTGCCTCAGAAAAACTCTTCACTACTGCTTTAATTCACATTATTCATTAAATAACGCCGAAATTATTTCGTATTTATCACCACATGCGGAGATTTATTCGAATACAAGAACGTTTTTAGCTTGAATTGCACCATTTTTTTAAATAACTAATCATCTTTAGGTCCATAAAACGAAATATTATTAGTCTTTTAAGCTAATTATAAGATTAAATAGCAACCATGCTTGCATTTTAGAAGTTTTTTAATCTACATTTAGGAACTACAACAAAACGAAGTTTGCAAACCACTTAAATTCAAATCTATGGCTAAAGTAATCTTTAAACAATGGGGGCCGTTCGTGATCCTTGGCATCATCACAATCGCTGCTCTTTTCATTCCACTACATCCAAATTTTGACGAAGGCAAATACAACGCGGCAGATATAGCGTTTGTACTGATTGCATCGGCATTGGTTTTCATCATGACGCCAGGTCTGGCATTCTTCTACGGTGGCATGGTTCATCGTAAGAACGTTTTATCAACAATGATCAAAAGTGTAGTTGCTGCTGGGATCGTCACCGTCCTATGGGTCGTGGTTGGATTCAGCTTGTCGTTTGGAGATACGATAGGCGGCTTCATTGGAAATCCAATGACCTTTTTATTCTTTCAAGGGGTAAATTCAGGTCCAGCCTGGGGCACCATCCCGCTGTCGCTTTTCGCGGTCTTTCAACTGATGTTCGCCATAATCACACCTGGACTCGTCGTTGGTGCTGTAGCCGAGCGTATCCGCTTCACTTCGTACATCTTGTTTATAGTCTTGTTTTCCATATTCGTCTATTCACCACTGGCACACTGGACATGGTCTGCAGATGGCTTCCTGTTAAAGATGGGTGTTCTTGATTTCGCCGGTGGGACAGTTGTTCACATTTCTGCTGGTATGGCTGCATTGGCTGGCGCATTGGTACTCAAACGGAGAAAATCACACATTGAGCACCGTGAGGTTCCACCTGCGAACATTCCTTATGTACTGATTGGCACAGGATTGCTGTGGTTTGGCTGGTTCGGTTTCAATGCTGGCTCTGCATTAAGTGCAGGATCTTTAGCTGTTTCAGCATTCCTGACTACCAATACCGCCGCAGGCGCAGCGGGCTTAGCCTGGATGTTCTTTGACGTTGCAAGAGGGAAAAAGCCGTCTGTACTTGGATTTTGTATAGGTGCCGTTGTTGGTCTTGTGGCCATTACTCCAGGTGCCGGTTTTGTTAGTATTCCGTCCAGCATGTTTATAGGCGCAATAGCCGCCGTAATATCTAACCTGGTGGTTTCCTGGAAACAGAAAACAAGCCTGGATGACACCCTTGACGTATTCCCATGCCATGGTGTCGGCGGTATTGTAGGAATGTTATTAACGGGTGTTTTTGCCACCAAAACGGTTAATAGCCTGGGCACAGATGGATGGTTCTATGGAAACTTTGATTTCTTCCTCACACAGCTTAAAGGAGCCGTAATCGTCATCGTCTTCAGCTTCGTGGTCTCATTTATCATCTTCAAGCTCGTAAACTTAATTCAACCCATTCGCGTGACATCTCAGGAAGAGGAAGAAGGCTTAGATGCAAGTCAGCACAACGAAAAATACACGCAAGGTACACTTGTCGTTGCTTCTACCGGCGAAGAAATGGAGAACACATTTTAACCAATAACCACCCACTCTATTAACCTCTCTTTATGAAATTAAAAACTTTGATGACGCTGGCCGCACTCTCCTTCGCTCCGGATGGATTTTCCCAGGAGAACTCGGATGGTCCCTTACAGATCTCCGGATCTGCTGATGTGTATTATAAATATGACTTCGCAAGGCAGCCAAACATCGGCACCTATTTCGACAGCGATCAGAATACCTTGGCCCTTGGGATGCTAGACATCGCATTGAAGAAGAAAACGGGAAAAGCGTCGTTCGTCGGCGAGGTTTCCTTTGGACCAAGGGGCCAGTTTCAATCCCTTCCCAACGGTGACAGCGAACAGGCAAATGGCGACAACTCCTTTAATTTACAGAACCTCTACGCCAATTATGCATTCACAGATAAATTCTCCATGACTGCCGGTTATATGAGCACCTTTATTGGATACGAAGTAATCTCACCTATAGGAAACTTCAACTATTCCACCTCCTACTTGTTCAGCTACGGGCCATTTCAAAACTCAGGCATAAAGGGTACCTATTCCTTCTCGGATAAGGCCAGCCTGATGCTCGGCCTTTTTAACGATTGGAATGTCTACAAGGATTTTAATGGGATGTCTCATATCGGGGCCCAATTGATGTTGAGCCCGGCACAGGGATGGACTACCTATCTAAATGCGATGTCTGGTTCAGCGAATGGTGCTCAGAACGGAACAATTCTGGATTTAACGACTACTTATCAGATGACTGACAAAGTTAAAGTCGGTGTTAATGCTGCAGACTATTCAGTAAAAGGCGGGGGGGGCTATGGAGGGGCGGCTTTATATTTGCAAAATGCATTCACAGAAGCAGTAGTTCTTGGATTAAGAGGGGAGTTATTCACTCAGAAAGGTGTAGCAGGCATTCCGGCGAAAGATGTGGCAAGCGTAACGTTATCAGGAAATATCAAATCAGGAAGTATGACGTTCATCCCGGAGGCGAGATTTGATAACGACACAGGCGCCAGTTTCTTAAAAAGAGACGGGATCAGCAGCACTAGAAATGCCTCACAGTTTTCCTTTGCAGTTGTATATGCCTTTTAAAGACTCGACGTGTATCTATAAAAATGGAAAGCGTCAACTTTGTCCGAAGGAGTCTTTCAACCGACTTTGTCGATAAAGCGATAAATGCCTTAATCCTCTAACCAGGAAAAATTCGGAACCGGGAAGTTCATAGATCCGAACCTGCGAAATTCATAACCCCTGTAAACAAGAAAAGCCTGCAAGTTTACACTTACAGGCTTTCTTTAAGATTTGGCACCGACCTACTCTCCCACGTGTTACCGCAGTACCATCGGCT
>JAZQRI010000048.1:0-216242 GCA_045629455.1 Pedobacter sp. | reverse complement strand
TTCAGCAGAGTCTTTCAATGCCAAAATAAAGGCATTTAGAAGCCAGTTTAGAGGAGTAAGAAGCACTGAGTTCTTCTTGTATCGCCTGACACAACTTTATGCTTAAAAACAACCTTGCTCCACAACTTTTTGACTTGATCCGCTTTAACAGTATTGACTTCATGCTTAAACAAAAAAAGCAGCCCAATTGGGCTGCTTTCAAAAACTTGGGTGGAATATGGGGCTCGAACCCACGACCCTCGGTACCACAAACCGATGCTCTAACCAACTGAGCTAAAACCACCGTGCTTTATGGTCACAAAAGTACGATTTAAAATATTGTAAGCAAATTTATTTGGAAAATCTGCATTGATTTTAATTAAGCAATTCGTACACAACGGATTGTATTTTAAATAAAATCAAAATACACCATGG
Source organism: Pedobacter sp. (assembly GCA_045629455.1). GTDB lineage: Bacteria > Bacteroidota > Bacteroidia > Sphingobacteriales > Sphingobacteriaceae > Pedobacter. The sequence goes on along the minus strand of JAZQRI010000048.1, from coordinate 215,828 downwards.
AAACCCATTTTCAGGCATAAAAACTTAGCTTTGCCTGTTCCTATGATAGAGATATATACAGACGGTGCTGCTAGTGGAAACCCCGGACCAGGTGGTTATGGTGTTATTTTGCGCTCTGGTCAGCATTATAAAGAATTAAGTGCCGGCTTTCGCCTAACCACGAACAACAGAATGGAACTTCTCGCTGTTATCGTCGGGCTCAACAGCATCAAGAATCCCGGCGCAGACGTTATGGTCTTTTCCGATTCTAAGTATGTCATAGACTCCGTCGAAAAGAAATGGGTGTTCGGTTGGGTAAAAAAAGGCTTCAAAGACAAAAAGAACAAAGATCTATGGCTTCGTTTTCTTGACGTCTACAAGAAACACAACGTATCTTTCACCTGGATCAAAGGCCACAACGCCCATCCCGAGAATGAGCGTTGTGATCAGCTGGCCGTCGCCGCATCTAAACTGAAAGCTGGCTTAGGTATAGACTACGAGTTCGAAGCCGAAAGAAACAAACCTTCGCTGTTATAAGGTTATTTGCTATAGAGCTAGTCAATACCTCCAACGATATTCAAGTCCTCCAATGTACTATCCGCAATCTCTTGGGTGCGCGTAGCTGCCTGCGGCGAATATTCCGCCATCAGTCCTTCTACCATGCGGACCATCTTCTCCGAGCCGATGAAAATTGATACCCGCTGATGTAATTCGCTCGGTTGAATATCAAGTATCCGGCGGAAGCCGTCAGATGCCACCCCCCCTGCCTGCTCTACAATAAGCGCCATAGGATTACACTCATACAACAAACGAAGCTTTCCATTTGGAGAACTCGAAGTCGTCGGGTACATGTAAATCCCCCCTTTAATAAGGTTCCGATGTATGTCGGCAACCATGGAACCAATATACCTGGATGTATACGGGCGATCCGAATCGCGGTCTTCGACCTGGGCATACTTAAGATACTTCTTAACACCTTCGGGAAAATCGACGTAATTACCTTCATTGATAGAATAGATCTTTCCATCTGCAGGCACACGCATGTTGGGATGCGACAAGCAAAATTCGCCTATGGAAGGATCCAGCGTAAAGCCATTTACACCTTTGCCGGTCGTATACACGAGCATGGTGGACGAGCCATAGATTACATAACCCGCAGCAACTTGATCTGTCCCTTTCTGAAGTACATCGTCCAGGGTCGCCATACCGTCTACCGACTTCCTTCTGTAAATGGAAAAGATCGTCCCTACAGCAACGTTAACGTCGATGTTTGAAGAGCCATCAAGGGGATCTATACACACGATGTACTTCGCATTCTTGGACACCGGTGAATCAATCGGAACAAACTCTTCCTCCTCTTCGGTAGCAACAATACAACATTCACCCCCACTTGTCAGTGCAGCAATAAACTGCGTATTCGCGAATACATCAAGCTTCTTCTGATCTTCCCCCTGAATATTCCTGGTGCCTGCCTCCCCAAGTATATCGACCAGCCCCGCTTTGTTCACTTCCCGGTTAACGATTTTCGATGCGATACCTATGTCGCGAAGCAGTCTGGAGAGCTCCCCTTTTGCATACGGAAAGTCTGCTTGTTTCTCAATAATGAACTGGCCTAATGTTTTGAATCCTGACATACTCTTACTTAGTGTATAATTTACGTTATCTATTTCCTAACTCTATAACTTCTAAGTTAAGAATTTTTTCCGCTGAAACACAGAAACGAATTAAAGTTCTTACTTTATGCCAGCCGGATTTGCCTGCAGCACCGGGGTTAATGTGCAAACACTGTATTTTAGGATCAAAGATCACCTTGAGTATATGTGAATGACCAGTGATAAAAAGCTGAGGAGGCTTAGTGTATATTTCTGGCTTTACCTGCGGGGTGTATTTTCCCGGATATCCCCCAATGTGTGTCATCCAGACGTCTACTTCCTCGCAATTAAAACGCAGGTGCTCGGGAAACTCCGACCGGATCTCTTTATCATCAATATTGCCAAAGACACCTTTTAGCGGCTTAAATGCCGCTAGCTTGTCCGCCACACCTGCACCAAAGTCACCCGCATGCCAAATTTCATCACAGTCGTCAAAATGTTTAAACACCGCCTCGTCCAGAAAACTGTGCGTGTCTGATAATAAACCAATTTTTTTCACAATAAATTTTTAATACGCCAGAAAGAAGTTCTTTAACAAACTTACATAACCATCCGTATAAACGCCGGGTGACGAGTAAATATAAAAGCACTCGTGCAGCACCGGGGCATACGAAAAAGAGAAACAAACCATTTGCCTGAATTCTACTTTAGAAGCGTCGGAATGGATGTGGATGATCTTGGCAGGGAACAGCCTCGCCGATACGGCGTTGATAATCAATTGCTCCGCTTGTATTACAGGCAAAATCACCCAGAATACCCCATCCGTGTGGAGCAACGAAGCGACCTTCAAAATCAACATACCAAAGAAATCCTCATCAGCATGCCTGGCAATGCCCTTCCGAACTTCAGCGCTTTTCAAGTCGTTCACGAAATAAGGTGGATTGGAAACGATCAGATCGTATCGTTCTTCAGCGTCATAGGCGCTAATATCTGTGTTTAACACCGAGAGCCTGGAAGCAAATGGAGATCCCCGAAAGTTTTCCGCTGCACGGCTCGCAGCTGCATCGTCAATTTCAACCGCATCAACTTGAGCAAGATCATACCGTTGCGCAAGCATCAGCGCAATAACGCCGGTACCGGTGCCGACATCAAGAATCCGTGAGGGAGCAGGATGCACAGCCGTTACAGCCAGCAATACACCATCTGTATTGATTTTCATTGCGCAACCAGACTGGTCGACTTCAAATTGCTTGAATTTGAATACGCTACCCATCACTATTGTTCATACAACTCTAAAGGCAAACCATCCGGATCAGCAAAAAAAGTAAAGCGCTTTCCAGTAAATTCATCAATACGGATGGGTTCAGGAACAACACCTTTCTGCCTCATTGCTTCGACAACCTCATCAAGGTCACTGACTTCGAAAGCCAAATGTCTCAAACCCTGTGCCTCTGCCCGTGATGGTCTTTCTGGAGGGTTCTGAAAAGAAAACAACTCGATCTGTTGCTGATCATTGATCGCCAGATCGAGTTTATAGGATTTGCGCGATGCACGATAAGCCTCGTGGAGAATCCGGAGACCTAGAACATTCACGTAGAAATCTTTGCTCCGGTTATAGTCAGAGCAAATGATTGCTACGTGATGTATTTTATTAAACATAAATTAAGCACCCAGTAAACCGTGGAGCACATTCAAGTATACTTGCTTGGCTTCCAAAACCGTACCGAAGCTACTTCCGTCTACCACTAGTGCACCATCTGTAACGGTACCCAACAAGCTAAACTCGGTTTCAGAAGCAGCCAGCAGTTCTACGAACGCTTCCTGCTGATCTGAGCTGAGCGATACCACTACCCTGCCCTGTGCTTCACCAAACAGGAAAGCATCCGGACGGATCTCATCATCTGAGGAAATTTCAAATCCAAGGTCATTCACCATCGCAGACTCCAGCAGGGAAATGTACAATCCGCCATCGGCGACATCATGAACAGAGTTCACGAGTTTTTGAATAATTAATTGTTTCACCACCTGATGCATTGCATACTCTTCTTCCAGGTTGAAATAAGGCGCCGGAGAGGCCGCTATCTTCACATAAGAAGCCAGGTATTCTGAAGATGAAATATCGTTTCTCGAGGCGCCGATCAAGTAGATCAGGTCACCAGGAGTTTTAAAGTCTAACGTTGTGAGGGTCTCTACATTGTCCAGAATGCCCAGCATACCGATGGTCGGTGTTGGAAATACAGGGCCCTCGTCGCTAGACTGATTGTAAAAGGAAACGTTACCACCTGTAATTGGCGTTTGGAACTTTGTTGCCGCCGCACTCATCCCGTTAATGGCACCCGCAAACTGCCAAAACACCTCAGGCACATATGGATTTCCAAAATTCAGGCAATTCGTGATGGCTACAGGCTCACCGCCTGCGCAAGTTATGTTTCTGGCTGCCTCTGCGACCGCAATCGCGCAGCCTACTTCCGGGTCTGCATTAACGTACCTCGAGTTACAGTCAACAGTAAGCGCAATAGCCTTATTGGTTCCTTTTATTGCCACTACCGCAGCGTCACTTGACCTGTTCGAAGTCATGTTGGCTGTTCCAACCATAGAATCGTACTGATCTGTAACCCATCTTTTCGACGCGATGTTCGGATGTGACACCAGGTGATCGGCAATGGCCTTCAAGTTTTGCGGAACGGCAACCCGGTCTATATTAAATTTCTTAAACTCCTGAAAATATGCAGGCTCCTTGTATTCCCTGTCGTATACCGGGGCACCGCCTCCAAGTACCAGGTCATCTGCAGGAACGTCTGCCACCAATACGCCATCCATGTAATACTCCAGGCGCTTGGTATCGGTCACTTCACCGATAATGGCGCAGTTCAGATCCCATTTATCAAAAACAGCTTCAACCTCTGCTTCTCTTCCTTTTTCCACCACGATGAGCATGCGCTCCTGAGATTCTGATAATAAGATCTCAAAGGGCTTCATGTGCTCCTGGCGGGTCGGAACTTTATTCAGATCGATACGCATACCATGTTCACCTTTCGCACTCATTTCTGAGTTGGAACAGATGATACCTGCTGCACCCATATCCTGCATACCTATAACGGCACCGGTTTTAATCACCTCAAGGGTAGCTTCTAATAATAATTTTTCCTGAAAAGGATCCCCTACCTGCACGGCCGGAAGGTCATTCACTGAATCTTCCGTAATGTTTTTAGAGGCGAAGGCTGCACCGTGGATACCGTCTTTACCAGTGGCGGAACCTACAATGTAAACTGGGTTTCCAACACCATAAGAAGTCGCGGAAACTGTCTCGCCGACGTTTACAATACCTGCAGACATTGCATTTACCAAAGGATTCACATGGTAACATTCATCGAAAAACAATTCTCCGCCAACGGTTGGAATTCCAAAAGCATTGCCATAATCACCTATACCTTTTACAACCCCTTTCATCAACCACTGCGTTTTTGGATGCTTCGGATCGCCGAAGCGTAAGGAGTTCAATTGAGCAATTGGTCGTGCGCCCATGGTAAAAATATCCCGGTTTATACCGCCTACACCTGTTGCCGCGCCTTGATAAGGCTCCAAAGCCGATGGGTGATTATGGGATTCTATCTTAAAAACGCAGGCAATTCCATCTCCTAAGTCGACCATACCGGCATTCTCCTCACCAGCCTTAGCCAGCATTCTCGGACCGTCCTTGGGTAATTTCTTCAACCAGTTTATAGAATTTTTGTATGAGCAGTGCTCACTCCACATTACTGAAAAGATGCTTAATTCGGTAAAATTAGGCGTACGGCCTAAAATTTCTTTAATTCTATCATACTCTTCAGGTAATAGACCAAGGTCTTTAGCGGTTTCTAATGTTGTCAGCTGGGTATTTTCCACGATTCTTTCAGTTATTTAAGGATTGCAGCAAAGGTAAAAAAATCCTTGTAAAGGCCTTGGTTTTATGCAAGAATCCTATATAGCCCACCTCAGCACTACATCGCAACATCTTGCCACAACGCTGGCCGTCGTTTATTATTTAAGCGGCTTTAACGGGGGGACTTTGCTGAATGTGGAGCAAAATTGTGTTTTGCACTCAAAAATTAATGCAAAACAACCAAAATACACCAAAATATCCGAAAAAGACCAAAACCCCAGTTTTTTGTAAAAAAAAGGTGATTTTGAAAAAAAGAGCTTCAATAGCACCGTATTTTTTTAAAAAAAGAGAGAATAAAACATAAAAAGACTTAGTTTTGAGCAAAATTTTAAAAGAATCAATGAAAAGTTCAAGAAGCATTGCATTAAAAGAGGCACAATCAAGAATTAGTCCTGATGTTAAGTCTCCATCCCCGAAGATATCTGACTTTTTTGGCTCAAATGTTTTTGATCAAAAAAAAATGAAAGATTTCTTATCGAAGGAAGTTTACACGAAACTGATCAACTCCATAGATCAAGGTGAGCTTATTAATTTCGAAGACGCCAATCACATTGCAGCAGCAATGAAAACATGGGCGATTTCTTTAGGTGCAACTCATTATACACATTGGTTTCAACCGTTAACCGGTACTACAGCGGAGAAACATGACTCCTTCTTTGAGCCAAGCAGCGACGGTCCGGTTGAAAAGTTTGCCGGCAGTGCCCTGGTTCAACAAGAGCCTGATGCATCCAGCTTCCCGAACGGAGGTATCCGTAACACTTTCGAAGCCCGTGGGTACACTGCATGGGATCCTTCTTCTCCTGCATTCATTATGGAAAGCAAAGCTGGTAAAACACTTTGCATCCCTACCGTTTTTGTTTCTTACACTGGTGAAGCGTTAGACTACAAAGCGCCTTTGTTGAAAGCATTAAATGCTTTGGATAACGCCGCAGTAGACGTTTGCCAGTATTTCGATAAAAGCATTACCAAAGTGACTGCTTCTTTGGGTATCGAGCAGGAATACTTTTTAGTTGACCTTGCCTTGTATAATGCAAGACCTGACCTTGTATTAACCGGCCGTGCCTTATTCGGACACATGTCTGCAAAAGGACAGCAGCTTGAAGATCATTATTTCGGATCCATCCCGGAACGTGTTTACACGTTTATGGTTGATTTCGAAAATGAAGCGCTTAAACTGGGAATTCCTTTGAAAACCCGTCACAATGAAGTTGCACCAATGCAATTTGAATGTGCACCAATCTATGAAGAAATCAACCTTGCCATCGATCACAACCAATTGTTGATGGACATCATGGAGCGTGTAGCGCTTCGCCATAACTTCAAAGTGTTATTGCATGAAAAACCTTACGCAGGTATCAACGGCTCCGGAAAGCACAACAACTGGTCGTTAATTACCGATACGGGTAAAAACCTTCTGGCTCCTGGAAAAACGCCTAAAAATAACCTGATGTTCCTGGCTTTCTTTGTAAATACAATCAAAGCGGTTCACGAGCACGCAGATCTTTTACGTGCCAGCATTGCCTCTGTGAGCAACGATCACCGTTTGGGTGCAAACGAAGCGCCGCCTGCGATCATTTCAATCTTCCTTGGACAGCAATTGAACGAAGTGCTTGATGAAATTGAACACTCACGCATCAGCAAGAAAATAAAAGAAGACAACGCATTGTGGTTGGGTATCCCGAAGATCCCTCAGATCTTATTAGACAACACCGATCGTAACCGTACTTCACCTTTTGCCTTTACCGGTAATAAGTTCGAATTACGCGCCGTGGGTTCTTCTGCAAACTCCTCTGCTCCAATGACCGTCCTGAATGCGATCGTTGCAGATCAGTTGGTTAAGTTTAAAGCAGACGTTGACAAATTGATCAAGAAAGGTGAGAAAAAAGACATCGCCCTTTTAACAATCATCAAAAGATACATCAAAGAATCAAAAGACATCCGTTTCGAAGGAAATGGTTACAGCAAGGAATGGGAAGATGAAGCAGCTGCAAGAGGCTTAGCCAACATCAAAACTACACCTGTTGCTTTGGATGCTTACGTAAGTGAGAAGTCTACGGAGTTGTTTACCAAAACCAACATCTTCAGCAAACGCGAATTGCATGCACGTCATGAGATCCTGTTGGAAAGCTATTACAAAAAGCTTCAGATCGAAGCGCGTGTAATGGGTGAAGTGACCAACAGCATGATCATCCCTGCCGCCATCGCTTACCAGAACGTTTTGATCGAGAACGTTAAAGGTCTGAAAGAAATCGGCGTGGATAAAGATGCAATCGCTACCCCGCTTGACATTATCAACCGCTTGTCTAAGCACCTGAATATTGTAAAAACCAATATTGATGCCATGCTTGAGGAACGTAAAGTGACCAATGCGATCGAAGATTCGAGAGAAAAAGCAATTGCTTACGATCAGAATGTCAAATCTTACTTCGACACCATCAGATATCATACAGATAAACTGGAACAAATCGTTGATGACAATCTTTGGCCACTTCCAAAGTTCAGAGAGTTGTTGTTCTCAAAATAGTTTTACCCATGTTTCGATTAAAAACCCTTCATTTTCTGAAGGGTTTTTTGTTTTAAAACAATCTACTTTAAGTGGTTTATATATCTTTGCAGCAACATGAGTGATAACAGGTACAACCAACGTGGCGTTTCTGCCTCTAAAGAAGATGTGCACAACGCCATCAAGAATATCGACAAAGGAATCTACCCTCAGGCTTTCTGTAAGATCATCCCCGATATACTGGGAAATGATGAAGCGTACTGCAACATTATGCACGCAGACGGTGCCGGCACAAAGTCTTCACTGGCCTATGTTTACTGGAAAGAGACCGGCGATATTTCTGTCTGGAAAGGCATTGCCCAGGATGCCATCATCATGAACCTCGACGACCTCATCTGTGTTGGTGCAACAGAAAACATCTTATTGTCTTCTACCATTGGAAGAAACAAAAATCTAATCCCAGGAGAAGTTATTGCTGCCGTTATCAATGGCACAGAAGAAATCCTTGCCGAATTAAGGGCACAGGGAATCTCCATCTACTCTACAGGTGGTGAAACCGCAGACGTAGGTGATCTGGTGCGCACCATGATCGTTGATTCTACCGTGACCTGCAGAATGAAGCGGGAAGACGTCATCAGCAACCACAACATTCAGGCAGGCGACGTAATCGTTGGTTTATCCAGCAGCGGACAGGCGAGTTATGAAAGCGAATACAATGGTGGCATGGGCTCTAACGGATTAACATCTGCCAGACATGACGTGTTTAACAAGTCTGTAGCCGATACCTTCCCGGAAAGCTTTGACCCGGCTGTACCATACGACCTCGTGTTCTCTGGTGGAAAAGCGTTAACAGATAAAATTAAAATTGACGACAATACTGAGGTGACTGCCGGAAAACTGGTTTTGTCTCCTACCCGTACCTATGCGCCTGTCATAAAAAAAGTACTGGAGCAGTTCCGCAGCCAGATTCACGGACTCGTACATTGCAGTGGCGGTGCACAAACGAAAGTGTTGCACTTCATCAATGACGATGTCCATGTCATCAAGGATAACCTTTTCCCTGTACCTGTACTGTTCCAGTTGATTCAGGAGCAATCCGGAACGGACTGGAAGGAAATGTATAAAGTGTTTAATATGGGCCACCGTATGGAGCTCTATGTTCCTCAGGAGATTGCTCAGGCGATTATAACGATCTCCAAGTCATTTAACATTGATGCACAGATTATTGGAAGAGTGGAATCGTCCGAACAAAAACAAGTGACGATCATCAGCGATAAAGGAATTTTTCAATACAACTAAACGCAGGGCAACTCAGACCTACATTTCGCAAAAGAATCTAATTCCGGTAAATCAATAACGCACAGCCAACCAACGGGTTGAATGTGCGTTATTGATAAGGTTTTCAATTATGCGCCAGCTTTAACGATTGTTTCATTGGTTGCCATTGCAACATAGTTTGAAGTATCAAAAAATCTGGGTTCATCGGGATGAACCTTCGTTAAATAATTTTCTGAACTGAAAAAGGTGTTAAAATCCTCAAACGAATCAAACGAGATTTCTACTACAGCATCGTATAAAGGCTTAGGAAAACCTTCAGCGACTATAGGGTGGTTAACTACATACTTTCTAACGTAAAGTTCTGTTTCAGGAATGGAACAGAATAAAGGAGCGTGATGATTTTTGTGATAATCCACAAATTCTTCAAGGCTCATGCCGGGTAGTTTTTGTACTAAAAACGTAAATTTTATCATGGTCTATTTATAATTTGATACAAAATTATTTCATTGCTTACCTCATAGCAAGTACGCACAAAGTTGTGCGTATTTGCTATGACAATTGATTGACTAAGCGATGTACAAAAAGAAAATTCCCATCAGGATGGATTGCGGCCTGCACTTGTTTAAAGAGCTTTTGAACGGAAAGTGGAAACTGATGCTGATCTACTATATTTCAGAAGACGTAAAAAGGCCAGGAGCACTACAGAAGAAAATAGCTGCAGACCGGCGGGTAATGACCAAGCAATTGGACGAATTGGTGCAGCATGGCTTTGTAGATAAATTTTCATTCGATACTAAGATTCCTAGAGTTGAATATCGGTTAACTGAGCTGGGAAATAGCCTGTTGCCTTTAATAGTCAGACTGGAGAGATGGGGCGAAAACAATAGAACTGTTTTGGAAGCAGCGCTCAACGAAATATGACGGGAGGAACATAGTACCTAACGTGTTTTCACCATACAACTCAAATTTTCTCAGATATTTACATCAGTTCGTATAATACTTTCTTGTAAAGAATTATTATTTTTAATTACATAATCGTCACGAACCCACCGCTCTTCATAATGCGGCTACATAAGCCCATAATAACGTTGTAACCTTATAAGAAGTAAATACAAATGAAAAAATGGCGCAAAATCGCAATCTATGTTGTTCTGGTTCTATTTGTCTTGATCGGATCCCTGTTGGGATACGTTAAATGGGCCTTACCGAATGTCGGTGAACCTGATGAAACATTGAAAGTTGAGATTACTCCTACCCGGCTGGAGCGCGGCCGGTACCTGGCAAACCACGTGGCCTTATGTGTGGATTGCCATTCCACAAGAGACTGGAGCCGGTTCACCGGACCACACATCCAAAAAACTGCAGGCGCCGGAGGAGAGGTGTTTGACGAGCAAATCGGATTTCCCGGAAGTGTACAGTCGCCCAACATCACACCTTTCAATTTAAAACAGTGGACAGATGGAGAGTTGTTCCGTTTAATCACCACAGGCGTAACCCGGGACAACAAAGCGCTTATAAACATCATGCCTTACCCGGCCTATGGAAAAATGGATAGAGAAGACATCTATGCCATCATTGCTTACATCCGCACCCTGTCGCCTAAGTCCACCATCTATCCGGAACGGCAGTTAAATTTCCCACTTAATTTTCTCGTCAACACCATCCCGAAGAAGGCAGAATTGCAGAAACTACCGGACCCTTCGGACACCCTGCGCTATGGCGGATACCTCGTGAATGCAGCGGCTTGCGTAGACTGCCATACCAGACAGGAAAATGGAAGCAACATAAAAGGAGTCGAGTTCGCCGGCGGCAGAGACTTCGCTTCCCCCAGCGGGACACTCTACTCTGCTAATATCACTCCGGACAAACAAACGGGAATCGGACGATGGACCAAGGAGGAGTTTATTAAGAAATTCAAAGCATATGGCCCTTCATTCGATCCACCCGCCGTCGGCGAGGATGGCTTTCAAACGATTATGCCCTGGACCATGTATAGCGGCTTGACAGAATCCGATCTGGGTGCCATGTATGCTTTCCTGACCACCATTAAACCGATCAAAAATCCCGTGACCACGTTCATACCGAAAAACACCAATCAGCTTACGGCCAGATAAAAGGAAAACCTTGCCTGAATCATCTCGTGAAAAAAAATGTAAAAAAAACGGCGGTCTGAAAAGACCGCCGTTTATGTATACAAGGATATTGGTTAGTTAAACAAATAACGGATACCAATTTGTGCCTGCCATCTGGAATCAAATTGTGATACCTGATAAGCTAAGTTGTCTGTTGGTGCTTTGAATGTATAACCGCCGTTGGGATGATTGTAAGTGACTAACGTAGAAGCATTGTTGGTTACGAAATATTGTCTACCCCATGCTTTGTTCAGCAAATTACCTACGTTCACAACGTCCAATGAAATTTGCAATGCATTCTTAGATCCTTTGAACATGGTTCCTAAATCTTGCATAATTCTCAAGTCAAACTGGTGTTCCCAAGGCATTCTTCCACCATTACGCTCCGTGTACTGACCTCTTCTCGATTTTAAATAAGGATCACTTTCGATAAAAGCGTTCAATGACTCCCACTGTTGCGCAGGAGAAACTGCCGTTGCACCTGTACCTAACGGTATCAATTTAATGTCATTGATGGTACGTGGGACAAACAATAAGTCATTCTGATTCATGCCATCCTGATTTAAATCCCCGCTGTACAGGTAAGTGAACGGACTTCCTGAATTACCTGCATAGAACAGAGAGAAGGTTGTTGCAGATGCTTTGTTTTTCCCGTATCTCGCTACATAGTTCAAGCTTCCCACAACACGGTGTCTCAAGTCAAAGTTCGAGTAAGACAATTCTGGATTGTTTGGATTGGTAACGATCTGGTTAAACTGGAAGTTCGAGAGCGCAGTACTGCTGTTACCAGAGTTCACGTCGGTAGATTTACCATAAGTATAGGCACCGGTCAGGCTCAAGCCGAAATCGAACGCTTTAGACAACTGTGCAGTTAACGAATAGGTTTCCCCCTGGTTTGAGTTCTCCAGCATAAGCACGTTGGTAAACGTACGGCTCACTTTTCCGGCTGGAGTTGGATATGCGTAAAGTGGACGATTGTCCGCACCATTGGTAAGATCTGCATTGATGATACCTGTTGCAGGTTGTAGATTCAGGTTGCTGTATAGAATGTTATTTACAGTTTTCGAGTAGATTCCTTCTACCGTTGCAAACACACCACCTGGAAGTTTGAAGTCCAATGCAAGGTTTGTTTTGAAAACCTGAGGAAGTCTTAACTTCTTATCGGTAAGGTTCACTTCATAAGTTGTTCCTACCGTACCACCCGCAGCTTGTTGGTTGCTCGGATCAGGAATGAATGTACCTGAACCATTGGTTGCATTTACCTGAGCAGTCAGCATACCATTATTGGTGAAGGCGTTAGACAACCATACAAAAGGTGCACGGCTGGTTAATAAGGCACCACCACCTCTCATTTGTATAGATCTGTCTCCGGTTAAATCCCAGTTGAAGCTTAAACGTGGAGAAACAAGGATCTGCCCGCTAGGCGTTTGATCTGTACGTTGATTCGGGAAGGTTGAAGCAACCAAAGGGTTTGCCGGTGGATTGTCGAAGAACAAAGGAACATCTGCTCTTAATCCTGCGATCAACCGGAAACCAGGGAATGCCTCAATCTCATCCTGAAAGTAGAAACCAAGTTGTGCAGCGTTGAACGATGCATCTGGCTGTTTATTTCCTGGTACAATGGAATATGTTGATGAAGCTGTTGCCGGGTTCGCGCCGTTCAAGAAATCATCCAGGCTATCGTAGCTGTAGCTTCCTGCAAAGTTGTTCATAAACAAGTTCCTGAACTTGAAGAACTCATTGTGCGTACCAACCGTGAAGGTATGATTACCAGCTAAAATTTTGAAGTTATCGGTGAATTCGAAGATATCCTGATCCAACTCATTTGCGGTTGAACTTGCTTCAGATCCAAAAACGACATTCTTTGAAGAGCTACCACCGAAGTTGTTGATTCTTACTTGTGGAAATAATGCACCATTGAACGCGCGGCTGTCTCTGATTCTTGAATAACCTAAAATCAAGTTATTGGAAAGATTCTGATTGATCGATGTTCTCAACTCCAATACGCTGGTATTTTGCACGTCTTTAAAGCGGTATCCGTTGTTGGAGAATGCAAATCCAGAGTTACTTCTGGTAATTTTATCATCAAACGCATTGATGTAGTTGTGACGGATCGTCAATTGGTTTTTCGCATTGATGTTCCAGTCCAAACGTGCAAATAACTTATCACTGTTGGTTTGCTGATCAAATACGCCGTAGCTACCTACGTCATAACCGTAACGGTTCTGAACAGTGCTGGCAATTAATTGTGCTTGTTCTGTCGTTAGTACCGCGCCTTGTTCGCCTGCTGCGAAGGTGGTTGGAGTTTTGATACGGCCAAGTTCTGCACTCACAAAGATGAATAATTTGTCTTTGATCAATGGAGCACCTAGTCTCAAACCTTTTGTGGTGTTGTAGAAATCTCCTGCTTTTGTATTTAAACCGTCAACACTTTTACCAATGGTATTCTGGTTACGACCGAAGAAATAAGCAGATCCTTCTACGGTGTTTGTTCCGGAACGGGTTACGGCGTTTACCGTAGCACCTGTTGAGTTACCGTTGGTAACGTCAAACGGTGCAACAACCACCTGAATTTCCTGAATCGCATCCAATGATATCGGCTGCGTACCAGCCTGCCCACCTGGAGCACCATTTTGGGTAAGTCCAAATACGTCATTGTTTACCGCTCCATCAATAGAGATGTTGTTAAACTTGTTGCTTGCACCACCGAATGAGTTACCATTTGCCTGTGGCGTAAGTCTGGTGAAATCCTGTAAAGAACGGGATAGAGATGGCAGGTTTTGAAGTTGCTCTCTACTGATGTTGGTGCTCGCACCGGTATGCTTGCTGTTGAAAGTAGCATCTCTTTTTGATACCACCTGAACTTCTTCCAGCGTTTGATTGTTGTCGTTCAGCGCAGCATTAAGGACGAAAGACTCGCCCAGTTTTAGGAAAACATTTTCGAATTTTTCAGGTTGTAAGCCTACATAGCTAATTTCAATGGTGTAGGGTCCGCCTGATCTCATGTTCGGAATGGTATACCGTCCGTCGGCATTTGTCATAACACCATAAACAGTACCTGTAGGTGTATGTACAGCTCTAACACTAGCGCCTGGTAAGCCGCCGGTGGCATCTTTTACCAGACCAATTAGTGTGGATGTTGTAGTTTGTGCTGTCGCCAGGCCGGATATACCAGCGACGAGAACAACCAATACTACAAATTTTAACAGTAAAGATTTCATCATACTTTCTCTAAATAAGTTATGTTTTTAAATAACGCCGCAAAGGTAATTATTTATTGGCCACGCGCTTACCCCCGATGTTAAATAATTATTAATATTTAGTAACTTTTCAACATGAACATCAATGAGCAATGCTCATTTTCGGGTTTAAAAGGTCGTAAAGAGTGATTCACCGCATTATTTAATCTAAAATGGCCGTACGAATCCGGCGCGATTTTACAAATGGGGTTGCTGTGACTATTGAAGCTGAATTAATAAACATTTTTATTTATTTTTGGGCGTTTACTAAGTTAAATTCCTTTACAAAAAGATATGAACTACGATGTAATTATAATAGGCAGCGGTCCTGGTGGATATGTAGCTGCGATCAGAGCTTCGCAATTGGGTTTAAAGACTGCAATTGTGGAAAGGGAGTCTTTGGGTGGAATTTGCCTGAACTGGGGCTGTATTCCAACAAAAGCTTTGTTGAAAAGTGCACAGGTTTTCGAATATATAAATCACGCAGCAGATTACGGTATCAAGACCGCTCCTGCTGAAGCAGACTTTGCTGCCGTTATTAAACGTAGTCGTGGCGTAGCAGATGGAATGAGTAAAGGTGTTCAGTTCCTGATGAAGAAAAATAAAATTGAGGTGATCATGGGTACCGGTAAAGTGAAGCCGGGCAATAAGGTAGAAGTTAAAGCTGCTGATGGATCCCAAAAAGAACTAACGGCAACCAGCATTATCTTAGCTACCGGAGGCAGATCCAAAGAACTTCCGAACATCAAGCAGGACGGCAAAAAAATCATCGGCTATAGACAAGCGATGAATTTGCCTGAACAGCCAAAATCAATGGTGATCGTTGGTTCTGGAGCAATAGGTGTCGAGTTCGCATACTTCTATGCAACCATGGGTACGAAAGTAACGGTCGTAGAATTCCTGGAAAACATTGTACCCGTAGAAGACGAAGACGTTTCTAAACAATTGCTTCGCAGCTTCAAAAAGGCGGGCATAGACGTGATGACCTCCTCTACGGTAGAGTCTGTTGATACATCTGGTGCAGGCTGCAAAGTTCAGGTGAAAACAGCTAATGGAACACAAACCCTGGAGTGTGACATCGTATTGTCTGCAGTAGGCGTTGTTGCAAACATCGAAAATTTAGGTCTGGAAGAAACAGGCATCAAAACAGAAAAAGGAAAAGTTGTCGTAGACGAGTTCTACAATACCTCTGTTAAAGGTTACTATGCAATTGGTGACATCGTATCCGGACAAGCGCTTGCACACGTTGCTTCCGCAGAAGGAATTACCTGTGTCGAGAAGATCGCGGGTCACCATCCGGAACCTTTAGACTACAACAACATCCCCGGCTGTACCTATACGACGCCAGAGATTGCCTCTGTTGGGTACACAGAGAAAGCAGCAAAGGCAGCTGGTTATGAGTTGAAGATCGGTAAATTTCCATTCTCCGCATCCGGAAAAGCAAGTGCTGCCGGTGCTAAGGATGGCTTTATAAAAATGATCTACGATGCTAAATATGGTGAGCTTCTTGGTGCGCACTTCATCGGAGCCAACGTAACCGAGATGATCGCAGAGATCGTGGTTGCCCGTAAACTGGAGACCACAGGACACGAAATCTTAAAAGCGGTACATCCGCATCCAACAATGAGTGAAGCCATCATGGAAGCGACCGCCGACGCCTATGGCGAGGTGATTCACTTGTAGACTTCCAATACTTATTCCAAAAAACCTGCTGATTACTCAGCGGGTTTTTTAATTTTACAGCAACCTATACGCTTTGCCATGAAACTACATACCATAGAAACCGGATTATTTAAGCTTGACGGCGGTGCCATGTTTGGCGTCGTACCTAAATCCATCTGGCAAAGAACCAACCCGGCTGATCAGAATAACATGTGCACCTGGTCCATGCGCTGCCTGCTGATTGAAGATGGCGACCGACTGACGCTGATCGATACGGGTATTGGCAACAAGATGGACGACAAGCTTAGAAGTCACTTGTACCTTCACGGCGAGGACAGCTTAGACCCCTCGCTCGAGGAAAAGGGCTTCCACAAAAGCGACATCACAGACGTATTCCTGACGCATCTTCACTTCGATCATTGTGGTGGGGCCGTAATCAGACAGGGTGAAAAGCTGGTTCCTGCCTTTGAAAATGCGACTTACTGGAGCAATGAGAAACATTGGAATTGGGCCGTCTATCCCAACGAGAGGGAAAAAGCATCTTTCCTGAAGGAGAATATCCTGCCCATGCAGGAAAGCGGACAACTGAAGTTTGTGGAAGAAAAAGAAGGAATCTCCTTTCAGGAGGATGTAAGTGTCCGCTTTGCCTTTGGACACACGGATGCGATGATGCTGCCGCAGATCCGCTATAAGGACCGAACCATTGTCTACATGGCCGATCTCCTCCCCTCTACCGGACACATTCCCCTACCCTATGTCATGTCTTACGACATGTTCCCGCTGACGACACTTCAGGAGAAGAAAGCATTCCTCCAGGAAGCTGTTGAGAACGACTATATCCTATATTTAGAACATGATCCCCATACAGAATGTTGCACCCTGACACAGACCGAAAAAGGTGTCAGGCTGGCGGACAGCTTTCGCTTATCGGAAATCTAAGTTATCACCCAAATACCCGCATAGTTTGTCAGAAATCGCCAATTTAGCTATTCTTGGAATAATTTTTGCTATGACGATACCATACAATTAACACGTGTAAAGTGTAACGTTTTCAGGAATTTATGATCGTAAATTGCCGTAAAATTCTTAATTTTGCACGTTCTAACAATAAATAGGTACCAACGCACATAAATGAGACAACTCAAGATAACGCAATCCATCACCAATCGTGAAAGTCAATCTTTAGACAAATACCTTCACGAAATCGGTAAAGTAGATCTAATCACAGCAGAAGAAGAAGTAATTTTAGCCAGAAAGATCCGTGAAGGCGACCAGGCTGCTCTTGAACGCTTAACGAAAACCAATTTACGTTTCGTGGTGTCGGTTGCGAAGCAATATCAAAATCAGGGATTAACACTGGGCGATTTAATTAACGAGGGTAATCTTGGTCTGATCAAAGCTGCCAAACGTTTCGATGAGACCAAAGGCTTTAAATTCATCTCCTATGCGGTATGGTGGATCCGTCAATCCATTTTGCAGGCCATCGCTGAACAAAGCCGGATTGTACGTTTGCCATTGAACCAGGTTGGATCATTAAGTAAAATTAGCAAGGCGTTCTCTAAACTGGAGCAGGAATACGAACGTGAACCTTCTCCGGAAGAACTTGCGGATATCCTGGAAACTACTGTAGACAAGATCTCCGATACCCTGAGTAACTCCGGCCGCCATGTATCCATGGATGCTCCATTTGTACAGGGTGAAGAAAATACCTTGTTGGACGTACTTGAAAATCATGAACCAAATACAGACAGCAGCCTGATCAACGAATCCCTTTCGGAGGAAATCAAGCGCTCCTTGTCTACGCTAACGGAACGTGAACGTGAAATCATTGTATTGTTTTTTGGTTTAAGCACGAATCACCCGCTTTCTTTGGAAGAGATTGGTGAGAAATTCAATTTAACACGTGAACGTGTTCGTCAGATTAAAGACAAGGCATTGCAACGTCTTCGTCACACTTCAAGAAGCAAAATCTTAAAATCATACCTGGGTTAATCCAATTACCCATAGATAAGGTGGCGGAAAAGCTGCCACACGATTTAATAAACAACTAAAAAAGGGGCAAAGTAATTTGCCCCTTTTTTAGTTTACATCACCTGCTTAGAACTGCCCCAAAACTGGTTTAGTCTGCATGATCTCTTCAATATCTGTCATCACCTGTTCGGTTAGCAAAGGCAACACCTCAAGCGCTGTCAGGTTCTCTTTCAGCTGCGCTGTTTTTGATGCACCCAATATAACCGTACTCACGTTCGGGTTTTTCAGGCACCAGGCCAGAGAGAGTTTGGCCAACGGCACATTTAACCCGTTCGCATACTCCTGGAGCTTCTTCGCTTTCTCCAGTTTGTCCTCTGCAAGCATCGAGTTCTTCAACCACTCCATTCCTTTCAGATCAAGCCGGGTATCCGAAACATTGCCGGAGGTGTATTTTCCGGACAGTAAACCGGAAGCCAATGGCGACCAGATTGTGGTACCCAGCCCATATTCCTGAAACAACAGCAAATACTCCTTTTCCAGTTTCTGACGCTCCAGAAGGTTGTATTGGGGCTGCTCCATGGTTGGTCCGATCAGGTTGTATTGCTTAGCCACACGAATGCCCTCCATCAATTCAGCAGCACTCCATTCCGATGTTCCCCAATAAAGAATTTTCCCTTGCTGCAACAAGGTATTCATCGCCCATACGGTTTCTTCAATCGGCGTGTTCTTGTCTGGCCGATGGCAAAAATATAAGTCCAGGTAATCGACCTGCAGCCGCTTTAAAGCACCATTGCAGGCTTCAATAACATGTTTCCTGGACAGCCCTACCCGGTTAGGCGCTTTACTCTCGGTACCAAAAAATACTTTACTGGATACGACAAACGACTCCCTATCCCAATCGTGAGCCTTGAGGATCCGTCCCATGACCTCCTCGGATTTCCCCTCCGCATAACCCTCGGCATTGTCGAAGAAGTTTACACCTGCATCGTAGGCAAGACCCATCAATTCGTCTGCAACCTGATCGCTTATTTGATTTCCGAATGTCAACCAGCTTCCCAAAGAAAGGGCGCTAAGTTGCAAGCCTGATTTTCCTAATCTTCTGTATTCCATTTTTTGATTTTCTGAAGTTGTCCTACAAATTATATATATTAAAAAGAACATTAGTATGTCTGATATGTTTTTACAAAACCATGTAGTTGGTTCACATATTTATAATATATTAGATCATTAAATTGTCATAAACAGCCATAAACCGCATCTAATCAAATATCCATGCAGATGAAGTTATCCCCACTTTTTCCCATAGCCTTATTGATGAGCTGCCAGACTGTGAAAAGTTCGAACAACACCAAGACTGCAGAAATGCTTTTAACTGATGTAAAAACCTTGTCTTCAGACACCTATCAGGGCCGAAAAACCGGCACAAAAGGCGCTGAACTCGCCAGAGAATACATCAAAGGGCGCTTGAAGAACTTGGGTCTGTCCAGTTTCCCGGCCATGCCAGACTATGAGCAGTCCTTTACCGCACTTGAGCAAAGCGGAAAAAAAGTGATTGGGAAGAATGTCATCGCTTACATTCCAGGAAAAACAGATCAGGTGATCGTGTTTTCTGCACACTACGATCATCTCGGAATCATCAACAATGAGATCTATAGCGGAGCCGATGATAATGCATCCGGTGTAGCCGGGCTCCTTAAAATTGCTGCTTACTATAAAAAGTCACAACCTACAAAAACGCTGATCTTTGCGTTCTTCGATGCAGGTGAGCTCGACTGGCAGGGATCGAAGGCCTTTGTTGATCAGCCTCCGGTATCCCTGGACAAAATCGTCCTGAACATCAACCTGGACATGATCAGCCGCAATGAAAAAGGACAGTTGTATGCGGCAGGAACTTTTAAATATCCGCAACTCAAGTCATACCTGACCCACTCCTACCCGGATATAAAAATTGTTCTGGGACATGATAACCCGAGCTTAGGCATCGACGACTGGACAAATCAAAGCGATCAGGGCGCTTTCAATGCCAAAAACATCCCTTTTATTTATTTCGGTGTGGAAGATCATTTGGATTACCACAAAGCGACCGACAAGGTGGAAAACATCGACCAGGCGTTCTTTACCAATGCCTCCAATGCAATCCTGGAGATTGTTGATAATTTTGACAAGGAACGAAACATTCAGGCAATCTTCAGGCAGAAAGTCCAAATGAAAAAACAATAGGCGAAGCCGCTGCGCAACAACCTACCTATACTTAAAAAGCCTGTGTCAATAATGCTGACACAGGCTTTTCAATTGATGACCAGAAGTAATTATTTGAGACTATGTCGTGTTTCAATCATTCCAACGAAACCTTTTGGCTGAGCAATTTTATTGATCATTTTTTTCGAAGTCGCCGAGGTACCCAAAGACTTGTTCTGAAGCGACATCTGCGCTTTAGCGGCGCTCACTTTAGCTGGAGCAAGCATACTTAGGGCTCTTGAGATGTAATTTTCATCTTCGTCATCAAAATCATGCATGGCATCATCGAAGTCATCCACTACATCTGGCCTGAAACCCGCATAGTAGCCGCCTTCATCTTTCGCGTTCCTGGTTTCAAACATAGAGAAGAAAACATCATACCTGTTTTCGAGCGTTACCGGAAAAAACCCGACCGGTTTACCATAGGTCGTCTCACCGATCAGCTTAACGTTAACGAAAGGCTTCAGGCAATTGATGGTAAGCTCACTTGCAGAGGCGGTACTTCCGGAGACAATAAACACCACATTCTTCACGCCATTTAAGCTGCCTTTTTTCTCAAAAACCGAGGTATTCTCTGCCTTTGAGAAGTCGACATCTGCATAGGTCAGCATCCGTCCGTTCGAAGTATACCGGATCTTTCCGGCACCATCCGTAAGTGGCTGATGTTCCAGGATCTTTGCCTGATTGTTTTGCATCAGCGAATTGTACAACTCATAATACATGGTTCCCGTTGCACTGCTGGGTGCAATCAAATTCACCAGGTATTCCGCTGAGTTCACGAAGCCTCCCCCATTGTAGCGCAGATCTATGATCAGGTCAGTCACGCCTTCATTCGCAAAACGTGCAAACACCGGATCCAGGTTCTTATCACTTGGCATAGATGAATCCCCGCTAGTTAACTGCGAGAAACGGCCATAGAACATATAACCCACCTTTTTACCATTAACGTTAAATATCTTGTCTTTATAAACCGGATTGCTGGTGTAGGATGTTCTGGTGATGGTTTTCGTAAAGGTCTTTCCGTTCTTATCAATTCCCGAAAGCTTTGCCGAGGTTACCGTATTGCCCAACAACTCATTGATGGTTCCAACCTCCGCATTGAAATTATTTCCAATCTTTTTTCCGTTGATGGCGGTAATTTGCATACCGCGCGTTAGCCCTTCCTTATCAGCGGATGAACCGGGATAAACGGCCTTGATGTACAAGTCATAGTCGTTAACTGACCCCTCATAGGCAACAAAACTAAAGATGCCCAGGTCATAACCAATGCCCTCAGAGTTCACATCTGCCTTAGTGGCCATTACAACGTCCGGATTTTTATCCTCCGCATCCCGTATGTAGGAAAACTTGGGCACACCAGGGTCATCTTCTCTGTATTCATACGGCCTGCCAGTTAGTGGGTCTTTCTTAAATCTGGTGATGTCAAATAGCTCTCTCTCGTAATTCTCCAGAGCCGTTTTGCCGCCCGTATACTGATCCGGATTGAATACTTCTATAGTTGGAAGTACATCATTCCACAGGTAGACTTCTTTTGCATACAAGAAAATCGAATCACGGGTCAGCGCAGCACGGTCGGAATCGCTGGGACTACCTACCTCCGGTGTGGAGTCTTTTTTGCACGAGGAAAGGCCAGCAATACATAGAAAAACAATGGCGGATCCACTGCTTCTTAAGCGTTTAATTAAATTCATTCGGATTGTTACTAATGCTATTAATAACGAATTTAACCCGGAAATAGTTTGTTTGCTTCCAAATATTTGACACCCGCCAGATTGGCCATCTGCTCATCCAACGCGCTCATTCCAACCACCAGTACCTGGTTTTTGTCCAGTTTATGCCTTTGCACCAGATATTCGAGGCTTTCCGGAGATGGCTTCTCGGCAATTTCATCAGCGAAGTAGACCCGAAGGTACTGCTCGAGGCCATTCCACTCTACTTGTTTGATCTTATTCAACTGCTGCTCCGGGTTGCCGGCGATCAGCAGGAACACCTGTTTGCGATCCACAACCAGCTCCTGCAAAAACTTCATCGACTCATCAAACAGCAATAGTTTTAGTGGTAGCTTTGCATTTCGGTTGAGCAAATCGAAATTCAGCTTATACTGTTCCGGGATTCCGAACTTTATAGCTGTTTTTTCATAAATACCTTCTTTTCCTGCAGCCTCAAATTCCTGCTTCATAAACTGCAGCATCTCCTCCGCATTCAGCTGTTCGCTGTATTCCATGAACTGTGCAAACAGGTAATATACCTGTAGCAGGAAATCTTTTTCAGGATACAGGACGTCATCCAGTTCAAATATAAAGGACGTGTATGGTTTAATAAATTCTTCAGCAGCCATTATGGAATGGTAAATAAGATGGCCGTTAATTCATCCGGCTCCTCGGGTATATAATACGCCCCGTTAAGCTTTTTTTCACTGCCCAGTTCAACAACATACCCGGAAGCCTCTTTTGGATACTGTAGCACACCATCAAAGAACAAGTACCACGTCATGCCGGACTTGAGGTCTTCCTGAGGATAGAAATAGTTCAGGATTTCCGTTTGCACAGGCAGAAGCACCTTAATGTTGAACTCCTCAAAAAGCACTTCCGACTTCGCCAGCGGGTTGATCTCAAAGATGTGAACCGGCAACACCATATCGATGCCATGATCCAGACAAACGTTCAGGATGTTGTGCGCGATCGTATCGTTAACTTCACCCAGGCTGATGAAGGTATAACTGCCCGATGTGAACGATGGGATATCGCCGTAGTCTGCCAGAATGATCTCGTGACCTTCCAAGGCTTTCAGTAGCTTCAAAGTGGTTGCTGAATTGCCGCCGGTAATTAATATTTTCAAATTGACTTAATAAAATGAATAAAACAACTTCGTTAAGAAATGATGAGCCCGTCTTTCATGGTCACCACGCGATCACTGATTTTCGCCAGACTTTCATTGTGGGTCACAATAATAAAAGTTTGGTTGAAATTATCGCGCAGCGTAATAAAAAACTGATGTAAGGCATCGGCGTTTGCCGAGTCCAGGTTACCTGATGGTTCGTCTGCGAGGATCACCGTGGGATTATTGATCAAGGCACGTGCAACGGCAATCCGCTGCTGCTCCCCGCCGGATAACTCATTCGGCTTGTGCTGTGCCCGGTCTTTCAGGCCAAGCATTTCCAGCAGCTCCATAGCTTTGAATTCCGCATCTTTCCGGTTGGTCTTAGCAATGAACGCGGGGATGCAGATGTTTTCGATAGCCGTAAATTCCGGCAGCAGGTGATGGAACTGAAATACAAAGCCGATGTTCCTGTTCCGGAAAACACTGACCAGGTCGCCCGACAAGTTACTGATGCGGGCGCCGTTAAGCTCTACCGTTCCTGCATCTGGTTTATCCAGCGTACCCAATATATGTAAAAGGGTGCTTTTGCCGGCCCCGGAAGCACCAATGATACTGACGATTTCTCCCTTTTCAACCTCAAAATCTACCCCTTTTAAAATGGGTAAACTTCCGTAAGATTTTCGAATACCAGTGGCTCTTAGCATAAATGCAAACTTACAAAAAGACTCACATTAATTTGGGAAGAAGGGAATTTAATGGTCAATTTTGTCTTATAAAGATGATATTATATTTTTATAACCAATATGAAATGGTAGATTTGGAACAAATTATTTCAGCAAATGAATATCCACGAATATCAAGGTAAAGAAATACTTAAAAGTTTTGGTGTTGCCGTACAAGAAGGCATCGTTGCCGATACGGTAGAGCAGGCTGTAGAAGCTGCTAAGCAAATGAAAACGCTTTACAACTCTGACTGGGTTGTAATTAAAGCTCAGATCCACGCTGGTGGAAGAGGTAAAGGTGGTGGCGTGAAGCTTGCCAAAAACCTGGATGAGGTTAAAGAAAGAGCTGCCGCGATCTTAGGCATGCAACTGGTAACCCCACAAACCGGCCCGGAAGGTAAAAAAGTAAACAAAATCTTGGTTGCACAGGATGTATATTATCCAGGTGCTTCAGAAACCAAAGAATTCTATATAAGTGTATTGTTAAACCGTACCAGCGGAAAGAATATCATCATGTATTCTACTGAAGGTGGTATGGACATTGAAGAGGTTGCAGAGAAAACACCGCACCTGATCTTCAAAGAAGAAATTGATCCTAAAGTAGGTCTGCAAGCATTCCAGGCACGTAAAGTTGCTTTTAACCTTGGCCTAAGCGGCGCTGCTTTCAAGGAAATGGTGAAATTCGTTACTGCCCTTTACAAAGCATACGACGCGACCGACTCTGCAATGTTCGAGATCAACCCGGTATTAAAAACATCTGACGACAAAATTATCGCTGTTGATGCAAAAGTAAACCTGGATGAGAACGCCTTATTCCGCCATCCGGATTATGCAGCAATGCGTGATAAACTGGAAGAAGATCCAACAGAAGTTGAAGCAAGCGAATCTAACCTGAACTATGTAAAACTTGACGGAAACGTTGGTTGCATGGTGAACGGTGCTGGATTAGCAATGGCAACCATGGACATCATTAAAATTGCCGGTGGTGAGCCCGCAAACTTTTTAGATGTGGGTGGAACTGCAAATGCACAAACGGTGAAAGCGGCTTTTAACATTATCTTAAAAGATCCGAATGTAAAAGCAATTCTGATTAACATCTTCGGAGGTATCGTTCGTTGCGACCGTGTTGCTCAGGGTGTAATTGATGCATACAAAGAGATCGGTGATGTTCCAGTTCCAATCATCTGCCGTCTGCAGGGTACAAATGCAGAAGAAGCAAAGAAATTAATTGATGAATCCGGACTGAAAGTGTTTTCTGCAATTGCATTGAAAGATGCTGCAGACCTGGTTACCAAAGTTCTGGCATAAGACCACATTACCTGTACAGGTATCAGCCGCCTCACCTAAATTCGTGAGGCGGTTTTTTTACGCCCGGAATTTGAGCAGATTTGCTCGTGACCGGCCCAGACCTAACGCACACATAGCGCACACCAAGCGCACACCAACCCCACAAAATACGTGTGTTTGGTGTGCGTTTGGTCTTGGTTTGGTTAAGGTGCTTCAATGGCTGTACTCAGCCCTATAATACTGTGATTCGCGGCCGCCGCGCTCCCCTTTTACCTTATCAAATTATAACGGCGGGATTCTTCAACTAAATCCTTATTTTTGACACGCTCGATAAAAAAGACATGATTAAAAGAGAAAAAATAAAAAGCTTACTCGATACCACTGCGTTTAACAGAGAAGTAACGGTTATGGGCTGGGTACGAACCTTCCGTAACAACCAGTTTATTGCGATAAATGATGGATCCTGTATGGGAAACATCCAGATCGTCGTAGATTTTAACAATACGCCTGAACAACTCTTGAAACGGATCACCACCGGCGCTGCCATCGCCGTGACCGGTATGCTGGTAGAGTCTTTGGGAAAAGGGCAAAAAGTAGACATCAAAGCAGAAAGCATCGAAATACTGGGTGACAGCGACGCAGAAAAGTTTCCACTGCAGCCTAAAAAACATAGTCTGGAGTTTTTAAGGGAAATCGCACACCTGCGCTTTCGCACAAATACATTCAATGCCGTATTCAAGGTGCGTCATGCCCTGGCGTTCGCCATACACCAATTCTACAATGAACGTGGCTTTGTGTATATGCATACGCCAGTCATCACGGCTTCCGACGCAGAGGGTGCCGGCGAGATGTTCCGTGTAACCACGCTTGATTTCGACAACACGCCAAGAACAGAAGATGGAAAAGTAGATTTCTCTGAAGACTTCTTCGCGCGGGCAACAAACCTAACGGTTTCCGGACAGCTGGAAGGGGAACTTGCGGCAATGGCCTTCGGCCAGATCTATACCTTCGGACCAACTTTCCGGGCAGAGAATTCCAACACCACGCGCCACCTTGCCGAGTTCTGGATGATCGAACCTGAAGTTGCCTTTGCAGACCTCGAAGACAACATGCAGCTCGCAGAAGACATGATGAAGTATGTCATCAGCTATGCCCTGGAAAACTGCAAGGAAGAGATTGAATTCCTGAACAACCGCTTACTGGAAGAAGAAAAAACGAAACCCCAGAACGAGCGCAGCGAACTGTCGTTAATTGACAAGCTGAATTTCTGTCTGGCCAATGATTTTGAACGTCTTACCTATACAGAGGCGATTAAAATTTTAAGATCTTCTAAACCAAACCAGAAGAAACAATTCAAATATCTGATCGACGAATGGGGAGCAGATCTGCAATCGGAACATGAGCGCTACCTCGTAGAGAAGCATTTCAAAAGACCCGTGATCCTGACCGACTATCCCGCCGACATTAAATCGTTCTACATGCGGCAGAATGAGCCGGATGAACAAGGACGCCAAACCGTAGCGGCTATGGACATCCTTTTCCCTGGAATCGGCGAGATGATCGGCGGTTCACAACGTGAAGAACGTCTGGACAGATTAACCCGTCGCATGGACGAGTTGAATATCCCTCAGGAAGAGCTGTGGTGGTATTTAGATACCAGACGATTTGGATCTGCGCCGCATTCCGGATTCGGACTCGGGTTTGAGCGCCTGGTATTGTTTGTGACCGGTATGACCAACATCAGGGATGTTATCGCCTTTCCGCGATTCCCTAAGAATGCCGAATTTTAATCATAAAGCTTGTCGCTCATGCAAATTACCCAGTATAGGAATTTGCATGAGCGTAATCTACCTGCGAGACTTTATATTCCGTCGGACTGAAGCTGTCTGCCGTACTTAGTGCCATCCCCAGTTCAAAACGTGCCGGATATGGTGTTTTCAGCAGGCTTCCTTCTGGAGTGTACGGGAAAGTTTCAATATAGGACTGCATGGAGTTTGGACTGATCCTCCTGTTGATGTATGCCCGGGTAAGCTGATACGGATGACGTAGCCCCGCAGCACCCAGCAATTCTATTGCACTTGCAACCGTTAAGCGCTGAAAGTTAAATACCCGAATCTTCTTGTCATCCACCACCAATCCCTTCATTAAACTTGGATCTTGTGTAGCTACACCGGTTGGGCAGGTATTCATATTACATTCCAGTGCCTGAATACAGCCCAGGGCAAACATCATCCCACGCGCCGAGTTGCAAAGATCCGCACCCAGCGCAATATTCTTTACGATATCAAATCCCGATGAGATCTTACCCGAAGCAATGATCTTAATGTGTTTCTTCAGGTCGAAACCGGAGAGTACATCATAAACAAAAGCAACACCCTCACGCAGAGGCATTCCTACTGCGTTTGAAAACTCCTGAGGCGAAGCGCCTGTCCCCCCTTCTCCCCCGTCAACGGTGATGAAATCAACGTAAACACCAGTTTCTACCATCGCTTTACAGATTGCAAAAAACTCGCTCTTGCGCCCGATACAAAGCTTTATGCCGACCGGCTTACCGCCGGACAATGTTCTTAATCGCTTTACAAATTCAATTAGCTCCAAAGGCGTACTAAAAGCGGAATGGCCCGGAGGGGAAATCACGTCGAAACCCTCTTTAACCAGCCTGATCCTGGAGATCTCCGGTGTTACCTTAGAAGCCGGCAATATACCACCATGACCAGGTTTGGCGCCCTGAGACAACTTTATTTCGATCATTTTCACCTGATCTGTTTTCGAACGCTCCGCGAAGGCTTCATCGTTGAAGGTGCCATCGTGGTGCCTGCATCCAAAATAGCCGGTACCAATCTGCCAAACCAGATCACCTTTCGGTGCATTGTGGTAATCGCTGATCCCACCTTCTCCAGTATTGTGGTAGAAGTTACCCATAAAAGCACCACCATTTAGCGCCAGAATAGCATTTTCACTTAGCGAGCCAAAGCTCATTGCAGAGATGTTAAATATGCTGGCGGAATACGGCTGGAGGCAATCTGGGCCACCAACAAGCACCCTTGGATCCTCATTCAATTCATGATGGCTGATCGCCGCAATGCTGTGGCTGAGCCATTCATAACCATTTTCATATACATCCAGCTGGGTTCCGAAAGGGATGGTGTCGGTTTCTTTCTTTGCACGCTGATAGATTAAAGAGCGGCTTAAGCGGCTAAAAGGTTTACCATTGGTATCGCTTTCTACGAAGTACTGATATATTTTAGGCCTTAAGTCTTCAGCGAAATAACGCAGCCTGCCGAATACCGGATAGTTTCTCACAATACTGTGTTTGGGCTGGTAGAGATCATATATGCCCAGCAACACGAACGGCCCTATAAACAAAAACGCCCAGTAAAAAGGCGGCCAGGCTAAACTAATCATGACGGTCGCAGTAACTAAAAACGCCGCAATAGCGATGAAAGCTTTTCTCATTATTCTATTTTTTTTTAAACAAAGAATCAATAGTACAACTTATATCAATAGGCACGCCAAAGTATTTAGTAATTTTACCTTATGCTTATCAAGATCTATCCAGAGAATCCCAATGCCAAAGCAATCGAACAGGTTGTAGAAGTGTTAAAAAAAGGTGGTTTGATTATTTATCCGACCGACACCATTTATGGTCTGGGTTGTGACATTACGAATCATAAAGCAGTAGAGCGGATCTGCCAGATCAGAGGTATTAAGCCCGATAAAGCTAACTTCTCTTTTGTCTGTTCAGACCTCAGCCACATTTCCGACTACACCAAGCCCATTGATACCATGGTCTTCCGCGTGCTGAAGAAAGCACTTCCAGGCCCCTACACATTTATACTGGAAGCAAACAACCATGTACCCAAGCTGCTAAGCTCCAAAAAGAAGACCGTGGGTATTCGTGTTCCCGACAATGACATCGCACGGGAGATTGTACGTTTACTCGGGAATCCGGTGTTGTCTACGTCCATTCGCGATGACGATGATGTGATTGAGTATTCTACAGATCCGGAGCTTATTTACGAGAAATATAAAGACACGGTAGATGTGGTGATTGACGGCGGTTATGGGGGAAACGAACCTTCAACGGTTATTGATTGTACGACCGGCGACTTCGAGGTTATTCGTCAGGGAAAAGGAAGTCTTGAAGATCTGCTGTAGACCTTCAAGACGAATGTAAAGAACTCCGGCGCGATATGACTCAGGAAGTGAACTCTTTCATGAATGTTTTTATATTTTCTTTGTTGTTGCCGGCTTCGAGCGCCTTTACGAAGGCTGTCCCGATGATGGCACCATTGGCATACTGGCAGGCCTTATTAAAGGTTTCCTTGCTGTTGATCCCGAAGCCGATCATGACCGGATTCTTCAGGTTTAAAGCGGCAACACGCGAGAAATATGCTTCTGTAGTGTTGGACAGCTGCAGGTTTTTTCCTGTGGTGGCCGAGGACGAAACCAGGTAAATGAAGCCGTTTGTCAGCCCATCGATCTTTTGGATCCTTTCCGGTGCCGTTTGCGGCGTCACCAGAAAGACATTGCTGATGCCGTACTTTCTGAAGACCTCTCCGTAAAATTCTTCGTATTCTGCCATCGGCAGATCCGGGACAATACAACCATCCACACCCACTTCAGCACAGGATTTACAGAAATTCTCCACCCCGTACTGCAGCATTGGATTCACGTAACCCATCAACAATACAGGGATACTCACCTTCTGCCTCAGCGCTTTAAGCTGTTCAAACAATAAGGGAAGGTCCATGCCGTTTTCCAGTGCCTGCTTGCTGCTGGCCTGGATCACAGGACCATCGGCAACCGGATCCGAGTAGGGAAATCCAATCTCCAGCATGTCTGCACCGGCTTGTTCCAGTTCTTCGGCGATCCGAACGGTATCCTCCAGATTGGGGTAGCCTGCGGTATAGTAGATGGATAATATGTTATTCTTTTTTTCCTGAAATAATGTATTGATTCGATTCATTTCTAGTGGTTATAATCCAAAGTGTTTCATGTAGGTATCCATATCCTTGTCACCCCTTCCCGACAGGCAAACGACGACGTTCTCTTTTCCGGTAAACTGCATCTTTTCCAGGTAAGCCAGGGCATGGGCGCTTTCAATCGCCGGAATGATGCCCTCCATTTGTGTACAAAGCAATCCGGCATCCAGCGATTCTTCATCCGTGATGGATACATACTTCGCGCGCGTGGTTTTAAACAGATGCGCATGCTGGGGGCCGATTCCCGGATAATCCAGCCCGGCGGAGATGGAAAATGGCTCCACTACCTGTCCGTCGTTGGTTTGCATTAAAATACTTCTGCTTCCATGCAGCACACCTTCTTTACCCAGGGCGGTTGTTGCAGCCGTAAAGCCGCTATTCACTCCCTTACCTGCAGCTTCAACAGCGATAAGTTGTACATTTTCATCATTGATGAAGTGATAGAACATACCGATGGCATTGCTTCCCCCGCCTACGCAGGCCAAAACATAGTCTGGCTGATCGCTTCCGGTTTGTTCCAGGAGCTGCTTCTTGGTTTCTTCGGAGATAATAGATTGAAAACGTGCGACCATATCCGGGTACGGATGCGGGCCAACGACGGAACCGATAATGTAATGGGTATCCACGGGATTATTTACCCAAGCACGCATGGCCTCGTTGGTGGCGTCTTTTAGTGTTCTGGATCCGGATGTTGCAGGAACTACCGTGGCGCCCAGCATTTTCATGCGTGCAACATTTGGCGCCTGCCGTTCGATGTCGATCTCACCCATATAGATCGCACATTCCAATCCGCGTAGTGCACATACCGTTGCCGTAGCCACACCATGCTGTCCGGCGCCGGTTTCAGCGATAATCCGCTTTTTACCGAGCTTCTCCGCCAGTAAAATCTGTCCAATGGTATTGTTGATCTTATGGGCACCCGTATGGTTCAGGTCCTCCCGCTTTAGAAATATGTTCGCGTTGTACTTTTTAGAAAGCCTTTTGGCCAAATACAGTGGAGAGGGCCTGCCGACATAGTCTTTCATCAGCTGATGAAACTCTTTCTTAAAACTCTCATCGTTGATGATCTTCAGGTAGTTTTCTCTAAGCTCTTCTACATTCGGATAAAGCATTTCCGGGATGTATGCACCTCCGAAATCGCCATAATAACCTTTTTCGTTTACAAAATAATCCATAACTGTCTATTTATCTATTGGGCAATACCCGATAATCTGTTTTTAAATTCTTTAAGTTTGTCCAGGTCTTTCAAACCAGGCTCCTTTTCAAACCGGCTGTTGATATCAATGGCGTAAAGCCGTCCATCTTCAATCGCTTGTAGTTCAGCAGTCTGCTCCAGACCAATGCCACCGCTTAGAAAGTATGGCGTACGGCCTTTGTAGCTTTGCAGCAGTGACCAATTGAACACTTTTCCCGATCCACCATGTTCTTTCGTTTGGGTATCAAACAAAAAGAAATCCACGTTTCCGGTAAATGGAATTAAATCTTCGAAATTAAATGCCGGATGTATGCCGAAGGCCTTAATGATCTCTATTTCGGGAAGCATTGCTTTAAGTTGTTTGCAAAGTTCCGGACTTTCATGGCCATGCAGTTGTATGGCTTTGAGGTGGAAGTTTTCTGCATGCTGTTTTATTGTGATCAGATCTTCGTTCACGAAAACGCCGGTAGGTTTGATTTCATCGGGCAGTTTGGAAAGATAGGTGGGTACCAGACCTTCGACGTACCTTTTTGACCCTTTATAGAAAATGAAGCCCAGGTAGTCTGGGCGCAACGCTGCAACCTCCGCTATATTGGATGGCTCTTTCATACCGCAGATCTTCAACTTGACATTCATGGTTACGCCCCTACTAATCTTTGAAAGCTCTGGTATGCGCGCTTAGTTAACAAAGATTCTTCTGCTTCGTAATAGCAGTCGGAGAATGACTTGCTGCTATCGATCGTCCGGATGGCCACGGCGGCATTACAAAGCACCACATTTGTCTGTGCGTCGGTAGCGCTGCCATTTAAAACAGATGTGAATATCTTTGCAGAGGATTCCACGGTATCTCCGCCTTTAATCTGCTCCTCGTCCAGGGCGTCGAAACCAAGGTCTTTAACAGTATAGAGCGACTCGCCAGTTTCGGTAAAGGTCTTAAAGTTGCAGGTCAGGGAGATTTCATCAAAGCCATCCAAAGCATGGAGAATGGTATAGTTCTTATCGGTCTCCTGATACAGATAGGCATATAAGCGGGCGAGCTCCAGGCTGAATACGCCTACCAACTGACTTTGCGGCTGCGAAGGATTACACATTGGACCCAACATGTTGAAAAAGGTCTTTATGCCGAGTTCTTTCCGAATGGGTGCAACAATCTTCATGGCCGGGTTGAACAGTGGCGCATGAATGAAGCAGATCCCCGCCGCATCCAGGCTGCGTTTCAGCACATCGGGATCGCTGCTGAAGGTGTAGCCGAGGTATTCCATTACATTGGAGGAGCCGCAGCCGGAGGACACCCCGTAGTTGCCATGTTTGGCCACGTTGTAGCCCGCGCCTGCAACAACGAAAGAGGCAAGTGTCGAGATGTTAAAGGTATCCTTCCCATCACCTCCCGTGCCGCAGAGATCGATAAGCTCAAAGTCGGAGAAGTCCAGCTTAATACAAAGATCCAGCATCGCATCGCGGAAGCCTTGCAGCTCTTGTACCGTTATATTCCGCATGCCATAGGCGGTCATGAAAGCGGCAATCTGCGAGGTATTGTACGCCCCCTGGGTGATCGATATCAGAATATCATGGGCTTCTTCCCGGGTAAAACTCTTATTTTCAAAAAGGTGATTCAGTATTTTCTTCATGGGTATAAAACAAAAAAGGCTGCCTTAAAAAGCAACCCGGACCATATTAGTATATAAAAATTAACGGACATAAGGGTTACACTACGCGTATGCGCTGTGCCACCACCAGTTTAAAAGTCCGTTTGTTTGTTTCATCGTATCGCAAATATGGAATTGTTTTTTATGAATTGCAACATTATTTGGAATTATCGTCTAATACCCGCCTGGAGCATAAAGATTTAAGCAGCGGATCTACCTGACGAGCGCGTTTTTCTCTTTTGTAAAATGATTGAATACCAGTTTGTCGGCCAGTGCCGGCAGCAGTTTGTTCAGCCAGACCGTCAGCTTTCCCTGGCCCGTCATCACGAGTGTTCTCTTTCCTGCAGCAATCCCGTTGATGATGTTTTCGGCAACGGCTTCAGCAGTCATCATTTTACCTTCTTCCATGCTGGTTTCCCCATGTGCCTGTCCGTCTTTAGCCAGTGCGGCAACCCGTATGTTCGAGGTGGTGAAACCCGGGCAGGCCACCATGACATGTACCCCCGTTTTCAACAACTCGGTTCTTAGTGCTTCCATAAATCCATTCATGGCAAACTTCGATGCCGAGTAGCCCGTACGGCCCGGCAGACCACGGTATCCGGCGATGGAAGAAACCCCTACGATGGTACCCTGGGTTTTCAGAATTTCCGGCAATGCATACTTGGTGCAGTACACCGTACCCCAAAAGTTAACGTCCATTAAATTCTTTAAAACGGAGAGATCAAGATCGTTGAACAAGGCCCGCATAGACAAGCCAGCGTTGTTGATAAGAATGTCGATCTTTCCGAAGCTTACAAGTGCCTGCTTAACGAGCAGCTTGCAATCTTCTTCATTGCTCACATCCGTCTGTACAGCTACAGCACGGATCCCGTATTCCTTCTCCAAATCCGCGGTCAGTTCGCAAAGGGTTACATACTGCCGTGCGGCAAGCACCAGATTGGCGCCGCGCCTGGCCAACTCAATGGCACAGGCTTTACCGATACCAGAAGATGCACCGGTAATCAGGACAACTTTATTCTTATAATTCATGTATTTATCTGATTAGGGAATTGTCATATGGAATACGCGTAACGATGGACCTGCCCAGGGTAATTTCATCTGCATATTCCAGCTCACCGCCAAAGGCGATCCCGCGGGCAATGGTGGTGATTGGGATTTGGAACTCCTTCAAGCGTTTGTACAGGTAGAAAATGGTGGTATCTCCTTCCATGGTTGCACTGATGGCGAGGATGACCTCCTTTACGGGGCTTGTTGCCACGCGCTGCACCAGGGAATCGATGAACAGGTCGGACGGGCCTATGCCATCCATGGGTGATATCAGTCCGCCGAGTACATGGTATACGCCAAAATATTGGGCGGTATTCTCCACAGCCATCACATCACGGGTATCTTCAACAACGCAGATGATTTCTTTTTCCCGCTTGGGGGCAGCACAGATGTCACAAACATCGTTATCAGATATATTGTGACAGATCGCACAGTGCTTGATTTCCTGCCGTAATTTAATGATTGAATTGCCAAAAAGCTCTACTTCTGCAGACTCCCTATTCAACAAATGCAACACCAGTCTGAGCGCAGTTTTCTTTCCGACGCCAGGGAGTTTAGAGAATTCATTCACGGCATCTTCCAGTAATTTAGAAGAGAAATTCATAATACAAATTTATATTTATCTTCGGGAATTCGACTTTTAAAATATCATTTTCTTACATTTAGCAGCTAAAAACACACGATGAGCCCTGCGATACTATTATCTTTTCTTATTGGTTACTTCCTTATTTTAATCGTTATAGCTTTTGCTACTTCTAAAAAATCCTCGGATAATTCGACCTTTTTTATTGCAAACCGGAATTCCAAATGGTACCTCGTTGCTTTTGGAATGATCGGTACGGCCTTATCCGGTGTAACTTTCATTTCTGTACCTGGCGAAGTGGGCTCTCCCGGGGGCAACCAATTTCAATACTTTCAGTTTGTATTGGGGAATGCGGTGGGATTCATCATCATTGCGACCCTCCTGCTTCCGCTTTATTACCGGATGCGGCTGACTTCCATATACGGGTATATCGAGCAGCGACTTGGATTCTACAGCTATAAAACGGCTGCTTCAATCTTTCTGATCAGCCGGGTTATCGGATCTGCGTTCCGTTTGTACCTCGTGGTAATCGTGTTGCAGCGGTTTATTTTCGACAGTTACGGTGTTCCTTTCTGGTTAACGGTATTGATATCGCTCCTGTTAATCTGGTCGTACACCTTTAAAGGCGGACTTAAAACGATTATCATTACAGATACGCTTCAAACGTTTTTCCTTGTGCTGTCCGTCTTTCTCACCATTTATTTCATCTGTAGCAGCCTGGGACTAATCATTCCAGAAGCATTTGAGACGGTTAAGAACAGCGGGTATGCAAAAGTGTTTTTCTACGAAGATTTTCTAACGAACGGCTTCCATTTCAGTAAGCAGTTTATTGGCGGAATATTTGTGACGATCGCCATGACCGGTTTGGATCAGGATCTGATGCAAAAGAATCTAAGTATGAAGACCATTGGCGAGGCGCAAAAGAACATGTTCACCTTTACCGGTGTTTTTGTCGTGCTGAACATTTTCTTTTTGGGTGTTGGTGCGCTATTGTACGTTTATGCCACCAGGAATGGAATTGAAATTCCACTAGATCATATTACCGGAAAACCACGCACGGACTTCCTGTTCCCGGAAATTGCACTCAATCATCTGAGTGTAATCCCTGCAATTGTATTTATGCTGGGATTAACAGCGGCGACATTTGCAACGACAGATTCAGCTCTTACGGCACTGACAACGTCGTTTTGTGTCGATTTCCTCCACCTGGATAAAAAGGAGAACGCCAACTCAAAGAAGTCTGTGAATAAGCGGCATATGGTACACGTTGGGTTCTCCCTGCTCATGTTCCTGGTCATCCTGATCTTTAATGCAGTCAATGATCAATCCGTTGTTGCCGGGATTTTTAAAGTGGCTTCCTACACATATGGCCCGCTATTAGGGTTGTATGCATTCGGATTGTTTGTAAGGAACCGCGGACTGCACGATAAAATTGTTCCTTTTGTGTGTCTGATCTCGCCATTTATTTGTTATCTGCTCAACATGTACTCCAGCGAACTGTTGGGTGGCTACAAGTTCAGCGTGGAACTGATCCTGATCAATGGGCTCATCACCTTTGTGGGACTACTACTGATCAGTAAAAAAACAGATCAACAAACAAAATTTTAGACGATATAATTAGACAGAATGACTAGTGACGAGAAAATAAGAAGTGCTTTTGAGAATAAAAACTGGCAGGAGATAAAAGTAACAGACTCCTGGCAGATCTTTAAAATAATGGCTGAATTTGTTGATGGATTTGAAAAACTGGCCAAAATAGGGCCATGTGTATCCATCTTCGGTTCGGCAAGAACTGCAGAAACGAACCCGTACTATGAAATCGCGGTAGAATGTGGAAGGTTACTCACGGAGCGGGGCTATGGTGTAATTACAGGCGGCGGGCCAGGCATTATGGAGGCAGGAAACAAAGGCGCGTACATGAATGGCGGAAAATCTGTGGGTCTAAACATTGAGCTGCCTTTTGAGCAGTTCCACAATAAATACATCGACAACAACAAACTGCTTGAATTTGATTATTTCTTCATCCGGAAAGTGATGTTTATGAAGTACTCCCAGGGCTTTATCGTGCTACCAGGCGGGATGGGAACCATGGACGAGCTATTTGAAGCGATTACATTGATCCAGACGGGCAAAGTTGCGCGTTTCCCGATTGTACTGGTCGGTAAAGAATACTGGGGAGGTCTGGTGGAATGGATTACAAATACCATGCTTCATAAAGAGCACAACATCCATGCAGAAGATATGAACCTGTTCCGGTTGGTGGATACCGCGGAAGAAGCCGCAGAACACATCTTCAGGTTCTATGAGAAATATGTGCTGAAGCCGAATTTTTAAGGAAGTACACGATTATAGGAAATGTTTTATGTCCTTCTGTTCTCAGGCTGTCGCTGAGCAGACTAAAACATAAAACATTTCTTTTTTAGAAGTTGCTGACTCCGCCGGAAACAACCAGTTTCATAGCATCAGCGGCACTGATTTTCAAGATGGTAATCTTCTCGTTTTTTACTACATAGACTTGTCCGGCAAAGGAATAGGAGAATGGAAAATACACGATAGATTCGTTGCTGAGCCCCAGCGAGGAGAGATCACTTTGGGTGAGGAAACCGATTCTTTTAAGATCACCTTCCACTTCGACCATTACCGGGTGGTTGAATTTCTTTTCATCACCGACAAAGGCTTCCGTGAGGTCCTTTATAGAAGAGTAAATGAATTTAAGAATGGGAAGCTTGTCCAGAATCCGGGCAAACCAGTTGTACATGGGTTCAGTAACCAGGTTGGTAACGAAAATTCCGGCAGCAAGTATAATGGTTACGACCATTGTTAGACCGAGACCGGGAATATTCCGGCTTTCGCCTGTTTTCGGATCAACACCCAGGATATTATTCAGGTTTAACCAGCTATCTACTGTCGTTACAGCCCAGATGACAATGAAAACACTCAACGCGACAGGCAAAACAACCAATAATCCTTTTATAAAGTAATTTAAAATGGCTCTGCCTACTCTGTTCATGCGACAAAACTACTGATAAAAATACACCCGTTTTACTCTTTGGGAAATATTTGTAAGAATCTCATAGGGAATGGTACCAATCAGCGCTGCAAGCATGGCAATGGTTAAGTTTTCATCAAAAACCACCACTTCGTCCCCAACTTTCACATCGATCCCGGTAACATCCAACATACACATATCCATACATATAGAACCAATAGTGGGTGCAGGTTTTCCAGCAATCAGCATTTTTCCGTTTCCGTTCCCGAACATGCGGCTGTATCCGTCGGCATAACCAATTCTCACAGTCGCAATCGTACCGTCATGATCCATCACTCCCCGGCGGCTATATCCCACGGTCTGGTTCGCACTCAGGTTCCTCAGCTGCGTGACCGTTGTTTTTAAACGTGCGACTGTCTGCAGGCCTTTTGACAGCTTCAATGCAGCATCGAAGCCATATAAGCCGATACCGATCCGAACCATATCGAGTTGTGCATCCGGATGCCGCGTAATGGCCGCGGTATTGGAGATGTGTTTAATAAAATCATAGCTCAGTGCATTTCCAATCTTTGCTGCAATGGTGCGAAATTCCTTTAACTGAATTCTTGTGAATGCGTCGTGATCCGGATCATCGCTCGCCACCAGGTGGGAAAATACACTCCTGATCCGTAGCTTGCTACCAGATGTAAGCACCTGGAGCATACCTTCAATTTCGGAGGCTTCAAATCCGAGGCGGTGCATACCCGTATCCACTTTCAGGTGTACCGGGTAGTTCACCGTATGTTCTGGGAGGTAACGGAGAAAGGCTTGAAGTATTTCGAGGTTGTACAATTCCGGTTCCAGCTTGTGTTTGGTAATCGCTTCGAAGGCTGAGGGCTCGGGACTCATGACCATGATTGGCAGGTTGATGCCCGCCTTTCTCAGGGCGATTCCTTCATCTGCATAGGCAACGGCGAGGTAATCTACTTTCTGGTACTGAAGGACGTTGGCAATTTCAAAACTGCCGCTTCCGTAGGAGAAGGCTTTGACCATGGCCATAACTTTGACTCCGGGGCTCAGCTTCGACCTGTAGAACTTCAGGTTACTCACCATAGCACTGAGGTCTATCTCCAGCACGGTATCGTGAACTTTCTGCGTGAGCAGCTTACTGATCCGCTCAAATTCAAAGCGGCGTGCACCTTTAATCAGTATCGTCTCGTGGTTGAACGGAAGCGCTGGAAGATCATTCATCATAGTACGGGTATCCGGATAGAACTTCGAATTCAACTGAAAAAGAACGGCAAATGAGCTGATCTTCGGGCCGATGCCTATCAGGCGGGTCACTTTCTTCTGTTGGATAAGCGCTGCGATGTCAGCATACAGCTGTGCATCTGGCTTTCCGGTTTCATACAAGTCAGAAAGGATGAGCGTCCGGTTGGCATGTTGATTTTGCAGGTTGAGGAAGTCGAGCGCTATGGCGAGGGAAGAAATGTCTGCACTATACGAATCATCGATGATGGAACATTGATTGATCCCATTCTTGAGTTCTAAACGCATGCGTACCAGGCTGAGTTTCTCCAGCCCCTCCTCTGCCTCCTCGGGCGTATAGCCCAGAGACAGCAAGGTTGCCCAGCAGATGATCCCATTTTCTATGGAAGCCATGTCTCGGAACGGGATCAGGCATTCGATCTCCGATTGCTGATAGATCGCTTTGATGTAGCTTTTACCGTCAATAGGTTCCACGAAGAGAATCTGCAGATCCGCTTCCTGCTTCATGCTCCAGGAGAATTTCCGGCGTCCGGGAAGGTGTTCTTCCGGGAGCTCCTCCGTATAATCCGGGGAAAAGACGAAAAGATCTGTGTTTTTAAACAGCTTAAGTTTTTCCAGCAGTTTTTCTTTTGGGGAACTAAAACCTTCCGCATGGGCGGCACCGATGTTAGTGAGGATGCCTATTGTTGGCTGGATGATCGCCTCCA
Organism: Pedobacter sp.; assembly: GCA_045629455.1. Taxonomy (GTDB): domain Bacteria; phylum Bacteroidota; class Bacteroidia; order Sphingobacteriales; family Sphingobacteriaceae; genus Pedobacter. Next base: position 176,083 of record JAZQRI010000048.1, on the reverse strand, counting down.
GCTGGTCCATTTCAGCGGGTCTGGATATTCCCGCTTCGAAGATGCCAAGGGTGTGTTCCGGAGCGATCTGCCACACCGATAAAGGAACCCCGATCTGGGAGTTGAAACTTTTAGGGCTCTTCACAACGTTGTAATCCGCAGCGAGCAGTTGATACAGCCATTCCTTCACCATCGTTTTCCCGTTACTGCCGGTAATCGCTATGGTCTTTAGATCAAACTGCGCACGTTCATAAGCGGACAGTTGCTGTAATGCAGCGATGGTATTCTCGACCACCAGGAAATTTGCATCCGGGTAGTGCGCTAATTTCGGAACCCTGCTGACCACAAAGTTCCGGATTCCGCTGGCGTAAGCGTCTGGAATAAAGTTGTGCCCGTCCCGTTCTGCAACGATGGCGAAGAACAAAGAGCCTTCCGGGTCCACTACCGTGCGGCTGTCGGTAAGCAGCTGTGAAATAGTTGCTTCCCTTTGATGGTAAAAATTGAGGACGTGCAGAACCTCCGCAATTTTGGTGACCGTATACATTTGCATTGAGTTTATACCGCAAAGGTATAGAATTCCGTCAGGATGGTTAGGCCACTTTTTGAGTTCGATAGATTATTATCTGTCCTTCCCGGAGATCTTTGGACTGCTCGCCAAAGGCGGCAAGGTGCGGCTGGCTGTTGTGCAGCTCCAAGCCTTCTTCGCTGGCCCATTCTTCCTGAAAAAGAAACAGATCTGCATCCTCCTCCGACTGATGGAGATCATACTGGATGCAGGCTGATTCTGCTCTGGAGGCGGAAACAAGGTCCAGCAACAATGTTTTTAGTGCCTCCGACTGGCCAGGTTTACTTTTTACGATGGCTGTTAAGTAGATACTCATTCTCTGGTGTTTTGGTGATGAAAATTTTAGTTAGATGATCCTGATACCGCTTTAAATCGGTTGCAATATCAGCATTCTTTTCCACGCCGTGAAAATGAATGCTTTCCAGCGGTGTCATGGCGGTGAAGGCATTCATCCGGTGGAAGCCGAACAGAACACCCTCATCTACGCTTCGCTCGTTGAAAAACTCTCCGGGGAGGGTAAAAGCAGTTTCGGGTGGATATTGAAGCGCCCACCGGAATGACCGAACACCTGACCTCCAGTGATGATAAATATTCTTTTCTTTTCCATTCTGATTATCTTTCATGGCTACAAAATTAGAGCGTTTGCTGTCCCTATTAAAATAACGCAAATCATGAACACGTATTAGAATTATGATAACTTTGTATGTCAGGCAGATTGCGGGAATGAGGAAGTTGTTGGCAGGTTCGCACACTTTGACGCTGGTGTTTATTGGTTGCGGATGGAAGTATTAAAAAAACATCAGGTATAAAAAAAGCCGGCACTTTGGCACCGGCTTCACGCAAGTTTAATGGCTGGCCTACTTGGCCATGGAATGCTGGTCATATCTGTGTGCCAGTGATTCACGGGTTGTCATTAAGCCGGAGGCGATCGCAAAAAGCCCCATGATTACATGGAAAAGGTAAGTTTGCTCGCTGAAACCGAACAACCAGGGTGAAAGCAGCAATACAATGCCCAATAGAATGTCCGCATTCAGATGAAGGCTCATCGGGATCATTTTCATTGCTCCTGCCTCATAGTTGGTGAGCAACGACATGGCCAAAATCAGAATACCAGCTGCAATGGCTACTGTTTTGGCCGCTGAAACATCTTCAAAGTTGAAAAGCCATGGAGATGCCAGGAGTAACAGGGCGGATGCATAATCCAGTCCGCCATGTAATTTTCTGCTGATGATTTTCATAATATGTGTCTTTAATAGTTAGTTAATTGATTAGTAGTGTTTTATCAAAAACTGCGCTAACTGCCGGATTTACCATTAATTCAGTAGAAAACCGCCCGAATTCGGGTATAAAGTGATTCAATTCATGTAAAAAGGTCGGCTTTGTGCTCCGTGTCTATACGCATCGGAGGTATGTCAGCGCGCTGGAATTCTATTTAGCTATTTGTGGATGGAATACAAACAATCGGAGTTTTCAGGTGTATCCTATTTGATATCTTACAAAATTAATATGTTGGAAATCTCATTTCGGCGTGGATCGTATTACTATAAATTAGCCTGAGCTGCAACCATGAAAAAACCTGCGTTACTTTTTCTGTTCCTAAGCTTATTATCCTATGATGCAATGAGCTGCACATCCTGCAATCGTGCCATTCAAAAAGGAATATACAACAGCATGTTTTATCCGAATCTCCTCACCATGTTATCCGCCTTTATTGTACTTGCGGTCATCATAGCAATACTATCCCGGCTGGCGACAAAGAGATACAACAAACTGCTCACTGTAAATACCGGGAGAACAGTGCTTGCCTCCGCACCATTGACATCGGCGGCCACAGTGCTGGGGATCGGAATAGGTGGATTCATAGATGGAATCGTCTTGCACCAAATTCTGCAGTTTCATGAAATGCTGACCAACAAGATACCTGCAGACACGCTGGTAAACAAGAGCATAAATATGTTCTGGGACGGGATCTTCCACCTTTTCACGTTAATTACGACGATCATCGGCGTTTACTTGTTGTGGAAATTACTTAAGAAAACAAACATCAACCGCTCCGGGTATCTGCTGGCGGGAGGCCTGCTGTTTGGTTGGGGCTTGTTTAATCTGGTGGAAGGAATCATTGATCACCAGATATTGAAGCTGCACAATGTAAATGAATATACTATGGAACCGGAGTTATGGAATTATGGTTTCCTGATCTTTGCCCTATTATTGCTTTTTATTGGAAGGATGTTCATCAGAAAGGGCGAAGCAGCGGAGTAGCCCATGCTCCTGAATGGTAAACACTCAAATTGCTCGGGCTCTACGCAATCATCTTCGCATTCGGTGAAGGATTTGGATATCTTAAAAACGAATCATGGAACATCCGCGACTGGGAGTTACCGCCTGGTATGTCGTTGCTATTGTGATGGATGAGCACTTCAAAAGAAATCAGCTCAAAGATCAAAGCGAGCGTGTTTAGTGTTAAAGGGAATGGCGGTTACCCTGGTCTTTTAACAAGGTCATACAATACCATTCCTGACGCGGCAGATGAAAAGGGCCTTTAAATAAGTTTCCTTTAGCGGTTTGTGCCAGCGATCCGTCTTTATGCAGGTATCCGAACCACTCCCCGTGTTCTTTATCATGAAACTTTCCGTATGCATAATCATGAACCATCTTGTGCCAGCGTGCATACTTTTCATCACCTGTGATGGAATAGGCCAGCAATGTAGCTATGATGGCTTCATTTTGCGGCCACCAGAATTTCATGTCGTGCCAGTACTCTTGTACAGGTTTGTTGTAGACATCTTTAAAATACAGTATTCCGCCATGTTCTTTATCCCAGCCGCGTTCCCACATGTAATCAAGCATTTTGCAGCCCAACGCTATCAATTCTGGATCGTTATTGCGGTATTTGGCTTCATGGAGGATGAACCAAGCACCTTCTATTGCATGGCCCGGATTTAAAGTTCTGCCATCAATATGATCGATTATGGAGCCATCAGGCGCCACCTGTTCCATAACACACTGGATGTCGTCCTTAACAAAGTCGGTCTTTATTTCTTCAATCCACCTGCTGATCCACTCGTCACATCGTGGATCTCCGATGGTTTCCCTAAGTTGCTGGGCGGTATTCATCATAATCATCGGAACCCCTATCCCCTTTGCCGGCCGTGTTCCTGTAAACTTTGGTGGCAACAATCCCGGGGTTGTTGCGTATTCTATACACTTTCCAAACAGATATCTTGCTTTTTCCGCAGCTGCCTCATCGCCGCTTGCTTTGGCATATGCAGCATTGGCAATTACGGCAAACGTTTCAGAAAAGTAGTATCGCCGTTTTCGGATCGGCTTACCGTCGCGGGTAACATGAAAGAACATCTGACCGTCGGTGTCAAAGCAATGTTTGTTCAGAAAATCAATGCCCGATTTTGCACCCTCAAGCCATTCTGTCTTTGGTTCAATGGTGTTGTAAAGCGTAGACAGCAGCCATGCGGCCCGACCTTGAATCCAAACTGCTTTGTCGTCGTCGATCAATGTGCCATCCTGATCACGCATGAGCAGGTAGCCTCCATGTTCCGTATCTATTGATCTGGGGAACCAAAATGGCACTGTATTGTTCAACAACTGGTCTTCATAAAACGTAGCAAGGTTTTGCAGTTCTTCAGATGTATAGGTCATAGTCAGGTTTAAGTCGGTGCATCCAATATCGGAAAACTTGCTGAAGTTTTCTCAGTTCGTAAAAAATTTAGAAACTAATTTAAAATGGTGCATGCTGATTATGGTCGATAAGACTGCCGGATAATGCCTATGGAAACAACAAAAAGAAAAGCCGCCGGTTAATTTCCGGCGGCTCGTGATTCGTTACATTTCAGGCGATCAGGTTTGACTATTGTACCTGGAATGGGCATGAAGGGCCTTCCCTATCGCTTCTACGATTTCCGGATTGATGGTGTCATCGTCCATGACGTTCCAGGATCCGTCTTTTTCTACAATCACAAAGGAATCTTTACTCGGGAAGATAATTCGCATCCCCTGTTCTCCATTGTAATCTTCTGGTTCTGCCTGCAGCTCGATCTCGTTATTGGTATCGGGTTCTTTATACGTAAAAGTCATAATTTACTCCTTTAGGTAATCATTTAAACAGTACATATATAAAACAACCTTGCTGCATGTCCGGTTTTAAAATAAATTACAGAATTCTTAGGGGTCATGATTACATTTGGATATGAGAACTTTACTTTACGCACTTCTTTTTTCCCTCATTGCATCTGGATGTCAGCCTGAAAATGGCAGCAAAATACTGGTACCTAGGGAGATATCCGGTAACGAAGATTTTAACAACTACGCAGAGAACGCGGAAACTATACTAACAGTAGTGACACATGGAGATCAGGGAAGTGCGGGCAGCAGTGAGGAGTTGTTTGCCGTGAAGTTTAGAGATACGCTGTTGCAAATCCAGACAGACAAAGCGGACAAGAACTTTGTTCGTGACAAGTTCTCGCTGGCAGAATTTGTTAATACGCAGAAAACTGCAGTATTGGTTCAGCTGGCGGATAGTACCGGTATGGTTGCACCTTTTTACCTCATCACGCTGAAAGGCAGCAAGCCTGAAGTCGTTAGCCTGTACAGGGCTTCCAAAGGAAACAACGATATGAAAGTGACCAAAGGGATGGTTCGAGTAGGAAAATCGGGTTATCTGATCAACAATGACTTCTTTGTAACAACCGTGAATGCCAGGGTGTATGTGATACCCCGGCAAAATCCAGAAGAACGGATACAAGGAGAGTTCTTTTTGAAGTCGAATGATAAGAATACCTTCGTGTTTTTAGTTCCTGGCGCGTTTTATGAAGTACATTATCCAACGGGTGATGTATTTACGCAGCCATTGCCGAAGCAGGCACCCAGGGAAATAAGTTCCGTTTACAAGTGGGTTCAGGATAATTTTGCCTGGGAGAAAAATGCCAAAGGCATATCTTTCTTCAAGGAGGTTGACCAGAATAAGGTGGTAGACATGCGGCGGGGTTACTAGAATACTGTTTTTAAACTATTGGACATGGCAGAGAATCCATATCGTGACAACATCGTTCAGCCAAAAGGTATGGCATGGATCAAACGCGTCTCCTATTTGCTGGACGAGCAGTTTCGGCTGCCGGGCACGAACTTTAGATTCGGCCTTGACCCCATTGTAAATTTATTTCCGGTTTTTGGCGACATGGCCGGGTTCCTGGTCTCTGCCGGGCTGTTATATGCCATGGCGAAACGAGGCGCAAGCAGTAAGGTTGTTGTGTTAATGAGTATCAACATTTTACTAGATTCTACAATCGGTGCGATTCCCCTCATCGGGCAGGTTTTCGACTTCTTTTTCAAATCAAATACAAGGAACCTCACCTTGATGCAGGAACATTTTGTAGAGGGTAAACATCAGGGTAGCGGCAAAGGAACAATCCTAATTGCTATTTTCGTGATCCTGATCATCTTGTCTTTACTGGTTTATGGATTAATCAGGCTTGGAGCCTGGATGGTAAGCTGGTTTAACTAGCAGGGGATTAACAAAGTCTGGAATGAATGCATAAAGAGAAAGAGATACACCTTATTGAAATTACTGAAGCGCTTTTTGCCAGGAATGGCTATTCGGAGACTTCGATCAGAGACATTGCAAAAGCAGCAGGCGTAAATTCCGCTATGATCTCGTATTACTTCGGGTCCAAGGAAAAACTGATGGAGGCGATCATAGATTTTCGCACGACAGATTTAACCAAGCTGCTCGGCGAGTTTAACCTGGACCACAAAGCCCCTCTGGACAAGATCCTTACGTTTGTAGACTTTTTTATTGAGAAGTTTTTCGGCCAGCGTTACTTCTACCGGCTGATCTACCAGCTTCAGAGCCTGGGAAGTGCACCGCTTATCCTCGAGCGTTTCAATGGCTTCCGGGTTAGGAATTATGAAATGCTGAAGAAGTTATTTGATGAAGGCGCCCGGGATGGCACGCTGCATGACGACGTGGATGTATCTTTATTGACGAGTACGATTGTCGGGATGCTTAACCACGTGATGTTCAACCAGGACAACTACCGGAAGTTTAATCACCTGGAAGATATGCCGGAAAACGAATTCACCGAACTACTAAAACAACGCAGCAAAGCATTTCTGGAAAAGATTTTGCGGGTGGTGGTTAAATAAGGAAGGTTCGGTCCGCATAAAAAATATTATTTTATATATTTGTCACATTATAGCTTTTGAATTACTGAATATGAAAAGAACTTTAGGATTGGGCATTACTGCCTTAGGTTTATTAATGATAGCAGGCGGTTTTATCTTCACTCCGGCACACACACTCAACCCGTTTGATTCAGCTAGTGGTACCGCATCTGCACCTGGACTGGTATACGGTGGGTTTATCGTTTTCGGTATTGGATTGGTAATTTTTACTGCAACGATAGAGTACTACGGAACAAAAGGCAGAAACGCAAACTAGGGTTGTTGCTGACCAAATTGCTTTTAGCAGGAAGGTCTTTCGTGAAAAACATTGCTTTTATTGAATACCTTTATCAGGTATCTAAGCCGTCTTGCCAGGTAAGATGGCTTTTTTGTTTTCTATTTAAATCAACACGACCGCTTTGGACACCCAGAAACCGTTAAAATTAGAGAAGCATGCTGCACTCCTGAAGGCAGAGTCTTACTGCGCCTACCAGGAGCGCGCCCAGCAGGAGATCAGGAACAAACTGTACGAATGGGGCCTTCGGCCCGACGAAGTGGAGGAGCTGATCTCTGAGCTCATTACAACGAACTTCCTGAACGAAGAGCGTTTCGCCATGGCATATGTTTCGGGGAAGTTCAACATTAAGAAGTGGGGAAAAGTAAAGATCAAGCAGGGATTGAAGCTGAAAAGGATACCCGATAAGATGATTACCCGCGCTTTAAGCTCGATCGATTACGACGATTACCTTAAAACTGTGGTCTATATCGCAGAAAAAAAAGCAAAATTAATTACGGAAAAGGATCCCTATAAAAGGAAGCATAAGCTTGTTGCCTATTTGCTGGGTAAGGGCTTCGAAAATGATGTAATTTTATCTATACTGAGAGACAACGACTTACCTTAAACTCTCAATTATTTTCAAAAAAAACTTGGTAGGAATAGATTTGTGACTATATTTGCATTCCCAAACGGAACGAAGCACATCACTAAAAGCTTCGAAAGAAAGGGAAAAACATCGGAGATGTTTAAAATCAAAATCATGCGAAAGTAGCTCAGTTGGTAGAGCACGACCTTGCCAAGGTCGGGGTCGCGAGTTCGAATCTCGTCTTTCGCTCTAAATGCCTTCTCTATCAGGAGGCATTTATGTTAAAAGGTGAATCACCTGCTCAGATGGTGGAACTGGTAGACACGCAGGACTTAAAATCCTGTGACCTTAAAAGTCGTGCGGGTTCGATTCCCGCTCTGAGTACATAAGACATCGAAAACCCCTGTAAGTAACCTTACAGGGGTTTTTTCTTGCTCCTCTTTCGAGTAGATGAAGGCCACCGGCGCTCATCCACTTCAGCAAGAAAACAGGTGCTTCCCTGTACCACAAAAAGATAAAATTTTATCAATCTGAAGAGCAGGTCAATACCTATCTTACAGACATGAACAGACTTTTCGTTATCCTCCTTTTTTCATTTGAAATTCTTTCCGCGCATGCGGAAATTAAGCTTCCTGCCCTGGTGGGAAGCAATATGGTCCTTCAACGTGACATGCCCATTTCCATTTGGGGTTTTGGGGCACCGGATGAACAGGTAACAATTACTTTCAACAACAAGAGTGCAACCGCGAAAGTCTCGGCCGATGGAAAATGGACTGCCATCCTCCCGAAGATGAAAGCCGGGGGTCCTTATACCATGACGCTGAACGGAACGAACAAACTGGTTTTGGAGAACATCCTTATTGGAGACGTCTGGCTCTGTTCCGGGCAGTCCAACATGGAATTTGCTTTAAGAAGCGGCTTGAATGCAGAGCAAGAAATTGCAGCCGCCAACTATCCGCAAATAAGACTATACACCGTAAGCAAGAAAATTGCGCTGATGCCGGAGGACGACACTCAGGGCTCATGGACGGAATGCCGTCCGGAAACCGCCAGGAACTTTTCCGCGATCGGCTATTTCTTTGGCAGGAAAATCCATAAGGATCTGAATGTGCCCATCGGGTTGGTTCACTCCAGTTGGGGCGGCACGGTGGTTGAAACCTGGATCAGCAAAGATGCGCTGAAGGATGAACCTACTTTTGGGAAAGTTGCCGCTACAGTAGCTGACTTCGATACCGCCGGCTACAATGCGCAGCACCGGAAGATGAATGAAGATTGGGTGAAGAACTTCAATAGCCAGGATGAAGGCTTTAAGACCGGTGACTACCTGTGGGCGAAGATAAATACAAGTGGCTGGGACAATATCAAGCTGCCTGATGGATGGGAATTCTCCGGAATCGCCGACCTGTGGCAGCTGGATGGTGTAGTCTGGTTTAGTAAAGAAGTAAGTTTAACTGCTGCTGACCTGACCGGAAATGCGGTCTTAAACCTTGGTGTGATACAGAATTCTGACATCACCTTTGTAAACGGGCAGAAGATCGGCCAGACGCCGGATGTATGGGGCAGAAAGCGTGCATATCCCCTGCCCGCAGGGCTCCTTAAAGAAGGAACAAACACCATTACAGTGCGGGTAGAGAATTACGGCGGTGATGGCGGATTTAGCAATACACCGCAAGATTTTTTTCTAAGAACCGCTAACAAAGATCATTCACTGGTGGGCGACTGGAAGTACAAGATTGGTTTTAAACTGCAAAGATCAGACCGGCCGCAGAAGGAGCTCGGCCCGAATACCCTGCCTACCCTGCTCTACAACGGCATGATCCATCCACTGATCAAATACAATATCAAAGGTGTTTTATGGTACCAGGGCGAGTCGAACGCAGGCAGGGCTTTTCAATACCGCACTTTATTTCCCTTGATGATTACCGACTGGAGACAGCAGTTTAACCAGGGTGATTTTCCGTTCCTGTATGTTCAACTGGCAAACTACAATGCCAAACTCAAAGATCCGGGAGATTCCAACTGGGCCGAATTGAGAGAAGCACAGGCCTTGACCCTGAACACCAGGAACACGGCAATGACTACTGCCATAGACGTTGGTGATGCAGCCAACATCCACCCGAAGGATAAACAGACCGTAGGCCTGCGCCTCGCCGGACTTGCCGAACAGCTTGTTTACCGTATGCCAGTTAAAGGATTGCATCCGGCATTTTCGGGCTTCAAATTACAGGACAAGTCTGTGTTGGTTCATGTAAAAAATTCAAATGGCAGTCTGAAAACCGCCAACGGGAAAGCACCGGGCAATTTCCAGATCGCTGGTGCGGATCATAAATTCTATTGGGCAGTCGCCGAGATCCTGGATCAGAGCACCATCAGGGTTTCCAGCGCACAGGTTCCGCAGCCTGTAGCGGTACGATATGCATGGGAGGACAATCCGGCAGATGCGAATGTGGTAAACGCAGAAAACCTCCCCTTGCTGCCCTTTAGAACTGACAACTGGAAAGGTTTGACCGACGACAAAAAGTAGACTGCGAACTGCCGTACATTTGAAGCGGCGTTTGAATACTTAGTCTTTTAGGCGCCGGATGATTTCGATACATGCCCTGCTGTTGTGGTAAGGGCATTTCCAAAGTCCCACTTTGTCTTCATTGTCCATAATGGTTCCGTCTTCCCTGCGGCCCCAGTACCACTCACCATGTTCCTTGTCCAGGATGTTTGATTGCACATAGTGCCAGGTACCGAGTGAGGCATTTAAAAACTTGGCATCCTTGCTGATCCGCCAGGCATTGAAGAATCCGACCATAGCCTCGGCTTGTACCCACCAGTGTTTTTCTTTGATGGTGTGGTTTTTTGATGGCTCTCGCTCATACCAAAGGCTTCCGTCGAGGTCCAGGCCACCTAAGGCGCTTTCTGCCATCTGGGTGGAAAGTAGTTTTATATCCTCGATCAGATGCAGATCATGAATGACCTCAGCAGCCTCCAGCAACAGCCAGGAAGCCTCTATATCGTGGCCGTACGAGATGAGGTCAGACTTGCGGTTCCAATATTCATCGAAGAACAAAGTCATCCTACCGCTTTCCGTATCGATAATGTGCGTTCTGAAATCATTCAGAAGCTCCACGATTCTTTCGCGCAGCTGCTCATCCGGCCAGATCCGGTATAGGTTGGTAAATGCCTCCAGCACATGCAAATGGGTATTCATGGTCTTTTTCTCATTTGCATCTTTATCGCTCAGACGGAGGTCGTCAAGTTCCCTCCATTCCCTGCTGAACGCTTCGAGGTACCCGCCTCTTTTCGCATCGAAGCTATGCGCAACCAGGTCCTGATACAAGTTTATCGCATGATCTTTAACCACCTCGAGGCCCGTGGCCATGAAGTACTCACTTAAGGCATAAATGGTGAAAGCAACTGCATAGACCTGTTTTTTAGTATCCTTGGGCTTTCCCGTGTAATCTACGGTCCAATACACGCCACCAAAATCCTGATCTATGAAATGGGATGCGATGTAGTTGTAGGCTCTATCTGCAAGTGCCAGATCGACTTCCGGATTCAGATTGTGTGCAGCCGAAAAGGACCACAGTATACGGGCGTTCAGCACTGCACCCTTATCCGCCAGTTCATCCGCAGCGTTATCGTTTCCAAGCCGCCCAACGAAACCACCATGTACCGCATCAACCGTATGCCTGGTCCAGTAAGCCAATATGTTCTGAAGTTCTGCCTCCAGGGATTGCCGGTAAGTACGCTGTAAGAGGATGTGATTTACGTTCATAAGCTGATGGTAATTACATGCTGAGATTTTTGATTTACGGGTTATCAGGCCCGCTCTTCGGCAAGTTCCCTGTTTTTCTCTACAATCCCATTAATTATCCGCACTGAGTTTGCCGAACGTAAACCATCTGCAGGCGTGTTCATGACATAGTCAATCAATTGTTCCATTGTACTTGTTGCCACGTGCATCCTGGTATCCGAAGACGCATAATAAATGAGTACGGTACCGTCATCATCTTTAATCCAGCCATTGCTGAATACGACGTTGGAAACGTCCCCAATGCGCTCCTCACCTATCGGAGCGATGAAATAGCCGCCGGGTTTATGAATAACTTTGGTTACATCGTTCAGGTCGGTCATGAACATATACAGGACATAGCGTAAGCCTGCAGCCGTATTCCGCACGCCATGTGCGAGATGGAGCCATCCAAACGCCGTTTTAATCGGCTCCGGTCCCAGCCCGTTCTTTGCTTCGTATACGGTATGGTAAGTTTTATTGTCGACAATACTTTCCAGGCGAACAACCGCATTTTCAATGCTCGGGCTTAGTCCGAATCCAATGCCGCCGCCTGTACCCGATTCTATGAAGCCATCCTGCGGCCGGGTATAGAACCCATATTGTCCGTCTACAAACTCTGGGTGCAGGACGACATTCCGCTGTTGCGGTGAAGGCGTTTTCAGGTCTGCCAGGCGCTCCCAGGTGATCAGATCCCTGGTACGGACGATACCACATTGCGCAACCGCCATAGACTGGTCTCCGGCGGGTGCCGAAGGATCTTTACGCTCCGTGCAGAACAATCCATAGATCCATCCATCTTCATGTGCCGTTAAACGCATGTCGTAAACGTTTGTATCGGGTTCCTCCGTCTCCGGTAAAGTCACAGGCGTATCCCAAAAGCGAAAGTTGTCTATGCCGTTGGGGCTCTCTGCAACCGCGAAAAAAGACTTCCGGTCTACCCCTTCCACACGTGCAACGAGGATGTACCTGCCGTTGAACTTTATGGCACCCGCATTAAATGCAGCGTTGATGCCAAAGCGTTCCATCAAGAATGGGTTTGTTTCCGGGTTGAAATCATACCGCCAGGTTAACGGCGCATGCGCTGCTGTAAGGACGGGATTTTCATAGCGGTTATATATGCCGTTACTCCTTTCAACTTTTTTATTGGGCAAGCTGATCAATGCCTCGTGAGCATGTTGCAGTTCTTGTACCCTTTTCTCAAAATCTATCATAAAATGTATTTCTATGCTTAATCTTCTAATTTGTTCCACCAGGTTTGTTTCAGTACAGCAACGATTACAGCCAATGTTGCTATGGTGATCCACAATGGCGTTTGCATATTTAATATCAGGTACATGGGTAAGATGGTCAGGCAGAGTTGAGCAATGACGCCCAGAACAACATTAAACATGTCCAGCTTGAAGCGCTTGTTCCCGACAAAAGATGGGTCTTCTGCAACAACCAGGCGATGTACAGGTGCCCAGAATCCCCAGGGCCGGACGGTCGTGTAAAAGGATTTTAGAACCGCTTCATCCGTTGGCGGTGCCGCATAGGTTCCAATGATGCTTCCGGCAAGAGACAGTGCAAAGAGCAGTGGCCACCAGTACAACGGCAATCCCGTGGTCAGGTAGGGCATAAATAGTGCCGCCAGGATCCCGACCGCCATGCCCCAGAAAAAACCATTTGCATTAAATCGCCACCAGTACCACTTGAGGCAGTTTGCTGCAACGTAACCGCCATACAGCCCCCCTACGATCCATTGCAGAATGTCGTTGACATTCCTGGCAAAGAAGCCCAGTACGATTCCGATGAGTACGACCAGAATACCAACAATGTAGTTCATGGAGATGATCTTCTTTGTGCTTGCTTCCGGATTGAAGTACTTCAAATAGATATCGTTTACGATATAGGCCTGTGCGGCGTTGAGCGTACCACTGAACGTCCCCATAAAGGCGCCAAGAAGCCCGGTTAATACCAAGCCCAGGATTCCGACAGGCAAAAAACTATTGACCGCTGCTGGCAGGATGCGCTCGAAATCCGTGACGCCATCCGGCCCCTTTAAATAGAGCTGATTGTAATGCAAGAGGGCAAGTATGGTGAGGCCGATCACCATGGAGTAACGTATCGGCAGCAGGACAATGCTCACGAAGCCTGTCATTTTGCTGGCGTCTTTCGGACTGCGTGTACTCAACACCTTTTGCATGTCATAGTTCGGTGCCGGCCCGGCAAGGGAAGCGAAAACGCCTTTCAGCAACATCATCCCGAAGAAAAGGCTGAACAGACTAAAGCCGTCGTCGGCAATTTTCTTGTTTGCATCTGCAGCGATGCCACTCCAGTCGAGGTCCAGCCGCCAGGCAAAGAAAGGGTTGTCCCAGCCTTCCGGCACGTTCAATGTCTTCCCATGTAAATTGCTGGCCGCGATCACGGCGATGGCGATACAGGCAACAGTCATGATCGCGTATTTTATCAAATCTCCGAGTACAATGCTGTGCATTCCACCGAGTATCGAGTAAAACATGGCAAAAAGGGTGAACACAATTCCGTAAAGATGTGGCACATAGGCCATCGGCACGTTAAAAGGTACATATCCTTTAACGACCTCCCAAGGCACGAATATTTCCATAAACTTACCAAGGCCAATAAATCCGTAAGCCAAAAAGCCGAAGCAGCTTAGCAGGGCGAATGCAATGATGACGATGTGAGATGCCCGCACACCTTTGCCAACCAGGCCAAATCTGGTTTGCAGCCACTCTGCACCAGTATTTGCATTGCTTCGCCGCAACCATTTGCTGAGAAACATCATCATAAAAACCTGGTTAAAAACTGGCCAAAGCCAGGGTATCCAGATACTTTTTAGCCCGTAAACAAAACACAGCGAAACCATCCACATGGTACCGCTGATGTCAAACATGTCGGACGCATCGCTTAAACCCAGCTTATACCAGGGCAGGGATTTCCCGCCGAGCATGTAGCTTTCTTTATTTTCTTTGGCCTTTTTACGGTACCAGAAGCCAATGAAGATCATGGTCGCCAGGTAAAGCACAAGGATGGAGACATCGATAAGTTGTAATTTCATGTTTGATTTTTAGCGTGTATGATTGCCAGGGCTGCAGAAGCGGTGTTAGTGCTTAAATGCTGACATCTTTTCGGATCATCGTAAATGGACTGAAAACAACTGTGTCGATGTGTGGATAGAACGCACGTGAAATATTCAGGAGGGTGATATCCCAATTAAGCCAAAACATTTTGGAAAGGAGTGAATGACCGCAGATCAGGAAAGGCTTATTGGAAGGCAAGTCGCTATTTTTGTAGCATATCTGAGGGGCATTGCATCGGAATACTTGAATCGCCAAACTTAAGCCGCGGTGAAACGTCAAAAGCAGCGACAAAGCAAGCTGTGGTAGGACAGTCTGGTCATTCATGTTCATACAGTTATATCGGGCTATTTTGGTCCACCTAAATTAGAATCATATTTCCATCAACAGTAATACTATTTTAACAAAATCAGAGGATAATAAGACTGCACGCATAATTTGCATCTGAAGGAAATGAAAAAACAATTATATTTACTTCAGAAGAACTCATGTTTTTTAACCAGATGCTGTATGAATAATATTATCAAGGAAATAACTCCTTTGACCCAGAATGATTGCTTTACGATCTTTTCAAGGGTGAAAGACCAGTTCGACTTCCCGCTTCATTTTCATGAAGAGTATGAGCTCAACCTAGTGATCAATGCTGCCGGTGCCAAACGGATTGTTGGCGATAATGTTGAGGAAATTGACGAGATAGAATTGGTATTAATTGGACCGAATCTTACGCATGTATGGCTTACCCACAACTGCAAGGAGACGGAAATCACTGAGGTAACCATCCAGTGGCATAAAGATCTCTTCGATGATAAGATGCTCAAGAGAAATCAGCTTGCATTCATCAGAAGGATGTTTGAACGATCTGCGAGGGGCATTCTGTTTCCGAAAGAAATTGCGCAGCTCGTATCCAAAAGGCTTCTGGCCATAAACCAGATGCAGGGGTTTGATTCTGTACTGGAGCTGATGAGCATCCTGCATCAACTTTCCACATCTAAATCCATGCGCATGCTGTCAGACGTAACCTTTAACAACGATCAGGTGCTGAACTACAACAGCCGCCGGATAGATAAAGCGTACGAATTTATGAACGCAAATTTCCATAAGCCGATATCTTTGAAGGACATCTCGAAGCTGGTCAGCATGACAGAGGTATCATTTAGCCGCTTCATAAAAAAGCGGACCGGAAATACATTCATAGATAGTTTAAATGAAATCAGGCTCGGGCATGCCACGAAGATGTTAATTGAAACGACGCACTCCGTTGCAGAGATTTCCTACAACTGCGGCTTCAACAACATTTCAAACTTCAACCGATTTTTCAAAAAAAAGAAGCAATGTACGCCGAAGGAATTCAGGGAGAGTTTCTCTGGAACGCGGGTGTTTATTTAGATGGAGAGCAAAATCATCATTTAGAAGTTATACCGCCTGTTGAGCCAGCTGCACTACTTATTTAATTCCCGTAAGACATCGCGGATGTATGCGCCTGCAGGCGTAAGCTGTTCCGCAGTCCAATTGCCCTTCTCAGAGGCGCCACGCCGTAATATAGCGGTAGTTTCCTCTTTGTCGGTGATGTTCCAGTTGGCCCAGCTGAGTCCGTTTCGTTCCATCCAGTTCAACCATTTATTTGTCTTGTCTTTATCAAACACGCCGTCACCATTCGCTTCCCCCACGCCCCACTCCGTAACGAATAAAGGAAGTTTCAACCGTAAAGCCTCGTCTGCCTTTGCCATGAGTCTTTCCTGGTGTCCCGGGTCTGAAGCATAGAAATGAAACGAATAAGCAATGTTGCGAAATCCGGTGATGGGATCTTTGGCCGCGACATCCACATCCTGATCCCAGGAAGGGCTACCTACCACGATGATATTATTTTTGTCGTATTTACGGATTTCCTGGATAACCTGAGTTGCGTAGTTCTTCACTGTATCCCATGCAATCCGTTCCGGTTCATTCCAGACTTCATAGATTACATTTGGGACGCCTGCATACTTTTTGGAAATTTTAGCAAAGAATGTTTTTGCCTGTTGAAGGTTAACATTCGCATGGTGATCGTGCCAGTCTATCAGGACGTACAGCCCTTCTTTAACTGCGGCATCAATAGTGTTTGTCACCAATTTCTCCTGTCCAACAGGGTCGCTTAAATAGCCATTTTCCGGCTCAATCGCCATGGATACACGAATGAGATTGACATTGAAATCTTCTTTCAACCATTTAATGACATCAGCGTTGTAGTACTTCCGGCCACCCCAAATGCTCCAGGACAAGCTAATCCCACGCAACCGCGCCAGCTTGTTCTCCGCATTGTAGATGTTGGCGTCCTTTACTTTTAATGCAGACACTATTGCCGGTGCTCTTGAAGTTATCCTTTGCTGTGCCAAGGCACTCCATGTCCCTGCACTGAGGAGCATTCCGGCAATTACCGTTATTGTACTTATTTTTTTTACAACTAAAAGGCTACTTCTCATCTGTGAACGGTTTGATGTGATTCTATTTTTCCTGGTTAAGCGGCTTCCTTTTGAATATAGTACATTTCGCCTTGATTCAGCGGC
Organism: Pedobacter sp.; assembly: GCA_045629455.1. GTDB lineage: Bacteria > Bacteroidota > Bacteroidia > Sphingobacteriales > Sphingobacteriaceae > Pedobacter. The sequence goes on along the minus strand of JAZQRI010000048.1, from coordinate 159,098 downwards.
ATTAATACAACTTGAGTCTTCTAAATAACAGGATCACGCGCTTTCCAGAAAATTATGGACAAAAAGAAGCTCCTGTCACTAAACAGGAGCTTCCTCGAACTTTATTGCTTAGTTAAAACCGATATCGTCTACATATATGGTAAGATTTGCAGTACCATAATTCTGGATAACAAACTCGTTTATGTTGGCCGGGTTATTTCCAAAATCACTTAATGGTATCTGATAAGAGTTGTAGGCACCCGGTACAAGCGTCAGTTTCACCTTTTGCGCGTCTGTCGGATCAACACCATTGTCGGATTTCAGGTAAACGGCTACCACCGAAGTTGCAGTTGCGTTTGTGCCACCGAATATCGAAAGCTTTAGTGATGCATAACCATTTGGGAGTGGAAACGCCTGGTTCGGGTGCAACTGGATGGCGCCATAAGAATCATTGTATGCGATCTTAAAGGAGTTTGTTCCCGCTTTAGGACGTTCGGTACTTGGCAATTCCTGAAGTGCTGTACCCCACCCGCCCCATCTGCTCCATTCGTGAGCCGGGTTAAGCTGTTCATCAAAGATGACATACTTAAAGCCATACGCCAGTGGCGATTTGGCAGTACCGCCCGGAGTGGTCACATAGATAAAGGCCTGAGACACGCCCGCAGGAACTTTAACCTTGATCTGGGTGTCGGTTGGTGTGCCGATAATGGTTGCAGGGATTTCATCGAATGTCACTGCAGTAACGCCGGTGAAAACAGTTCCTGAGATGGTGACCACATCACCATCGGGCTCCGAACTCGCTTCAAATCCAGTTATAACAGCTGGCGGCTGCATGATTGGGAAATCATACTCCACCTGCCCGTAGTTTGTAACGACCGTAAGCTTGTTACTTTGATCGGCACCAAACGGAATGCGAACAGTTGAGGTATTGGCCGGTATGGATACAATGATGGAATTGTCGGTAACCAAGGCCGGATTGAAATATACAGCGACTCCATTGAAGGAGACCGTGCGGGTGGTTAACAGGTTTGCGCCAAGAATGGCGTACTGCGTACCCAGGCGCCCGGCTGTAGCTGTGGAATCAAATGGCACAATCCTGACCTCGTCGTAGGTGCTGCTTGAATCCAGTGTTATACGATGTACAACATCAGGAATGGTATCTGTTTTTGACAGGTAACGCACACGGGTGATGGTAGGTGCTCCCTTACCTCCTTGTTCTTCCTTTTTACAAGAAGCTATAGCCATCATCAATATTATTGACAAGAGGCAGCAAAGTAAATTATAGTTCTTTTTCATCGTCTATCTATTTGGTTTTTCACGGTCAGTAGTCCGTCATAGGCTTAATTTCTGCATTGGCAGTAATAAGCCTATGATGGTTTCCTACTAGTATTTATTTAAAGGTATATGGTTCTGGTGGACCTGCTAACCTTGGATCAGCAGCAATTTCAGTCGCAGGAATCGGAAAGACCAGATTAGCATCGCTAACCTTTAAATATTGATTCCCGTAACGTACGGCTGGCGTACTGTTATCTGCTGTTCCTCTGTCTTGTTGCTTGATAAGCTGAATCGCTTTCGGGTGCGCCGTTACATTAAATCCATCGATACGCATCAGATCGAAGAAAAAATCATCTTCAAATGCAAACTCCCTTCTGCGTTCAGATAAAATATCATCCTTTAACATGGTTCTCGGAACGTCCGAATTTGGGGTAGGTCCATACTTGGAAAGGTTTGGATTTGCGACAGTGTAGAACCTTCTGATAATGGTAAGATCAGATAAACCTGCTCTTCTGCGGATGGTGTTAATCGCGTTTAGTGCAACCGGATCAGAACTTGTTGTCGCGCCGTTCATTGCTGCTTCTGCTAAAATCAGGTACATGTCTGCATACCGCAGCATATAGGTGTTATTTGCTGATGCCTGTGCACCTCCAACACCACCGTTGTCGGCAGGGGTACCCACCACATATTTTTTGACGGCAGCTTTAACGCCCTGGGCATTCACATCTTCGGGAACGGTGTAACCACCTGCAGCCTGTGTGATTTCCGGGTAGTGGTCTCCAGCGAGCATGATTGTCGCCTTCCTTCTCAAATCTGTAGGCTCATATTCATCCTGAAGATCAAATGTCGGTCCGGCCTGCCCGTATCCGTCACCCGTTCCGGTAATGGTACTGTTTAGTGCTACGGCAGCCTGGAACGGATTTCCCAGCCCATAAGTACCGCTCGTGGCCCATTGCAATGCAATGATTGACTCTTCATTGTTGTTGTTGGATGTTAAAAACAGATCACTGAATTTCTTACCCGGAACATCGACGCCATACAATTTAAACTCACCACTATTGATGACTTTCTCTGCATGTGCACGCGCATTAGCATAGTCTTCCATATACAGATACACTTTTGCAAGCACTGCGGATGCAGAGCCGCTGGAAACATGTGCATTTGCCGAGCCTGTTCCGGTTCTAACCTTCTTATAGCAGTTCGCCTCGGCGAATTTCAGGTCATTTACAATAAATGTATATACATCTTCAACCCGGTGCCTTGGCACCTGATAATCACTCACATAGTCTAGCGTATTCTCTATAATCGGCACGGCTCCAAATACCCGAACCAGGTGAAAATATGCCATTGCACGCCAGAGACGGGCCTCACCCAACGCATTGTTTACGACTGCAGGATCAACACTGGCAGGCACTTTTTCCGGTAGGTTGTTGATTAGTGCGTTCGCTTGCGCAACTTCGATATACAGGGAGTTCCATGCCGCAGCAATCTCGAAGTTGGTACCCGTAACGGTGAAATCACCGAAGTTTACGATATCAGACGACCAGGTACGGGCATTTCCACTGCTTAGATCTGCAATAGACCATCCTGCTTTTCCACTCCATCCAAACCAGGGTGCACTATATAAGGCGTTTGTACTCGCATTAACCTGATCAACAGTCTGGTAAAAGTTGTCGAGGGTGATCTGACTTTTCGGTGGGCGATCGAAGTATTCCTTTTTACAACTGGTACCCAGGATACCAGCCAGTGCCGCAGCGGCTATTAAATAGTTTTTATATGTTTTCATGTTGTGCTAGACTAAAATTTAAAACTCAGCATTTATTCCAAACGTGATGGTGCGTGGGATTGGATAGCGGCCCAGGTCTACGTTGGTAAGAAATACGTTTTGGTTGTTTGATCCGATTTCAGGGTCAAGACCTTTGTATGGCGTAAACACGTACAAGTTCTGACCACTTGCATACACCCTTAATCTATTTAATTTCATCTTACGGATAACCGAATTTGGAAGCGTGTATCCCAGGCTTACATTCTGAATCCTGAGGTAGGATCCGCTTTCAATAAAACGATCTGAATTGTAAAGGTTCGGGTTGTCACCTGCAGACGGTCTTGGCGTGTTCGAGTTTGAATTCGTTGGTGTCCAGAAATCGGCTACGGAAGCCAGTTGATTCTGGTAAAGACTACCTAAACTTGCGATCTGATAGTTCAATACGTTGAATATTCGTGCTCCGTAGGAACCATTCAGGAATATCGATAAATCGACTGATTTGTATGCAAATGTGTTGGTGATACCATAGGTGAATTTTGGATTTGGGTTGCCCAGCGGGGTCTGATCGTCAATATTGATCACGCCATCGTTGTTGATGTCCTCGAACTGCAAATCGCCCAACCAGGTACCTCCTGATGTATTTTCTACACGGCGCGGTGCGAATTGAACCGGAGCATTTCGCAACTGCTCATCCGTTTTGAAAATTCCCTTAACCTTGTAGCCATAGAACTCTCCTACCGGACGTCCGACCTGGGTTCTGGTGACCGGAAGATTAAGGAAGCTGGTGGTCACGTTCTGGCTCATGTAAGGAACGCCATTGTACAGCGAAACTACTTTGTTCTTATAATGACTAAAAACAAGGGAAGTTGTCCATTTAAAATTGTCTGTAACGATATTTCTGCTGTTCAGGCTCAGCTCAACACCTTTGTTAGACAACTGGCCGCCGTTAACATATGGCGGGCTGATAACTCCGGTACCAGAATATTCCGCATTTTGTCCAAGCAAAAATGCTGGCAAGGCCGCCTGGAAAAGGAAGTTCTTCGAGCTTTTCTGGAAATAATCAAATGATCCGTCAATCCTATTGAAAAGGGAGAAATCCAGGCCGAAGTCGAGCTGTGTTGCCGTTTCCCAGGTCAGGTTTGCGTTTGCAACTTTATCTACTGCAAAGCCCGTACCTATACCCGTGTTTATTGGTGTCAATGCCGATCCGTATAAGTAACTTGGAACGCTTTGGTTACCCGTTTCGCCATAGCCCACTCTGATCTTGATGTTGTCAGCAATACTTTTCAGACCAGCCATAAACGGCTCTTCAGATAACCTCCAGGATACTGCCGCGGAAGGAAAATATCCCGTTTGATTGCCTTGCGCAAACTTCGAAGACTTATCAGACCGGAAAGATGCAGTGATGCTGTACTTGTTGTTGTATGTATAGATGGCACGTGCGAATGCAGATTCGAGAATATCGTTGTTTCCGATGTATTCTCCGATGGTCGCCGTAGCCGCGCTACCCAATCCAAGTGCAGGCAAGTCGTTGGTTAAAAAGTTGGACACGCCGGCATTATTGCTGTGGTAAACAGAATTCACAAGCTCGTATGCAGCCAGGGCAGTCAGGTTGTGCTTCCCTCCAAACGTATGGTTGTATGTTAAATACTCTTTCCATGCCCAAAAAGTAGAGTTGGTATAGTATTCCTGTAATCTAGCCGTAGGGTTTTGATAAAGCGGACCATAGTTGTAGGTCGGAGTAAAGAAGTTTGCCGCCGAATAGTTGATATCTCCGTTAACTTCAGAGTGCAACGTCAGATCTTTCGTGAACTTAATGTCTGCATAAAGGTTTCCGTTCACGTTGTCGCGGGAGAGATTGTTCGTGATGGACAAAGCTTGTGCAACAGGGTTGATCTGTGCGCCAATCTGCCCTGCTTGAGGACCGGCAAAGGAACCATCGGCATTGTAAATTGCCTGATCTGGTGCACTCAACAACGCGGTATATATAATACCGGTATTGTTACTCAAAGAAGTGTTCTGAAAGCTCCGGCTTACACCCAGGGTTGTTCCAACCTTAAACCAGCTTTTAATTTGTGAATTCACATTCGCGCGCAATGTGTAGCGGTTGAAATCATTACCCAACACGGTACCATCCTGATCCAGGTAGCCGGCAGAAAGGTAATAGTCCGTTCCCTCTTTACCACCAGAAAATGCGATCTGATGACTCTGCATAGCGGCCGTCTTAAATATGGCATCCTGCCAGTCTGTACCTTCGCCTAGCAGCTCAGGGTTGGCAAATTCACCTCTTCTCGCTTGTCCACTGTTGTCTGCCAGTGCGTTTTGCAGATTCGCATACTGTCTCAGGTTCATCATCGGCAGATACTTGCCTTGTTCCTGAAATCCGTAGTAACCATCGTAGCTAATTCTTGCTGTGCCCGCCTTCCCACGCTTTGTGGTAATGATAATTACACCATTGGAACCTCGGCTACCATAAATGGCCGTTGCCGATGCATCCTTTAGCACATCAATAGACTCAATGTCGGATGGATTAAGGAAGGAAAGCGGACTGGCACTGTTCTCTCCGTTGTTCGCTGCGATTCCAGAAGATCTTCCGCTTGTCGACTTATTCGTGGCATCACCAGAAATTGCAACTCCGTCGATCACATAAAGCGGCTCATTGGAACTACTCAGCGATGTTATACCTCTAATGTGCACTGATGTTGCACTGCCGGGACCACCGGCATTTTGCGTGATGGTAACACCGGCAGCTTTTCCTTGTAGCAGCTGATCAACACTTACCTGTGGAATGTTGGCGATATCTGATGCCTTTATAGATGAGATTGCTCCATTCACATCCTCGCGTTTCTGCGAGCCATAGCCTATTACAACAACATCAGACAAGCTGGTCGCAGACGATCTTAACGTTACATTGACGTTTGTCTCATTTCTAATGATCCTTTCTTCATTGGTCATACCAACAAAGGTGAAAACAAGGGTTGCTGGTGTTGAGGGGATGGTGATGGAGAACCTTCCATCGGTATTGGTGGAAACGGCAGTTCTGCTGCCTTTTAAGGTAACCCCGACTCCAGGAAGCGTAATGCCCTTTTCGTCTGATACCGTACCCGTAATTACTCTGTTCTGACTGTTTTGCGCGTTGACCGATAAGTTGATGCCCAAACACAGCAGAACGAGACAAATAGCTCGTAAAGTTGTATTCATAAGATTTATGATTTGGTTAATTTATCAAAGATACCCCTGCGGGTAGCGCGAAACATAATACTATTTTAGCCCATACTAAGCTAAAAAGGATAAAAAACCAAGGCGAATATTCGAAAAAACACGCTGAATCAGTCAATTGTCAAGTTAAGTTAACCGTTTTAGTAACGATACTATTTTACAACAAATACAACCAAAATTGCAACAGTAGAAAGGGTGAAATGATGTTATGGGGTTATAATGGACAACTAATTGCCGCGAAAAGAAAGCTGGTAGATCTCTCCTTTATTTCCTGTAAATAACAGAAGACGGCCGGATTTGGCTTTTCCGATGGCGTTGATATTCGCCTCCGAAATCTGCCTCCAGGTTAGTCCCCCGTCCTCTGACACGTCGACTCCAGATGATCCAGCTGCAAAACACACGTTTTTATTGAAATAAACAACTGAGGATCGATAGCCCAGAACAGGAAGAACAGGCTTATTCCAGCGCTTTCCTCCATTTTTCGTCAGTAAGACGTTGTTTGTAGATTCCTTGTCGTTGAGGTAGTCGCCTCCTACCACCAGACCGTTGTTACCTTCCAGAAAGTCAATAGAAAACACCCCAGTGCTGTTGGAGCCCTGGATGATGGGGCATGAATATTTCTTCCAATCCTTGCCGTAATTTTTTGAGTAATATATATTGGATGCAGACCCGCCTGTAGCAATCCACACCTTACCCCTGTCTAGGGTCTTAATACCGCTTCCACTAGCCGCAAATCCGGCTTCACCCAACTTCACTTCTTGTTTAATATTTCCAGAAATATCCTGCCAGCTCAGTCCGCCATTGACGGTTTTCAAAATCTGCAGCTTGTTCTTCATCGGATCACCGAAGATAATTCCAGTTTGACGGTCCCAAAAATCCATTCCATCAAGAAACACTGCCGAATCCCGGTTCACATACATTTGCCTCCAGCTCGCCCCGCCGTTTTCGGTCTTAAGAATATACGCCGGAGATCCCGCATTGATAACAATCGCATTTTCAGCATCAAAAGCTTCAATATCCCTGAAATCGAGTTTTTCAAATCCCTTTGGATTTACCCATTCCCAGGTGGCTCCGCCGTTAGTCGTCTTTCCGACAGCCCCATTACTCCCACTCACCCAGGCAACTTGATCAGAAACTACAGAAACGCCGCGCAAGCTTGTGTTTGTCCCGGCATTCAGCGGCTTAATATCGTAGCCCTGCCCAAGGGCAAAAAAAGGAATAAGCAGCAAGAGCGAAGCGAGTTTCATTATTTTACTTTTTTCCAGACCTCAGAACGGCCAATGATCGAAATACCGATGTACCCACGAATATTTAGATTGCCGTCTTCACGGAGGGTAATGTTACAACTGTAGGTTTTCCCTGACTTTGGGTCATATATTTTACCATCTGTCCATTTCTGACCGTCGAAGACAAAGTCATTCAGAATTTCAAGTTCTAGGATAGGCTTGCTCTTCAGGCTTTCATTGGGATTTTTACTATCCACTTTAGTGTTCCCCTTATCGTCTTTCGGATTCTTTAACCAGACGATCTTGCCATAATATTTATTGTTCCGCTTGGACACATCGACATGGGCTTCCCCGCTCGCGTTTGCCCACTGTCCAACAATAGCATCTCTGTTTTGCGCAACCCCTTGGAAGAAGAGCGTTGAAAAGAATAGTAATAATCCGAGGTATCTCATGTGTTTATATTTGGTTACAACGATTGCAGCAGGTATACTCCACTTGTTTAAAAAGGTCAGCTACGCCTACCGATGACATGATGTCGAAATGTAAAATCGCAACAAGATGTTAAAAATACGTAAAGTGACGGAGAAAGTACGGTTTCAATCTATGTTAATGAATTATACCATTCAACACTGCATATCTGATGAGGGCGGCGGTGTTCTTCGAATTGGTTTTTTCAATTAAGCTCTGTCGATGTCCTTCAATTGTTCTCTTACTCAAAAACAACTTCTCAGACATCTCGCTGTTTGTTAAACCGTCAGCGATAAGATGCAGTACTTCAATTTCGCGCATAGAGAATTCTATGTTGGAAATATTGTCAGCAATCGAGTTCACATTTTTCTGGCTGAGCTTTCCAAGCATATTCATGGACAATTCAGAACATAGATATTTTCCACCAGAATGAACATGTTTCAGCGAGAATATCATTTCATCTGCGCTTACGCTTTTCAAGAGATACCCTGAAGCGCCTTCAATAAAAGCCTGAGACACATATTTTTCATTGTCATGCATGGATAAAATAACAACACGAATGTCAGGATTAATCAACTTAACTTCCTTGATCAGGGAAATTCCATCCAGTTCAGGCATGTTGATGTCCGCCAGAATAACGTTAATATTGTCATTAGCGGATATAAAATCCAGCGCCTCTCTTCCATTCGTCGCCTCGCCGGCGACATTAATTTCCTTGTCTGACGCCAACAACATTTTTATTCCGTTTCGAACAATATTGTGATCTTCTGCCAATAATACCTGTATCATCTTTAAACTTTTATTTGCTTGTGTAATTATATATAATTGTTAACAAAAACTATTCTTCATTAATATCTTTCTCATACTTGATCTGTATAGAGATGGTGGTTCCTTTATCCGAACTTTCAACATTCATATCTCCGTTCAGTAAGAAAATCCGATTTTTAATGCTGCGAAGCCCGGAACCTTTAATCAACCCCTGATCACTCTGGTAATCAAACCCTTTTCCATTATCTGAAAAAATAAGCTTGCAAACACCATCCTCCGCATACATCTCAATTTCAGCGTCTGTTGCTTCCGCATGTTTTATACAGTTGTTTATCAGTTCTTGTATAATCCGAAATACGTGCAATTGTTTGTCTTCACCAAAGAAATCAATCTCTGTATCAATTTTTGTATTGATGCTGAAGCCGGTAACACTAAGGCGCTGCGCCATCTCCTGGATGCCTGCATTAAATCCAAAATCCCGGAGAACAGAAGGCTTTAGTTCATAGGATATTTCCCGTGTTTCCTGAATGGCCTGATCGAGTAATTTGTTTACGTTACCAAACTGATAAGATGTGGGATTGGCCCTATGGATCGTTTGCAGATTCAACCGGATTCCATATAAGATTTGGCAAATACTGTCATGCAACGCAATACTGATCCTGTTGCGTTCTTTCTCTTGTGCATCAAGTGTAGTTGACAAGATCAATCGTTGTTTTTCACGGCGTGCATTCTCCGCAACCTGGGCCAGCTTCTTTTTTTCCGTGATATCCATCAGGATACCAGCAAAATATTTGCGCTCTTCAAAACTATCAATCTGATGTCCCTGAACGTAAATCACTCTCGTCTGCCCCGCACTGGTCAGTATCTTGAATTCCAGATCAATCTTATTTCCATTCTGTACCGCGTTGACAAAACTATGCCGTACAGCAGCTTGATCCTTAGGATGGATCAGATCAATAAACGTTTTTATCTTACCGTCGAATGTACCTGGCTGAACCTTCAGAATTTGAAAGCTAAAATCATCCAGAAACAACTGTTTTTCCGCAAGCTGCATGGTCCATGTTCCTGTAGAGGACGCTTTAAGTGTCATGGTAAGTCGCTGGCTCGTATCCATCAACTTCTGCTGTGCATTCTTACTTTCTGTAATATCAACTACCGTCAGATAATATTGAGGTTTGTCCCAGAAAACATTCGAAATGGCTACACCTTCAATGCGCGCGTAAAAACTTACGTCTCTGTAGATAAGCTTCACTTCCAGGAACTGCCTGGTCGAGGATGATTGTATTTTATATAGGAAATCATAAAAGATCTGGAAATCGTCGGGATTGATGAAGTCCTGGAACTTAACACCTAACAGATCACTTTTTGTTACCTGCAGCAGGTCAGCACCCGTCTGATTGGCCTCCTCAACAAGACCAAGGTTATCTAAAATAAAATAACCAACCGGTGCCTGATTGAAAAAGCCAGAGAGCTTCGCACGTTCCGTTTCGAGCATTTGGTAAGATGCCTTTAGCTCATCATTCTGCATCTCCAACTCCAGTTGAAAGATTTGAAGCTCGTTAAGCAAAATGGAAATTTCATGATCCGTAATATTGCCATCGGAAGCGTTACCCATCGTCTTCGCCGATTCGTTACGCTGTTGCAGCAATTCAATCATGTGTTCCCGACTATATGTCTCTATACTGTTCAATTTGTGTATGACTTAAATCCGCTTCGCTAAAATGAACTTCTGCAATGTATTTTATCCACTATAACGGTGCTTTACACCAAATGGACAAATTGTAAAAACTTAATAATACGTTTTTTCTTTCGGCTATTCTCCCCGGTGTTCAACTATCGGCCAAACTTACAAAAAATATAAATTCAATTGCGTAACTCGAACCTTCACGGGCGCCGGAGCGGCCGTCAAAATCAGGCTTTAACACCTTAATAAATCACATTGACGTTTTCATCGGAGATAAATACCCACGAACCGGCATAAATACTGAGCGTCTCGAAAATCAGCGGCCATACGTGGATTCAATGTTCCTTCGCAGGTACATGTTCCGCAAAGGTATTGTGCTATTCAATACTTTAATCTGCACCGGTTTTGCAACATCGCTTCGACGCGAGTGATTTAGTAGAACGTACTCATACAGGTTGTGTACGTGGTTGGCAATGACTGCCCAGGTAAAACACGAATTTACGTGGCGCACAGCGCTTCTACTCATTTGATGGAGTAATGCCTCATTGCTAAGCATAAGACCAATACGGTCCGCGAGTGCATCAGGGTTACCCTCCGGAATTATAAAACCAGATTTACCATCCAGCACACTGGATTGCAGGCTACCATCATCCATGGCAATTACAGGGGTACCACAAGCCATGGCTTCTAATGGATTCCCGCCATATGTACTTTGCCGTGGTGCAGACACAAACAAATCGGCGGCCGAATAATAATGATTTAACTGCTCCGGTTCCTGCAGATTTACAAACGTCACTTGTCCAGATACGCCGAGTTTGTCTGCAAGGTTTTTCAACCGGTCCAGCTCAGCAGATGATCCAAAGCTGGCCTCACTCCGCCCAGACGGTACAATAACAAGTCGGTGAACACCTTTACCGCCGTTCAGCAATGCAATAGATTCTATTGCAGTTGCTGCCCCGCTTTTGTGATCCAGCGGTCCTGTCAGCAATATGATTTTCTCAATTGTGTTCAGCCCTAAAGATTCCCGGGCAGCCGTTTTATCAACAAAACCATGCTCCCCCGGGTTGAACCCATACGGTATTACAAAAGTTTTTCTTGCGTTGGCTTTATACGACTGGATCAGATCTTTTTTATCCTCCATAGATCCGGCAACAATTCCGTCAGCTCTTCTTACGATTTGCTCCTCAATTGCGATCCTGCTCAAAATGGAAGGGTCCTGCTCGTTAGAAGCTTTTAACACATGACCAAGTGAATGGAAAGTAATGACAAAAGGAATATGGAATTTTTTCTTAAGTTCCAACGCGATAAGCCCTGAAAGGAAAAAACTTGCATGAACCAGATCATAACGGAAGTTTTGCCGCGAAATAAAATCGCTTACTGAAGTGGAGAATTCATCCATGTAGGGAAGTAAGGACTCCACCACACAACTTTCCGTGGGCCCTGCTTTCACCTGTATTATCCGGACACCGGGCTTATACAAAACAACCTCGCATTTCGCTTCACCTTCCGATCGTGTAAAAATATCAATCTCGTAACCAAACTTCAACAGCTGGCCGGCGAGTTCAGAAACAAAAATACTTTGCTTGCGCCTATCCGCATCAACTGCTGAGGTTAACGGTGAAGCCTGTGCACTAATACATGCGATCCTTTTTTTCATAAGGTGTTAATTTAGATTGGCTATTTAAGTTTGATCCAGGTCAAAGTCATCGGTATCCTCCTCGTCATTGAAAACATCATCATCATCATCGATGTTGATCTCTTCGAGTGTCTCCTCCTCATCCGGTTCATCTTCGTCGTCTAGGGGATCCCAGACTGCGGTTTCTACATTCGTGATTTCGAAGTGGTCATATACATGTTCGCTGCTGAGCAGTTCCAGGTTATCTGTACAGGTTTCCATAAGATTTTTATTTAACGTTAAGAAAAACTTTTAATCCGAGCAACAAAGGCGATGCCCTGTAAAAATGCTTTCGGGTAACACAACCGGCTCAGAGTAGCGCCAAAGGCAGTAATGGTAGCTTTACAGTATATAAAATCCGTAGAAGTACTATAAAGATTACGTAAATATTTTGTAGCACACCAAAACACCTGGGTAACATATTTCACAATTATTATGAATCATCCTTGTTCCCACGGACAGTTTACATGATCGTAATCTTACAACTTTTCCAATAAATCCTATAAGCAAACCCGGCTGCGGATCGTGTACCTTTGTATTATATAAAAAATTGACATTATCATAAAAGCCATGAGTTCACGAGAAAAACTTGTCAGCCTTACATTGCCCGTTTCGGGGATGTCCTGCGCAGGCTGTGCCGTCAGCGTCGAAAGTATGACTTCCACCCTGCCAGGCATCAAAAGCGCGGAGGTTAACTACGCCACCCAGCGTATGAAAGTGGTATTTAATCCCACAGTTATCCAGCCGGTTCAAATACAACAGGCACTTCAGAGAATAGGATATGACCTGATTATAGACATAGAAAATGCGGGTGAAAAACAGGAAGAGAGCAGACAAAAAGCCTATAAATCATTGAAGAGACGGTGTATTTTTGCCGCGGCACTTACACTTCCCATTGTTGTGGTCGGAATGTTCTTCATGGACATCCCGTACGCGAATTTCATTATGCTTGCCCTTTCCACTCCAGTTCTATTCGGATTTGGCAATGTCTTTTTTATAAACGCCTTCAAACAGGCAAGGCATTCATCTGCAAACATGGATTCGTTGGTGGCGCTTAGCACCGGATCAGCTTATATTTTTAGTCTTTTCAATACCCTCTTCCCGGAATATCTCCGTTCTAAAGGAATTGTCCCCACTGTCTATTTCGAAGCAGCCGCAGTGATCATCGTGTTCATCATGCTGGGAAAGCTCCTGGAGGAGCGCGCGAAATCACAAACCAGTTCTGCCATCAAAAACCTGCTCGGCTTACAACCTAAAACCGCGTTCGTCGTCACGGACAGTGTGACGCGGGAGATCCGAATTGAAGAGGTAAAAACGGGCGATATCATTATGATACGGCCAGGTGAGAAAATTCCCGTCGACGGCAAACTCACATCGGGCAGTTCGTATGTAGACGAGAGTATGATTTCCGGTGAGCCTGTTGCAGTGTTAAAAAACCCCGGCGATCATGTTTTTGCCGGCACCATCAACCAAAAAGGTAGTTTCCGGTTTGAGGCTGAAAAAGTTGGAGAGCATACATTCCTTGCTCAAATCGTCAAGCTCGTCCAGGATGCCCAGGGATCAAAGGCGCCCGTTCAAAAGCTCGTAGACAAAGTGTCGGGAATCTTCGTACCGGTTATCCTGCTTCTTGCCCTGACAACCTTGCTGATCTGGTTCTTCCTGGGCGGCGACAATGGGGTTACTAAAGGATTAATTGCCATGGTGACCGTCTTGATTATCGCCTGTCCATGTGCGCTGGGGCTGGCCACGCCGACAGCAATCATGGTCGGCATAGGCAAGGGGGCGGAAAACGGCATTCTGATCAAAGATGCGGAAGCACTGGAGGCTGGCCATCAGGTTGACACCATAGTTCTGGATAAAACCGGCACCATTACTCAGGGAACACCGCAGGTTACAGAAGTCATCTGGACACAGGAAGCGGAAGCGTCAAGGGAGGTGATGGAGAAAATCCTGGCAGCCTTAGAAGCCCAGTCCGAACACCCGCTCGCTGAAGCCATAGTGAAACACTTTGCTTTTCAAACGAAGGACGCAATAACATTCCAGAGCTTCGAAAGCGTTACTGGCAGAGGTGTACGCGGACAGTTCGAAGGCCAGACCTATTTTGCAGGTAGCCCGAAATGGATTGAAGCGCAGGATCTCCCCGTCAGCGATGACCTGCAACTACAGGTCAAAAACATGCAAACACAGGCAAAAACGGTCATATTTTTTGCAGATCAGAAGCGGGTGCTGGCCGTTGTAGGTATAGCTGACCAGGTAAAGGAAGGCTCTGCTGATGCTGTTGCGGCGTTTGAGAAATCAGGAATCTCCGTATACATGTTAACCGGCGATAACCGGGAGACCGCTGAAGCTGTTGCAAGGGAAACCGGAATTAAAAAATTCAAAGCAGACTTACTTCCAACTGATAAGGCTGACTTTATCAAAAGCCTTCAAACCGAAGGAAAGATCGTAGCCATGATCGGTGACGGCATTAACGATAGCCAGGCACTTGCGCAGGCAAATCTGTCGATTGCAATGGCAAAGGGATCGGACATCGCCATAGACGTCGCTAAAATCACCCTTGTCTCTTCGGATTTACGGCAGGTGGTTAAAGCCTTGAAATTGTCCAAAAAGACCGTTCAGACCATTCGTCAGAATTTGTTCTGGGCTTTTATCTATAACCTGATTGGCATTCCAATTGCAGCCGGTATATTGTACCCCATTAACGGATTTTTACTTAATCCAATGATCGCTGGTGCAGCTATGGCACTAAGTTCTGTATCCGTAGTCAGCAACAGCCTTAGGCTCAGGGTGGCCAAACTTAACTAAGGATATACATTAACGAACATCAACATGAAAGCATTAAAATTCAAAACAAACATAAAATGCGGAAACTGTATAGCTGCAGTAACCCCACATCTGAATGGCCTGGCAAAAGTAGAAAGCTGGGAAGTTGACCTTCAGAGCGCCGACAAGATCTTAACTGTAGAGACAGACAGCGATCTGGACAACCAAGAAATCGTCCATTGCCTTGAAAAAGCCGGGTACAAAGCGGAAGCCCTTCAATAATACGTTTGAAGCGCAAAGGCAGGCTTAAGAGATGCCCTTGATCCGCTTACATTCCGCGAATCTGACTGCCTTACCAGATCCGGCAGACGGACTCAACCCAAACAAATCAGCATCTTTAGCTAAGAAAAATTTACATTTTTCATCTATTGTTTCAATTTTCCTTTTATATTCGTTTAAGTCATCATCGCTTATTTTTACCTTATTGGTAGACAATTCTTATCGCTCTTTCGTAAGATTTTTCGCTCCTAAAGACCTAGCTAACCAACCGCAGGCGACTAATTATGGCAAAAACAACAACGACAGCACAAGATATGCTTGAAGCAACGTCCCTGGAATGGACCAGGGAAAACAAGATCACTGTATTGAAAATAATGAAAGCCTACGCAAAGCAAGTCGCAGAACAGGCCTTAGAAGACGCACATGAGAATATCCGGACGTGGTCTACACCATACGATGAATTTGGAATTGATGTTACTTTTGAAGTGGAACAGTCCATTCTCCAGACGAAGATTGTCACACCCTGATGGCTGCATACAAGCGAAAGGACTCGTTACCAGCACAAAGAAAGGAAAACTGTACCCGGAAGCAGATTCGAACTGCCACGCCTTTTCAAGCGCCACCCCCTCAAGATGGTGCGTCTACCAATTTCGCCACCCGGGTATACTGGCGCAAAGATATATTTATTCGTTCAAGTTCAAATAATTTTGTTCATTTACTTCCTTACAACGGTTCAGGTACTTTAAATGCCTGCCCCCCTTTGCCTCCATCGTTTGTATCTGCAATAAGAACATGCTGTACAACAGCAGTCCTGCCACTGACGGTTATAAACTGCTTCTTCAAGTCAATCTTCACAAAGTCAGACTTCTTCGTCGCAATATCACTTACAAATTCTTCGCGGCCCTGCACCCGTCCATCGGAATGCGCATAACTTAATACTGCGGACACTAAGGGCTCCAACTCCGAACGGATCCCGCTAACCATCGCCAAACGCAATCGCTCAACCAGCGCAGCGACCACTTGCTCGTCAGCAGCAGAATCTGTATTTTGCGCTTCGGCCGTAAACAGCACCCCAAACAGCAGCAGGAATATTCCTATTTTTCGCATAAAACCTCATTTAAATGTATGGTTACAACTTATCTTCATCATCAACCGGACGAATAATCATCCGCAACGACTGATCTTTAGAGAAGTAAGCAACCGTCCAGTTCCAGAATGTACGTGCACGGTTCCGGTAGGTAATCAGCGACAGCAAGTGGATGAATAACCAGGCAAGCCAGGCAATAAAACCATTTAGGTGAAGTTTCGGCTTCGGCAGGTCCACAACTGCCTTCGCGTAGCCTATTATCGCCATAGAGCCCCGGTCATGGTAGTTAAAAGGGCTCAATGCCTCCCCCTTCACCAGACGTTTCAGATTCCTGGCAAGTACCTTCCCCTGCTGAATTGCCACCTGCGCCACCTGTGGATGCCCGGAAGGAAAATCAGCGTCTGTTGTCTGCAGGCAGGTATCGCCGATGGCATAGATGTTATCCGAGGCGATCACCCTATTGTGCTCATCCACCAGCAATCTTCTCCCCCTTCCATACCATTCCGGGGGAATACCTTCGAAAACCTTAGCTGTTACGCCTGCAGCCCAGATCAGATTTTTGGAACTGATTTTTGCACCATCAGACAACACAACGGTATCGTCTGAAAAGTCATTGACATGAGTACTCATAATCAGCGTTACCCCGAGATCATGGAGCACCTTTCCTGTATTTTGCTGCGATTTCTCACTCATGGGTGAAAGCACCGCTTTCCCACCATCCACCAAGTATATATTACCCCCCTTGTTCTTTAGTTCCGGATAGTCCCTGCGGAGAATGCCTCGTTTCATTTCCGCAAACATCCCCGAAATTTCCACACCTGTGGGGCCTCCACCTGCAATAACCAAGGTCAGAAGCTTTCTTATTTCCTCAGGATCTGTGGAAATCGATGCCTGCTCCATTCTCATCAGCAGAATGTTCCGCATAGCTATTGCATCACTCAGTGTCTTCATCGGAATCGCATTCTTCTTAATATTTTCATTGCCAAAATAATTTGTCTCCGCTCCGGTGGCAAACACAAGAATATCGTAAGAAAGCTCCCCATTGTTTAAAATCACCTTATTCGATTCGGGAACCACTTTCTTCAAGGATCCAAGTCTGAAATGGAGATTGTTCTTCTTTGCAAACAGCTTCCGAAAGGGATAGCTGATACTGGAGGGTTCCAGGTAAGCGGTCGCTACCTGGTAAATTAAGGGGGGAAAAAAGTTATAGTTGTTTTTGTCGACAAGCGTCACGCTAAAATTGGGATCATTACCCAGTGATTTCGCCAAATTTATTCCAGCAAATCCCCCTCCGATAACTACTATATTTTTGCGCATAATTATTTTCTCTATTGTTATTAACACCATTGTGACCGGATAGTTTGCTTTCGGAGGACTACAAAACTATGGCCATCTGCCAGAATTACCCTAAAAGGAAAAGCCAATGGAGATGTACGGCAAGGCCCCTTCTTTCGAAAATCCGACAGCTCCTTGTATGAGTATCAGCTCCGCGGGCGTCACATACAAACCCCCTCCATAGCCATCGTGCCAGGTGTTGGAAGATGCTCCCGGTTCCCAAACACGCCCAATGTCGTTGAAGGCAATCAGACCAACAGCCCCCGGGGTGATGTAGGACGTAAAATTGAAAAGTTTCATCCGGAGATCAATGTTGTAGTACGCCGCCGTTCTGCCCGTAAACCGGTTGCTGTGAAAGCCCCGTAAATTGCGGACGCCGCCCAATTGCATCCGTTGATAGAATGTAGGCGCGCCTATCGTCGTCCCCCCGCCTAGCCTGTTTGCAATTACAAACCCGGAATTTCCCGGATTTAAATAAAACCTGACTTCCGTTTGTACGCTGCCATAGGTATCTTCCTGGCTGCCGATCTGCTGTTTTCCGGTAACGGAGGTTCTCCAGTAAATCCCTTTGGCAGGCATCGCCTCATCATTCCGGCTGTCATAAGTCACTATCCCAATTAAGCCCACATAAAATCGATCGTCAAAAACACCTTCCAAGGGGTTATTGGTATTATATTCCTGTAAAAAACGACGATCATTTGCCGAAAAGCTGCTCCTGTAATATTCAGTCGCCAGTCCTCCCTCCACAGTCAGGTGCGCTCCAAGTCCACGCTTTAATTTAAGATCGGCGGTTAGATAATCATAACGATTCCGGTAATAGGAGATCTCCCGTCTTCCACGGTTCACAAAGATACTTTCGTTGCCCAGGCCAAAAAAGTTGCTCTGGTTGTTAGGTCCGAGTACGTTTACATCGATCTTAAGGTCATTCTTCCCCAGCACTTCTTTGAAGTCGCCGGAGTACGTGATATGGAACGCCCCTCTGCCTGTCGAATAGTTCACCCAGAATTCGTTACGAAATGCATACGGTACCTTACGGAATCCTTGTTTTTCATACACCAGCCCAATACCCGGTTGGAACCCCTGATCTACGCTATAGCTTAAACGAAACAGCGGACCGAACTGATCAAAAAGAAAACTGTTCTTATTGTAGCTGTTAACCAGCGTATCATTCGCAAGTTTCAACCGTGCCAGGGAAGAGGAAGGCAGTTCGCTGGGCTGATCCAGGCGGTCGTAAACAACATTTCTCCCGCGATCTCTTAAAGCAGGATCTACTTTAAATACATCCTTCCCATCGCCGCCGATCATCCGGACAACAATGTCGGATTTCTGTGAGCCAGTCACATCAAATACATCGTCTGCAGCGAAGCCGTACAAGCGGATCTCTTCGGTCTCCTTGTTCTTAAACAGGCGGCGATAGATGGTCCGTCCAGTGGTGCTGTCTTTTTTGATGTTTAAGACAGAAAGATCTATGTCGCCATTCGGCTGGTGGTCGATCCGGAAATATTCCCCTTTATCAGACGCCGGGACCTCCACAGTCTTAGCGAGGAAACGATAATATTCCAGCCCCAGCTTCTCCAGGTTTTTCACACGGCCATTCATCGCCATGCTCAGTTCTTCACCAGTTTCTGCGGGGATTTCTGCAGGCATCAACTGTATGGCTCGCTGCACAAGCCCGGGTGTGAGTGTCTTTTGCACATAGCTGATCTCTTCCCGCCATACATTTTCACTCAACCCATTCAGGAAGTAACGGTCGAAGAATCGCGCATTGTAGTTCCAGGTCTTAATGTCACGGATATCTTCTGAGTAGGGCTGCAGGTTCGACTTCAGCCACTGATGAGATAAGATCCAGGGAAATATTCCGGAAGTTTTGTAAAAAACCTTATCACGGTCTCTTGGTATCGCCGTATACATGGTAACACCACTCTTCTTTTCCTTCGACCAGCGCCAGTTGTCTTCGTGCCGGTCCCAATCGCCCAATACAAAGTCAAGCAACCTTGCCCGCAGCGTAATGCGCTGGTCAGAAACATGGTCATTGTCTTCCTGGAGCTTTTCCTGCACTTTGAGCGTATTATCGGTATCATCAAATTCCAGTGGAGCACGTTCTTCAAACAGGTAAACCGCATTTGCAAAATCTTTACGGTATTCCTGCAGGCCGGGATCATCACCAACATAAACGATCTCCGGATTGGAATGGGCAAGTTGGAGCGCTGCCGCAAGCGGCGGAACAATGAGCGCACCAAAGGGATGACCTGTAGATACCTGATCCTGAATGATGTCCCGCGCAATGGTCGGCTTCAGGCTTTCGGGCAGGGCGCGGTCCGGATACTTCTGAATCGTCCTTAATACCCATTCCTTTCCCTGTGCGTCTACAAACCGGATGGAACGGGTCTGGTTACCGCCGCCGAGTTTCACGATCTTAAGACCTCCTTTTTCTTTGTTGATGTGCAGCACACGCACCTTTACAGGCGTTGCCCAAAGCTTCCTGTAGTTCTCACCTAAAAACCTGCGGTGGAGCGGGCTCACGTCATTATATTCTGGTGCAATGGCAACCGTAATGGAGTCCGCAGTCTTCTCTTGCTGAGCGACAGCGGAATCTGGGAGCAGACATGTAGCCAGCAAAGTAAACAGGAAAATAAATAACCGGTAATCCTTCATAATCCCGTTTTAACTCGTTTTCGTTTGTTCATCCAATAAAACACTTACCCGCAACGCTTTCAGGCCGTCTACACCCTGCAACTCTTCGAGCTCTATGAATTCGACATCATTGTCCAGGATCTGTTGCTCCTGCAGCTTCTTAATGTACTCCAGGTATTCCTGTGCTTCCCAGTGATTCAGGTATACGACCGCTACTTTGCCCGGCTGCGTCAAACGCTCTGCGGAATGTTTAACATGTACCTTGTCAATACGTTTTTTCACCAGTTGATAGCGGATGTTGTAGCTGCCCTCCACATCGAAACGCTGTTCGTCAGGCCGGAAACTGATGTCTATCGGTTTCTCATGCACAAAGATCAGTTGCGTGGTCTGTAGGGGCACGGCAAGTTTCGGCACAACATCATGGGTCTCCCTGGCGATCTCTGCTACTTTCTTCAGGTGTAAAAAGCGAAACCGCCGGATCATATCTGCGGACATTGGAATTTCCGGAGCAATAGATTGTCCAAGGTAAATATCAAACTCTACCCCATCTGTTCTGAACTTTTCGAAATAGCAAGGGTATATTTCCTGCAAACTGCTGTTGAAATCGTCGAGCATCGTGTTAATGCGGCGGTTGATCGTTTGCATACTGTCTTCATATGCCCTTCTATGCAGATAAACCTCACCTTCGGGTTGTGTGAGGTCAAAATACTGCTGTATGATATCGTTCAACTCAGGTTGATTTTCCCGCAATTTAATGAGGTAAGCCGGTAACTTCCGAAGCAAATAGTCTTCAATCCGCAGAATTTCCAGATCGGACAACTCGTCATGATTAGCATATTTGCATATCAATGCTTCGGAAGACATCTGATCTACATCTTCCTGGCAATAGCTGAGCTTTAAGGCCTCCAGGGTACTTGTAAGGAGGTCAAAATGCGCGTTAAGATCATTTCTGACCGCCAGATTCCGCTTCACGCTTGAATCTTTAATGTCTATGGCCGCGTAAAAAGGTTGTACCTTTTCAAACAGGATTGCTTCGAGAGGTGGCTCCGGTTGATTGTTGAGCGCAGCGGCAACATAATGGTAGGCAGCCTCGTTAAAGCGCCACTGCACTGCCGGTTGTATGGACGTAAACTTCTCTGTTATGACTCGGGAAATGTCATTATTAGAATCCGTAATGATATTTTGAAATAGCTGCGCCAGCAGCGGAAAAGCCACCTCCAGCTTAGATAAAGTATTGGTATTAAAAAAGGACGCATCTCTCACGTAAACTTCCAGGCAGCCGACTACCTTGCCACTGTAATACACCGGCAGAAGTGCATAGGAACGGATGCCCTCCTTCCACAGAAGTTTCAGTAGCGGGTACTTCTCATCTTCTTTTTCTGTTACTTCCGGAAAAATAAGGCGCTGTGGGTGGGCAAGGTAATCGTCCATTACTTCCTGAAAGTTGTCTATACCCGTATTCTTGCCGGCAGCCACACGCAAAAGGATGCTTGGAAAACCCGAGTTGTTGTCCAAAACAGCCTTGTTGTTTACCCGCAGGTAAGGAAGTAAACCAAACTCCACCTCATTTGAACCCACGATGGTCTTCAAGGCGCTGGTCACCTTCCTGTCGTAACTGCCAACGGAACACTCGTTGTGTTCCACAATTACATTTTTAATCGACCCCAATGCGTACTCGGCGGTGACATCCTCTAAGGTAATGACCGAGATACCCTCAATGGAAAACTGTTCGGCAGGCAGCAGGCGTGTCAACAACTCCAGTGTCGTTGCCTCGTCATTCAGACTTTCACTCAGGTTTTGAAGGCTAAGCTCCGGTAGGGTTCCGTGGTTGTAGATCTCCATAAAACGGGTATCAATAACCGTCCGGTAATATTTTAGCAGCTGGGTCTGCGGATCAACGATTGCCTTGATCGAAAAGTCGTTATCCGTAAGTGAAAATTGATAGAACTTTCTTAAAATAAGGTTGTAGAAACTAAACTTCAGGTTCTTCTTCATTTCCTTGTCGCCTGGTAACTTCAGCCCCTCCTTCAGTTTTCCGGTCCGTGGATCGATTAAAACGGCATAAAAAGCTTCTGTTCCAAAAAAGAAAAATGGGGACACCGGTGCGCCCAGGGCCCACAATTGCTGCTCCTCCTCATTCAATAGCGGAGACAGGCTGGTATAAATTAATTCAAAAAGCCGGGTGTACTTCTCCGTATCTGCTCCCGTAATCGGCCGTTCAAGTTCCGGATATTGATAAAACTGACTTAGTATATATTTGTAGATCCGAGACTTAGCCGTTCTATCCGTTTCGCTTTTCTGTTCAATGTATTTCACATAAGGCCAGAGGGAAAGACTTACGTCTGCGCCTAATACGCTCGGTGTAAGTGATAGATCCCGTTCATTAAAATTAACCCTGATTGCCCGCATTCCGCCGATTTGTTTCTTTATTGTATATAACGTTTTACAAAAGTAAACGTTTCAATCACTCCAGCATCGGTATCGACGAAATAAGTGAAACGGACGCTCTTATCAGCAAAAAGATCTGCGGTCACATATCCCTGTCGGGCATCTGCATAACGTGCATACTTTCCCTTTACCGCATGACTTTGTTTGGCACCCGAACCACTTACCACCTGATACTTTCCTTCATTAACAATAAACTGCAGACCGTGGTCGTGGCCAGAAACATGGACAAGGTTTGGAAAGCCAGCGAAGGCGCCATCAACACGCTTGATCATATCCTGGTAAACAGGATGCCTGAGATCTTCAGCGGTTCTGAAAACAGTACGCAACAAGGGGTTTAAAGAACCAACAACCGGAAGTGGGAGGTAAAAATTTCGGTTTAGATCCGTTAGTGGGAACAGATGTTGTTTCAGGGTGTAATAGCCCCCGTGGGTCCCATAGCTCTGGAACGGATGATGCGAAGCCAGCAGCAGGATTTTGCCGGAATTCTGGTGGGCGATCTTCTTTAACCCGGTCACCACATCTTCCTTGCTCCGGCAGCTGCAATTTCCCCCTGTGTTTTCCTTAACGTGAGGGTAGACCCACCATTCACTGTCAAACGCAACAACGGCCATGTCTTCTGAAATGTCAATAACCACCGGATCCGGGCAGCCGTTTTTCGGAATCATCTGCAGCAGGCTGTCGCCCTGAGCTTCCACAAACGTGGCCTGTGCCTTAATCTTGGCGAGCCCCATAGGCCCCGAACGGTCCCAGTCGTGGTTCCCGGGAAGAAAATAAACCCTGGCACCTTTTTCACGCATTGGCTTGAACTGAGACCTGATCACATTCTTTGTTCTTTCTACTTCCGCAGATCCGGAGAGTGCCATCCCATCCGGGTAAATGTTATCACCAAGAAATAATACCGTTGTCTTTCCTTTAAGGATCTTCCCCGCAGCATGTCGGATCACATGGGCTTGCCCCACATCTATTTCCCCCGCATCGCCGATCAGCACGATACGCGAAACGACAGCGCTTTTCTGAGCAAAGGTGACCGCAATGTTGATCAAGAATAAGAAAACACCTGCAAACAGACGGATCATTGGCTATTTAATCGACGACTTATAGTTGAATTTAAGTATGTTCCCATTTGAAATATCATCGCCCTCATTGGAGATGTATAGATTCTGGTTTTTGTCAAATGCTATCCCTTCCGGTTGGTTGAAAGTTCCCGAATCGAGGTGATGAACACTCTTAACACCCCAATCCGGCCTGGTTACGACCAGCATCTTATTGACCGAGGAAACAATGTACCACTCTTTGGTTACCGGATTGCGGCCCAATGCAGATGCTTTCAGCCCTCCTTTAACTTTGTCTCCCAACTTCTCGATCGCTTTTACATCGATGGTAAAGGTGCCCGACTCCTCCAGTTCCTGAGTGTCTGTCCGGAAGTCAAAAACATAGCCCGTAGCTGTGTTTTTTTTGGCATCCACCTTGCAGTTTTTGCAGAGCACATAAACTTTGGAATCGGCATCGCTGACATACATACTTTCATATTCTCCTTTGGGCAAAATTTTCTTAAATTCCTTTACTGAATCCGTCTTTTCCTGTTGCACATCCGCGAATGGAAAAGTATAAATTGAACCATTACTTTTCAGCACGAAAACAGTTGCCTTCATGATGCCAATATCCTCATAGTCGCCCTTGGAGCTGAACTTGGTATTTGACTCTCTTTTCTCGCCCCAGCGCTGCTTGAACACTTTGCCATCCTCGTCCTGAATGGAATAAACCGTGTCGGCATTAAGATTAGGAAAAGCAATACCTGAGATTTCCAGCAGCTGATCCGGCATAATAAATTTATCCGGCTGCTCCAGATCATATCCGGGCAGATTGCTGATCTGCGCTTCTTTATGCTGACAAGCGAAGCTGATCAGTATTCCGGCAAGTGCAAATAACATCAGTAGGGTTTCTATCCGCTTTTTCATGGGCATTTATCTGTTGGTCTTTATTTATCTACAGCTTCTTTTAAAAAACTATAGATCTCCTGCTGCGATCCGGGCTTTCCGTTGCTTTCCAGTGAAACATTTTCAAGCCTGGAGTTGATTTGTACAGCCTGCGTATGGTCGTCCCATTGCAGCTGCAAAAGCTGTTTTAAACAGCGGCGCAAATCTGTATCATATACCGGGAAGCAAACCTCAATTCTGGAATACATGTTTCGGTTCATCCAATCGGAAGAGCCCATGAATAATTCTTCTTCACCGTTGTTGTAAAATATAAAAATACGTCCATGCTCCAGATAGCGGTCTACAATACGTTTAACGGCAATGTTTGCACTTTGTCCTGCAATCCCGGGCACCAGGCAACAGATTCCGCGTACAATCAACTGAATATTCACGCCAGCGTTTGAAGCTTCATATAGCTTTGATATTAATGTTTTTTCTTCCAGATTGTTTAATTTAATCCGGATTGAGGCCGGACGTCCCGCCTTAGCATGCGTGATTTCCTGCTCGATCAAGGCCAAAAATTTCTCCTGCAAATTGAATTGAGCAACCAGCAGGTGTTCAAATGTAATGCGATCTTCTGCAGCCGGAGTCTTCCTTTTTTTTTCGAGAAACATAAATAAGCTTTCTAGTTCCCGCAGCATAGGTTCAAAGCTGGTCAGCAGTGTGTGGTCCGTATAGAACCGGGCTGTCGTTTCGTTTAGGTTGCCCGTAGACAACAAGCCAAAATACCCGGTTTTCCCTTCTAAAACCCGCTTCACCAGCGCAACCTTGGCATGAACCTTAAACGCGTTGCTGCTGTAGATGGTCTTCGCCCCTACCGCCTTAAGCTGTGTTGCCCACTTGATGTTGTTCGCTTCGTCAAACCGGGCCTTTAGCTCCAGCATAACTACAACCTTTTTGCCGTTCCTGGAAGCGTTGGTCAACGATTCGACAATCTTCGAGGGATTGGCCACCCGGTACAAGGTACAATAAACGGTTGTTACACTCGGATCTGTTTCTGCAGCTTTGAAAAATTCGAGCACGGGATCAAATGACTGATAAGGGACATTAACGAGAATGTCCCGGGATTTAAGCTGCTCAAAAATACCTGCCTGCATACTTCCGTTCTTCACCGGCAAAGCAGGCCATTTCTTATATTCCAGATCTTTATCCTCCACCGGAAAGCCGCTTAAATCCTTAAGGTTATGATAGAACCCCCCCGTCACGATGGAAGCCTGGGGCAAGTCAAGCACGTAAACCATCTGATAGATGCGCCGCAGGGGAATATCCGGCTGACACAAAAACCGGGTAGCCGGGCCGTAGTCGCGCTTCGCAAGCTCCTTCTCCATGGCGGAAATAACATCTTCGTCCACTTCCTCCTCTGTGCGAAGCTCCGCGTCCCGCGTCACTTTAATGTTGTATGCGGCCAGGATTTCCTCCCCTGGAAAAAGCAGCGCCAGGTTGTGCCGGATGATGTCTTCCAGAAAGACGATGTAGTTTACTCCATCAACTGCAACTTTGAATAGACGTGGGAGCTTATCACCTGGAATATCCAGAAACACCAGTTTTTCATTGCCTTCGGCAGTTCGGATGAACACCCCGTGATATAGGGTATTGTTGCGGGCAAAAAAGTTCCGGTTGTCGCCGTCAATGGTGATGGGCACAACATGTTCCCTGATGTCAGAGCGGAAGATGGACTTCAGACTTTCTGAAAGATCTTCTGGAATGGGCTTATGATAGAGCCAGTTGTAATTCAACTCCAGCAAGCCCGGTAAAATGACGTCCTGTATAATTTCACCGTAGCGCTGCTGTTGTCGGTCAATAATTTTCTTTGCCTGTTCATACACCGATACCGATTGATCCAGGGCAGCGTCATTCTTTATGGCCTGTAATACCGGCATCCTCACCCGGTAAAACTCATCAAGGTTGGACGAAAAAATAGACAGAAATCTGATCTGTTCCAGGAGTGGAACTTCCTTCCGCCGGCCTTCCATTAAAACGCGCTCATTGAAGCTCAGCCAGCTTAAATCCCGGTTAAAAAAAAGATAGTCACCCATAGCTACATCGAAAAGAATATCGCAATAACAAAGGCAAGTACAGCGGCTACAATCCCAAACATGAATACATTATAAGCGACCCTGAGGTGCCTGTACTTTCTCCCCAGGACCACACCCTGGGCATAGATATCTTTGATCAAACTCCCATAGAGGAAATCGCGGTCATCCATCATCTTTTCAATCCCCGCATTGTACTCAGGGAGGCCCATACGGTAGAAATTCCCAAAGAAAAGCAGGTTGGTCGACTTGTTTTCAATATCCTGCTGTGTAAACCTCCCGGGAGGGACAGCCGGACGGGTAGCAAGAATGGAGAATACCATGGTCACCACGCAGACAACAAGCAATATAAAGGTCGGAATAATAAGTTGCGGATTATCTTCGAGCCGCCTCAACAGAATACTCAAGATCACCGACAAAATGATCGAGTTGGTGGAGATCATAATGTGTGCCTTGTTGTCCGCCATATCACTCAGCCGCTGGTGATTGTTAGACGTAATGCGGAACATGGTCTCGATCCCACGATCCGGGCGGGTACTCTTTGCCCTGTTTTCTTCCTTAGGATCCTTCTCGGATTTAGTCTCCTTTGCCGGTTCCGCTACACGTAGAACCGGCGAAAACTGCGCATCAGCCAAATCTTCCTGTACCTTAGCCTTTAAAGCCTGGAGGTTTTTCTGCTTTTTAGCACTCAGCTTATTGATGCAGTAGTCCGTATGATAGTGGTGGCTCTCCAGGAGTTTTATGGTACCCAGGCGCCATATATCTTTGTCTATCTTCTTTCCGAGATGGTTTTCTGTCTCCTTACGCATCAGCCGGTTTCGATCCTTGAAGTCGTCGCTACCCAAATGATAGAGATCCGAATCACAAACGATTTGCTGGAGTAAGTTTTGCGGAGTTTGCGGCATTTTGGTTGCCAGAATACATCCTTTAACCACATCGATTAGCTTCTGTTCTACCCCTATCCCCCTAAGAAAATCTGCCGCGGCTTCCGCTCCTTTCTCTTCATGAGACTCCCAGCTTTGCAGGTAGCCTACATCATGAAACCAGCTGGCGGAAACTACAATGAAGAAATCACTGTCCGAAAGCTGATAATGGTTCGCAATTTCTACTGCATGCTTAACAACATGTTCGGTATGAGATATATTGTGGTAAACCAGATTGGTATTCGAATGGGAATGGAAGGCATTTTCAACGTGTGTTTTTACCTGATCTAAGATCTCAAGATAGTTCATGTAATAAAGATGGGTATTAAGGCGTAATAATCAAATTCCTATAGTGTATTTTTGACGCGCTCCTGTTTTACACAACAATATACCAATGAAAAGAAGAATTCCGCTACTGCCTTTTTTTGCGTTCATCGCTGTTTTCCTGCTGCTGAACTTTTATGTACTCTCTGGATTTCATACCTTTAGTATACACCCGATTGTCTCGCTAATGTTCTGGACAATCATCCTGCTGATCTCGGCATCATTGCTGTCTGCCTTTCGCCGCATAGAACGCCGGGGAATGGATACATTCTTCAAGGTCGCGAGCCATGCTTTTCTGATTCTGATCATCAGCGAATTGATATTCACCCTGTTCCTGATCCCGGCAGATGTTTACCGGCTATATTCCGGGCAACCCCGGAACTTGCACTGGGTGGAGTTTGCTTTCCTAATGTTTATCGTCACGATCCTGATCTTTCTATATGGCATGATCAAAGGTAAGTATGCCTACCGGGTGGTACGCCATATCCTTGAATTCGATGACTTACCTGATGCTTTCGATGGCTTCACCATCACCCAGATCTCGGATGTCCATGCCGGAAGTTTCAAAAACCGCAAGGCCATAAAGAAAGGCATCGACCTGATCAATGAACAGAAATCGGATCTGTTCGTCTTTACAGGCGACCTGGTGAACAATAAAGCTTCAGAGATATTGCCGTGGATGGATTATTTCTCCCAGATTAAGGCTCCACACGGCCAGTATTCTATCCTCGGCAACCACGATTATGGTGATTATGTGAAATGGGAATCAGAGCAGAACAAGAGCATGAACCTGAAGCAACTTAAATCCTACCATGCCCAGCTCGGCTACAGGTTACTGTTGGATGAACACGTTACGCTGACGAAGAACGGTGAGACCATTATACTTGCGGGGGTTGAAAACTGGGGCCTTGGTTTTGGGCAAAGAGGAGATCTTAAGAAAGCGTTGCGTGGTACCGATCCGGGTGCTTTTAAGATTTTGTTGTCCCATGATCCTACACACTGGGAATCGGAAGTGAAAGATTACCCTTCGAAGGTACACCTTACCCTCTCCGGACATACCCATGGCATGCAGTTTGGCATTGAGGCTTTCGGCATCAAATGGAGCCCCGTAAAATACCGGTATGCGCACTGGGCGGGCATCAAAAAAGAAAACGGCAGGGTGTTAAATATCAACCGCGGATTTGGCTTTCTGGGCTTCTCCGGCCGCATCGGCATCTGGCCGGAAATCACTGTGCTCGAGCTTAGAAAAACCAGGTAAGACCTTCTTAAACTTCCGGGATCCTACAGGCACTTTACCCGCACCTTACCCGCACCTTACCCGGACAAACAGTGGGTAAGGTGCGGGTGAAGTCGGGCTCAGGTTTGGCTGAGGCCGGTATGATTTACGAATGTGCTGTGGTGCTGGGCTAACTGGTTCTTTTTCCTTCGAGCAGCATGCTCATGGCATGCTGCATGGTGCCTGCCCGGATCACTTCACCGCCGTTCACAAAGAAGATTTCGTCGGCATTTTCGATGGTGTTTAAACGGTGGGCAATGATGACCAGTACAGTGTCTTTGGAGAGCCTTTTCAATATCGTGCCAAGCAGCTGTTCTGTGATCGTATCGATATTGGCCGTCGCTTCATCAAGGATCAGTATCTCCGGATTTCGGAGCACCGCCCGCATGAAGGCGATCAGCTGCTTCTGTCCCAGGCTGATGTTGTCGGAACCAGAAGTCACAGGGGTCTCCAGTCCGGCATCAAAAAGGCCGAGCAACTCCTCCAGTTCCGCATCTCTGATGACGGTTTCCAGTTGTTCGTTGCTGTAATCTTTGTACGCCGGGTTGCCGTAAACGATGTTTTCACGCACCGTCCCTGTAAATAAGAAGGGTTCCTGCAGAATAAAACCTATCTTACTGCTGCGCTCCTGCGCGGAGTACGACCGTATGTCGCGGCCGTCCAACAGGATCTTCCCTTTCGTCGGATCATACAACCTGGCAATTAACGATGCTGTGGTTGTTTTCCCTCCACCCGTTGGACCGATCAGCGCATAGGTTTTTCCGCGTTCCAGTTTGAAACTGATGTGGTGCAGAATTTCCTGGTCTGCTGTATATCCAAAATGAACGTCTCTGAACTCCAAAACCGGTGCAGGACTTTCCTGCTGCCCATCATCGATGGACACAAGATCCGGTTCCAGCGACAATATCCTCGATATTCTGTCCCATCCGGCCATCGCCACCTGAAAGTTTGCCCAGAGTGCCGCCAGCTGCCTCAAAGGATTGTAGAAATTTGTTGCGTAAGAGAAATAACTTACCAGCAGCCCGATGGTGAACTCGCCCTGGGTGATCAGGAGAATACCATAAATCAGCACAATCAGTTGTGCCAGGGAAGAGAACAGACCATATACCGGTACAAAAATATTGTTTGCAAGGCCGGCTCCGATCGCCGTTTTATAGTTCTGCTGGTTTGCCTCATCAAATCGCCTCCGGAAATAATCGCGGCGGTTGAAGGCAACGATAACTTTGAAGTTGTTCAGGCTTTCCTGGATCTCCGCACTCATTCCCCCCACACTTGTCAGGTTTACGCTGTTCTTCCGTTTCACCCAGGGGGAAACAATCGCCGTAATGATGAGGATGAATACAGCCGGAGAAAGGGCAGCTGCACCGAGCTTCAGGTTAATAACCAGCAGGAAAATCCCTGCGCCGGTCATGGTTACAATGCTGCCTAAAAACTGGATCAGCGACTGTGAAAAGAACTGGTTGAGTTTGTCTGTGTCATTATTCACTCTGGAGATCAGATCCCCGGCCTTATTCTGATTGAAAAAGGCAACCGGCAATTCCTGCAGCTTGTTGAATATGGCATTGCGAAGGGTATATAGCATGCGCTGCCCCACACCGCCCATAAGTTTGGTTTGAACATAGCCGGTAATTAAGCTGATCAGGTACATACCAAAGAGCAGGGCACCAAACCTCAACACGCCTCCGAAATCACTGGTTCGGACATAGGTATCAATGGTGTAACCGACAATTAGTGGCCCCAGCAAGAGCAAGGTCGAATTAACCAGAATCGCAACCAGGGCGATCCAGAGGGTGGTACGCTCTGCAGAAATAAGTTCCAGCAGTTTTTTCAGCGCAGCAACCGTTGAAGTCTTTTCTTCTCTTTCTGTAATCTGATTAAGATTGTAATTCATAGTTGCTTGTGCTCTGTTGTGACGTATAGATCTGAACATATTCAGGGCTCGACTTCATGAGCTCCTGATGTGTTCCCTGGGCAACAATTTCGCCCTGCATAAGCACAATGACCTTGTCGTAATGCGCCACAGAAGCAATCTTCTGCGTAACAGACAGTAAGGTCAGATCAGGGTAGTTCTTTTGCACATTGGCGAGAATTCTTTGTTCGGTATTGCTATCCACCCGGGCGGTAAAGTCGTCGAGGAGAAGTATCTTCGGGTTTATGGCTAGTGCCCGGGCCAGCATGATCCGTTGTTTCTGTCCTCCGGACAAGCTGGAACCTCTTTCAGAAACGATGGTATTCAGCTTCTCCGGAAGCAGGGAAATGAAATCATCCAGCTCGGCGGTATCGATCGCTTTTTGAAGGGATTCATCCGTAACGGTGTCACTGAATGCAATATTTTCACGGATGCTCATGTTGAAGATAATGCTGTCCTGAAACACAAAGCCTACCTGGCTGTGGAATGCCTCCTGCTTATAGCTGCTGATGTCCTGATCGTCAAAAAGCACCTTCCCTGAAGCTGGAGGGATCAAACCGGTGAGGATATATAACAGCTGGCTTTTGCCTGCTGCCGTCGGTCCGATGATGGCCGTCTTTGAACCCGCTGCAAGTTCAAAAGTAATATTCTTTAAGGCTGGCTTCTGCCCGAAATTCAAGGATACGTCTTCCAGACGGATATTGCCCTTTATCTCATCACTTATCGTTCCCTGCTCCACAACTTCCGGACTGTTTAATACCCGTTCAATCCGCTGATAGGATGCCGTGGCCTGTGCAATAACGTTGCTCATAAATCCAATAACCAGAATCGGAAATATCAGAATGGCCAGATAACTATTGAAGGCGGCAAAATCCCCCAACGTCATGCTCCCTTCAATCACGAAATGACCACCGAGTACCAGAATGGATAAACCAGCGAGGTTAGACACAAAGATGATCAGCGGAATTAAGCCTGCAAATAACCGCAATATGGAGAGCCCAAGGTGCTTCGCCCTTGCATTTGCCTGAATGAACTTATCGTATTCAAGTTGCTGTGAATTGATCACGCGGATGATCGCAGCGCCCATAATGCTTTCATTGATCACCTTATTCAGCCAGTCGATCACTTCCCTGCTCTCTTTAAATAAGACCTTTACTTTACGTAAGACCATGTAGAAGGTAAACCCAATGATGGGGATGATGGCGATGATGGTGAGCCCGAGTTTCCAGTTGATCGACAGCAGTAAAATGCTTGCGCCAATAATCAGGAACATCGAAGACGCAATGGACACAATGGCCTGTGAAACAAACAGCTTGATGGAATCTACATCTGCAGTGAGATTGGTGAGCAGCTTTGAGGGATTGGCTTGTTCGATGAAGGCATGACTTTGCCTGGAGATCCGGTCGGACAATCTGCTTCTTAAATCTCTGGCCACCCGCTCGGAAGCGAGCGTCTGTATGATGCTCTGGCAATAGGTAAACATGAAGACGAGAACAATCGCGATAAGGAAATATACCATGATGCGCTGCATCTGAAAGTCGCCGGAAGAATAAGAATCTATTCCGTACGAAATGAGTTTAGGCACCAGCAAGTTGATGCCGTTACTTAAAAGCGCAAAAAGTATCAGGAGTGATATCAACTTGCTATAAGGCCTGAGCAGGCTAAATATGCTGGGCTTTTTAGTCTCTTGTTTATTGTCCGTCATCGATTGTGCGCCATTCTGCTGTAACCAATCAAAGCTACATCAATATTTAATAATAATGAAAACCTCATCAGCGTACACCATATAAAAATAGATCGGTAAGCTGATGAGGTGAATAAAGAATGGTATCAGCCGTTATAATTTGGCAAGGGCATTGTCGAGGTCCTGTAGAAGGTCGTCGACGGTCTCAATTCCCACGGAGTACCGTATCAGGGCTTCCGGGATGCCAAGTAGTCTTCGTTGTTCTTCGGTGAGTTCCACATGACTCGTTGTTCTCGGCGGACCAGCAAGGGTGCTCACAGAGCCCAGACTTGCGGCGAGGTGTACCAGCTTCAGCGATGGCAGAAACTTTTTAACCTGGTCGTATCCGCCATCAATTGAAAAGCTTAATATGCCGCCGAATCCACGCATCTGTTTTAGGGCGATATCATGACCGGGGTGTGATGGCAATCCGGGATAGAACACATCCGTTACCTTGCTGTGCCCTTTCAGGTAGGTGGCAATCTGAAGTGCAGAACTGTTCTGACGTTCAATCCGGAGATCCAGGGTCTTCATACCGCGGGCAATCATATAGGCTGGATTGGCTTGCAGGCTGGCACCAGTAATTTCGCGGTACTCAAAAACCTTTTTCACGAGTTCTCTCCTACCCGCCAGCACACCACCCATTGCATCGGAGTGCCCGCAAAGGAACTTTGTTGCACTGTGAATGACCAGGTCAGCGCCCAAAGCCAGTGGATTTTGATTGATTGGTGTTGCGAATGTATTGTCTACAACGACGATGGCACCCACCGCTTTCGCCGCAGCAGCCAGTCGTTGCAGGTCAACGATCTTCAAGGTCGGGTTTGTTGGTGTTTCGAGGTAAACAAGGTCACAACCTTTTACAATCTCAGCCTCGAGGGCCTCTTGGTCCAGCGTATCGATTAGCTTCACCTCCACATGGATTAGGGGAAGGAAATCAAGAAAAAGCTTGCTGGTCCCGCCATACGTATCCTTTATGGAAACAACTTTTTTTCCTGGAGTAAGGAAGGTATATAAAGTATTGCTGATGGCGCCCATCCCAGTGGCAAAAGACGTAGCTGCTTCTGCGCCTTCCAATACACGGATTTTCTCTTCAAGCGCAGCTAC
Source organism: Pedobacter sp. (assembly GCA_045629455.1). Classification (GTDB taxonomy): domain Bacteria; phylum Bacteroidota; class Bacteroidia; order Sphingobacteriales; family Sphingobacteriaceae; genus Pedobacter. The sequence continues at coordinate 125,225 of JAZQRI010000048.1, read as the reverse complement.
CGTTGGATTGGTATTGCGGCTGTAAATATATCCCGGTGAGGTCCCGGAGGCAACATTGTACCATTCGTCTAAATCGGTGTAAGCGAAGGCTACGCTATTTACGATCGGCGACGTTACAGCGCCTGCACCTGATGTGTCTTCTTCCCCGGCCCATACAGAAGCTGTGCCTTTAGCATACTTTGATAAATCCATATTGTTCTAGTTTCTTTTAATATAAGTGATCATGATTTTTACGTTTTTTCTCTGCCAACGCGGTAAAGATAAAGTGGTACCCCGGAAAATATGAGTGACAGTCCAATGAGCGCCTGAGTGGGTCTCTGAATGATCGTGACCACAACGAGCATTAGGCAGAAGAGCGCAAATATGGCAGGTAATACCGGGTATCCAATTGTTTTATAGGGGCGGTGAGCATCGGGAGCCTTAATCCGAAGTAGAATGACGCCGACTGCAGTTGAGCCATAAAAGATAAACGAAGCAAAAATGAGCAGGTCCGTTAGTTGATCAAAGTCGCCCGACCAGAGCAACATCACTGCCCAGACTGCCTGCCAGATGATGGCTTTGGAGGGCGTTTGGTATTTAGCATGTATCTTGCCTGTACTGCTGAAAAACAAACCGTCACGCGCCATGGCAAACAATATCCTCGAAGAAAGGAGAATGGTACTGTTGGTGCAGCAAAATGTAGCCAGCATGATCAGGCAGGACAGGGCAATTGCACCGGTATTTCCGCTTAATATTCTGGCCACTTCTACGGCTGCAACCTGATTGGCCACCTTACTTATGGCGGCAAGGTCGCCCACAGGTAGCACATACAGGTAAACGGCATTCACCAAAAGATAAAGCACAATAACCGCCACGGTGCCCAGCCCCAAAGCGATGGGCAAATTGCGCTGAGGATCCTTCAGTTCTTCTCCGACATAACCAATGTTGTTCCAGCCTTCGTAGCCCCAGAAAGCACTTAATGCCGCAGCAAAGAAGGCGGCAACAAGTTCCCAGCCTTTAGGGGGATTTACGTCGTTAGAGAGGTTGGACATGCTGCCCTGATCGGAAAAGAAAGCTGCGACTACAAATCCCAAGATTGCTGTGATGATGCCGATGATCAGAAAACGGCTGAGCTTTTCGCCAAACACAACTCCCCTGTGGTTAATGAAGCTTAGCAGGATGATCAGCGCTGTCGCCAGTAGCTTAATACTGGCGTTCTCGCCAACCGTTCCCAACGTGGAAAATGACAATGCGGGGAGTTCCACCAGGACGTTAAAGGATTCCGAAAAAATATAAGCAAGCGCAGCAATGGTAGCGGACCGCATGACGGTTAGATTTCCCCATCCGTATAGAAAGGAAAAAAATCGGCCGTAGATCTTCTTGAAATAGACATACTCTCCTCCGGAGCCCGGCATCATTGCGGCAAGCTCAGCGGTACATAGTGCGCCGATCAAACTTAATATTCCTGCGACAACCCAGCAGATCAAAATCAACTCCGGGGACTGCAATACTGCCGACATCGGAGCGATCTTCTTGAAAATACCCGAGCCGACGATAGCGCTTATGACCAGCAATATTGCTGGCCACCGGCTGATGGTTCGCTTTAGTGCCGGTTCGCTCGTCATGTTAAGCTAAGACCGAGACCTGGTCCGTTTCCCGGCACCATGTAGCCCTCTTCTATCGTAAATCCACCAACGACCACGTCGTTAAGTAAGTCAAGGCTGCCATCCAAATCGATATACCTGGAATGCGGACAAGCGAATGCTGCATGTAGGGCTGCTGTAATACTGATCATGCTTTCATCGTTGCAGCCCCAGAACAATTCGATACTGGCTTGTGCAGCTATAGTTGCAATCTCCAGTGCAGGCACAATACCGCCGCATTTCATCAGTTTAATATTGAAGATCCCAAATGCTTTTGAATGCGAAAGTTCCAAGGCCGAGCGTGCGTTCTTCAGAGATTCATCTGCGGCAAGTTTCCGCCTTGTTTCTGTTGGCAACTGAAGCAACTCAGATTCCATACCCGGCAGTAAGGGCTGTTCAACAAGCTCGACGTGTTGATTTGCGGTGAGCCGCATAAATGTGCCCAGCTGATCCGGGTCATACCCTGTATTGGCATCTACCCGGATGGCAAAGTGATTGCCAAAGGTCTCCCGAAGTTTGATAATCCGCTCTGCATCGAGTTCCGCATCTCTCCCGGTCTTCACCTTCAGTGCGCGAAACCCACCGTCGTAATATTCTTTAGCTTCTTCAAGGGTTTCCGTGACATCCTTTATACCTATTGTTACGGAAGTAACCATCTTCCCGTGACAGCGGCCATAGAAGTCCAATACAGATATGCCAAGCCACTTGCAAAAAGCGTCGTGCAGGGCAATATCGATTGCCGCCTGCGTGCCCGGAAATTGTGGATAGATATTGCGGTATGTGGAAATGTGCTTCAGAAAGTGGCGGATGTCCTTTCCCTCCAGGTCGGCTACTGCCGGCGAAAGCAAGTTCGACATGGTATCCTGAACGCCTTCACCAACTACCTCGACATCGGTGTTTGCAGCGCCTAGGCCGACCATGCCGTTGGCAAGCTCCACTTCAAAAAAGACTATTTCGGCGTCAGTAAACGTACTTCTGGCAATGGTATAAGGCTTTTTTAAGATGATATTTTTGCGATATGCACGAACAGATTTTATTTTCATTATGCGGGATTGTGGTTGTATGACTGGATGAGGGCGACAATCCTGCTGCAACCATGCTCGAGTGGCAAGACGACAGGAATATTCAACTCCGCCTCGTAGGTTTGCTGGTAACTGGATGCTTCTTCCGCACTGCAGTTGCTGGTGTTCAGGGCAATGGCAATCACTTCAGACCCATACATCCTTATAAGTGCAACTTCAGATTGTAGCGAAGGGACTTTCCCGAAAGCCTCGTGCTCATCGAAGTAAACTCTTTTGGGCGCATGCACGAGAATCACTTTTCTGGCGTTGCCGGAAATCAGGAGCTCAGAACCACAGGGGCCACTCGGATTTCTAAGCGCAGACTGACCTTCGAGGAAAATAACATCAGGCGAGGTTTCCGCATTACAGCTGAGGATGGCGTGCTCCAATTCTCCGGAGACGAAATCGTTTAGCGTAGAGTCAAATATAAATCCATACTCGCCGCCCTGCAGCCAGCCGGTTTGCCCGGTGTAGATCATCTGCGCATTGACACCGCTTTTGGCGCAGGCCTCAAGCAGGAACCTCGTTGTGGTACGTTTTCCAACGGCACAGTCTGTACCGAGAACAGCCACCACAGGTGTTTTCAGCTCGAGGATTTCTCCAGTCCAGAAGTGAAGGTCGTTTCTTTGTTTGGGTTTCCTGACGTCGATAAGCGTGACATTGTGCAGCTGCGCAAGTGCTACAATATCCGGGCGTTCAGAGAGGTAATCATGCAGACCATTAACGATCGACACGCCGTTCTGAATGGCCGTCTCCACCTGGGCCAACATTGCAGCCGGAAATATGCCCCCTGTAGTTGCCACCCCAATAACGCAGTAGTCCGGCTTGAGTGCAATGGCTTGTTCTACGGTTTCAAACACCGGGATCTCCCGATGCTTGCCGTCCAGGACCACACCTGCGTCTTTACCCGCCTGAGAGGCGTCTACCACGCCTACAACCTTAAATCGATTGCTTTGCCGGATCAAACCGTGGGCCGTTTTGGCATCTGCTGTGCTTAGCAGGTTACCTGTTAATACAATTGCTGTCTTCATTCAAAAAATTTGTTGGCACCTGATAGAACCACACACCATTACCCCCTGATTATACCAGGAAAGGTGTGTCTGTTTTGTAAATTAAATTATAGCCTGGAAAATCGGGCACTTATGCACACGGCACGTTTCATTTTATACCGATTTTTAAATATATTGAATAAAATTCTAAGAAATCCAGCGATATTTTTCTAATATGAGCTTCTTATTGAAAGAACCATTCCAGAATCAGAATAACATTCCATGCAGCAACCTTATATCATTGGTTTAGACATCGGCACAGGCAGCACCAAGGCCGTGGCAATCAGCTTTCAGGGGAACATCATAAACGTGTCGCAATTTTCCTATCCGACCCTGCAACCGGAACCCGGTTACAGTGAACAGGAGCCGGAAGATATCTGGGAAGCTTTCCAGAGGTGTATCCAGGAGACGCTTGAGAAGGTTGGCCACTTGCCCCGCGCGTTGAGCCTAAGCAGTGCGATGCACAGCATTATACCAGTCCGCAGTGATGGAACAGCGCTGGCAAACCTGATCACCTGGGCAGATTCAAGAAGTGAGGTCATTGCGGAGGGGCTGCGGGCAGGTCCGCAGGGGGAAAACATCTACAGGACATCCGGCACACCGATACATGCGATGGCGCCGCTAAGCAAACTCATCTGGCTGAAAGAACACCGGCCGGAATTGTATGAAGAAACCCATAAGTTCATCTCGATTAAAGAATACATCTGGTTTAAGCTGTTCAGGACCTTTGAAATCGACTTCTCTATCGCCTGTGCAACGGGGTTGTTTGACATCGTTGCACAGGATTGGAGTGCAGACATCATCAGTTACGCTGGACTTAGAGACACCCTCTTTTCGACTCCGGTGAACACGACCTTTTACCGGGACAATATGGATGCCCAGGTTGCAGCAGGATTAGGCCTTGCGGCAAATACCCCGGTGGTTATCGGCGCCAGTGATGGCTGTTCCGCAAACCTCGGAAGCGCTATCGTGGATGCTTCTAAAGCAGCGTTAACGATCGGAACGAGCGGAGCTGTCCGCGTAACCAGTAGCCGTCCGATATACAACTTTCCTGCAATGACGTTCAATTACCTGCTGGACGAGCAGACCTATGTATGCGGTGGCCCCGTGAACAACGGTGGGGCAGCCATCGACTGGGGCATCAGAACTTTCCTGGGTTCCGCTGCGGCATCGGATCAGGCATACGAAACCTTTTTTGCGGGTGCAGATGGAATTCCTGCCGGTGCAGCGGGGTTGATCTTTCTGCCTTATCTCACCGGAGAACGCGCCCCAATTTGGGACACCAGGAGTAGCGGAACATTCATCGGCATAACTAGTCAGCATACACCGGCACATTTCTTCAGGGCCATTCTGGAAGGCGTCTGCTTTGCACTAAATCAAGTGCTGCTGACGATAGAAGAGGCACTTGATCCGGTAACAGAACTGCATGTGAGTGGCGGTTTTATAAATTCTCGGGCCTGGCTTCAGCTGCTGGCAGACCTGACCGGAAAGAAGCTTGTGGTCGTGCAATCCGAAGATGCTTCCGCAATCGGCGCTGCAATCCTGGCAAGCAGGGCCCTGTATCCAGGGCAGCTGAACCTGGAAAACACACTGCTCTCCAGCGGGAACACAACTGTCTATCCGGACATGGAGAATCATACGGTCTACAGGGCAATGATGCCAATATATCACAAACTCTACATTGACCTGAAAGCGTCAATGCACCTCTTAAATCAATTAAACAACTAGCATGAGTCTTCTCTGGGTATTAGCCGGTATTATCATCTTATTAATTCTGATTGTAAAAAAAATAAATCCAATGCTGGCCCTACTGATCAGTGCCATCATCACGGGCTTATTTCTTGGCATGCCGATCCAGCAGGTCATGACCTCCATCAACAATGGAATTGGAAGTACCTTGGCCAGTATGGTGATGGTACTGGCACTCGGGGCCATGATCGGTAAACTGGCAGAGGATAGCGGGGCCGCAAAAAAGATCGTCTACGTCCTGATACGAATTTTCGGATTTAAAAATATTCAATGGGCGGTGCTGCTGACGGGAATACTGGTTGGTATCCCATTATTTTACAACGCGGGTTTCGTGGTTTTAATACCATTGGTATTTAGTATAGCTTCGGCAGCGAAGCTTCCGAAGCTATACGTCGGCATACCTATGGCAGCGGCACTGTCGGTAACCCATGGCTTCCTGCCGCCCCATCCCGGTCCTGTCGCGCTTGCAAGTATTTTCCAGGCCGATATTGGAAAGATATTGATCTATGGTCTTGTGTTGAGTATTCCGATCGCGGTGATTGCCGGAATTGTCTTCCCGCGGATCATTATCAAAAAAAACAGAGCGGAAGTGCTTCCTTCTCCAGAGATGGAATTTGAAGATGAACATATGCTACCCAGCACATTCAAAAGCTTCATCATCGCCCTTTCTCCAATTGTCATCATCGCCGTTGGTACGCTGGGAACAATTCTTTTTCCATTAGGACCGGTACATTCATTCCTGTCTTTTATCGCTGATCCAACGATTGCTTTGCTGATCACACTGATTACAACGCTCTTCCTGCAAAAACTTTCCATGTCGCAGGCCATGGCATCCTGTACGGAGGGTGTAAAAGGGATTGCAATGATTTTGATGATCATCGCTGCGGGAGGTGCATTCAAGCAGATATTGGTAGACAGCGGCATTGGAGAAGATGTGAAGCAGATGGCATCGACCATCCACGCATCGCCCCTGCTGCTTGGCTGGCTGATCGCCGCTTTGCTGCGCGTAACGCTCGGCTCAGCCACCGTGGCAGCATTGACAGCTTCAGGCATGGTCATACCCTTAATTGCCGGAGGTGCCTCTCCAGAGTTGATGGTGCTGGCAATTGGATCCGGAAGTTTGATGTTTTCGCATGTTAACGATACGGGATTCTGGATGTTTAAGGAGTACTTCAATTTGAGTTTGAAAGAAACCTTCCGTACGTGGACATTGATGGAAACGATTGTTTCTATTCTTGGACTTATTGGGGTGCTTATCCTGAACTACCTTCTTCAGTAGGGAAATAAACCCCGCAGAAGCAACAAACGACCATTTACCAGCTTAGATTGGTCTGAAAATTGCTTTATACAAATCACTGAAGCGACTCGGCTTCAGTTTATTTGAATTTTAAAAGTAAAGATGAAAGACAATTCAAGAGTGATTGTAAACATAGTGACAGGGATAGTTGTCGGCGCATTTTTAGGAGTACTGATGGCCCCTGGTAAGGGAAGAACCTCCCGGAGAAAAGTAGACTTGTTTTTCACAAACCTGGGCGATGCAATTGCGGCTAATGCAGAGAATAATTTAAACCTGCTGGAAAATCTTAAAGATAGCTTAAAATATTCATTGAGAGAAAACGTAGCCGCCCGTGCGAAGAGACGCTAAGCGGAGCAGCATTATTTATTTCTGCGGGGGACGCAGCATATTATCTATGCGAATAGTAATGGGTTAAGGGGACAGTTTTTACACCGTTTCCCCTTTTTATACTTTTCACAGCATTTCTTTTTAAGCTTCTTTATTTTAGGACCTTTTTTAGCGTCCTTTTTCTCAGACTTATCTTTCTTGGACAAAGTAATTTATTTATTCCGCTTCGCTGGTGTACTCAATTTTACCAACATGCTTGTCAATTTCCCATCTGCCTGTACCTTCTTCACCAATCACGTCAAACAGTTCAAGTGCACGTCTGGCTTTGTATTCCTCTTCCCTTTGCTCCCTGAAGAACCAGTTTAAGAATTCGATGGTCACAAAATCCGCTTCTTTCATGCAATTCGCCGCGATGTTTTTAATCGATTGGGTGATGTTAATTTCTTGCTCCAGCGCCTCTTCAAACACCTCTCTGAATGAGTTGTACTCCGACTTCACATTGGTGATTTCCGGAGAAACCGCATTTCCACCCATATCGAGTACATATTTAAAGAACTTCAACTGATGATGTCTCTCTTCCTCTGCCTGTTTGAAAAAATAATCTGCCGAGTAATCAAACCCATTCCGGTTACACCAGGATGCCATTGAAAGGTAAATCGCAGAAGAATAAGCTTCTTTTTTTATTTGTTGATTGATTAACATTTCCACTTCTGTAGAAAGTAAACATTTAACACGCATAATATCTTTCATATCCTTATAGATTTAGTAAATGATAGTAACCAAAAATGGTGCTACAATTTGGTATTTACAAACTATTCAGCGTATATAGAACAAGTCTAAAGATATTTAAACGGCAACCCGGTGCAGGCGGTCTCTAAGGATGTGGTTGAGTTCGAGCATTACAAAGGTTCCCTGAAGCAGGTCCTTTAGCGAGATGATCTCCAGAATGGATAAAACATAGCAGTGATCGCATGCACAAATAAAGATGATTTCGAGGTCTCCGGACTTCGATGTATCCAGCAGGAGTTCCTCTATATCAATCTGGTAAACGGCTTTTTTCAGCTTAAGTATATTTCTGTAGTCGAACCTGGCGACCTTTCCTGCGAAATCGATGTACCAGCAGCTTTCCGAATCCGATTGATAGATCGTTCCGGCCTGGTTCCCATATACTTTGTTCCAATTGTGAGCTGGAATTTCTGATTTAAACTTCATGTACCGTGTTGGTTGTTTACAAAGATTGCCATTATTTAGATTCGATCCAAACAATACATCCGAAAAATTACAAATTGTTATTGACGGCATGACGATCGGGTGGTAATGAACTAATCCCTACTTAACATAGAACGGTATATTGGCTGTAGCGACGTTGTTGTTGCCATCGGAAACATAAACAAACAGGCGATATGCGCCAGTCTTTTCCGGCGCTGTGAACATTGCATTTTTCACACTTTTACTCTTTAGTAAGCCGGGGATGCTTGCGGGCCTGCTTTCCCGGTCGCCTCCCTGGCTCAGGTCCGTTGCTTCGTGCAGCAACTCCCATCTGGTGGTTAGCCTGTCACCATCGGGGTCTGTCACAGATACTATTGCCGGGTAGGTCTTTCCCGGACTGAGGTAAACGAAATCCAGTGCTTTTTTACCTCCCAGGCTGAATGCGCTTACATGCGGAGCACGGTTTGAAGGCCAGTTCCCCGTCCACTCGTACTGCATTACATCTACAACTTCAGATTCTTCCCCTGCTTCTGTAAACAGTCCGTACCAGGTTGGCGTTCTTTCCTGTTTCTGGCCCCAAAGGAAAACGTAGGATCCCAGACAGCTTTTGTCTTTTGCAATCGCAGCTTCGTATCTGGTTTTATAAACAGTGGCCTTTTCGCTGCTGGTTTCTTCAATTGGTGCCTTCCACGGTGTGATGGGACATTCCCAGTGTCCTGTCGGACCCCACTCTGTTACCATATAGGCACGGTCCCAACCCGTTGAGATCAACTGCCCGGGTACTTTTGCCAATCCGCCATACACCTGTACGGACAACAGATCCAGATCCGGACACTGCGTTTTAATGTGATTGATCTCTTTTGGATTAATGCCGGCAAGCATGGTTGTTGCCGGATGGTTCGGATCTTCTTCATGAATCATCTTTGCAATGTCATTCACTGCATCCCAAACCTTCGGGTTCTTGTAGTCCAAGTTCAACTCATTGCCTATACCCCAGACCAACAAGGCAGGATAATCTTTGTATTTCCGAACTTCCTTCCGCAACGTCTCAAGTTGTCTTTTTACCGCCGCTGCATCGTCGTAGTCAAATCCATGCCGTTCGCGTGCGACATCCAGCCCCATGGTCACGGTTAATCCGAGGCGCTCGGCCTCATCCAGAACTTTGTCTCCATTCTGAGTGCCCCAGGTGCGGACAGAGTTGCCCCCATAGGCCTTTAATCTATCCATATTTGATGTTCCGCCAGCACCTTTAATGAAATAAGGCTTGCCGGCTCTGGAGAGCGTAAAGCCATCTGCAGTCTTTTCAACCTGAACAGGTATCGCCTTCATGCTGGTTTGTGCATGGGCAGATGCACCGATCGCCGACAGGAACATCAGCAATACTGTAGCGTTCTTAAGGATACTTTTCATAAGTATAGATTTATTGCCGGGGATTTTGGTTTATAAGCGTATATGCATTGTTTCTTGCGGACCGTACGATTAAGTTGTGTTCATTGCTATTCATTCCAGTTTAACGGCAGCAGGAGAACGAAGCTGATATTCATGCATCGTCATTCAAATACAATTCAGGCATTTACCTGCGTAGATAAAGCACCTTAATTTTGATGCGCAGTGTAGCTGAGCAAACTGTAACATTGGTTTGCAATTTCACACTCCTCATTGGTTTGAATAACCAGCACCTTTACTTTGGAGCTGATCGTACTGATTTCAAACAACTTGCCTTTTCCCTCTGTATTTTGCTCCGAGTTGAAGCTGATACCAAGGTAATCCAGCTCTGCACATACCGCAGCACGCATAAGCTTATCGTTCTCGCCTGCGCCGCCGGTAAATATTACCGCATCTACCCCATTTAGCACTGCAGCATAAGCACCAATATATTTTTTAACACGATATGCATAGAGCTCAAGTGCAAGCTTAGCCTCCTCGCTTCCTGCTGCCGCCGATTTATGTACATCACGCATATCATTAAAACCGGCGACTCCGAGTAAACCGGATTGTTTATTCAGCAGGTTATTCACTTTCTGCGGCGTAAAATCGCCCTGGTCAAAGAGGTGAAAGATCACAGAAGGATCGATATCGCCGGAACGGGTACCCATCACCAGTCCGCTTAGCGGACTGAAGCCCATACTCGTATCTATCGATTTACCGGCCTTTATTGCAGCCATACTGCAGCCATTGCCCAGGTGTATACTGATTATCTTCGCCTCCGGATTGTTGAGGTAAGCTGATGCCCGTTGGCTAACGTACTTGTGGCTTGTTCCGTGAAATCCGTATACCCGCACACCCAGATCAGTGTAATACGACTTTGGGATCGCGTAGCGGAAGGCATATTCAGGAAGGGTGTGGTGAAATGAGGTGTCAAAAACGGCAATCTGCTGTGCATCGGGAAAGGTTTTTTCCGCGACTTCTATGCAATTATAGCTCACCTGGTTGTGCAGGGGAGCCAGCGCAAACAACGACTTAATCTGCGCTTTCACCTCTTCGGTAATGACTGTGGCGCCTGAGAAATACTCTCCTCCGTGAACAACACGATGGCCGACGGCAATTATATCTTCCGGACTAGAGATAATTCCTTTTGCCAAAAGGGAAAACAACACGTTTTTAAGGGCGTCCCCATGATTGCTTATTTCGGAACCTGGCAGGCCGATACGCTCGACCAGGCCGATATAGATGGCTTCATTTGTTGGCATTTGAAATAGCTGATATTTAAGCGAGCTACTTCCTGAATTGATAACAAGTATCTTCATTAAGATGGTGTATATAAAATTTCTATATGTCCTGACATTGAATGGCCGTAATGACCACCGTATTGAATATGTCGTCTACCGTGCAGCCCCTGCTCAGATCATTGATCGGCTTATTCAAGCCCTGTAACATCGGTCCGATGGCAAGTGCCCCGGTTTCGCGCTGCACAGCTTTGTAGGTGTTATTTCCTGTGTTAAGGTCAGGGAAGATCAGCACACTGGCCCTTCCTGCAACGTCAGATCCCGGCATCTTCTGCTGGCCGACTGCCGGATCCACAGCTGCATCGTATTGGATCGGACCTTCAATTTTCAAGTCCGGCCTTCTTTCCCGTACAATGGATGTTGCCTTCCGTACCCGCTCTACGTCTTCACCGGCACCAGAACTTCCGGATGAATAAGAAAGCATTGCCACCCTTGGCTCAATGCCAAAACGGAGACTACTTTCGGCAGAGGAAATGGCGATTTCCGCCAGCTCCGTAGCCGTAGGGTTTGGATTGACGGCGCAATCTCCGAAGACCGCTACCCTTTCCGGCAGGCACATGAAAAATACAGAGGAAACAACCGATACGCCAGGCCTGGTTTTAATAAACTGAAGTGCAGGCCGGATGGTGTGCTGGGTGGTGTGTACAGCTCCAGATACCATCCCGTCCGCATGCCCCTTGTACACCATCATGGTTCCGAAGTAAGATACATCCGTCATCATGTCCCGTGCCATTTCCATGTTCACGTTTTTATTTTTCCTGAGCTCGTAAAGCGTTTCTACATACTCGTCATAATGATGGGAGTTTCTTGGATCGATCACGTGAATGGCGTTGAGGTCCAACGCTATTCCCAGACGCTTTATAGCGAGTCCAATTTCATTCGGGTCCCCCAGGATGGTGAGGTCTACAAGATCCTGACCGATCAGACGCCCTGCAGCCTTAAGTATCCTGTCGTCATTGCCTTCTGGAAGCACAATGTGTTTTTTCAGGCTCTTGGCGCGCTTTACCAGCTGGTACTGGAACATATGCGGGGTAATACCTTCCGACTGGAAAGTAATGATCTTCTCATCCAATGCTTTGAGATCTACATACTTCTCAAAGATATTGATGGCAAGTTCAATTTTCTTCTTGTTATCTTTTGTAATGCGGGAGTGAATGGAGCCGATGGCATTGCTGGTCTCAAATGTTCCCGTCGTGACGGAAATGATTGGAATAACCGTCTGCAATCCTTGAATAAGCCGAATGATGGGGGCATCGGGTATGCTCCCTGCCGTGAGCACAATGCCCGCTACTTTTGGATAGCTGGTGGACTGATTGGCCTGAAGGGCACCAATGATAATATCTCCGCGGTCGCCAGGCGTCACGATCAGTACATTTTCCTTGATGTGGTTTAGAAAATTTGGCAGCATCATGGCACCCGTTACGAAGTTGTCGACCTGGCTGGCCATCAGATCTTCTCCGAAGAGCACGTTTGCCTGCAGCGCCGCCGTAATTTCACTCATTGTCGGACTTTGAAGTGCGGTTTCGATCGGGATTACCGTTACAATAAGCTCCGGCGGAAGCTGTGCCGCGAGGAGTTCTCTGATGTCATCAGCGTAGTCCGGGTGAACCATATTGGCAATGACACCAAGCACCTGTATATCCCGCGAAAGGAAGTTCCGGTAAATATTTATGGCAGTGTTTACAACCTGTGCAGTTGTTTTCTGATCACCGGTGATTACAATAATGACCGGTGCGGCGAGGTTTTTGGCAATAAGTACGTTCGATTCAAACTCGAAAGCAATTCCTTCACCAAGAAAATCACTCCCCTCAATTACGGTGAAGTCGTAATTTTCTTCGATCTTCTTATATTTTCTTATGATGGTGTCAATCACCTCACTCCTGTTCTCTGATTCACCCTGATGCAGAACCTGCTGCCGTGTAAAGGCAAATGTATCGGGATAATTGATGGGGAGATTGAAATAATCTAACAATGCATCAATATGGGGTTCTCTAAGCTCCGAATCTTCCTGTGCAATGATGGGTTTAAAGTAACCTACTTTCTGGGTCTTGCCGAGCAGCATATTAATCAGCCCAAATGCCACAACAGATTTCCCTGTATAGGGCTCTGCGGATGCAATAAATATGTTCTTAGTCATGGAAAAAAAATATGCGGCAATATGCACTTTTTATAGCTTTTAAGCGAAAAAAGGCGGCTCTTATATCGGTCAAACAGACGCTCGCCTGACCTTAAACAGCAGGGGCTGTGAGCGCCCTGCCTTTATTATGCTCAGATTACAATGTTTTGCAGGAGAGGTTATATATTTGCAGATTCTTGGCGCATGGTTTGCTTCATGCGTAAAGGGAATATAGATAAACTTAAGCTATAAATGCAGCGTATTGAAACTTCGAAAGTAGCAGAACAAGAGGAAAAAAAAACAGGAAAATTCTCGCGTATATTCATTATTCTTTATGATGTATATAAATTTATAGCAAGATTCTTCAAGGAAGCCTTTCTTCCGCCCTATGAAGGAAAAGAGATCTTGCGTCAGTGCTATGAAATCGGCTACCGCTCTGCCTTATTAATTTCCACAACCGGCTTTATCACAGGTGTGGTTTTTACAAAACAATCCAGACCTTCACTTGCAGAATTTGGCGCCACCTCATGGCTGCCTTCTTTAGTGGGCATCGCGTTACTGCGAACGCTCGCACCATTGCTTACGGGCCTGATCGCCGCCGGAAAGGTAGGCTCCAGTATCGGTGCGGAACTTGGTTCAATGCGGGTTACCGAGCAGATCGACGCGATGGAAGTTTCTGCAACAAACCCATTTAAGTTTCTCGTTGCCACGCGTGTGCTTGCCGCAACGATAACCATTCCTATACTTACATTTTATACGGCAATCGTCGGGCTATTAGGCGCCTTGCTGAATGTCTCTTTGAGTGAAGGAACGAGTGCAAAGCTGTTTTTTCAGGCAAGTTTAGAGCAAATAACTTTTTTGGATTTTACTGCCTCTACAGTAAAGGCAATCTTATTTGGCTTTACAATCGGCATTGTTGGTTGCTATCAGGGTTACAATTCGAAAAAAGGTACGGAGGGTGTAGGCAAAGCAGCCAACTCAGCTGTGGTTATCGCGATGTTCCTTATTTTTGTTGAAGAGGTTGTCTCCGTGCAATTCTTTGGATTATTCAGATCTTAATCATCACCAATGATACAAAAACCACTGACAGATACAACTAGTGAAAAAGTTATTGAGATAAAAGGATTGAACAAATCCTTCGGCAACTTCCATGTACTGAAGGGTGTGGATCTCAACCTTTATCGTGAAGAGAATCTCGTGGTTCTCGGCAAATCGGGAACAGGTAAATCGGTTTTGATTAAGATCATCATTGGCTTGCTTACGCCGGATGCCGGAATGGTGAAGGTCCTGGGAAACATTGTGGACGAAATCACTTATAAGGAACTGCTTGCGCTACGCTTACAGGTTGGTTTCTCCTTTCAAAACAGCGCCTTGTATGATAGTATGACGGTCCGGCAGAACCTAGAATTTCCGCTCGTGCGTAATCAGAAGAACCTGACGAAGGCGGAGGTGGTTCATGCGGTAGAGTCTACCCTGGATGCCGTTGGCCTTCTAAACACGATTAATCAAATGCCTTCAGAATTATCTGGCGGGCAGCGGAAACGAATCGGCATTGCAAGAACGCTTATACTTCGGCCGGAAATTATGTTGTATGACGAGCCAACGGCCGGACTGGATCCGATAACCTGCCTGGAAATTAACAGTCTGATCAATGAGGTACAGGAGCGCTTTAAAACCAGTTCCATCATTATAACACACGATTTAACCTGCGCCAAAGCTGTGGGCAACCGCGTTGCCATGTTGCTGGATGGACAGTTTCAGCGCCAGGGCACTTTTGAAGAAGTATTTAACACGAATGACGAAAGGGTTAAACCTTTTTACGACTATAATTTTATTAAATAAAACATGGCACAATCAGATAACCGCAAACAGATTACGGTAGGAATCTTCATATTTTTAGGCTTACTTATCTTTATCGTAGGTATTTTCACCCTTGGCGGGCAGCGCAAAGCTTTTGTCAAAAGCTTTGCCTTAAACGTTGTATTTGATGACATACAGGGATTGAAAACCGGGAATAACGTATGGTATTCCGGTGTTAAGATCGGTACAATTAAAAAGATTCAGTTTTATGGAAATTCTCAGGTTCAGGTAACCTTGAACATTGAGGAAGAAGCACATAAATATATTCACAAAGATGCCAAAGCCAGCATTAGCTCGGATGGTCTGATTGGAAACAAGATAATCGTAATTACCGGCGGTAATCCGAAGTACCCATTTGTAGAAGATGGCGACAAACTACAAGTGCAAGGCACGCTATCGACAGATGATATCATGAAAACCTTCCAGGTTAACAACAAGAACCTCGTTGACATCACAAGCGATTTCAAAGTATTGTCACGCAGCCTGGTGGAGGGCAAAGGTGCTGCGGGAGCATTGTTAACGGACGAGGCGATTGCCGGTAATTTCAAAGCTATCGTATCCAACCTTCAACGAACCACAGCGTCTACAGACCGGATGGCAAGAGAACTGGATGCATTTAGCAGGAAGCTAAATACAGACGGTGGCCTGGCCGACAAGTTGCTTACGGATACTGCAGTGTTCGCTGGCTTGCAGCGGTCAGTTACTGAATTGCAAAAAACAGCAAGTTCTGCCGCTGTCCTTACGGAGAACCTGAATAAGGCCTCCGGTAAGCTCAATGAAACAGATAATGCAGCCGGGCTGCTTTTAAATGATCAGCAAACTGCGGATCAGGTCCGGGCGATCATGAACAACCTGAAGACAAGTAGTGAAAAACTAGATGAAAACCTGGAGGCGCTTCAGAGCAACTGGTTGTTGAGGGGATTCTTCAAAAAGAAAGCGAAGGAAGAAGCGAAAGCGACGAAGTAAGTAGTTCCAAAAACCATTTAAGTGTTCCATTGTTCTAATTGAACTGAAAAACTCAACTTTTATGGCAAAGAAATCAGACACAGAAAAAGGCACAACCACGAAGGCGGAAACGAAAGATACAAAAAAGGCAAAAGGAACTGAGGCCAAAGATGTAATCTCTGCTAAAGATGCAAAAGAAGTAGATGTGAAGAAAAACAAATAACTTCAGCGCTTTCGATTGCCACTGCCGGGCGCCGGAACAAAAACCTGTAAGATCATTCTTATAGGTTTTTGTGTTGTGTTGAAGTATCGTGTTGAAGACCCAAACCTTATGAAGGCCGGGTGCGGGTCTAAGTATTATAGTTATTGTGTTGACAATTTATCAAAGATGTTGCGCTTCAAAAGCCAATTAAATATTTAATTTAACAGAAAATTAAATATGGTTAGGCACCTTCGACTTCTAATTACAGGGTTTTTGCTCATTTGCTTTGTTTCAATTTCCGCACAATCGCGCAGTTCAGCTTTCAAAGCCATCGCGTTTTTCACAGCTAAAAACGACCAGGCACACATCAGTTTTGTGCATGAGGCAAACCGCTGGTTTAAGGCAACTGCGGTAAAGAATAATTTCGAATTCGACACCACCTCCAACTGGAACAATCTGAATGCAGCCTATCTTGCAAAATATCGTGTCGTGTTGTTCCTGGATACCCGTCCCGAAGATCCAGATCAGCGGGCCGCATTTAAGCTCTATATGGATCAGGGCGGTGCATGGATAGGGTTTCACTTCTCTGCTTTCGCATTGGACAACTCTACGTACCCACAGAACTGGAGCTGGTATCATGAGACTTTTCTCGGATCCGGCTCTTACCGGAGTAATACCTGGAGGCCAACCTCGGCCACTCTGCGGAATGAAAGTCCGAAACATTCAGCCCTTAAAGGAACCGCGAAGACCTTTAAGTCCTCACCCAACGAATGGTATCGCTGGACGAACGACCTGCGAAAAAACAAAAACATTGAAATACTCCTGTCCATTGATCCCTCCAGCTTTCCTTTAGGAACCGGTCCAAAGCAGAGCGAGATCTGGCACAATGGCGACTACCCGGTTGCCTGGTCAAATAAGAACTACAAAATGGTCTACATGAACATGGGCCACAATGACATCGATTACGAACACAACAGCAAAAAAGAGCTGTCTTTTACCTTTGATAATGCGGATCAAAATAGATTTATCCTCAATGCATTGCTGTGGCTGGGAAATACTTCCCGGAAATAAGAAAAGCTGCCCCAAGGGCAGCTTTTCTTATTTGAGTTGCACAGCTTTTAAAATCTCATAAAAGCAGCAATTTTACTGTCAGCCGGCATTTTATCACGCTGCATCAGGTGAACGGACCCGCCGTTCTTTATGGTTTTCACAACCGCCTTATTGATCAGGCAGGTGTCACCTTCCTGAGGCTCCTCGTGTATTTTAAGCTCGTTAGAGACCTCATCAAATGTGCCCCATATGTGCTCATCTTTAACCACAAAGAGGTCGGAGATCTGACTATAGTAGCTCGCTGGAATGACATCTTCAGGAATTGAAGACGTGAGCGCACCAGTTGAATTTTCATAATAAAAATTCAGTGCCTTACGGGTATTTTCCTCAAATATAGGCGCCGCCAACTCCTTCACCTTCTGATAAATGACACTTTTGTCTTCATGATCGAAATTACCTGTAATAACCTTTTCAACCACGTTTTTGTACTTCGATATCAGACGGTAGGATCCTGCAATAGCTTCTGTACCCGCAAGAATCAATGGTGCCTTTTCATTTGACAAAAGCTCCGTCCATAAGGTTTGGTCTACTTCTTTCAGATACTGCGATATATATTCCGGCTCCTCTGCAAGCCCCGTACCATGACCATGGTAGTTTCCACCACCGTTAATTGCATCCCGGCCTGCACCTCCACCCGCGCGACGCATCGTCTGCCGTGCATTTTTCTCTTCAAAATGGATGACATCGTCCATTCCATTTGGTAATCCTTCAATTTCCAAAAGTTCCATTCCAAAAGCATCGCCACGATAAATATTAGCATCTTTTTTACTGAGCAGCAGTAGGTAGAAATGCTCGTTCTCCGATGTCATCGGCAATAGCGGAACGATGTAAAATGTCGAATTAATGTAGCGCTCCTCTTTTGCTTTGAAAGGCATTTTTATAATCTTGAAAAAACCTTCCGCCATGAAGAGCGCCAGTCCCTCCGACTGGCTGTTCCAGAATTCCCGATCATCAACCAGTTTGAAGCCTTCCTGTAGGATGGTCTCTACTGTTCGCTGATTCTTTCCCTTGTCAAGCAACATCTTTCTCGCAGACTGCAGATTGTTCTTCAGAACGATTGCATCATGCTGGTTATTAACCTCTACTCCGGAGCTGTGTGCAGGCATGAAGATGGATACACAACAATCCGCCTCATAACTGGTTAGCTCGGCGAGCTCATCCTTTGATAATACTCCCATAAACTTAACTTTTATTGTCGTCGTAATCTACACCCTTATTCACATTTCGGTTAACATGCCTCATTTGAATTAAGGCTTCCTGTTCATCTGTATCTGAGATGTATTTCTCCGTTATCTCATTTTCCTTATCCGGATCAATCGCTGCAAAAGCATCCTTTAATCCCACGGTTTCATTTCCCTTACCTGAAGGTTTCCCCTTTGGGGGAACAAACTTCCCTTCTTTGTTTTTTGCCATACGTTTTAGTTTAAGTTTGTATTAAGGCTATTTTACTTTTATCACCTATAACAATGGACTAAGCCGCACAATTGTTTGTAAAAATTCAATTTAGGAAGCATTAACGGGGTTAGATCGTCCAAAAAGGTACATCCGGATCATCTGGATACGCTTTGAAAGTGATGAGTTTCATTAAATATTTCAACCACTGCGATTAATTCATTAAATCACTTATCTTCATGAAGTTGTTAGCTTCGTTGAATCAATCACCTACATCAAAATAGAGGACATATGCTTACCAGACAAGAAATATTCGGGTATGAACCCGACGAAAAATACACCCGCTCCGTTGCTTACTTCTCTATGGAGTTTGCCATAGACCAGGCGCTGAAAATTTACAGCGGTGGCCTGGGTTTTCTAGCCGGCTCCCATCTCAGAAGCGCCTACGAACTCAAGCAAAACCTTATTGGTATTGGAATGCTGTGGAAATATGGCTATTATGAACAGGTAAGGGACGAACATGCGCAGATGAAGCCAGATTTCGTTCAGAAAGACTACTCGTATCTGCAGGATACCGGCCTGGTTTTTACAGTTCCAGTCCACGATACCCCGGTATGGGTGAAGGTTTGGCTGCTTAAACCGGAGACGTTCAAGTCTGCACCAGTGTTCCTGTTGAGTACAGACATTCCAGAGAATGATGTACTATCCCGTTCGATCACCAACAATCTCTACGACGCTAATGAAGCGACCCGGATTGCACAGAGTATCATTTTGGGTATTGGCGGCGCGATCCTGCTGGATCAACTGGAGCTCACGCCTGATGTCTATCACATGAATGAGGGCCATGCTGTTCCGTTGAACTTCTATCTTTATGCCAAATTCAGGAACCTTGAAGAGGTTAAAAAGCGCGTTGTCTTTACCACCCATACACCTGAAATGGCCGGAAACGAGTCGCACAGCTATGGTCTGCTTAAGGAGATGTCTTTCTTTTATCACATGCAGGAGCATGAAGTGAAATACATTTTAGGAATGGACGGCCACGACTTCAACTATACCCTGGGTGCACTAAAATTCGCGCGCAAAGCCAATGGAGTCTCCGTCCTTCACGGGGAAGTTGCACGCCAGATGTGGGGAAGTAATCCAGGTGTGTGCGAAATTACCGAGATCACCAATGCGCAAAATAAAACCTACTGGAAAGATCCCATTTTCGATGACGCAATTGCCAGTAACGATGATACCAGGATTTCCAGCCGCAAAAAAGAAATGAAAGCTGAACTGTTTAAGCTCGTTGCAGACCAATGTGGAAAGCTGTTTGACGAAAATGTCCTTACCATCGTTTGGGCAAGGCGCTTCGCTGGGTATAAACGTGCGGATCTGATGATGCAGGATTGGGAACGCTTTACCAGGCTGATCAACAACGCCGAGTTCCCCGTTCAGCTGATCTGGGCAGGAAAGCCTTACCCGAAAGACCTGGAGGCCATCGGCCTGTTCAACCACATCATCAACCGCGCCCGTCCCTTTAAGAACTGTGCCGTCCTGACGGGATACGAGCTCAACCTCTCCGCTTACCTTAAGAAGGGCGCAGATGTTTGGCTGAATAATCCCCGAATGTATCGTGAAGCATCCGGAACCAGCGGGATGGCTGCAGCAATGAACGGTGCAATAAACGTATCCATACCAGATGGCTGGGTGCCTGAATTTGCTAAACCTCTTGAAAACTGCTTTATCATTGAGCCTGCGGCAGATTCCTTACCTGTCGACGAAAAAGATAAGATCGAAAATAACAACTTGATGACCACCCTGGAGCGCACCGTTCTACCCATGTACTACAGAGACAAAGGGGCCTGGCTGCAAATCCTGAAGCAGGCCGCAGCAGATGTTGTACCAGCATTCGAAGCAGGCCGACTTGCCGATGAGTATTATGAAAAAATGTATAAAATGTAGCAAGAAGATAAGCCTTAGTCTTTCTCAAGATTAAGGCTTATACCAATTGTAGGTATCTTTAAATTGAAGTATGATCATACCCAATGGTGGTAGTGTTAACGATAAGGAATGTGTTCTTCCGTTGTACGGAATCGGTGATGTTTCCAGCCTTCCTTCGTTTAACTGATTGCTTCCGCCATAATACAGGTTATCAGTATTGAACACTTCGTGATAATATCCCAATTTCTGCACCCCTACCCGGTAATTATTCCAAACCACCGGACTGAAGTTTGCGACAAAAATCAGCTGTTCATTTTCCGCCTTCCGGATCCATGCGATAACGCTGTGCTCTGCATCATCGGCATTGATCCACTCAAAGCCCTCCGGCGAGAAGTTGTTTTCATACATTGCAGGATGATCCTTATAGAACTTATTCAAATCTCGTACGACGCGCTGTATGCCCTGGTGATCCGGATTGTTATTTTCATGCCAATCCAGACTGTAGTCGTGCTGCCACTCATGAC
Source organism: Pedobacter sp. (assembly GCA_045629455.1). Classification (GTDB taxonomy): domain Bacteria; phylum Bacteroidota; class Bacteroidia; order Sphingobacteriales; family Sphingobacteriaceae; genus Pedobacter. The sequence goes on along the minus strand of JAZQRI010000048.1, from coordinate 104,113 downwards.
GCTGCGCAAATTCGCCGCCCATGAATATCATTTTAGCTCCGGGATGGCCATACATGTAGCCATACAGCAAACGAAGATTCGCAAACTGCTGCCAATTGTCGCCAGGCATCTTATTAATCAAAGAGCCTTTCCCATAAACTACTTCATCGTGCGATAAAGGAAGCATGAACTTTTCAGAAAAGGCATACACCAGACTAAAGGTCAGTTGGCCTTGATGGTATTTCCGGTAGATCGTAGGATTCTGGAGATAACCCAACGTGTCGTGCATCCATCCCATCATCCACTTCATGTCGAAGCCTAAGCCACCATTGACAACCGGGTGCGTCACGCCTGGCCAGGATGTAGATTCCTCCGCAACAGTAAATACATCAGGATGTCGCTCATGTATCACTTCATTAAACTCCTGAAGAAAGCTGATCGATTCCAGGTTTTCTCTACCTCCATAGATGTTCGGAAGCCACTCCCCTTCATTCCGGGAGTAGTCCAGATACAACATGGATGCCACTGCATCTACCCTTAAACCATCAATGTGATACTTTTCCAGCCAGAATACAGCATTTGAGATCAGGAAAGCCCTGACCTCATTTCTCCCAAGATTGAAGATGAAACTCTTCCAGTCTGGGTGGAAACCCCGGCGCGGATCCTCGTATTCGTACAAATGAGTACCGTCGAAATATCCCGGTCCGTGCTCGTCGGTTGGGAAATGAGAGGGTACCCAATCCAGAATAACGCCTATCCCGGCCTGATGCAGCTGATCAATCAGGTACATAAAGTCCTGTGTTGTCCCATATCGGCTGCTCGGTGCATAGAAACCCACGATTTGATAACCCCAGGAACCGTAGAATGGATGTTCCATAACGGGCATGAACTCAACGTGAGTAAAATTCATATAATTGCAATATGCAGGGAGCTCGGCAGCCAGTTCACGGTACGTCAGGAACTCGTTGGGTTGTTCTCCGTTTTTCCTCCGCCAGGATCCCAGGTGCAGCTCATAAATAGATACGGGCTGCTGCAGTACATTCTTGCCTTTGCGTTGTCCCATCCAGTCCGCATCGTTCCATTGATAGGTCAGGTCCCAGGTCACACTGGCCGTATGCGGAGGCGTTTCACAATGGAAGGCATAGGGGTCGCCTTTCTCCACCTGATAACCGGTATGGGACTCTATAAAGTATTTGTAGTACTCTGCGCCGTAAATCCCCGGGATAAAGCATTCCCAGATGCCCGAGCTGTCCCATCGTACATGCATGGGGTTCGCACCCCGGTCCCATCCATTGAAGTTCCCAACTACGCTGACGTACTTCGCATTTGGAGCCCAGACCGCAAAATAGGTGCCCTTCACGCCATTGTGTTCAACCGGGTGTGCCCCAAGCTTGTTAAAAAGCGTGCGGTGTTTGCCCGTTTTGAACAGCAGTATATCTTCATCAGAAAACAAAGAAAACCAAGCCGGGCCGCTCTCCACTTTTGCGACAGTTTTTATCGTGTTTTTCGCCATAGATGCCATTATTGGACCGTCACTTTACGGTTTTTTTCTACAATTGCTTTAATTCCGCGCAAAGGAACAATCACCCAGTCGGGTCTGTTATTTAATTCATAGTTCAATTCATATATCGCCTTCTGCAGAAGATACGTTTGCATAAGGATCTCCAGGTCTCCCCTGTTGTCGGGAACAATTGGTGCCTCACCAACGGTGTCCAGATACGACTGTATAAAGAATCCACTCATATAATGATACCATTGGCGCACATAAGGCAGCAACGTAACAATGTCTTCCTGTCGGATCTGGTTGTCAAGAAATAGGCTGCCATAAGCGGCATAATGGAAGGACCTGATCATACCTGCGACGTCCCGAAGGGCCGAGTACTTCAAGCGCCTTTCACTGTAGCTGCGTGAAGGCTCCCCTTCGAAATCAAGGATCAAGAAATCCTTACCCGTAAACAAAACCTGCCCCAGGTGATAATCGCCATGGATCCTGATTTTCGTAACGTCGATCTTTTTACTGTAAATCCGCTTCATGATGGTCAGGATCTCATCCTTCATTTTCAGTACTTCTGCAGCCTCCTCCTGAACGGCCGGAGAGAGTGATTTCATATTTTTACTCAGGCTTTGGAAGGCAACCCGCACCAATGACTGCAAAGATGAAAACAGCGAGCGTTGGTAGTGCAGCGAGAAAGGTTCTGGCTGGAATGCAGCCTGATCGTTATTTGAAGATAAAGCAAGATGCATCTCTCCCGTCCGTTTGCCCAGCATGGTCGCCAATTCCGCGACCGTCGCCTCCAGCAAGCTCTTTATTGTTTCTGGAATCTCTTCGTAGGCAACCGGATTGGTTAACGTTCCGACAAGTTCCGGCGGAGCCGCAACTGCATCCGGATGCGCGAGGATCTTTTCATTAAAATCATTCAGACGATCTATCATATACTCCCAGCCGTCGCTCGTACTGCTAACCATCTCCTGCATCATGCCGAGCACCATGGTCTTATCTTTCCCAAACTTCCATTCAATCGCTCCAATGTAGCCGGGGGTATGTTTGAACTTCCCACTCTCCGTCAGAAACCGGCTCAACTCCACGTCCGGATTGATGGCACGGTCCACTTTCCTGTAGAATTTCAGGTAAAAAGCGTTGTCATAGGTGATGGATGTATTACTTTGCTCGGCTGATATTACCCGTGGCTTAGTCTTTGGATTTAACACGAGATGTTTCCGCAAGGCTCTGTTTCCGGAGAACAGGAGCTCTGAACCGCCCTGATTCAGGGTATGCTGCCGTGCCATGCTATTGATTACCGCCTGCTGAAATTCCAGTCCGTAAATCGCATCATACAGCACCACATCTTCACCATCCAGCTGTAGCATGGCGATGACCGACTGCGGGCAACTGTCCTTGATTTTGTATGAAAACTCACCCATTCCGCATGCGACCGGAAGTTGGTACATGTCCGGCAGGCCGTCACGGTAGGATACTTCGAGCAGCAAGACAAAGGCCGAATTCTGTTCCATCGGAATGGTCGCATGATCAATGATCTTCACGGTTTCCATACCCCTGCCCTTCCCTCCAAACCATCGTAGGCGCATCATGTATTTGGGAAGGATCTCATCTTCCAGCTTCTCCAGCACTTCCCGTCTCAACAGGTCTTTCCACTTGCTCAGGATCAGTGTATGTAACTCAGGGTCATTCTCATGTTCGGAATGTGCCTTTTCTAGAATAAAACCTTGTGTCGCATAGGCGCTAAGGGTGAAGAAGTAAGGCATATCCTCGCGCACAATCGGGAAACGGTTTCTACTTAGCATCTCTACCGGAACATAGCCTTTGAAGCTGTCCAGCTGAAGCTCTGCTACTTGTGAAAATCTGGATAGGTTGGCAATAACGAGCATGGTCTGGTCCTCGTAGGTCCTGGTAAACGCAAGCACCTTCGCGTTCTCACTTTGTACGAACTTTAAATCTCCGCGGCCGAAAGCCTTGTATTTCTTTCTGGTATTAATTGCCCGCTTCATCCACCAGAGTAGTGATGAGGTATTTCGGGATTGTAGTTCCACATTGACAGACTCGTAATGGAATTGTGGATCCAGGATAAGCGGAAGGTACAACTGTTGCGGGTTGGCCTCGGAGAAGCCGGCATTGCGATCGGAATGCCACTGCATCGGCGTACGTACCCCATCACGGTCTCCAAGATAGAAATTATCCCCCATTCCAATCTCGTCGCCGTAGTAGATCACTGGCGTTCCCGGTAAACTGAAAAGTAAGATATTCATCAGTTCAATTTTCCGGCGGTTGTTTTCCAGCAGCGGTGCCAGGCGGTGTCGTATACCCAGATTTATCCGTGCCTTCGGGTCCTTCACGTAAACTTTGTACATGTAATCCCGCTCTTCGTCTGTGACCATCTCCAAGGTCAGCTCATCGTGATTCCTAAGGAAAATTGCCCACTGGCAGTTGTCCGGAATAGCCGGCGTCTGATCATAAATATCAGTTATCGGGTACCTGTCTTCCATCTGCAAAGACATGAACATTCGTGGCATCAGCGGAAAGTGATAGTTCATCTGACATTCATCGCCATCACCAAAATAGGCAGCAGAATCTTCAGGCCACATGTTGGCTTCTGCAAGCAGAAGCGTGCCCGGATAATGATCATCGATATACTTCCTCAGCTTTTTGAGGAAATCGTGTGTCTCCGGCAAGTTCTCACAATTGGTCTCGTTTCTTTCGAACAGATACGGCACTGCGTCCAGCCTGAAGCCATCTACACCCATCTTACACCAATAGTCCATGATTTTGAACACTTCCTGTTGAACCAGCGGGTTGGCGAAGTTCAAATCCGGCTGGTGATGGAAAAAGCGGTGCCAGAAATATTGTTTTGCGACCGGATCCCAGGTCCAGTTTGATGTCTCGTAATCCTGAAATATGATCCTTGCGTCTTTAAATTCCGTGGGATCATCCGTCCACACATAGTAATCTCTAAGCTTGGAGCCTTTTGGTGACAGCCGGGCCCTTTGGAACCAGGGATGCTGGTCTGATGTGTGGTTAATGACCAGCTCTGTAATGACCCTCAGCCCTCTTTTATGTGCTTCCTTTAAAAAGACTTTAAATTGTTTGATGTCACCATAAGAAGGGTTGATGTGGTAATAATCCGAAATATCATAGCCATCGTCCCGTAGTGGGGAAGGATAAAATGGCAATAGCCAGATGGCCGTTACACCGAGATCAGCCAGGTACGGTATCTTTTCTATAAGACCCTGGAAATCCCCAATTCCATCGCCGTTCCCGTCGCGGAATGCCTTGATGTGAAGTTCATATATAATCGCGTCTTTATACCAATCTAAGTTATCGTCTATTGGAGTGTTTTGCTCAGCCATAGGGTGTGTTGGGGTTATGATTCTATTCTAAAAATATGTGCAGGCATTAAATATGGATTTAACTCCACATACTGCCATTCGTCCTGCCAGGTATACTTATCTCCGCTTAGCAGATCGCGTATACGAAACGGTGAACCCGGAAGAATGTCCAGCCCGGCAAGGGGAATTCGAACCATCGCACTTTGTGTATACTGCACGTCCATGTTCACCGCGATAATCAGCCGGTTCCCCGTCGCCGGATCCGTTTTGATGTAACAAATAATCTGGTCGTTTGTTGTTTCCGCGAACGCTACGTTCCAGGTGGTTTGTAAACTTGCATTCTCTTTACGGATCTGGTTAATACGTATAATAAGCTCGGTTATCCGGGTATATTGATTCCAGTTCCAATGCCGGATCTCATACTTTTCATTGTCCACGTACTCCTCTTTTGCACCATGAGGCGTATTGATGCCGAATTCATACACAGGACCATAAATACCGTAGCTGGAGGACAACGTTGCTGCAAGTATCAGACGCATAATGTGCGCATTCTCTCCACCGTGAATTAATGCCGGAGGAAGGATATCTGGCGTATTCGGCCAGAAATTAGGGCGGAAATAATACCGCATCTCGGTTTGTGTCAGTTCCAGTATATACTCCTCCAGCTCCTTTTTATTGTTTCTCCAGGTGAAGTACGTGTAAGACTGGTTGAAGCCCGCCTTTGCAAGGCGCTCCATCACCCTGGGGCGGGTAAACGCCTCTGCGAGAAATATAACTTCCGGGTTCCTGGTCCGGATCTCATTGATCGTCCATTCCCAGAAACGAAAGGCCTTGGTATGTGGATTGTCTATACGGAATATCCGGATGCCGGCATCTACCCAGTATTCAATAACACTTTTCAGCTCCTCCCACAGGTTTTCCCAGTCGTCCGTTTCAAAATTAAAAGGAAGAATATCTTCGTACTTTTTTGGCGGGTTTTCCGCATACTGGACCGTACCATCTGGCCGCCATGTAAACCATTCCGGATGTTCTTTCACATATGGGTGGTCCGGCGCACACTGAAAAGCGATATCCATCGCAATCTCAATATCGAGGCTATTCGCTGCCGCAATCAACTTCTTGAAGTCGCGCAGCGTACCCAGCTGTGGATGGATCGATTTATGCCCGCCCTTTCTGTTCCCGATGGCCCAGGGTGACCCCGGTTCGCCAGGTTCCGGCGTAAGACTATTGTTTTTTCCTTTCCTGTTTTTCTCCCCAATGGGATGTATGGGCGGAAAGTACAGAACATCAAAGCCCATCTGTGCTACTCTTGGCAGCAGGTTCATTACATCCTTGAAAGTCCCATGCTTTCCGGCTTCAGCCGAGGTAGATCTTGGAAACAGCTCATACCAACTACTGAATGCCGCTTTTTTTCGCTCAATCTCCAGTAGATAAAAGTCGGAAGCAGTAATAATGTCCGGTAGCCGGTAGCTGTACATCAGCTTGACCAGTTCCGGAGCTAACGCCAGTGACACAGATGCCGCGACACTTTCTGCCTGGTTAAACCTTTCAATCCATTGCAGGAGCCCCTGCCGGTTGGCAGCTGAAAATTCAGCGGCTTTTTGAATAAGATTAACGCCGATCTGAAGCTCTACAGTGAGATCCTGGCCAGCTTCATACTTCTTGATCAGGCCGTGTGTCCAGTTGCCGTAATGATCCTCCCATCCTTCAACCCAGAATTCGTATCGGCCTGTTTGATTAAAAACATGGGCGACTTCCCAGTGATCATTATTGATGAGCGTCATCGGGAGCTCCTCTGCGATGTCAAGCCCTTGTTGCCTGAAATATATGCTTGCTGCTATGACATCATGTCCGTCTCCAAAGACATCCGCCGTAAATGTAATTTCATCTCCGGTTACCGCTTTCGCCGTGTATCTTCCCGATTCAACGGTTGGAGATACATTGGTGATGATAACTCGCCTTTTGCCGTTTGATTTTATCATTAATTGAAATATGGGTTCTATTCATAAATCAAAACAAACGGTTAAAGGTTTTTACCAAGCGTCGAATTTTTCGCCTGGAGGGGATCAACGCGTATAGCACTGCGTCAAATACGCAACAAACGGGGGCTTTACGGTATATCTCGAATTAAAAGTTCACCTTCAGGCCAAAACCAAGGTGGAAGATCTTATAAAAAGGTGTTGTCGTGCGGTTTTCGTACCAGCTAACCAAGTAGAGATCGTTTGTATTTGCCTCAGTAAACAAAGTTATGGACTTGATTGAACTGGAGGCATCTGAAAGTACCTCCAGCTCTGAGCTCGCACCCAGATGTCCTCTAAGTGCCGGAGACCAGAAATAATATCCTTTTGGATACTGATCCCGATCAAAGCCGAATCCAAATGCTTTCCCAAATGTATAGGAACCAAACACAACTGGGTTAACCGGCCGAAACAGGAGCCCATCTGAAATCTTCAGCTTAAAGGGCTTATATTCAAACTTAAGTGCTGCAATATGTAACTCACCTCCTTTAACCTCCGGTACGTAGCCATAGTGGAAGCTGAGTTCTGTCCGTTCCTGAAATAAATCGTAGCCCAGGCCCAAACTCATGTATCCGATACTTCCTGCATACTGTGTGATCACTTTATCAGGCACAAGTGCATTCGCCGTCTTACGCTGAGAGAATGCCAGGGGAGCGGTAAGCATCAGCAATATAAAAGCATTAAAAAGATACAGGTGTGGCCGTAAGTACATCATTTTCAACATCAATAAGTGTATAGGATCGGTTTACAATAGCGTTGGTAATTATAATCGGCACTCCCTTACCATTGTTGCTGTAAATAATGTTGGAAGAATGCTGGTGCGAATGAATCGATGCAAGTACCCCAGGCGTATGATTGATCAACTCCTCATATGGAGCACTCAGCTTACTGTCAAAGTCATTGTCCCTTGGTGGAATATGGGACATTGCAATCAGGTGGTTCACCCCCGGTTCCAGCTTCATATTGCTTCTAAGAAAATCCATATCCGGAATTTTACCGTTGAAGTTATGTTCCCGGCCGTTGGAGTCATGGCAAACAAACTTAACACCTGCATAATTGAACGTGAAGTCTACCGGGCCAAACATTCTTTTGTAGACGTCGTAACCATTGGCAACCTGGTCATGGTTTCCAATAATCGCGATGTAGGGAACTTTTAACGTAGAATAGATTTTCTCTACGCCGTCAAACTCCAGCAACAACCCAAAATCAGAAATATCACCATTGAGAAACACAAAGTCTATATCATCCCTTGCATTGATGTGATCCACAAAAAGCTGACTTTCCTTATAGGTCCGCTGTGTGTCTCCTGAAACGGCAATCCGGATGTGGGCACCAGGTTCCTTTTTAGGTAGTGTGGCGATCTCACGGGCATTGACGTCCGTTGCAGATTTTTCATTGAACTTTTGGTTCGGACTATACTCGTTAACCTGACAGCCGGCAAAGATGGCCACCGAAAGTAAAAAATAACTAAACTTCGTGCGCATAACTAAAAACATGTCGAGTTTCAGATGTCGTTTTAAGATCTGCGATCTGAATCTACGGGATCAGTCTTTCCATATATTCGCGCCATAACCGGCTACAAATGAGAACAACTTCCTGCAACAGCCCGAAGGCATTGCTTCGTAAACCAAAAAAACCGATCTTTAACTTTTTATAACTGCTTCAACGGAATCAAATGTCGGAAAATTCCTGACTATTTAACTAGTAAAGTAAAATTTAACCCTTAATACATTGAACAACAATAACATTGATCGCGCGGCAAAACGAATTTTGAAACGGAATAACGTCGCCGTATCAGGCGAGGGAAATTTGACGTTAATGTTTGCGCATGGCTTTGGATGCGATCAGAATACCTGGAGATTTGTGCTACCGGCATTTAGAGACAAGTACAAGATCGTTGTTTTCGATTACGTAGGTGCCGGCGGTTCAGATCTGAGTGCCTACGATGATGAGCGTTACAATGACCTCAGCGGCTATGCACAGGATGTCCTGGACATCTGTTCCGCGTTAGCGCTCGAAAACGTTATTTTTGTTGGCCACTCTGTGAGTAGCATGATCGGCCTGATTGCAGTTAATAAGGAACCCGCTTTCTTTAAGAAAATAGTTTTCATCGGCCCCTCCCCCCGATACACCCACGACACTGATTACGTGGGTGCCATGGAGCGCGCAGATCTGGAAGAGCTTCTGGAAGTTATGGACAGTAACTATCTGGGCTGGTCTGCTTCTGTTGCTCCGGTGATTGTCGGTAGCGCCAACAGTCCGGAGCTGTCGGACGGCCTGGCGGAGAGTTTCTGCAGCACCAACCCGGAAATCGCAAGGAAGTTTGCGCGGGTAACGTTCTTGTCCGATAACCGGAATGACCTGGCGCGCTTATATATTCCGAGTTTGACCATTCAATGCAGGGAAGATTTTCTTGCTTCATTTACAACTGCTGAATATGTATTCGAACATACCAAGGGGAATGAGATGGTCTTCCTGGAATCTACCGGCCATTGCCCGCATCTGAGTGACCCGGAAGAAGTTATACGTGCAATCGAAAACTTTATAGCCGAATAAAGATCTATGCCGGAACAAAATCAACTCTCTCACTTATTGGATGCTGAATTTCTTTACCAGCATGCACCCTCCGGCCTCATCTCCTTTACCCCCGATGGGAAGATCCACCGCGTAAATGAGACCCTGTGTTCCTGGCTGGGGCGTCCGGCCATAGAAGTTTGCCAGTCCAATTTAACCTCTATGTTAACAAAGGCGGGCAGTATGTATTTTCAGATGGTCATCAATCCAATGTTGTCTTTACAGGGAAGTGTGAATGAGATTAGCCTGGTTCTGGTTACCAGTCAACAACGGCTGGACATTCTGTTCGATGCCACGGCACATAAGGATGCGCAGGGCCAGGTACTGCTCATCAATGCCTCCATCCACAGAATTGCCGACCGGAAGAAGTACGAAAAAGAACTGATGCAGGAGAAACGCGTTGCTGAAGAAGAACAAAAAAGGTTTAAATTCCTCGCCGATTCCACACCAAATATGATCTTTACGGCGCTGCCGAATGGACAGATTAACTTCATCAACGATCGTATAAGAGATTATTTCAACTTCGAGGATCCGGCTGATTACAGCAAATTCGCAGGCGTATATCCAAAAGACCGGCGCGGCCTCTTGCTTTCCTGGAGAAGCTGCCTGAAAACCGGAAAGATAATGGAAAAGGAATTGCGCTTTCAGGCAAAAAATAAAGACCCGGAATGGTACCTCTTTCGTGCAGAGCCTTACTACAATGAAGCGGGCCAGATCGAACTCTGGTTTGGATCCGCAACCAACATCAACAAACAAAAGCTTCAGCAGATTGCGAGCCACTCCTCCCTGTCTTCCAGCCTGTCCTCCGCACAAAAGATCATCACGGAAAATCAGGATACCTTCGAGCAAATTGCAATGAATCAATCTCACATGATCAGAAGGCCCCTGGCAAATGTAATGGGGTTGATTCCACTGCTGAACACAACGTCTGTATCAGACGACTCAGCAACCATCTTAAAGCTACTTGAGGAAAGTATCCTTGAACTGGATAAGCACCTCAAGAATGTTGTGAAGCATGCGGAGTCTAAAAACACAGATCTATAGAACCGGATCTCTACTCCAGAAGCCCGTCAATCAGTTTCGCCAGATTCCTGTCTTTCTCGGTTACCGTATCTCCGGCATCATGGCTCGAGAGCCAGATTTCAAGTTTGTTGTAATCGTTACACCATTTTGGGTGATGATTGTTGCGTTCTGCAAGTGCGGCAACCTTTCCCATGAAAGCAAAAGCTTCCGAGAAATGCTTAAATATAATCACTTTGTAAAGCTTGTTGTCAATCTCCTCCCAGTCCTTTTTAATTGCATTCTCCATGATTACATCCCTTATCACTGCACCATTGCAGCTAAAAAGACAACAAATCAGCAGACATTAAGTTCTGCTGCGTTCAGCTCATTCTATGCTATCTGATGGGCATCAGGATCCTGTTCCAGCGTACTTTGTCCAGCAGGTCACCTTGCGGGTTTAAACTCAGCCAGGTTACAATTGCTTTCCCAACCACATGATCTTCCGGCACATAACCCCAAAAACGGGAGTCTACAGAATTGTGCCGGTTGTCACCCATCATCCAGTAGTAGTTGAGCTTAAAAGTATATTGATCAGCCTTCTTCCCGTTAATCAGAATGTCCTTGCCCGCTTTTTCCACCCTGTTGTTTTCATACCACTCAATTGCCCGTCGGTAGAGGGTTAGTGTAGAATCATTCAGCGGAATGGACATTCCTGCTTTAGGAATGGTTAAAGGACCGTAATTATCAACGTTCCATGGAAATTTTGCGCGATGCGGAAAGATCAACGGATCGAACTGCCCGGAACCCGCAACGGCAGGTAAAACACTTTTAATGTAAGAATACCCGCTGAATGCCGCTAAAGAAGCTTTCGGAATTGACATCAGAAATGTATACTGATCCTCCTGCGCCAGCACCGCTATTTGCAGGTCATCAAACACATCAGGGTTAATGGTGCTCCCTTCTGTTTTTACGACGTAGGTCGACTGCGAATGATCTGCATCCTGCACAGGCTTTCCATTGATGTAAATTTTTGCGTCAATGATCTGAAGCACATCTCCGGGTATTGCCTGGCAACGTTTAATCAGGCTTGTCCGTTGATCAACCGGAACCCGCAGCTTCGGATCCGCTTCTTCCGGTTTGTTAAAAACCACAATATCGCCACGCTTGATCTGGCTAAATCCGGGTAGACGGAAGTATGGAAGCTGAATCCCGTCCCAGTATGTCCGTAGGTGATACTTTGTAATGGTGGGTTCAAGAAATGGATTCGAAACCGGTGTCAGGGGCAATCTCGGTCCATACGTAATCTTGCTGACAAACAGATAATCGCCGGTAAGCAAGCTGCCTTCCATGGATCCGGAAGGTATGGCATAGGCCGAAAAGACAAGCCCTCTGATGAGCGTAGAGGCAATCAGTGCAAACACGATCGCATTTAACCATTCTTTCTTTTTCGAACGCTGACCGGCAAGACCGTCTTTGCGCCCCTTAGTTGACGAGTTGATTTTCATACACCGCAGGCTTTATCATTATTAGAGCAGCGGACAAGAAAATTGTTACGAACCTATGCAGAACGTGCATGCCTGCCGCCAAGCTTGTTGAGCACATAATTTTGAAACAGGATAAGCGATATGCCAAAGACAATGGAGACATCCGCCATGTTAAAGACGCCGGTTTGGAAGAGCACAAAATTAATATGGAAAAAATCAGTGACCGATCCAAAAAGAAGCCGGTCAAAGAGATTTCCAATTCCGCCGCCAATCAGAAAGCATGAGCCGAAGACAACCAGATCCGGGATGCGGGTTTTTGTGAGGAGCCAATACAATGCATAGCAGATCACAAGTATGGGAAGAACGGTCAGAAAGATAAACTTGATGTAAACAGGAAATGCAGTACCAACGCTCAGAAACGCACCGGTGTTTTCTACTTTGATGATCGTTAAATAATCCTTAAAAACGCTGATGCGATCACTGTAACTTACTGATCTTCGTACAATGAACTTCGATGCCTGGTCGCAACCAACATTACAGAGCACCAAAAGTAATATCATGCATGTACGTGTCGTCTTTTTCTTACTGATCATCCAATAACGGGCGGGCTTTGGTTTAAGTCTCTTATGAATGAAATGCATTTACAACAGTTTAATTACGCGCAGCACCGTATTGTAGATGGCGAGAAAAACGGCTTCCCGGAAATCATCTATCTCTGTGCTGGTTAACCCTGCCTTTCGAAGTGCCATAAGCCTGAATTGATCCTGCTCCGCAAACAACAGGGACTTAAAGTTTCCTGCGTCAATATCGCCGTTTTCCAGCATCTCAGACCAATCTTCGATACTGCTCCTCAGCTCAGCAAGGATATAGTACCCATCATTTATCGCCTCCTTTTCAAAGTCAGCTTCCAAATTCCTGGCCAGCCCTTCCACCTCATCTTTAAGGATCTGGAACAGCTCATCGTAACGTGTAGACATATCAAAAAATTTATTTAACCGGCAGGACAATGAAACCCGTTCCACCCAATCATCTGGTATAAAAATAACGATTGATTTTGATATATACCGGATGACCTGCAATTTGTCTTTTATTGACGGACTGTCATCTCTTGAATAAAGATAGGTATATCGGGAAATTCCGATATACCTTTGTACTATGGACGAAGTAGATATATTCAAAGCACTTTCCAATAAGACCAGACTTCAGATCCTGAACTGGCTTAAAGCGCCGCAGGAGAACTTTCCGGAACAAGCTGCTAATGGATTTGCCGATGGTGTCTGTGTTGGCCAGATCCAGAAGAAAGCCGGACTGACCCAGTCTACCGTTTCAGAATATTTGTCCATACTTCAGCGTGCAGGTCTGGTTAGATCAACCCGCGTCGGCCAGTGGACGTACTATCAACGAAACGAAGCCGCATTCGAAGCATTAAGCAAAAGCATCAAATCAAACATTTAGTTTAAATACATATGAATAATGAAAGTTTATTCAGGCCATTCAGCCTGAAGTCGTTGAATATCAAGAACCGCATTGTCATGGCGCCAATGACGCGTTCCTTTTCGCCGGACGGCGTACCGACCGCCGATGTAGCTGCCTACTACCGGAAAAGAGCGGAAGGTGAAGTCGGACTGATCCTTTCTGAAGGCACAGTGATCGACCGCCCCTCGTCATCCAACGACAAAGACATACCCCATTTCCACGGAGACCGGGCACTTGCAGGATGGAAGAACGTGATAGACGGCGTACATGCTGCAGGTGGTCAGATGGGACCACAAATCTGGCACATGGGCATTATGGATAACCATCCTTCAGGCTGGCTTCCTTCCGAACCCTTTGAGGGGCCATCGGGATTAAACCGCCCGGGCTTTAACAATGGAAAAACTATGACCGATGCAGACATCGCAGATGCGATTGCAGCGTTCGGCAGGGCTGCCGCAGATGCAAAGCGTCTTGGATTTGACTGCGTTGAACTACACGGAGCGCATGGTTACCTGATCGATCAGTTCTTCTGGGAAGGCACAAATGAGCGCACAGATATCTTTGGCGGAAAAACCCTTGCAGAACGCAGCCGATTTGCGATAGAAGTAATTAAGGAAGCACGGAAAGCCGTTGGCGACGATTTCGCGTTGATCATCCGTCTTTCTCAATTTAAGCCGTCGGCTTACAATTATAAGCTTGCCGGTAACCCGCAAGAAATGGAAAGCTGGTTGAATCCAATGGCCGATGCCGGTGTCGACATTTTCCATTGTTCTCAACGCCGTTTCTGGGAGCCCGAGTTTGAGGGTTCTGACCTGAACTTTGCCGGCTGGGCGAAAAAGATCACTGGAAAAGCGACCATCACAGTGGGCTCCGTTGGATTAACAGGTGAGTTCCTGGCTGCATTTTCGGGAGAAAGTTCTCAGCCAAGCAGCTTAGATGAGCTCATCAGACGGATGGACCGCGGCGATTTTGACCTGGTTGGCGTTGGCCGCGCAATACTCGCAGATGCGAACTGGACCACTAAAGTGCGTCAGCATAAAAACGACCAGTTTAAAGGGTTTACAAAAGAAGCATTGCAACAGCTCGTATAATTAAACCTGTTGCTTGAAACATAAGGCCGCATCATTCACGAAATGATGCGGCCTTATGTTTAAAAAGCCTGCCGGCTACAACTTTTCAACAAGGTAAATAAGCCGTATTCAAGGCAACCCTCAGGCGCAGCTTACCCGCAGCTTACGCGCAGTTTGTCCGGGTAAAGTGCGGGTAAGGTGCGGGTAAGGTCCCGCTCGGGTCCGCCTTGTTGCAGGTGCTTCTCCCCGCTTTCCTCCGGCATGATATGATCCATGCGATCGTCGTCGAATGAAAAATGAATGTACAGAACTCAGCATAGATGCTTTTTTGTTTACCAGCCTTGAAAAAGTCTGTAATTTCACGCTTAAAACATATATTTGTTTACGATGAAAAAGCTGAAATACCTACTCTTAATTTTATTCCTTGCAGGAGCCATTGCATCTTGTAAAAAAAACAATTTTGTGGATACCTTCGATTACGAAGCACAATTTAAGTTAGATACCACAACGATCAGAAGTTTTGCTGTCACAAACAATCTTGCTGTAGGTAAAGTAAACGAGTACGGCGTATTTTATCAGGTGCTTGCACCAGGAACGGGAAGTGCCACCTATGGCCCCAATACACAGATAAAAGTAAATTATAAAGGTAGATTGCTAAATGGAACCGGATTTGACAGCACGGCTGTGAACCAACCGAGAACCTTCACCCTTGGTAACATGATTCCGGGGTGGCAGATTGGTGTCCCGCTGATCCAGAAGGGCGGAAAGATCCGGCTGCTTATTCCGTCTTACTATGGTTATGGCAATAGAGCCAATGGTCCTATACCGGCAAACTCAGTTCTTGATTTCACAATCGAACTTGTAGACGTCACCAACTAAGGACAGTAACTTGCCGACCTCCTATTATTGCAGCGCTCTTTTATACTTCATGCGGGTTCGCAACTCCATTCCCGCAGTAGTTTTTCTCTTCCTGATAAGTTTTTCCGCAAAGACGGTTGCCGCCCCGCAGCAGGATCCGAAAGCGAAAGATGGCATCATAGACTTGCGCAATCAGTCTTTTTCTGACGAACTGCCCCTCGACGGCGAATGGCTATTCTACTGGAATCAACTGTTAAGTCCGGATCAGGTATCTGCAAATAAGGGGGAACCCGCCCCATTTCCTAAGAAATGGAAAGACATTAAAGGTAAAAACCTACCTGCATTTGGTTGTGCAACATATAAGCTTACGGTTCTATTGCCTAAAACAGATGTGCCATTGCGGATCGCAATCCCCGACGTGTATACCGCTTACCGCTTGTTTTTGAATGGCAAGCCTGTCGCTGCGAATGGTAAGGTAGGCAAGACTGAAGAAAGCTCAGTTCCATACTGGGCGTATAATGCGGTCGACATACCTGCTGCAACAGACACCATGGTCCTGGTGTTACAGATCTCCAACTATCAGCACAGCATAGGAGGCATAAAGAAGTCCATCTATCTTGGAAAAAAAGCAGACATAGAACTTGACCGCGAGAAGGCCGTGGCCATTGATCTCGTTTTGGCAGGATGCCTGATGATGGGCGGTCTGTTTTTTCTGGGCTTATACGTCATGGGCAACAAAGACCGTGCGATACTGCTATTTTCGTTATTTTCCATGCTGTACAGCTACCGGCTTGTCGGAATAGACAACTACATTCTGCACACCCTGATACCCGACCTGAGTTGGTATGTTACCACCAGGCTGGAGTACGTTACCCTCTTTCTTGGCATCGGACTGTTCAGTTTGTACACAAAGTATTTATATCCGCAAGATGTCAACCCTCCCCTTGGAAATGCAATAATCTCCATCTGTTTTGCATTCACCGTATCTTCTGCCATCCTGCCCGCAAAATATTATACGCTCCTGATCAATCCTTTTCTGATCATGATGGTTTTCTGCCTGCTTTATACACCCTTTGTTTATGCGGTTGCTTACAGAAGAAAACGGCCTGGCGCAATTTATACACTCGTCAGCTCTGTACCTTTGATGACTGCCTTCGCAATCTCAATGCTGCATTACTTAAGTATCATTCCCCCTTTACCGCTGCTTAACTTCGCCTGCTACTCCTGCTTCTTTTTTCTTCAGTCGTTGATATTGTCTCATCGCGTATACTTCAAGCTGAAGCAGGCAAGGGCACAGGCAGAACAGGGATTCATCGTTAAAAGTGAGTTTCTGAGCACCATGAGTCATGAAATAAGAACACCACTGAATGCCGTGATCGGAATGAGTCATTTGTTGCTTAGGAACGATCCCCGGGAGGATCAGATCGAACAGATTGACGTGATGCTTTTTTCAGCGAATAACCTGCTCTCTATTGTCAATGATGTTCTGGACTACAACAAGATTGAAGCCGGTAAGGTTAGTTTCGAGCAGATTGACATGGACCTACCCTCCCTGTTAAAAAATATCGTTACTGGGCTTCAGATCTCTGCTCAGGACAAGGGCATCGCTTTGAATCTCAAGATTGACGGCACCTTGCAGAACAAGGTAATTGGAGACCCGACCAGAACGTCGCAGGTGGTGACCAACTTGGTGCACAATGCCATTAAATTCACGAAAGTTGGTGCTGTAGAGGTCTCGCTTGCGGTTCTTTCCCAAACAGAAGATGAGGTGCTCCTGCTCATCAAGGTTAAAGATAGCGGGATTGGCATCTCACCAGAAAAACAAAAAATGATCTTTGAACGCTTTACACAAGCGGATTCATCGACGTCAAGAAGCTTCGGCGGCACCGGACTTGGGCTTGCCATATCAAAGCGGATACTGGAACTGCAGAATTCAAAACTTTGCCTGACAAGTGAGGAAGGACAAGGATCAACGTTCTTCTTCCAGCAACGTTTTCAAAAGAGTGCCAGGCCACTTGAGGTGAAGCGGAAAGAAAACCTGGCCAAAGAAGAGGAAAAGCCGCTCACCGGCATTGCTATCCTGCTGGTAGAAGACAACCTGATGAACGTAATGGTGGCTCAGAAATATCTGGAGCGTTGGGGTGCGCAAATTGACGTGGCCCTGAATGGCGTAGAGGCGCTGGAGAAACTTGATGTCAGCAGACACCGCCTGATTCTCCTGGATCTGCACATGCCGGTAATGGATGGCTACGAAGCATCCCGCAAGATGCGTGATGACGGTGTTCAGATCCCTATAATTGCACTGACTGCAAACCTGCCGGATGAAATTCAGAATCAGATTACAGGCGCAGGCATGGATGATATTGTGGTGAAGCCTTTTCTTCCGGATGAATTGTACCGGAAAGTGCTGCATCATACATTTCACCGCTCACCGGTTTAGACGGCTCCAGGCAGCTGTATTTGACGTCTTCTTTCCCGGAAACAGCCCCATATTTACTGAAAACGAAACGCCTGTGGATTTCAGATCAGCTTTTCCATACCCGATTCCGGTTAGCGGCACCTTCATAAACGGCTGCACGCCAATACTGATTTGCGGAGTGATCTGGCGATCGAAACTGACCGCGACATTCGCAACGCCGAACATGTGCCTGTTTTGGTTCCTGATCTCCATGGAAACTGTACTTTCTCCATATCCGCTTTCCGCGTATATATAATCATACTTCTCTCTTAGCATGATGTAGCTTGATAAGCCGGTGTTCAGACTTAGGGAAAAAGCTTTTCTGGTCAGCAGCTTGTAATTCAGATTCACCGGGATATCAAGGACATTGCAAAGTGCATTGATCTGCAAGGTATGTTCATCAGCACCATAATTAACTGCTCCAGCACCCCTGGAATTGTAATATTTATTGGCATAAAGCGCCCCTGTGGTCACACTTAGCCGTGGATGAAAGGCATAGGTGGCGAGTAGTCCGAAGTTGGAACTTACCTTAGATCCGAGGGCTGATTTGGCGTAACTAAGATCGGGTGCAACTATGGCGCTAAGAACAAATTGCCTGCCCCTTGCCTGGGCAGTATTAATTTTCTTATCGGCACGCCTCTCCAGCGCTGCATACTTTTCTCCGGAAGACACCGTTGCGGCCACGGGCTGCCTCAAGGTAAGATCAGGTAAAACGCTAGCTTCTATATTCCCAGGCGCTGCAGCCCGTATCCTGATGTCGAAGGTGCCCTCATGGCGGAGCATCGCACTACCATACCCGCCCGCAACGGAGCCAAAGGGTTCTAAAGGGATATCCAGACGCTGAGGTACGTTACTGGCTGAGGACCTTTGCTGTTCATTCAGTGGGGTTACAGCTGCAGGTTCTTTTTCAGCATCTGCCCGTGCTGCTGCACCGGGCTTTGAATCTGGCGAACTGCGCTTCCCAGGTGTTTTTGCAACTGCTTTATCCGGAGTTTTCCGGACCTCCGGTGCTTGCCCGGCAAACATCCAGAACAACGCAACCAGAAACACAGCGGCAGCAGCCGAGGACCAGAGCAACCATGTTTTCCATCGTTTCCTTCTGGATTGCTCGTCGAGTTTCCGGGCCATATTCTCCCAGTCCGCTTCGTTGAACGGGATATCCGGCTCGCGAAGTCCATCCTTAAACAATTGATCAATATCTTTTTTACTTTCCACGTTCCCTATAGATTCTTCGTTGGTATTTCATTTCTTATGTTCTTATGTTCACCCATTTCGTTTGCGGCAAGTATCCGTTCCTGAAGTTTTTGGCGGGCTTTGAAAAGGTTGGATTTAGATGTGCCCACCGAAATGTTTAACAGTGCAGCGATTTCTTCATGAGAATACCCGTCTATCGCGTAGAGATTGAATACCGTACGGTAAGCGGGTGAAAGTCCCTGGATGAGCACCAGAAGGTCCTGGTAATCCAGATCGTGCGTTGACACTCGGGTGTCCCCGATATTTTCATAGGTGGTCACATCCTCATGATCGCTAAACTTCAGGTTAACCCGGTACTGATCGATCGCCGTGTTTGTCATTATCTTTCCGATCCATGCCTTAAAGGGTTTTGCCGGATCGTACTTGCTAATATGTGTAAATACCTTTAGAAAACCAGCATTCAGAACATCCGCCGCATCGTAGCTGTTGGGCGTGTACCTCCGGCATATAGCCATGCAATAACTATAATATTCTTTATAGAGCAGGTATTGACTCGATCGATCTTGTTTAATGCACCCCTGAATAATTTCTTGCACCTATAATTATCTTTTGGTTTACCACATGCATCTATTCCGTTAATACGGCAAAAGCCGGCCATAGGTTGCCTCAATTTAACAAAAAGTATTGCTTGTTCCTAAAAATCTATCAAACAGCATCTTATTTCATATTTTTTTCTTTCTGCAGACAACCTTTTCCGTTCAACGGCCGTAAACGCTTCAAATAACAGATTCAAAAACCTTAAACATCCCAGTTATGTCAAGTAATCACCGTGTTTTTCTTGCAATCGGACTGTCTTACCTCTTGATTGCCGCCTGTTCAAAAAATCAAGCCGAAGAAAGTACGCCGGAAGAGCCGCCAGCACCTACAGAAAAGGTAACCTACAACAACTTTGTCGGCGCACTCTTCGAGACAAAATGTTCCTTCTGTCATGGTCCCGGAAAGGCGCAGGCTGGTATCTGGGCCTTCAACGGCTACCAATCTGTTTTTGGAAACGCAGAGCGCATCCGGCAGGTAACACTTGTAAGTAAGATCATGCCACTAAACGGTTCATTGTCGGCAGCAGAATTGAAGTCGCTCCAGGACTGGTATGATCAAGGCAAATTGGAAAAATAACGCAGGTTTTATGAAAACGATAGCCATTCTCCTGCTTGCCTGCTCCATGCAGCTCAGCGCACAGGCCCAGGACATCCGCATCAGTAAGAATGCCTCCGTATCCTTTTACTCCAGCACCATTGTGGAGGATATAGAAGGCAAAAGCACGACGGCAAGTTCGGTGTTAGACCTGAAATCCAGGGAGATCATCTTCCGGGTGAACAACACCAGTTTTCAGTTTAAGAAGAAGCTGATGCAGGAACACTTCAATGAGAACTACATGGAAAGCGACAAATATCCATTTTCTGAATTCAGGGGTAAGATTATCGACAACACAGACCTCAGTCAGGACGGCACATACACCGCAACAGTACAGGGCAATCTGAACATTCATGGTGTGACCAAAACCTACCAGACCAAGGTATCGTTCGTAGTTGCCCAGGGTGTGATTAATGCCAAAACCGTGTTTAAAGTGAGGATCGCCGATCACAACATCAAGATTCCCGCACTGGTATTCAAGAACATCGCAGAGTTTGTCGACGTCCGTATCTCCGCCCTGTATCAACCTAAAAAACCTTAACAAGAAAACAACCTGCAACGACCTGATCAATAGTAAGGTGCGCTGCAGCCCTTTTCTACAACCAAAACAAATGAACTTATGAAAAGAATACATATTGCCGGCATGAAAAGAACCTTGTTCTTTGTCCTGGTTCTGACATCAACGTCCGTCTTCGCACAAACGGATCTGGAAAAGGAACTATCCACGCCCTCCACAGGCAGCGAGAAAGTGAAGGGAACGTTTAAGTCCACAAAACTCATCAACAGCCACACCAATGAAACCATTTACAAGAATGAACTGGACTTTAAAGTTGATCATCGCTTTGGCGACATCGCCGGCTCAAATGGAGGGATCAAACAATTCTTCGGACTAGATAACTCCACCGATATCCGCATTGGGTTTGAATATGGGATTACCGACAACCTGACGATAGGTCTTGCACGGGCAAAAGGTGCAAATGCCGTGCAGCAGTTGTATGAAGGCAGCGTGAAATACCGGCTGCTGCAGCAAAGCGTCGACGGCCGCATTCCACTTGCCATTACACTATTTGGCAGCAATACCATCGCTGCCGTTGAGGCCAGTGAGGATCCGGCATCGCCCACGGCCTATGATGGGTTTTCTGACCGGATGAACTATGTCGCGCAGGTGATCATTGCCAGAAAGTTCACCAGCAACTTCTCATTTGAGCTTACGCCAACCTACATCAGCCGCAACTTCACAGCCTTCCGGGATCAGAACGAGCTGTTTGCTCTGGGAGCAGGTGGGCGGATGAAATTTAGCAAGCGCATGGCACTGGTGGTAGATTACGTCCTCCCCTTCCGGAATAAGGAAGACAAGGCTTATCTCGAAGAAAAGAACCAGACAAAGTTCTACAATCCCCTGGGTGTGGGTTTGGAAATTGAAACAGGCGGCCACGTATTTCATTTGAACTTCACCAATGCTACGGCCATTCAAGAAATGCAGTACATTCCCTCCACAACAAGTTCGTGGCGAAAAGGACAGTACCGCTGGGGCTTCAGCATTTCACGACGATTTTCCTTTGATGGCAAAAAAGATGGACCGGAGAAGTAGCGTCTTTACTCCTGTTTAAAACGGAATGATGGATAGCTCTCTTTGAGTGCTTTGATCGCAATTTCAATGAGCCGCAGATGTTCATATTGATGTCCGTGCTGGACTTCGACATTGATGTAGGGAATTTGATTTTGCATGGCATAGACCGAAAGTGACCCATCATCTGGAGCGTCTGCAGCCTGCAGCACGACGTTCACATCCGCTTTTTTCAACGCATTGTAAAGCGTTTTTTCTGTGACCAGAATGAGATCATCCGGATCCATCTGAAAGTTGATGTGTACCGAATCCGCAGTACTTTCCAGTTCGTAGCCCTCCAGGTAAGAAGCGATGCCAAAGCCGCCGTCCCCATTGTTGTGCAGCGTAAAGATGTATTCCGGTTTCTCCGCGCTGTAAAAGTTTAAGATCACTTTCGACGCTTTACTTAACGACTCAACCACCTCATCATCGTCAATGCCAACGTCATCAAGTTTCTGTCGTATGCCCGTTTCTGTGTAGATGCTGTTTGGGTCGATATTGATGTTGTTCTGGTTGTGTTGGAAACCATAGTTCCTGACGCCGCCGTATTGCGGGTCAATGATCGTTCCGCCGCTAAAACGGATGTATTCGAACGCTGCTTTCACGCCGGTATCTTCATTGTCGTGGATGACAAGGAAGTTAATGTTCGGGGTCCTGTACTTATACTTGACCAGGTTCATGGTAAAGTCGTCTATGACAACGTAGGTGGTATCGGATTGTAGTCCTTCGAATACGGGTGGATGTTGGGCGAAGGCTGATATAGAAACGATCAGCTGCAAGATTATGACAATTGAAAATGAATATGGCATCATGTAATAAATTTACGCATTCTATAGCAATTCATGGCGGTTTCACCCAGCTTGGCCACAAGCTTGTAGTTTGCAATCGCGCCTACAGCTGCCCCGATGACAGGTATAAGTTGTGCCATTTTTGCCAGATCTATATAGTCTCTGTACTCCTGTTGAAAACTGCGCCAGTCGAATTCATCTGCGCTATCAGGCAGCTGACTGACATAGCTGTCCCAGTTCAACACCCGCAGGTAAAGTTCATTGCGGCACTGCTGGCTTGAAAATGCAAGTTGAAAAACATACAGCATGTACAAGCGCTCCCTATAATCTTTCACATCGAAACCATACAACGAAGCAATTTCAAATAGCAGCTTCATCTTGATCACGATGAATATCGGGAAGTCTGCCAGCCCCATCAGGATTCCGCCAGCACCCGTGACCGCCCCTTCCGCTGATGCCGTATTCTGGTAGAACTTGATCCGCTGTTTAACATAAGCCTCCTGAAACACCAGCGATCCGGCAGTGAGTGCCTTGGGACTGGTATATCTCGCACCAAAAAGCACTGCTTTAAACATCTTCTCCAGCGTAATGGTGATGGCCTTGTGTACCTGCTCCGGTATGAAACCGTTGATCTTATTCTGCATACGTTTAGACAGCCGGTCGGTGAAAGAAGGATCCTTCTGCATCTTCCGCTGCCACGTCGCAAGTTCTATTAAAACTTTCTCTTCGTAAGATTCCATTGTTCGGCGGTAAAAACTGCTGTAAACAGCCGGATATATGCAGGTTCCGGCCCCGCTGCAATATCAAAAAAATACACTACTAATTCAACCGGGCCTGCAAAACATCCTAAATTAAAAGTATTTTAGTCATCCTTATACCCATCATCTTTACAAAATCATGCAACGAAGAAACTTTCTAAAATCCGGATCCTTGGCTATGCTGACGCTGGGTTCCATGGGTACCGCTGCCGCAAATGCCTCTGCAGATCCGGACAAATTTCCAGTAATTGATTGCTCCTCCTTTGAGGACAACTTTAAACTTCATGAAGCAACGGTTCAGGACCTGCAAAAAATGATGGAGAACAAGAAGTACAGCTCCAGGGCGTTAACTGCTCTTTATCTGGACAGGATACAAAAGCTCGATCGTACAGGACCCAGATTAAACTCCGTTATAGAACTCAACAAGGATGCCCTAGAGATTGCCGATGCGATGGATCGGGAACGCGCAAGTGGAAAGGTACGCGGTCCGTTACATGGCATTCCCGTACTGATTAAAGACAATATTAACACCGGAGATCAGATGCATACCACTGCAGGTGCATCGGCTTTATCAGATAACATTGCCAAGGAAGATGCCTTCATCATTACACGCCTGCGTGCGTCAGGCGCCGTTTTACTGGGTAAAACGAACCTGAGCGAATGGGCAAATTTCCGGTCTTCGCGCTCCACAAGCGCCTGGAGCAGCCGCGGTGGACAAACTAAAAACCCCTATATCCTGGACCGCAACCCCAGTGGCTCCAGCGCCGGATCGGGCACTGCAGTTGCAGCAAACCTCTGTGCTCTTGCCATCGGGACAGAAACCGATGGCTCAGTGGTCTCTCCGGCTTCCGTGAATGGGCTGGTGGGGATCAAACCAACCGTCGGTCTGTGGAGCCGCAGCGGCATCATCCCCATATCAGCCACCCAGGATACGGCAGGCCCGATGACGCGCACTGTTTCCGATGCGGCAATTTTACTGGGTGCACTGACGGGTATAGACGCAAACGATCCACAGACAATGGACAGTAAAGGTAAGTTCAAGACGGACTATACGCCGTTTTTAAATCCGGAGGGGTTGAAAGGAAAACGGTTGGGTGTGGAGAAGTCTACGCTAAAGCAAGACAACACCGCAGCTGGCGAACTCCTGAAAAACGCAATGGTGACGCTGCGCAGTAAAGGCGCAGAAATCATAGAAGTGGAGTTACTTAAAGAACTTAAAGGCATAGGCAATGCCGAGTTCACCGTGTTGCTTTATGAATTTAAAGCAGGCGTAAACAATTACCTGCGTACGGCGAACTCGAGAATGAAAACCCTGGCGGATGTCATCGCTTACAACAAGGAACATGAAACAGAAGCCATGCCCTTTTTTAAGCAGGAGACGCTTGAGCTCGCGCAGCAAAAAGGTGGCCTCGAAACCAGGGAATACTTGGATGCACTTAAAAAGTCGAGAGATTCCACCAGCGCCGCCATTGATCAAATCATGAAGACCCATCGGCTCGATGCGATCATCGGCCCGACGAATGGCTTTGCCGTTTGTATTGACCTGGTTAACGGCGATTACGACAACGGGTTTTCGTTCTCATCACCTGCAGCTAAAGCCGGATACCCGCACATCACGGTTCCCATGGGCAGCTGGCACGATCTGCCCATGGGGCTGTCGTTTTTCGGGCTGCCATATACCGAGGCGGAACTGATCACCCTTGGGTATGCCTACGAACAAGCCAGTAAGAAGAGAACAGCACCGAAGTTCAGGCCGTACCTCCTTGGATAAACTACTGACCCGATCGAAAGCCAATTTGCACTCAAACCACCTGAAATGTAAGGCTTTAAACAAGGATGTCCTGGTCCATCAAACATAAAAGAACAGGCGTTGTTAATCAACAATAAACCATTGTTAAAATAAATGAATAGATAAGCATGGATCAAGAATTCCTGCAATATCCGGCTGCGCCGGTTGCATTGAAAATGGCCGTTTCCCTGGGTATTGGTATGTTGATAGGGCTCGAACGTAAGTGGTCGCACAAAGAAATGGGCATGCGGACCTTTGCGATTGTTGCCTTGTTCGGGATGTTATCCTCCATGATCAGCCAGAATTTAATTGCAATCTCTCTTGTCGGTGTCTTTCTGCTTGTCCTGCTAACAAACGGACGGAGCATCCTCGTAGACCGCACACTGGAAATTACCACCTCCGTGGCCATGATCGTCAACTTCATTCTTGGCGTTCTCGTCGGCCTGGGCCACATCTTCACGCCCGTTGCCGGCGCAATCGCAGTAATGATGCTGCTCGCCTGGAAAGAAGAACTGAATAAGTTTGTAGGCGGGCTCACCCCTGCGGAAATCCGGAGTGCCGTGCTGCTCGGACTCATAGGCTTTGTAATTTACCCCATTCTCCCCAACGAATACATAGACCCATGGGAGCTCTTTAACCCAAGCGACGCATGGATCAGCGTGATCGCAATATCCGGCATAGGCTTTATCAACTACGTACTGCTGCGAATATTCAGCACGAATGGACTTTATCTCGGTGCTATTTTTGGTGGACTGGTAAACAGTACCGCAACCGTTGCGGAAACAAGCACACGTGTGCAGGCTGCGGGATTAACGTCGAAACTGACAACGCTATGCCTGCTCACCACCATTGCAATGTTTGCAAGAAATCTCATCCTGCTGGTAATCTTCTCTCCTGCTTCATTCGCATCCACAGTGTTGCCCCTTGTTGCGATGTCACTCGCATCTGCTTTCTGGATCGGGAGAGAACATTACCGCGAAAACGGCGGAACGGTAAAGACGCCAAAGCTCAAGCTGGCCTCACCGATATCCGTTAAGAATGTATTGGTATTCGGCAGCTTTTTTGTTCTGATTGCAATATGCGGCAGCATACTGACCAAACTTTTCGGTAACCTTGGAATATTTGCAACCGGCTTTTTCGGTGGTTTCATAAGCAGTGCCAGTACGACGGCAGCCGCAGCTACAATGGCCAGCCACCACAAGATAAGCCCGGCGTTGGCAGGTAGTGTAACCATCCTGACTTCCCTGACGAGTGCAATTGTCAGCCTCCCCATTGTATGGAAAACCATCAAAGACAAAGCTGTTGTAAAAAAGCTAACAATTGAATTGCTTTCTGTTCTTTTTATCGGAATTGGGGTTGTTGTACTCGACAGGGTGTTCGAACTTTCAGAGATGATGACCCTCAATCCAGCTACTATGATCCCAGGCTAAACCCTCGATCTGCCGGTCTTCAACAGCGCCAGCCCGATCAAAGACGTAATTAGCATACCAGCAGCAATGTATTTACGGTGGGCCTTAGGTCTTCCCGGACACCCCCATCCCCCATATACCGAGTTGCCATATTCCACCGGAGTGAAAAGATTGCCGTCTGTCTGCGCAATTGGATCTGCCATTTTCAGATAGTTGGAAATCACCAGCTTTGCTATGCTCCGCGTGATTCCCGGAAACAAACCGTGTGCGGCACGTAAAAGCACGGAGGCACTTCCAATCATCATTTCCGGACGGGGATGCGCTGCAAGTTCCACAATTCCCATCGCCAGCCGCCGGGGATCATACACTGGCTGCGCCGGTCTGACGGACTTGCCTGTGTAGTTTGCCGCATGCTGAATACCCGGGGTATCCAAAAAAGCCGGGTAAGCGTCGCAAACATGGATGTCCGGCCAGTCGGAAAGTTCCGACTTCAACGCAAGCGAAAAGCCGCGGATACCGAACTTGCTCGCCGAGTATGCCACACCATATGGGACCGGCAGAAAACCACCTATAGAGATGTTATTGATCAGTATTCCACGCTTCTGTTTCTTCAAATAAGGAAGTACGGCATGCGCACCGTTCATATATCCGATCAGGTTCGTACGAATCACCTGTTCGCTAACTTCCATGGGCATCTTATCAAAAGGCCCCACGGCGAGGACTCCGGCATTGTTCACCCACACATCAATCTTGCCCCCGAATTCGTCGGCTTCCGCAGCCAGGTTAATTAAGGCGCCGGCATCAGAGACATCAGCCTCCACACATCTTACCTGCGCACCAAGTGCATCGCATTCAACGGCCACTTCTTCCAGTGCCGTGATATTCCGGGAAGCAAGAACCAATTTAACGCCTTTACCTGCGAATTCCAATGCAATCGCCCTTCCGGCTCCACTGGATGCTCCGGTAATGACGATGGTTCTTTGACTAAGCATAACGATCTGTTTATGATATAACCTTAGGCATCCTGATTATGTTTTACAATGTTGACTGCGACATGCAGCTGGCACTCCAACCTGATGGTTTCCGATGACCTGTTTACAGGTAGAGATTCGTAAAAGTTCAATTTTTAAATTATCTTGATCGCCCGAAACGAACCTAGAGACCAATGAGAACACTCCCCTTGCTCAGCCTTCTGCTACTCAGCAGCCACATCTACGCACAGGACCCCGCCAAGATTCACGACAAAGCAATCTTTATAGACACCCACAATGATGTCCTATCCGGTCAGATATTGTCCGGTGACGATCTGGCGAAGCCGTTGAAGAATGGGAACTTCGATCTGGTGCGTGCAAAGGCAGGTGGCCTGGACGGCCAGGTCTTCTCCATCTGGTGCAACGAGCGCTTTGGCAAAGGCAGCGGGTTTGCCCGTGCCACACGAGAGATCGACTCCCTTAACGCGCTGATTCGAAGGAACCCGGGCAAAATTACGCTCGCCAGGTCCGCAAAGCAACTCAGCGACGCCGTAAAACAAGGAAAGTTCGCAGCATTAATCGGTGTGGAAGGCGGGCACATGATCGAAGACCGGCTGGATCTGGTGGACAGCCTGGCCAGGCGCGGCATGTGTTACCTCACATTGACCTGGAACAACAGTACCAGCTGGGCAACATCGGCCCACGATGAAACCACCCGCAGGGACAGCCTGGAACACCTTGGACTTACGGGTTTGGGTGTAAAGATCGTCAGCCGGTTGAATGACCTTGGTGTAATGGTCGATGTATCTCACGTGGGCGAACGAACCTTTTATGATGTTCTGAAAACCAGCACGAAGCCTGTGATTGCCTCTCACAGTTGTGCCTATGCCCTTGCGCCTGTAGCCCGGAACCTCAAAGATGCACAGCTAAAAGCCCTCGCAAAGAACGGCGGCGTTGTCTTTCTAAACTTCTACAGCGGTTTTCTAGACGCGGGGTACTTCGGAAAAGTTGCCGCCTTTCATAAGAAATACCAGACAGAGCTTGACTCACTGCTGAAGGTATATGTAGACAAAGATCTGGCGACAACACGATTAAATGCTGCGCACCCTGCCGAAGCCGCGCAGTTCCAGCCGCCATTAAGTTTACTCATCAAACACATCGACTATATGGTGAAACTCATTGGTGCAGATCATGTGGGAATAGGATCCGATTTCGATGGTGCGGAATCTTATCCCACCGGTATGGATGATGTGAGCGATTTCCCAAAGATCACCGCAGAACTGGTGAAACTTAAATACAGCGAAAGCGACATCCGTAAAATCCTTGGCGGTAACTTCCTGCGGGTGTTAAAGGCGAACGCCGGCGAGTAGTCACTTACCGGACGGTTTGTGCAAACTGGGATGGCCTTAAATTTGTAAGCTGCAAAAAGGTATTACTGAAAGCCGAAATGCTCAGGTACCCCGTTGCGTATGCGATTTCACTCAAGGTAAGCTCTGTCTGCAAGATCATTTCCACCGCCTTCACCATTCGAAGCTGTTTAACATACTGCAGAAAGGACATACTTAGCTCCGACTGGAAGAGCCTCGACAGGGTACGCTCGCTCATTCCAAAGTGGTCGGCCATTCGCTTCACGTTGATCAGGCTGGCAAAATGCTCATCCAGATAGCGGAGAACTGGCCGCAATCGCTGGTTGTCGCTCACGGGTAAGGCTGTCTGTAAATGGTTCACGCTCAGCTCCGGCAAGATACTTCTAATTGCTGTTAAGAATGGAAAATGCATATCTGTGTCCAGAATGGCGCCATTAAAGCGTTCTGTATAAAGAAGCATCTCGTGCAACAGGCTGTTTACCGGGTAAATGCCCATCTGCTTGTAAAACGCCGCTGCACCTTCCTCAACCGGAAAGTATAAATTTCTTATGGCTGTCGCTGAATACCGCACCTGCAGAAAATGTGGCAATCCGCCGGGAACCCATATATAGTGCCTGGCGGGAATAACATAAATCTTTCCCGCAACATGGACGTAAGCAATACCACCTTCTACATAAGTAAGCTGACCCTTAACGTGTTTGTGTACGGGAAATCTTCTTTCTGTTTTTTCATGGAGAACAAATATGGAATTCGCATGGTTATCAATATTAATAAACCGATCATGCGTTGTAAGAACTTCTTTCATTTGGCTGGAATGAGCAATAAATAGGCAAATTACATAAAATTACCTCAATTGCATACCACTACCTTTGTACCCTCATGACAAAGCCTAGATTTTTAAAAATAACGTTGATGTTTTCTTGTCTGCTTATGACAGCGAACATTGCTTTGGGGCAACATGCCAATCCACCCTACAAACCTGTATATCTGTCACTTAATCAGGCATGGGAGAAAGCGGCGGTAAACAACAAGAACATACAAATGCAACAGCTTCGGCTGGAAAGCAGCCAGGAAGAAATTCTGGATGCCAAAGCAGAGCGACTGCCGGAGATTAACGCCACTGGCGAATATGCAAGAGTGAGTAACCTTCCGGTATATACAAACGGACTTTTTCATACGCCGGATCAATTCGAAGTCGTGCACAATTCTTACCGGGTTGGTGCCGATGCTTATTTGAATCTCTACAATGGAAACAAGACCAGCAACAACATTTCCAAACAGCAGATCATCCACCAGATCCGGTCTGTGCAAAAGAACATGACCGTCTCGGAGATCAAGCTGCAGGCGTCAGCCTACTTCTTAGATCTTCAGCGAAGCCTGATATTCAAGCAATTGATCCAGACCAATATCTCCGAGCTGAAAACACAGCTGAACCAGATCAGGCAACTGCATAAAAATGGCGTGGTATTGAAGAGTGATGTACTCCGTGCAGAACTGCAGCTTTCCAGAACCCAATTGTCACTGACCCAGATTGAGAATGACTATGCCATTGCCAGCCAAAAGCTTAACATCCTGATGGGTGAACCTGATGAAGTCCCGATAATCCCCGCAGATACAACCTCGGTGGAACAACTTCCCATGAAAACATATGCGGAATATCTGTCCATTGCGATGAACAACGCCTACCAGAACAAGATTTCCGAGGAGGAGATTAAACTGCGCCGCTTACAGCTTAAAGACGTTAAAGGAAATGTATCACCGAAGTTAGGCCTGTTCGCCGACTACAACTACAGCTACCCCCAAATTCAGTTCTATCCTTACAGTATCGCCCTATACGGGCTTGGTGTTGCCGGAATCCGCGCAAGTTTTCCGATCGACGCCATCTATCACAACCGTCATAAGGTAAAGGCCGCAGAAATAGAATACAAGCAGCAGGAGCTGGAACACCACAACACGCAGGATCAGATCAGGCCAAAAGTAAACGAGGCTTTCCTGCGTTATGAGGAAGCCTTAACCCGGATTCGCGTCGCCAAAACCAACATTGAACAGGCTACTGAAAGCTCAAGAATCGTTACCAATACCTACTTCAACCAATTGTCACTGGTCACAGAATTGCTGGAATCAAACACACAGTTGCTGCAATCCAGGTTCGATCTCGCAGCCGCGCAGATCGCCGCACAACTGCAATACTATCAACTACAAAACGTCATCGGCAACCTATAATATCTATGAACACCAACAACGAAGCTTTAAAGACTGACAAACTCATCACGCGGGTAACCTCCTGGATAGCGGGCATCATTTTGATCGTTCTGCTCATCTGGGGATGCATAACCCTTTGGGATCAATATCGCTTTGAGGAAACGAACGATGCGCAGGTACAGGAATACATTAACCCCATTACCTCGAGGGTAGGTGGATTTGTGAAGGAGATCCGGTTCGAAGAAAATCAGGAAGTAAAAAAGGGAGATACCTTGCTGATCATTGACAACAGCGAATATCAGTTGCAACAGCAGCAAGCGGAGGCAGAACTGGCAAATGCCCGTGCACAGTTGCAGGTACTCAACAGCAATGTAGAAAGCAGTACGCGAACATCCCAGGTAAACGAATCCCAAATTGCCGCAGCTAAAGCACGTTTATGGAGGCAACAGCAAGAATATGCCCGCTATAAGAAGCTGTTTGAAGTGGAATCTGCCACCCGCCAGCAGCTGGAGAATGTGCAGACGGCACTGGAAGTTGCCCAATCTGATTATGAAACAGCCTTAAAGAATTACCAGGCCGCAACCTCGAAGATCAACGATACACGCGCGCAGCGCTCCGTTGCCGAGGCCGAAATCAAGCGGCGTGAGGCGATGTTGAACCGGTTCAAGCTGGATGTCGGATATACCGTTGTTGTTGCTCCATACGATTGTAAGCTCGGACGAAGGACCATTCAGCCGGGGCAGATGGTTCAAGCCGGACAAACGCTGGCCTATATCGTAGATCAGGAAGCCGGAAAATGGGTCGTCGCCAATTTCAAGGAAACCCAGCTCCGGAATATGCAGGTTGGGGAACTCGTAGAAATTGAAACGGATGCCTTTCCAGGCCGGAAATTCCGCGGGAAAATAGAATCCTTGTCGCCCGCAACCGGCTCCAGTTTCTCCCTGTTGCCACCAGATAACTCTACCGGCAACTTTGTAAAGATCGTTCAGCGGGTGCCGGTGCGCATCCGTCTTATCGACAAACCTTCGGAGATTGAAGCGCTTCGTGCCGGTATGAATGCGAATGTACTGGTTCGAAAATCCCGGTAAACATGATCAATAACCCTACTCCCGTATTTAAGTCGTGGGTGCCATCATGGTTGATCAAAGTGACCATTTTCATGGTTGTGCTTCCAACCATGAGCCTGTTTGGGCTTTCTACAGCAAATGCCGGCGTTGCGACCAGCTTTTATGGATTTGAGCCCACCGACATTCAGTATTCCACGGTCATCTTTTATGCCGCAGTGGCGAGTTTCTTTGCACTGGAAAGACGCTTTTTTAATTTTATCGCCGTAAAGGAGTACTTGCTCCTTGGAGCGATTTTACAGATCGTAACATCGTACGTCTGCTATACCAGCCAAAACCTGCCGGTGTTGCTGTTCTTTCGTTTTTTGCAGGGAATGGCAAATTGTGCAACCACGAGCATCTGTATAACCCTGATCTTCGGCAGGCTCAAAACGGAGCGGTCACGGGAAATTGGATATTCGATATTTTATGGGATGCTACTCTGCATTTCCCAGTTCAGCCTGATGGTAACGGCGCCGCTTATGGAGGAGTTCGACTACAATGTACTCTACAAGGGCGTTATTTTTCTATATCTACCCGGCACCACCCTGCTATATTTCATGCTGAACAATGTCCGCTTCAACAAGAAATTTCCTTTGTACCAGGTGGACTGGGGAAGCTTCGTCATTTATGCGGCCGCATTGTGTCTGATCGGTTTTGTACTCATCTACGGTCAGCAGTATTACTGGTTTGAAGACCCGCGTATTACCTGGAGCGTCGTAGCCATCTTTTTCCTGTTGTCGCTTCATGTACTGCGGCAACGGAAGTTGAAGCGCCCCTACCTTACACTGAAAGTTTTTGAATACCGGAACTTTACAACCGGCGCCATACTGGTCTTTATACTTTACATCTGCCGCGGTTCGATGTCTGTAACAAACAATTATTTTGGCACAGTCCTGGGTCTGGACCCCATCCACCTGTCCCATCTATTGCTGGTGAATTCCCTCGGTATTGTTGTCAGTGTTACCATTGCGTCAAGGCTGGTCATACTTCAGAAACCGATGCGCTTTATCTGGATGGCCGGATTCGCTTTCCTGCTCATCTTCCACGTTTGGATGCGCATGCTGTTTACGCCCCAGGCAAATGTTTCCGAGTTCTTCATTCCTTTGTTCATTCAAGGACTTGGCGCCGGAACATTGATGACACCAATGATTATCTTCATGGTTTCTTCAGTGCCTCCACAGCTTGGCGGTTCTGCTTCAGCAACAGGCGTATTCTTTCGTTTCTGCGGATTTTGCGTCAGCATCGCGATGATCAACTATTACTCCATAAGCCGGCAAACGGAACATCTAAACCGCTTTCAACAGGAGTTGTCGACACTTGACCCGGCGCTGGTTCAGCGGATCAATGGCTACCGTCAGATGCTGATGGGGAAAGGAATGGGATCTGAGCAGGCGAGCCGCCTGGCGAATGCGCTGCTGAGCAAGTCTGTACATACGCAGAGCCAACTCCGGTATGCCATCGACTACTATGAGCTCATGAGCTGGCTGATTCTTGGGGTAATTCTGTTAATCGCCTTGTACCCATACGTCAACCGGACTATTGTGAACGTGAAGTCAAACCAACCGGCACCGGCGTCTTTTTAAGGCCGTAAGTTATTCTGAAAAAAGCTACCTTTATGTACATCATATGGGAAGCAATCACATACCTGCTGAAGCACTATCGAACTTCCGTTACAAGCTCAGGGATTTCCTGATCCTGGAAGATCCGGAATGGAACACATTCGTACAGCACCTTGCCTATAAGCACTACCCAAAGAAGGCACACTTCGTCGCTGAAGGACAAGTATGTGACCAGTTTGGCTTTATCTCCCATGGTTCTGTCCGATATTACCACGTCAAGGACGGCACGGATGTGACCACCTACTTCAGCTTTGAAAATGAGTTTGTAAGCGCTTACAAGAGCTACCTGAGGCGGCAACCCAGCTTTAATTACATCGAAGCACTCGAACCTACTGATCTCATCCTGATCTCTCACCAGGCCATGCAGCTGTTGCTGGAACATCCGGTGCTGGGCTGCAAGATGGAACGATTCGGGCGGCTCATTGCCGAGTACTACTTATGCTGCTACGAAGACCGGGTCGCATCATTTTTGACGGAGACGCCCGAGGAGCGCTATATGAAAATGCTCCATACCAGCAAAGCAGTTCTGCAACGCATACCGCAACATTTTGTCGCAAATTTCCTTGGCGTCACACCGGTTTCCTTGTCCAGAATTAAGAAGCGCCTGCTGGTACCCTCCCGCTAACCTACTGCTCCTCAGCAGGTATTTCTTATCTTTTGTTAACGTTTTCCGCTACTGCCCTTCCCTACATTTGCTTCAGATCAAAATCATAACATTATGCATACGATACTAGGAGCCGGAGGGCCGACAGCAAATGCCCTCACCAAAACATTGATGGACAACAACGAAGTCGTTCGCCTGGTAAGCCGCCGACCGTCTAAGATCAAGGCTGCGAATGTGAGCTGGCGGAAAGCCGACCTGCTCGTCTATAACGAAATTCTAGAGGCCAGCAGGGGATCGGAAGTCATCTACATGTGTGCAGGCCTGGTATATAATAAAGAAATCTGGAAGGTACAATGGCCTGTCATCATCCAAAACCTAATCAACCTGTGTAAGGAACTGCAATGCAGGCTCATATTCTTTGACAATGTGTACATGTATGGACTGGTTAACGGCCCCATGACCGAAGACACGCCCTACAACCCAAGCAGCGTGAAGGGTGAAGTCAGAGCCCGTGTAGCCACCCAGCTTATGGAAGAAGTTCAGGCAGGGAACATCAGGGCGAGCATTGCGAGGGCCGCAGACTTCTACGGAACAGATTCCATGAACAGCTTTCTGGACATGATGGTGCTTGATAAGTTTGCAAAAAAGCAGCGCGCACAGTGGATCGGCAAGGCCAGCACACTGCACAACTTCACGTTCATTCCGGACACGGGTATAAGCCTGTACCGGCTCGGAAATGATCCCGAAACCGACAATCAGATCTGGCATCTGCCAACTGCCCCGCCGCTGAAAGGGACCGCATTTATCCAGATGGCTGCTGATGTTTACGGTGTGCCACCCAAATTCTTCGGCATCAATAAACTCATGCTTCAACTGATTGGCTTATTCAACAAGGCCGTTGCCGGAACGGTGGAAATGTATTACCAGTACGACCATGATTACATTTTCGACTCCTCAAAATTTGAAAACACACTGCATATCAAACCTACTCCATACCTGGAAGGTCTAAAAATGATGTCAGAAACGCTGTACAAGAAGCAGTAAGCGCCGGCCCGTAGCTGCATGGGCTGCCCGACAACTTAGTAGGCCATATACTGCTGGTAAACTTCCTGCATAAAAGATTTGCCGGCAGTCAGCGCGCGCGCCTCCAGCTGTGGCTGGTGCTCCTGGCTTCGGTATACAACGTGATTTCCAGGCGCATCATAGGTGATGATCTGCCCGGGCAATACGAAGCCGAAGCCCTGATCCCAATTGAAGAAAGCAAAGTCCTGACTGGATGCATTCAAAAGATCTTTACTCCAGGTAAATGCACTTTTGTCTAAGCCGAGCTGGCTTAGTAGCGTTGCCGCGAGATCCGTCTGACTGCCAATCTTCTTTACTTTGAGGCCGCGGAATTCCGGCTTAATCACCGGTCCAAAAAACAACAATGGAATCCGGTAACGCTGTGGATCGTAAACTTCGAGATCCGTTCTGGGCAGGAAATGCCCATGGTCAGCCACCACAACAAAGAGCGTATTTTTGTACCAGGGTTGTTTCCGGGCTTGGCCGATAAATGCGCCGAGGCAGGAATCTGCGTAAAAGGCGGTGCTTCTGAACTTATTTCCCGCATCCTCACCTGGAAAACGGGGCTTACCCGGCAATTCAAAAGGTTCATGGTTGGTCAGGCTGAGCATGGTGGCAAAGAAAGGCTGTTTCATCGCGCCAAGGTCCTGCCCCATTTTCTGATACACAGCACCGTCATACGCACCCCACTTGGAGTTCATGTCTTTGTTGTCGAAATTTTCCTTCTCGGTGATCCGTCCAAAGCCATGGCTCAGCAGGTAAGACTTCATATTGAAGAAGCGGGATTCCCCACCGTAATAAAAAAACGACTGGTATCCTTGTGCATTCAGCGCCTGAGGAATGGAGGGGATCTTTGCCTGTTTGCTGTTCTCTTTCATGATGCTTCGTGCGGCCTGAGCCGGAAAAGCACTGAGGACGGAGACCACCCCTTTGTCCGTGCGCCCGCCGGATGCGTAAACGTTATCAAAGAAAACACCTTCCTGCATCAGGCTGCTGATGGAATTGGAGATGCCCTCCTCCCCGCCAAGGCGGGGAACGACATTGCCGCTAAAGCTTTCCAGAATGAGGAGTACAATGTTTGGCTTTTTGCTGTTGAGGATTGACGTAATGGAATCCGAAGGTGTATGGTAGAAGTCTTTTACAACCGACTGCGCCTGTGCGCGATGAAAATAACGGAACGGGTTTTTTGTATTGTACTTGCTGTTTTTAATATCTGTAGCCAATCCCCATTCGGTATTTACTGCGGCATAGTTCAAGAGTGGCAGGGATGAATAGTAAGCCATACTTTCATTCATCGGGGATAATTGCCAGCCGCCCCGGATGGCAAGAAAGTTTAGTGCCAGCAACAACAACGCGACGAAAATCTTTAAGGAAAGTGTAACCTTCCGGTAGACCTGATGATCCATAAGCTTTCTGAACAAAGCGATGCCAACTGCAGACAGGCCTAGAAAGATACATACGGAAAGCAATATTGGGGACGAGCCGGTACTCGCAATGGCTTCCCGCGGGGATCCGAAGGCAAATTCAAATACCCGGTAGTTCACCTTACTTCCCCATTCCCGGTAAATGTTGAAGTTTATGACGGTGAGTAATGCGCAAAAAACGATCAATATGTAGGTGTAAATATGCAGCAGCGATTTTGGCAGCCATGGTTTGGGTACAAACCATACGATGATAAAAACAACCAGGGGAATTGCACAGAAGTATCCCGCCATGGATGCGTCCATCCACAAACCGTATCCAAAGGCTTTTAGCACCTCTCCGACAGGCACGGCGCTCAGCTTTCCGATATTGTACAGCACGAAGACAAGCCGCTCCAGGAAGAAGAACAACAGCCAGAAACAGAAATATCGTAAAACAGCGCTTAGGGTCTTTAGTAGCATACTAAAGACAAACGTAGAAAATATAATGGAAACTGCCGGATCTCTCCCGGCAGAAACTAAAAGTTCTCGTCGTCCGCGGGAAGTTCAACAGCGTTGAAAATGGTGTTTAGAAAAGTGAATAGCGAAAGCACCAAAAGTGTAATCAAAAATATTTTCACAGGTAAATTTACATTAGGTATACGAAAACAAAAGTACGTATTGAAATGTAAATTATACGCTTTTTATGAAAAATAATTTTCAAAAAAACAGTCAGATCGCACTATAAAACAGACGATTATCTACTTGTTGCGTTAAATACGTACACAAAGGTTGTCTACATATTGAAAACGCCTGAATGTGAAATTCTGTAAACAAGGAAACAACAGAGATCGAACCAAGACGTAACCCTGACCAAACGCACACCAAGCGCACACAAACGGTGTGTTTGGTGTGCGTTTGGTCTCTGCTCGTAGTGTGAACTGCGTTAAGTGCTATGAATACCATTGCCACACCAGACAAGATCCATTCGCATATAAAAACCAGCCATTCGCCCAAAAGAAAGGCAGCAGCTTTAAACAGCTGCTGCCTGCAATGATACAAACCTGAAACGTTTTTGTAGTTACCCTGCGATCCGCTGGTACAATTGATCCGCATGCATCGCTTCGAGGTAACGCCTGAGCGCATCATCAAAGGACGCCATACAGGCACCTTTTTCGCTGGCGAGCGCGCTGTACGCAGGACGCACGGCTTTTAGCTCCATGCTGGCGTAAGCTACCGCATCAATTAACCCCGGATCATATCCCGCATATTCTGCAATTTTTCGGGCGAAATCCGCCCAACTGATTACCCCTTCGTTTGTTAGATGGATGATACCCGATTCTCCGTCAAGCAAAATGTTCAGACACTCATGGGCGAGATCAGGAAGATACGTTGGGGATATATACACATCATTCGCCACCTGCACCGGCCGGTTTTCTTTGAGCCTCCGCAGTGTCACCGTTGCGAAGTTATAGTCGTCCCATGGGCCGAAAAAGCTGCTGGTACGAACAACAAGCGCCTCTGGATTTGCTTCCAGAATTCTGCGTTCAGCCTTGGCTTTACACTTCCCGTAGGTGTTTAAAGGTGATACGGGATCACTTTCCACGTATGGAGATCGCTTATTACCATCAAAAACCAGGTCACTGGAAAAGGACAGCAGCC
The DNA here is from genome assembly GCA_045629455.1 of Pedobacter sp. GTDB lineage: Bacteria > Bacteroidota > Bacteroidia > Sphingobacteriales > Sphingobacteriaceae > Pedobacter. Next base: position 65,624 of record JAZQRI010000048.1, on the reverse strand, counting down.
TCACGCCCCGCGTCGAACAAACATCTGCCAGGATTGACGGCCCCTGCGCATTTGAGCGGAGGCAATCCTTAATTTCATCTTCGGCATCATCGACCTTGACGTAACCGGCGGCATTAATGATGGCCCAGGGATTAAGTTTTTCAATCACGCGTTCCACACTTTCCTTATCTGTGATGTCCAGGTCTGCGCGGCTGAGTAGCCTGTGGTGTATGTTTCTTTCCTCGGCAATACGGCTAAAGGCCGATCCAAGGGTGCCGTTTTTTCCTACAATGACGAGTGGTCTGCAGGCCGGTGCCTTTTGGCGCACTTTAACATTCAAGACTGCGGTTCCTGCTGCAATCTTGTTGACGTCGCGCTTCCACCAGCCTTCTGCCTCCAGTACCGGATGGGAATAGCCCTGCTTCTGAGTGAGTGCCTGCAAGTAGGTCGCCATGGCCGTGGGCCGAGGAACACCTGAGGTCAGGTTGAAAACGCCAGGTTCGTAGTCGCCATAAGGTTGGGTGCACAGCTTGTTCCACCCATAAAGTCCGAAAAGTGCCCAGGCGGTGATCGCCCGTATATCAACACCTTCCTGCTTAAGCTTATTTAGCGTTAGCCACATATCGTTAAACCAGCGCATCTGCTCTTCGCGTGGACTAAAAAGATGGCATTCCGTAATGGCGAGCGGCCGTTTGAATCTTGCCCAGGCTTCTTTGATCACTGCATATGGGCCGGTCTCCTTCTCCAGCTTCACCAAGGCGCTATGCACATCGGCATAGCGGTGTCTGCCATTACCGCCATGATAGCAGGCAGGATATTTCTCTACATCTTCATCGAGGTATCTCTCGGACGTCAGGTAGTAGTTGAACCCGCAAATGTCAGGAGGGCAATTGTTCTCCAGAAAGTACTGAAGTTCTTCCGGCGGGATGCCTACGCTGATCATGTATCTCCACATCAATTTATCGGGCGTAAGCTGCCCGCAAAGCAGATCATAGGATAGCCAGCGCCGTTCGTTCTCAAAATCTGCCTGGTATTGCAGCAGCGGCGTGCTGTGACACTTGCCAAGGTCGTCCGTCTGGATCAGTTTAGCCTTGGGATTCACCTCGCGGATGGCCTTCATCGCCATCACTGTCGCTTTACATTCGCTGAGCAGAACCTTGAAGAAGTCGTAGTCTGTGGCTCTATGCGGATACCAATGGCCATACAAACCGCAAAACCGCGCGGTTGTCAGCGGCTCATTTACCGGCGTATAATACTCCAGCCAGGGAAACTTCTCTGCAACCGTCCTGGCGTACACGGCAAGTCCCTGCTCAAAACTGCCGTCGTAAAAATTCACATACTCCGGGCCGCTCCCGTGATGCACTAAACCCGCAATGGGAACTATACCGAGGTTCCTCATGAGCTCCAGGTACCTGCTTGTACGCGTCCAATCAATTTCATCGTTCTTTTTCATCTGGTGTTTCTCCCAGATCACCGGATAACGGAGCATCTTGACGCCCAACGAGGCGACCAGATCAAGGTCAGAAATCCTGTCGTAATGCCCCGAATATTCAAGCTGATCAAAATACTGATCCCCTACTCTGTTTATGGTGCACTCCATACCACCCCAAACTTCTACTGTGCTGTTACTTACTTCCATAATAGGCCTGTTTGTATATTATCTATAAGTTGAACTTCCCAAATTCAATACGTCAAACGTTCATCAAAATCTTTTCCACCCTACTCCAGATGCAAATAATCAGGTACTTTTTAGAGATTAAATGGTAGTTCCGGCTATGGCGGGGCTGGAAACTACCCATTTTTTCACTTTGACTATTTTTTGCAAACAATTTCATAATCTGCCGCTTAATGAGAACAAATCAAAAGGCAAATTATTTTAAAAAATTTAAATGTTATGGAAACTGTTAAGACCAGGTTCATGATGAGTGGCGTTCCGACGTATGTCACCGTAGAAGCACTGCCGGAAAACAGATATGGATGCACCTTAAATCTTGTGGACTTTTTCGAGGGTGATGAGGTGCCTGCCGATCACCAGGGCTACGATCTGACGCTTGCAGCTGCAGATGACGGAACCTGGCATCAGGTCGGGGAAAGTAAGGCACACCTCAACCCCGAAGATCTCCAAAGACTCGGAAAAGCCATTCAGGAGTTGTAATGCGCCGAGGTCCGAAAGGCAATCAGTTGATGGTTTGTAAGAACCGGCGGAGTATTGTATTGACCGCTTGCGCATGTTCGACCAGGTTCAGATGTCCTCCCGGGAGGATCGTCATCCGGGCGAATGGTACGCGGCTGGCAATATGCTTTCCCGCATAAGGCCGGACGATCCAGTCCAGGGTGCCGCAAATCACCAGGCAGGGTGCAGAAATCTTCTGCAGCGTGCGGCTGGCATCGAACTGCAGCGTCCTGAGGATCCCTTCTGCTGTTACCTCCGGAGGACATAACGCCGCCAGCTTGCACATAAAGCGAAGCTGGTGGGCAGATTGGGCACCACTGAACAACAGGAAACGATAGAACACCAGGCTCAGTCCGTTGAGGTAGTTCAATCTGGACAACAATCCGAAGAGGCGCGGGTGGCGGATCAGGAACCTTAGAAAGGGAACGACCACTGGTTGCTGAAGGGCAAGCATCACTTCAGGCAACAAGCATGTTTTGAAAGGATTGGTGAAGCTGCTGTTCTGGATAATAACACCCTTAATCTGGCGGCTGTATCCTTTGCTGCAATAATCCATCACCACCATCCCACCAAGGCTGTGGCCATACAATATTGGATTCTTCACGCCCAACTGCCAGAGGATGGCATCCAGGTCTGACGCGATTGCGGGAATGGATAACGTTGCCGGTGTGGCGGACCGGCCGTGGCCGGGAAGATCGATAAAGATCAGCCGGTACTGCGTCCTCAGCAGCATGCGCTGATGGTACCACTGCAGGCGGCTTGCATTTAGTCCATGGATAATAACCATGGGCTGGGCATCTTCCGGCCCGTCGATTTCAACGTACAGGGTGTTTCCGCTGGGGCAGCGGATGAACTGCGACTCACCCGCAACATCATTTTTCATTCTATCGCCCTTCTTCTTCGAAGAAAGCAGCCAGGAAATGGGGTATCTTCCAAATGCAAAAAATAGCCCGGCGCCGATAAGGAAAAGTGAACTCCGGCCACCAGTTACCTGTTTAATGTTCATTTTGTTTGTTCTTGTGGTTCTCCATAGTATCCATTACCTCCTCCGGATGAATGTCCTGCGCCAATTCATTGAGCTCGGGATGCTGCGCATCGTCAATTTCCATTTTCTTGGCTATGGCAGTTACCAGAGAAACCAGCCGGGTAACCTCATGTTCGGAAAGCAGGCTAACTTGCAGATCAAGATCCGCCCGTTTGTCGGCCTGTACACTTGAACGGTTTTGGCTGATCAGCACAAACGTGGAAAGGAAAATTGCTTCCACAGAAGCAAACATGGCCAGCACGACAAAGGAAGGATCAAAAGGTTTGAGGCCGATCCAGCCGAGGTTCCATATGATCCACAAGCCAAAGATCGACAAGTGTATGTAAACAAAGACCATGCTACCTGCAAACCGCGTTACCGCATCCGCAATCCGTTCTTCTGCTGACTTCCTGCGGTCCTCCTCTTTCTTACGCGCCAGCAAGGCCTCGATGTTTCGTTCCACAATCCGGGCCATACCGGGAAGGCGGGTTTTATCGTCAGCGGCTTGCCCGGTGTTATTTGCTTCTACATCCATGGTAAATAAAACCTAAACCAATCTGAATTCAATTGTGTTTTAAAATAGAATCATTGACGGTCCTATGCACATACAACCTCCTTTTCGCTTCAACTCAATCCTCGACAATGACTTTTATAAATTTACCATGCAGCAAGGTGTGATCCAGCTGTTTCCCGGCGCCAAAGCCCGGTACCGGTTCATCAACCGGGGGCAGCATTCTTTTCCTCCGGGGTTTGCAGATGCGCTGAGGCTCGCCGTTAATGAGATGAGTGGATTGAAACTCACGCGTGAGGAAAAGAACTTTCTGCAGGTTACCTGCCCCTATCTTGACCCGGTTTACCTGGATTTTCTGGAAGGTTACTGCTATCAGCCGGAAGAAGTTCAGCCTGCTCAGGAGGGCGACCAACTGGAAGTGCATATCGAAGGATTCTGGTACCGTACCATCTTATGGGAGGTACCTTTAATGTCTTTAATCTGTGAATTGTACTATACCATGACCGGCGCAACCAGAGTGAGCGATGAGGAGATCATATCCCGCACCCGATCGAAGATCGAGAACTACAAAGCCCTTGGTGTCACCGTAGCGGATTTCGGCACCCGCCGCCGCTATTCTTATCAGGCACACCGCCTGGTTTTACAATCGTTATGTGAATATGGGCAGGGCGCATTCATCGGCACCAGTAACGTACACATGGCAATGCTGCACAAGACAAAGCCCATAGGCACACATGCCCATGAATGGTTTATGTTTCATGCGGCGAGATACGGATTCAAAATGGCCAATGCTATGGGCCTGGAACACTGGGTACGGGTCTACCGCGGAGATCTGGGCATTGCCTTATCCGACACATACACAACCGAAGTCTTCTTCCGCCAGTTTGATAAGATGTTTTCGAAGCTGTTTGATGGCGTCCGGCATGACAGCGGAGATCCGAAGCTGTTTGCAGATAAAGTAATTGCCCATTACCACCGGCTGGGGATAGATCCCATGACGAAAACCATCATTTTCTCTGATGGTCTGAACTATGATAAAGTAGCCGACATTGCGGCGCACTGCCGGAATAAGGTCGGCATGTCTTTTGGTGTTGGAACCAACTTCACCAATGACGCAGGACCCGCACCTATGAACATTGTAATCAAGATGTCGGCCGCACAACCTCAGGAATCAGAATGGACGGAGGTCGTGAAATTGTCTGATGAGCATGGGAAATACACCGGAACGGAAACCCTCATCAAGCTTTCAAAAGTTATCCTGAATATTCAATAATGATGGACCAAGAACATGTAAAGCATGAAAGAAATTGAGTTGGGTACGATAGGAGATTACCTGGAATTAATTAAGGAGAGCAAGACGGAGCGTATTGCCGGGGGCAACTACATAGACTTTCTGTTCAGGGGCCAGACGGTAGACTTTCCGCTACTTCCGAAAATCTGCCGGCTGAAAGCCCGGGGAGACTTGCTGGAAGTGGAAAGATTGATGCTGCAGGAGTTTAAGCGCACGAACCCTTTGCTGATAAAAGAACATACGCCCTTGGATGATTGGGATTATCTGACCCTTGGACAGCATTTTGGATTGCCCACGCGTTTGCTGGATTGGTCGAACAGTGCACTTACGGCATTGTGGTTTGCAACGGGAGAGAATTTGTGGATTGCGAGGGATGAAGAACGGAAACATGCGGTGGTATGGATATTAATGGCGGAAGAGAAAGATTTCGACCTGGATATTGGAATTGTAAGCCCCTTTGATGTCACGGAGACAAGAATTTTCCGGCCGAGGATTATCAAACAGCGCATAAACAACCAGTCTGGAGTGTTTACCATTCCTTCCTCCAGGGACATGCTGGAGATGCATAACATGAATGAACTGGACGCCTACCAGGAAAAACTAATTAAGGTAAAGATTCCTGCGGAGAAGGTTGCCGAGATACGCTCAGACCTGAATACCCTGGGTGTTAATGCATTCTCCATTTTTCCGGAGCTTGAGGGCTTATGTACTTACCTGCAGTGGAGATATTTCGAATAACCAGGATTAAGCGCAATCCAGGCACCATTATGCATTTCCCCTGATGTATTGCTCCAGATTACCGATGATGGATCGCTGCTCCTTAATGGTAAAGCCCACAAGATCTCCAATGGAGATTATGCCCATAAGATTTCCGTTGTCTACAACCGGTAAATGCCTGATGTACCTGTCTGTCATCAACCACATGCATTCTTCAATGGTATGATCAAGGGTTACGGTTATGGGATTTGCGGTCATGACCTCAGAAACCTTTGCCTGCTTGGAGGACTTCCCCTGAAGTATGACCTTGCGGGCGTAGTCTCTTTCTGTGAAAATGCCCAGCAGCTCATCCTCTTCCAAAACCAGAAGTGCGCCGATGTTGCTTTCAACCATCAACTGGAGCGATTGAAAGACTGTCGTATCTGGAGTCACAAAAATCGATTTGTTACTTTTTGCCTGTAAAACATTTCTTACTTTGTTCATGGTTAAGCCCTCCTCTCTGGATTTATACGGAAAGATCTTCCGGTCTTTCCGTATAAATATACCTTTTTTGTTGAAAAGATAGATGAACTTTCAGTTGTTTTGCAGCAGAATATTGCCCGTAAAGAACTTATATTCAATCGTTAGAATCATCACCCAGTGTACTTAGACGATCTGAATGCGTGCGCCGTCATCCTGCGCTTTCAACAAGCCGAATGATTGAGCCGGAAGCCCCTGTGCTTTAAGCAAAGTTTCAAATTCGGGAGCGGCTTCTGCAGTTACGGCGACCAGAAGGCCTCCGCTGGTCTGTGGATCTGCAAGGATATACCTTTGCTCCTCGGTCAGGCTTCCCACCTTGCTGCTATAGCTGTTCCAGTTGCGCTGTGTCCCCCCCGGAAAGCAATTTTGGCTCAGGTAGTGTTGCAGGCTGGGAATTACCGGCACCTTGTCAAACTCCAGTATCGCAGACAGGCCACTGCCCTCGCACATTTCAGCAAGGTGCCCCAGCAACCCGAATCCAGTAACGTCCGTCATCGCTTTTACACCTTTCATCGTACCGAACAGCTCACCGGGTTTATTCAAGGTAGACATGCTCTTCAATGCGATCGCGGCATCTTCCGGCTTTAACAAGCCACGCTTTTGTGCGGTAGACAGGATTCCAACCCCAAGGGCTTTGGTCAGGTACAAGCGGCATCCTGCTTCAGCAGTAGAATTTTGTTTTAGATTGGGGATGTCTACAATACCATTTACAGCCAGTCCGAACACAGGCTCCGGGCAATCAATGCTGTGGCCGCCCGCCAGCGTTATTCCGGCTTCTGCACATATCGCCCTTGCGCCCTCCAGCACCTTTTGTGCCGCTTCAGGGGGTAGTTTCTCAATCGGCCAGCCCAGAATAGCGATTGCAAGCACTGGCTTCCCGCCCATTGCATATACGTCACTGATGGCATTTGCAGAGGCAATACGCCCGAAATCATAGGCGTCATCAACAATGGGCATGAAAAAGTCTGTCGTAGAGATCAGGGCCGTACCGTTGCCCAGATCCAACACGGCTGCATCATCTCTCTTGTCGTTTCCCACGAGTAAACGCGCATCCGGAAGCGCTGCTATCGGGCTATGGAGTATTTTATCCAATATGGCCGGACTGATTTTGCAGCCACATCCTGCACCATGGGAGTATTGTGTAAGTTTTATTTCTTTCAAATCCATTTTATCGCATTATATATTGGTTACCACCGAAATGTTGTCGGCAACTGTCTTAAGTTTCTGTGCAATGCTGCTGTAACTGGCATCATCTACCTGTACAAAGTGCAGCGTGTCTTTGCTCCGCTTCTCCAGGCCCTTCCTGTACTTCTTGTCGTAATAAACCAGCAGAAGTCCGACAAAGTCAGCCATCCGGTCATCCCTGATGGCCTGTACCGCATTCCTGGTTTGTTCCGGTCCAAGTCGTTTTCTGATCCGCTCGGTGCATTCCGTCAGGAAATCCTTATCCAGCACGCCGTATTCCGCGACCAGCTTTTCCAGGCGCCGGGTTAGTGGAACTTCGATACAGATCAGGGGCGCCTGCCGCATTTGCTTCCAGAAAGCATCCGGAACAACACGTTTACCGATGGTGACGCTTTCATCCTCCACCCAGATCCGCTGTGCGGGATTACAGGCATGGAGCGATTGCGCGAAGTTGTTCTCAAACTGCTCCTGCGTAGGTTGTACGAACTTGTTCATGGTACCGAAGGAAGAACCCTGATGTTGCGCCAGGCCTTCAAGATCAAGGACCTGCTCATTTAAATGACTTAAATAACTGAGGATCATTGTCTTTCCGGATCCGGTCATGCCACCGAGTACCCGGAGCACCCAGGGGCGTCCGAACTGACCAAGTACCCAGTTCCGGTACTGCTTATAGCCCCCTTCAAGCACGTATACCTCGAAACCATACATTCCCAGGGCCCAGGCCATTGCGCCGCTGCGCATACCACCTCTCCAGCAATGTACGGCGATCTTTTTTTCTGGTGCAATCTCAAGTGCCTGCCGGATGAATCCAGACCATTTACCCCCGGTCAGGTCGAAGCCCAGCAATATCGCCGCTTCCCGCCCTACCTGTTTGTAAGTGGTTCCGACGATAACCCGTTCCTCATTGCTGAACAAGGGTATGTTGAAAGCACCGGGTATATGTCCCTGCTCAAATTCAGCCGGGGTACGGACATCGATCACAGGCACATTTATGGGTGCGCTGAAAAAATCAGCTATGGAAATCTTTTTGGTCATACGACTGCTTACTGCTTGTGTAAAGATACGCCAGAAATGTGTAGGGCAAAAAGGAAAATGAAACCGTGCAGCAGGTTCCCCGCGGTACGCTACCGGAGCACAGGTCATTAAACCTGATTTTTATGCAAAAAAAATCGCCTGAAATGGCAAACGCCGAAACAAACAATTGGGTTGATGTGTACCTATAAAAGATAACAAAGCTAAGATGGACAAAGCGCATACGAATCAAAATTCCCGCCGGGATTTCTTAAAAAAAAGCACGTTAATCACCGCCGTGGCCCTGACGCCTCCAGCAGCCTTAAAAGCTGCAGATAAGCAAATGGATGAGCGTTTTGCTGAACTCCTGGAAAATGTTTCCTGCAGCATCGAAGTTAACGGAACCATGCACACCATGAAAATCGATCCGAGGGTGACCCTGCTGGACTTCCTGAGGGAGCGGGTGCACTTGACGGGAACGAAAAAAGGTTGTGACTATGGGCAATGCGGGGCATGTACTGTGCATGTGGATGGTCAGCGGGTAAATTCATGCCTCACGCTCGCCGTGATGACAGATGGAAAAAAGGTAACAACTATCGAAGGCCTTGCAAATGGCGGGGAACTGCATCCGATGCAGGCCGCATTTATCAAGCACGATGGCTTCCAGTGCGGCTATTGCACACCGGGACAGATTATGTCTGCGGTCGGCTGTATACGTGAAGGACATGCGGGAAATGAGGATGATATACGCGAGTTTATGAGCGGCAACATTTGCCGGTGTGGTGCCTATCCGAACATCGTCGCCGCGATTCAGGAAGTGAAGAAGGGAGGACATAACTTATGAAACCATTCGAATACGTCCGCCCTACGGAGCTGAATGCGGCACTCGCTGCGATAGCCAGGGATCCGCAAGCAAAGTTCATCGCCGGAGGAACCAACCTGATTGACCTGATGAAACGCCATGTGATGACACCCGATCGTCTTGTAGACATCAACAGGCTTCCGCTGAAAGATATCCGGGAAGAAGAAACAAGTCTCCATATTGGTGCGCTGGCGCTGAACAGCGTAGTTGCAGAAGATAAAGTGGTTCAAAAGAATTATGGGTTGCTTTCGCAGGCTCTTCAAGCCGGCGCCTCTGCCCAGTTGAGAAACATGGCAACTGTTGGCGGCAACCTTTTACAGCGCACACGCTGTCCGTATTTCTACGACACGGCAATGCCCTGCAATAAGCGCAACCCCGGTTCAGGCTGCGGCGCACTGAAAGGATTCAACCGCATGCATGCCATTTTCGGTGCCAGCGAACATTGCATAGCCGTGAACCCAAGCGATATGAATGTGGCGTTAACCGCACTTGACGCCGTGATCCACGTATCCGGTACAAAAGGCAACCGGGACATTCCCATCGGTGATTTTCACCGGCTGCCTGGAGATCATCCGGAGAAAGACACCGTACTGGAGAAGAATGAACTGATCACGGGTGTAAGTATCCCGAGAACACCGCTGACGCATATGCATTATTTAAAGATTCGTGATCGTGCCTCCTATGCGTTCGCACTGGTGTCCGTTGCCGCTGGATTGCAACTCGAGGGCAAGACCATCAGGCAGGCCCGGCTGGCGATGGGTGCTGTAGCGCATAAGCCCTGGAGGCTTAAGGCTGCAGAGGAATTGCTGATCGGCAAACCCGCTACCCTGGAATCATTTCAGCAGGCGGCGAAAATTGCGATGCAGGGCGCCCGGGGATATGGCGACAACAATTTCAAACTGGAACTCGCACCTAAAACCATGGTTGAGGCCCTGCGAATTGCGGCTGCCGGTTAACTGACCAATGATCCCTCCAATCAATTCAATAGCTTCATCACCGTTAACATAGAACAATCTACCGATGGAAAATCATATTAAAGCCGCAGATGAACCCCTTAGCCGGGTAGACGGAAAACTTAAGGTCACGGGCGCGGCAAAATACTCAGCTGAGTTTCAGTTACCGGACCTTAAATACGCCGTGCTGGTCAGCAGCACGGTTACCAAAGGACGAATAAAGTCCATTGATACAAAGGCCGCGGCGGCTGCGCCCGGTGTTTTGCTGGTGGTGTCACACGTCAATGCCATCAGGCCTCCCGGGTATCCGGCGGACAATGAGCATCCAACGGAACCTTCGACAATCGGACAGCCTCACCGGCCTTTTTACAACGACCGGATCTATTTCAACGGGCAGCCCGTAGCGATGGTTGTTGCAGACACCTTTGAACGTGCAACCTATGCTGCTTCACTCGTCAAGCTGGAATTTACGCGCGAAACACATGCAACCGATCTACGGAAGCACCTAGACCGTGCGGTACTTCCGACATCGGCCAAGCGGAACCCGAAGTCGCCGTTGGCAGACTACGACCGCGGGCAGGTTGACGGATACAAACTGGCACCTGTAAAGCTGGAAATGGAGTATGAGCACCCTTCTGAAATGCACAATCCGATGGAGCTGCAGGCCATAACGGCCCATTGGGAAGCAGAGGACAGGCTCACCTTGTACGACAAGGTGCAGGGCACGCAACCGACCCAGCAGAATTTTGCCAAAGAGTGGAAACTGCCGCCAGAAAATGTCAAAGTGATCGCAGAATTCGTAGGCGGAGCCTTTGGAAATGGCCTCCACAACTGGCCGCATGAGACGGCCGCAATCATGGCCGCCAAGATGGTGAAGCGACCGGTTAAACTGATGCTCACCCGGGAGCAGATGTTCTTTATGGTGGGCTACCGGCCAAGGACGATACAGAAGATTGGTATTGGCGCCACACCGGATGGAAAGCTGGTGGGGATCACGCATTCCTCTGTAGGGCAGACCTCTTCGTATGAGGAGTTTACAGAAAGTACACTTCAGCAGACGCGCATGATGTACACCGCACCGCATGTGAGTACGCGCTACCGCATATTGCCGCTTGATGTGAGTACACCGATATGGATGCGTGGACCGGGAGAGGCAAGCGGCGCCTTTGCACTGGAAAGTGCGATGGATGAGCTGGCCTATGCGCTGAACATTGATCCCATGGAGTTCAGGATGCGTAACCATACAGACACCGACCCGGAAAAAAACCTCCCCTGGTCTACAAAATACCTGAAGGAATGCTTTGAAATGGGTGCGAAAGCCATTGGCTGGAATAAACGGCAACTCAAAGCCGGCAGCCTGAGCGACGGCCCCTGGAAGATCGGGTATGGTATGGCTGTCGGAACTTTTGGAGCCAACCGGCGGGGTGCTAAAGTCCGGGGAAGGCTGCTGCCCGATGGCTCCCTTGTGCTACAGAGTGCCGTGACAGACATTGGCCCCGGTACAGGGACGGCCATGGTGCAAATTGCATCAGATGCGATGGGTATGGCGCCGGAACGTATCCGTTTCCAGCTTGGGAATTCAACCTTTCCGGAAGCTGGCAATCAAGGTGGATCTTCTACGGTAAACAGTGTTGGACCGGCTGTGGCAAACGTATGTAAGGCACTGCAACAGAAATTGGTGGACCTTGCGGCAGCCAGCGTTCCGGATTTTAAAGGTGCAACACTGGAGCAGGTGACCTTTAATGATGGCGTTCTGGCGATGAAGAACAAGAAAATAGGTATTGCCGAACTGATGAAGAAAAGCGCTTCGCCCGAGCTGGAAGCCTTTGCAGAAGCAAAGCCGGGTGAAGAAGGAAACAAATATTCGAAATACTCTTTTTCTGTCCATTTTGCAGAGGTCCACGTCCACTCCGTAACGGGCGTGGTGCGGGTGAAGAATGTAGTTACCTGTGCAGACGCGGGTACAATCATCAGCCAAAAAACGGCGGCAAACCAAATGATTGGAGGTGTAACGGGAGGTATCGGTATGGCCCTGCAGGAAGATGCGGTAGTTGATCACCGGTTTGGAAGGTACATCACGAAGGATCTTGCAGACTACCATGTTCCCGTGCATGCGGATGTTCCCGGCATTAAAGTTCTTTTCGTCAACAAGCCCGACTTAATCGTCGATCCGCTCGGCACGAAAGGTATCGGCGAGATCGCTATTATTGGTGTGGCACCGGCAATCGTGAATGCCATTTTTAATGCAATCGGTAAACGGATCCGGAGGCTGCCGGTGACACTCGATAAACTCATTTAGGGATTAAAGGACAATTCGATAGTGGACCAACAAAAAGGGTCATCTGCTAGTGCAGATGACCCTTTTTGTTGGTGTATTTTTTAAATTAACTTTTGTCTACCTGTTTCCATGCGGCCTCGTTGTAGCGATCGCCGGTATTTGGATAACGTGCAAGCAGCGCATCGATATTCTTAAAGTCCTCTTCAGACAATATCACCTCTACACTGTCCGCATTTTGCTGCAGGTATTTTCTTTTTTTGGTTCCCGGAATCGGGATGATGTGCTCCCCCTGTGCAAGCACCCAGGCGAGGGCAAGCTGCGCAGGCAGGCAGCCTTTCTGTGCAGCGAGGTCGGCAAAGCCGGCGGTAAGCTTGTTGTTGTTGTCGCGGTATTCCTCCTGATAACGTGGCAATGTTCTGCGAAAATCACTTTGGGGGAGCTCTTCTGTATTCAGCGTGTTGGTCACCAGCCCGCGTGCCAGCGGACTAAAAGGAACAAACGCGATCCCAAGCTCCTTGCACAACGGAATTACATCTTTCTCCGGATCACGTGTAAGCAGCGAATATTCACTTTGCAATGCTGCGATGGGATGCACTGCATGTGCCTTCCGGATAGAGTTTACAGATGCTTCTGACAACCCCAGGTAGCGGACCTTGCCTTCCTGAACCAGTTCGCCCATGGCACCGACCATTTCTTCTACCGGTACATTCGGATCAATGCGATGTGCATAATACAAGTCAATGACGTCAACCCTGAGGCGCTTCAAACTTGCTTCAACAGCTTTTCTCATGTATTCGGGAGAACCATTGAGAACCGTACCGCTACCATTCGGATTGGCAGAAAAACCGAACTTAGTAGCGATGAAAATTTTGTCTCTGTTCGGCACAAGGACTTTTGAGATCAGCCTCTCGTTCTCACCTAAACCGTAAATGTCGGCAGTATCCCAAAAGTTAATGCCCAGGTCAAGGGCCTTATGCAAAGTAGCGATGGACTCTTCGTCATTTGGTTCACCATAGGCATGGCTCATGCTCATACATCCGAGGCCAATTGCAGATAACTCCTGACCCGTATTGCCCAAAAATCTTTTCTTCATATGTTTAATTGTTAGCGCTGCATTTAATGCATGCAGCTCTTAACTTACAACCGGAACTCAATTCAGTTTTTAAATATTGCGTTTCGATGAAAATCAGCCCATGTCTTCAAAGCCGTACTGCTTGAGTACATCTGCGGGTACACCTTCCCACCGGTTTGGTTTATTACCTGCATATCCGAGATCCTTAACACCCATTTCTGTGGTGAAGAATCCAGATGCGGTAAGATCGCGCATGCGGTTGAAAAAGGCAACGCCCTGGAGCATTCCAGGCTTAACCTTACTCGGATAAGCGATATCATCAACCAGGTTTAGCTGTTCAGCCTTTGTGGCATCTTTAAACGGCTTTCCAAACCTGTTAAAAGATTGTAGGTCCAGCCAACGCAATCCGCCCCGCATGGGTGTCTGATGCTCCGGAATATCTTTTACGATAAACTCGATAAAGTCAGGAACTTTCGCGTCTGTGGCGCTGCCGGAGCGGTCATCTTTAGGAATGATGATGTCTGCGAGTATAGCGATCGTTGCCATCTCATGTTCGTCGAAGAATTTGGCTTCCTGAAGCTTCTTGTCTCTTTCTACTTCAAATGCTTGTCGCCCCGGCTGGGCTTCGGCATCTTCGTTTAAAATGTTCTTGTCGCCTTCTTTGCCTGGCTTACAGGCTCCCAGGACAACCGTAGTGCTAATTGCCGTGAGCCCGAGGGCTTTTAGTGAATCACGTCTGTTCATGTTCTTAAATTAAGACAGCTTAACTATTTGTATAGACCAGCATACTTCTGCTAGCTTACGTTTAACTTTTTCTTTTGGGCAAGGATATACTCTGCGGTCCGCATGGAAAGGGCCAATATGGTCCAGGTGGCGTTTTTATCGCCCTGCTGTACAAAAGGTGCAGCATCAACAACAAAAAGGTTTTTACAGTCATGTGCCTGGCACCACTTGTTTAAAGCAGATTTCTTTGGATCATTACCCATCCTTACCGTACCCACTTCATGGATGATCTTTCCGGGTGCCTCGAGACCATAGCTGGTGTCTGCTCCGGGGATTGGAGAAGAAATGATCGCTCCCATTCCATGCATGATCTCTTTGAATGTCTCCTGCATATGCTTCGCCTGCTTAACCTCATCCGGATCCCATTTGTAATTGAACCGGAGCACGGGAATTCCATATTTGTCCACCACCTTCGGGTCTATCTCACAGTAGTTACTTTCCCGTGCGATGGCTGTTCCGCGGCCGGCCATACCGACTCCAGTACCGAAAACCCGCCTGTAATCATCCTTGAGGGAAGCACCATAGCCACCAGCTTCTTTCGTTTTTCCATCCCTGCCTGGAATGAGGCCATTCATGTTTTGCATGCCGCCCCCAAATCCATAGCCTGGCATATGCAGTCCGCCGCCATATTCAATGTGATAACCCCTTGGGAAATCCAGGTTTTTATTCTTGAGCCACCATGGAGAGTAGATGTGTACACTTCCTACGCCATCTTCATTGTACCGCTTGCGGTCGACAAGCTGCGGTAAGAAACCGCTGAGACTTGCTCCCGTGGAATCATGCAGGTATTTACCGACTACTCCGCTGCTGTTTGCCAGGCCATCGGGATGGGCCACAGATTTGGAGTTGAGCAGTAAGCGCGCGGACTCCCCGGCGCTGGCGCCCAGGATAACGATTTTACCCCGTACCTGATACTCCTGAAGATCTTTTGTGCTCACATAGGAAACGCCGGTAGCGAGACCACTCTTGTCGGTTAGTACCTCCCGTACCATCGCGTTGGTGATGACGGTGAGGTTGCCTGTTTTCACAGCCGGAATAACCAGACAGGAAGAAGAAGAAAAATCTGCATACACTTTACACGATCTGCCGCATTGCCCACAAAAGAAACAAGATCCACGATCTTTGTTACCCGGGAGTGCTTCTGTCAACACGGATCCACGTCCGGGAATGACGGTTACACCTGCTTTCTTCGCCCCTTTTCTGATGAACAACTCGTGGAGGCGTGGTTTCGGCGGCGGCAGAAATATACCGTCCGGCTCACTTTCGATACCTTCTTTGGTGCCGTAGACGCCGATGAGGCGGTCTACTTTATCGTAGAAGGGTTTCACATCGTCATACGTTATCGGCCAGCTATCGGTAAGTCCATCCTTACACTGAAAATCATCCGGCCCCATCCGCAACGAAATCCGGCCCCAATGGTTGGTCCGGCCGCCGAGCATCCTGGAACGGAACCAGGCAAACTCAGATCCATTTTTCTGCGTATAGGGCTCTCCCTCCAGCTCCCAGCCACCATAGGAAGCATCAAAGTCGCCAAAAGGACGCGTTGTGCTTGCCCCACGTCTGGGTGATTCCCAGGGCCACTTCAACTGTTGTGCATCGGTTCTTGGATCAAAGTAGTCGCCTGCTTCGAGCATCAGAACTTTCTGTCCCGCATGTGCAAGTACATAGCCTGCCATACCACCCCCTGCACCGGAACCTACAATGATCGCATCATATTCTATATCTGATTTCTTGATCTGAAAGTCATTCATCGTTTAATTTTTTATCTGCTGCGTGTGTAATCAGGCCGTAATTTAGAATTATTTTTTTTAACCAGGTAAATGCTTTTAAATCATTACTGGTTTTGGTTGTATTTAGCCACTTAATTTCTGAAGTTTTGCGTGACCATAAGCCCGTAGATTCCTCCGTCCAATATTCCGATTCCCAATCTTCCAAACGCGGGATTAAGAATGTTTGCCCGGTGGCCGGGAGACTTCATCAGACCATCATGTGCGAGCGTTAGGGTTTGAGCCAGCGCAAGGTTTTCACCTGCAGTAAGAAAACCTACCCCCTGCCGTTCCATCCTGTCGAAGGGACTCAATCCATCCGGAGTAATGTGGGAGAAATAGCCCCTGCCAAACATATCCACACTATGCTTCCGCGCCACGGCGGTCATCTCCGGATCCGCTGCTAAGACCTTCAAACCAGACCGCTTGCGTTCCATATTGACCAATGCCAGCATTCGCCGTTCCAGATCAGCACGAACCTGAGGCCTCCTGACCGTGAACGGAAGCTTTACGGCTTCTTCTTCTCCCACTTTTACAGACCTGCTCCTCAGACTGTAGTTCAAGGCTTCCGCAAAAACTGCAGAAAACTGCCGGCCCGCCCAGGTTGCTTCAGACAATAAGGGCGCCGATAGCTTGCTTTCCTGTACGGTATCGGCGATGCCGTTTCCGACCGGAAGAAGCAACAGGAAAGCAGACAAAAATGTTGCCCATAACAGCCCATTGATTGCTCCAGGCAAAATCCCAAGCACCTTGTTCAGCATGTGCCTGTGAATACCTGGTGGAAGGAAACTGATTAATTTACCAAGGATCAGATCCAGAACAAGCTTGACTACAATTGCGGATACAATAAAGGAAAGTGGGGAGCTCCATACGCCAAAAGCAGGGAATATCTCTTCCAGAGTGTCGCTTAGAAATTTGTTGCCAAGGAAAGCCAGGAGCAAACTGCCGGTCCAGCTGAGCAACTCCGACGCGGACAATATGAAGCCACGCAGTACACAGGACCAAACCGCCATTAACAGGACCAGAAGCAGCAAAACATCAATGTAGTTCATACAATGGGAACGATGCAGACCATCAACATGTTTTAATCATTCTTGTAAGTAATTATTCTTCCGGGCAAAAAGAACAAGCGCACTGGAGGCCAGTTGTATGCTACTACCTCTAAATTTCTGATCGAGCAATTCGTAGAGTTCATATCTGATCTTTGCGATTCGCGGCGGATCTGTTTTTTCCAGCAGGGCGACTACAGAAGGCTCAATTTCAGTCATCATTTCCCAATACATCTCCGCCGATGGCAGCACCAATCTGCCGTCAACAGCGCCAATCTGAATGTTTTTAAACTTACTTTGAATAAATAGGTTTACCAGATACCCATCTTCCGCGCAGCGAAAGGGATCCCCAGGTGCCGGTAGCGGGTCGGAGAACTGCCTGTTCAGGTGAATGAGGTCTAAAATGGTGGTGACCCAGGGGTTCTTTTCTGGCACATTCCAGACGGATACTGCAATTTTACCACCCGGCTTCAGGACCCGGCACATCTCCTTTGCAGCACCTAACACATCGGAAAAATACATCAAACCAAAGTGGCAACTGATGGCATCAAAGGTGTTGTCTGCAAATGGCAGCGCAGAGACATCACAAGCACGGGTTTCGATATTTTTCAAGCCTTTTCGGGCGGCATGCTCCGCGGCAACGTGTAACATCCCGGCGGAAAGGTCGGTCAGCATCACCTTTCCCCCTGGCACACGGGCTGCAATGGAAATTCCATGTTCACCGGTCCCTGAGGCCACGTCAAGGATGCGTTGATTGCCGTAAGGTTCAAGTATATCGATCAGCTCATCCCCTACCGCTTTCAGAAACCGCATGGTGAATTCCGGCCATTCTTCTTCCAGGTGTTTTTCCATTGTTAAAAGTTTAAACCAGCCTGCGCAAGGTTGTGTGCTTAAGGCCTTCCTGCCAGCACAATAGAACGTGTTGACGGTTCATCATCACCGGGGAAAATCTTAAACAGCAATTTGGAATTGCTCACCAGGGCAATCTGTTTGCTGTCCGGTGACCAGGATGGGGTGTTGATTGTTCCCTGCCCCCCATACAGATAGGCAATTACTTTAGCCGGCCCGCCGGCAGCAGGCATCATACGGATGTAAACGTGTTTATAGAAAGGATGGTCATCGGGTTTTACCTCCTCCTTTAAGAAAGAGATAAACACGACCCATTTTCCATCGGGTGAGATGTGGGGAAACCAGTTGTTGAAGCCGTCATCGGTCATTTGGGTTTCTCCGGAGCCATTTGCTTTCATGCGCCAGATCTGCATCAAACCCGTACGGACCGAGTTGAAAAAGATATATTTACCGTCGGGGGTATATTCCGGCCCATCCTCCAGCCCGGGCGTGGTGGTGAGCCGCTTTTCCGCTCCACCTGCTACAGGAATACGGTAGATATCGAAATCTTTGTTCCGCTGTGCAGTATAGACCAGGTACTTTCCATCCGGAGACCATCCGTGCATATAAGAGGGACCTTTGCTGGTAACCCGGCGGGGTGTGCCACCGGTATTTGGCATTACATAGCCTACAGAGGCACCATTTTCACCATCACCGCTGCTGATGGCGAGCATCGTTCCGTCAAAGGACAATACATGGTCATTGTTGTTGCGTCTGACTTCCCCTGTATTCAACACCTTCGGTACGTTAGTGGCCAGGTCAAACTGATAGAGCAGCCCGTCGGCATTGTAAATGAGTGACTTGCCATCCTTGTTCCAGTTCGGCGCCTGTACAGATCCGCTTGCCTGGTAAATGATCCTGCTTTTTTGTGTGGTCACGTCAAGTATTTCAACATGACTCCCGATGTATTGTTTATAAGGTACCAGATCGTCAGGCGCAGGTACTACGATCCGTACATTGCTGAAGATGGCTTTCTCGGTTACATCTGCGTTATGCGAACACACAAACAGCCCCACATATACATCATCGCCAAGATCCACATCCGCTAGCTCCTGATTAACAAAGGTTTCTCCGCTACGTGCCACGGACATGATGTATTTCCGCCCCTTTCTTTCCAACCGCACAACATCCGCGAACGTGATGCCGGCTTTTATCTCCTCCGTCTGCTCACCGGCCTTTTTCCGGTACTGCAGCGATGTTAAGCCATCTCCATGTACGACTGCATTGACATGTTTTGAGTTGGAGTCCAGCGAGGTCCGAACCATCCATCCCCATTTGCGGTGCAGCTCTGTGCCCTTTCCAATGAAAGCGCCGTGGGTACGCAGGATGAAGTCACCCTTCATTTTCTTCCAGACGAAATGAAACTCATCATTTCCAAACCAGATGTTTGTGCCGGAGCCGGAAACAGTATATTGTTGTGTATCTGCATCGTAGGTTGTGCTCCCCGGATGCCTGACACGGCCGACATCGGTTTCATTGTCGAAAATCCCGGGAGATTGATTTTGAGCATAACTGTTCAGGGTAGAGAAACTGATCGCGAGCATGCAGATCACCAGAAAAAGCGGTCTTTGTTTCATACAGGGGAAGGTAGGTTGATGGTTCTTCGTCTAAGATAATTCTTTTGGGCAGCATTAGGAATATTGATTGACAATAATTTACAGCAAACAAGCAGCGCCACAGCATGTTATATCATGATGAAGACAGCTATAGTAATTGGAGCCACCGGTTTGGTTGGTACGCAGCTCGTGCACTTGCTGCTAGCAGACCCGCGTTTTAAGAAGGTACTGGTTTTTACCCGGCGTACGCTGCAATTTAAAAACGAGAAACTTGAGGAACACCTGATCGACTTCGATAAGCCGGATCAATGGCAGCAGCTGGTTAAAGGGGATATCTTGTTTTCCGCACTGGGCACTACGAGAAAACAGGCAGGAAGTAAACAGGCACAATATAAGATTGACTATACTTACCAGTACCAGGTTGCACAAGCGGCATCTTACAATGAGGTGCCGGTATATGTTCTGGTGTCTTCGGCTTCGGCAAGTCCGGATTCGCAGCTATTCTATTCGCGCATGAAAGGCGAACTGGAGCGCGATGTTAAAAAACTCCCTTTCAAAAGTATCTATCTCTTACAGCCTAGTCTTTTGTATGGAAACCGGCAACAGGACCGTCCGGGAGAGAAAATAGGCTATCAGGTGGTTTGTTTTGTAAATAGATTGGGCTTTTTTAGAAAGTATCGTCCAATTCAGGGTAGGACTGTGGCACAAGCGATGTTAAATGCAGGTATTGAGGGTGCGAATGGCGTTCATGTATACGCTCTAGACCAAATTTTCGGCCTGGCGTGATGCTTTAAGGTTCGGTCTTCTTGCGGGCTTTGCCTTTTTCTTTTTACCGAGCCATACGATAAAGCCGGTAACTGGCAGGCTTGCAGATATAAGGCAGGCCAGAAAAGCGATGATCTTAGTTGTAAGTCCCCCAATGGATCCTACATGCAGATCGTAGTTGAGCCTTCGAAGTTGTTCACCGCCGTTGGCAGCCGCAAACGATGGATCTGCCTTGAGCATCTTTAGGGAACGCTGTTCAAAATAGTCGCTTTTTTCCAGGTATCTGGTTCCGGGTTTGGGATTAACAGCAAGGTTCCACACCCCTGCTTTTCCAAAAGGATAGCCGAATGTGACCTGATCATGCGCAAGATTGACCCTTGATTTTTTCAGGCGGCTAAATAATATATCTTCCTCGGGTAAATTGCGTTGAGTGGTAAGCGTGGTATCTGAAAGAGAGCGGTTGTAGGCAAACGTTTCTCCACCAGAAGCTGTCCAGTAGACTGCTTTAGAGAACCATTCCATTCCATACACCATTCCGGTGAGCGCCAATATCAAACCGACCAACAGAGAATAAAAACCAAGCACATTGTGCAGGTCATAGTTAAGGCGTTTGAAAGACGCTTTGGTCCGGATCAGAAAACTTTGCTTCGTGGTTGTTTTCGTCCATTTCTTTGGCCACCACAACACCATTCCGGTGATCAGGGCAATTACAAAGATCAGGGTAGAATAAGCCACAACAGGCTTGCCTATTGCCCTTGGCAACCAAAGTTGGTAGTGTCCAACGATCATGATCCGATAGAAATCCGCATCCAGCGGCTGACTGTATAATGCTTTCGCAGTATAAGGATCTACATAGTTTACAAGCAAATTCTTGCGGTCGCCATACCAGGGTATAACAGCGCTGCGATTTGCCCCGCGGTAAATCATTGCCGACACACCAGGAACACCGTATTCTTTTTTAACGGCCTCCGCCAGCACCGATGGCGGGAGAAAGGCTCTGCCTTTTGCTTCTGCATGCTGGTAGGGTTGGAACAATAGTCTCAGCTCCTCTTCGAAGGTGAGTATTGCACCTGTTATACTTACAACAACAACAACGATCCCGGTGACCAGACCAAGCCACAGGTGAAGCCATGCAGATATCCTGTAGAATAAGGAACGGTTCTTTCTATGCTTCTTCTTGTAAGGTAATTTGGTCACGGGGATCGTTCTTGAAGTGGGATATAATTATTTCAATCTGGCAATTCCGCCGAGGAAGCTTCCTTCGATGGTAGCGCCTTTAACAGCTGTTGCAGTCGCAATGTCTGTCTGATAGATGTTAACGACTCCATTTGCTCCAATCGCACTGTACACTTTTCCGTCATCCAGCAATGCAGCAAAGCTTCTACCGCCGTCACCTTTATATAGTGGTGCATTTGCTACCAGGGTGATTGTTTTTGCATTCAGATCGACAATAGCCAATTTAAGGTTTGTATCGCTCCACCTGTCCTCGATTTTAGGTGTTCCGGTTGTAATCGCTGCAAATAATTTTCCGCCACCAATGTAAATGGCATGTGCAATTTTCCCACCGTTGGCCGCAGCATCGGTATTAAAGAAATAGTTTTGATCAAATTCCGACTTTCCGGCAGCAATTTTAAGTATGCCTGCAGGTTTTGTGGACTGGCTAAAGCTTAGCGACAATGTACTGTTGGAAACGGCATAAAGATCACCATTCTCCGTTTTGAAAAGACCGGACATCGTGTTAAATGCACCTGAAGGGCCGGTACGGGTATCTTTTATTACTTTTTGCAACTTCATTTCCGGGTAGCTGTATACCGCTACATAGTTGGTGTCCGTATTTTTAGTGGCGTAGGTTGTGTAATTTACAGGATAGAAAGTTTGAAACAGCTGATTGCCGGAAACCTGCATACCCGTGTGGAAGATCCAGTCCTGATTGCTGGGATAAATGCTGTTCACCGGTACTTCCGCCCTGGTGCCGATGGCATTCCCGGCCACATCAACGGTATAGAACTTAACATTCAAGCCAGCAGTCGGCGTGGTTGGAACAGAAACGCCAAGCATTGTCTTCCCGGTACCATCTACATCTACAAACTGGTTGTTCGGCAATTCGAATGTAAGACCCTTTTTTTCTGTCAGTTTACCTGACGCATCTACGGAATACGTATTCACGTCGGTTACGTCCATACCGCCGATACTGAAAAACCGTGATGCAGCGGAAGCATAATCACGATAGCCTTGTTGCAAAATTCCGTTTCCTTTCAGTGAAATCGTACCCGTCATCAGGTCACTTGCCTGCACTACGTAGTTCGTCGTGGCGTTAGGTGTGGTAACTCCGATTCCGAGCGCATAGACTTTATCTCCTGATCCCGGAGTCCGGCCCGGATCCGGATTGTCATTCTTGCTGCAGGAAACTGCTGCGATCGCTACTGTTGCGAGTACACTTGTTTTGAATAAATGTTTTAAGTTCATAGTGGAATTTTTAAAGTTGTTAATACCTTTTATCTGTTAATGTCTATGTGACTATTTGCTAATAAAATATCTGAGTTTAAGAAAGAAAGACCTTCCAGGTTTTTGCAGCAGGTAATTGTCGAACAGCCTGTTGTCAGTGAAATTTCTACTCTCCAGTGCAACGCTGTACTTCCCTCCCTTAATGACATAATTTACCATCAGGTTATGCGCAAACTGTCTTGGAATGACGTCCGTATTGTTTGCACCAAGCTGCTGCGGGGTGAAGTAATATTTTTCAACAAAGTTCAGACTATAACCAAGGTCCAGTGAATTGCCATTGCCGCCTATGTTCGTGAAGAGGTAACTCACATCTGCGTTCCCGAAAAGGTAAGGCATGTTTGGGATCTTGTATCCAAAATTGTAATTCCTGAATTGTGTTGTCCCTGTAAGATTCGTACTGTAAAGGAACTCTTCCTTGTCAATGATGTTCTGATAGGTCATGTTTACCTTTGCCTGAAACCTGTTCATCCAGGAGTACCGGATTTCCCCCTCAATGCCGTTGGTTATCACGTCACCTACGTTGATATACTGTCTATCTACTGGCTGCGTTTGTTTCTGATCCAGACGAATATAATCATGTGCGTTCCGGTAGATATAGCTTGCTTCTATCCCGAACTTATGAGCACTATTCAGTTGGAGCGAATAGATCGCGCCCAGGTTGAAGTTGCTGCTTTGTTCTGGTTTGAGGGCAGAGTTTCTAACTATATTGACGGCATCACCCAGGAACTCAACGGCTTCTGGTAAACGGTAGGTGTATTCAAAAGAAGCTTTGGCTTGAAGCGTTGGCAAGATGAAATAAGCACCAGCTGCACCATAGCCCACGTTATCAGTACGTATAGATGAGGCTCGATAAGTTGGCACACCCGTGCCATTGGTCACCTGCTCGAAGGATTTTGCATTCAGCAGATAAAGCTTAGAAAATATGGAAGCTGTAAAGCGATCGTAGTTGGTCTGCCATCCCAGTCCCATGATCTGTTTACTCAGTTGTTGCGGGAACTGGAAGGCGATATTTTCCGGATCCTCTACGTCACTCGATTTTCTTTTAAAATCGGTCATGACGTAGTTGAACGACAAGGTTTGGTGCTCCTGAAGACGATAGCCCAGATTGGCGGTTAGCAGACCTTCATTGTCTTTGTTCTTCAATTGTGAAAGCTTCAGTTCTCCTCCATTTGATGCGACCGTCTCTTGTAGCCAATTGTATTTCCTTCCAGAGGTATCAATTGTATTGTACCTCGACATATTGTAAGCCCCATACAGACTGAAATCGAGACCCTTCGTGAACAAGTCCGTCTTCTTATACTTCAAGGTTGGTATTACGGCTGTAGATGTTGATGTTCTCCCCCCGAACACCTGATCCATTGTCACGCCCGTTTGAATATCTTTGTCGTTTCCAGATGTGATCAAGCCGAACAATAACTTATCAGCATATTTCTTTCCGGTTACGCCAGCCTCCAGCTGGATTGTTGCAGACTCATATCCATCGTGAAAGCGCTCGACTTCACGTTCCGGGCCCCTCTGACCTGAGGAAAAGTCAATTGGCCGTACATGCACTTTATAGTTGTTATCCGAGTAGTTGTAGAATACATTGGTGCGAACAGTGAACCCGCTTTTCGCATTGGTATAAGCGTGATTGAGAGAAGTGCGATGGGTATTGAAGGAGCCATATCCGTAGGAAAAATCCAAATAGTTCGGGTTGCTCCGGCTGACGATGTTAACGGCTCCCCCGAGTGCATCGGCGCCTAAAGTTACCGGTACAACACCCTTATACACCTCTATCCGCTCCGCCATGTTAACCGGAAAATTATTAAGCGTCAGGGAAGATCCGAAGTTATCCATTGGAATACCATCCAGGAAAAACTTGACTTGTCTGCCAGAAAATCCGTTTAAAGAAAAGTTGAAGTTTGATCCCAGCCCACCATCTTCACGTACACGTACGCCGGATGTTCTGGTGAGGGCTTGATTTAAGTCTGCACCACTGTTGTATAGCTGCTTCATGTCAATTACATTGACATTAAAAGCCTGCTCTTTCGTCGCCTTTGCCTCCGTCTTGCCGGAGATATTGACTTCGTTCATGTCCTGCGCTCCGGAAAGAGTCACTTCCCGCAAGATCAGGTCCTCACCTTCCGTCAATAAAATATTTATGCTTTGCGCCTTGAAGCCAACGCGGGAAATGGATAGTTTGTGCTTTCCTGCAGGCGCAGGAAGTTTAAAATGACCGGTGTCATCGGTTTCCGTCCGAAAGTTTGTACCGGTTATATGAATCAGAACTGAACCGACAGCAGCACCACCTGCATCTGTTACCATGCCGGAAACTGATGAACCAGGCTTTTGCCCTTTTGCGGTCAGACAGAAGAAAATTAATGCCAAAATTGAAAATACAGTTTGCTTGTAAACAGTTGTTCGTTTGTCGGAATGCATTTAAGTAGTTTGAAGTGGCTAAGATAGAAGTTATTTAGATTAATTCCAGACAATAGACGGTTTTGTTTATAATTATTATAAATAAGGCTGCGTCAGCAATTGTCAACGTGGACTGGTAACCTGAACGTTACAATCTTTTTTTATCAATAGATTTCCAGGTTCAATTTTTTAATCTTTACATTTACGAAAACTTTAGGGGTGCCTTGCGCTGAGAAATACCCTTTGAACCTGATGCAGTTAGTACTGCCGAAGGGAAAAGTAGAAGCAACATTGTTGCTGTCTTTTCATTCCCCATTGCGGGCAATCCTATGGTTTTTCCTATGCTATTCAATATGGAAATAACTATAAATCAAAAGTCCTACGATCTTGAAGAAAGGTGTTCCCTTGAACACTTGCTTAACGATGTACTTCAATCCGGAGTCCGCGGCATCGCCGTAGCGGTCAATCAACACATCGTCCCCAAGTCGGCCTGGCCAGCACATGTACTCAAACATGGCGATCAGGTCATCATCATCAAAGCAACCCAGGGCGGATAACTAAACCTAAAACCATGAAACAAGAAAAAACCCCCAACGGAGAAGTGATTAGCCGTTCCCCATTTCCAGCGTCGCGCAAGGTACATGTCGAAGGTCAGCTGTATGACATCCGTGTAGCCATGAGGGAAATTACATTAGCTGACACCAAAATCCACAATGGTTTCGGACGCAGTGAGCCGAACCCCTCCGTCACCGTTTACGACACCAGTGGACCTTACACAGATCCATCCGTTCAAATTGACGTGAAAGCCGGTCTTCCGAGGCTCCGGGAAAAATGGATCAAAGCGAGGCTCGATGTTGACGAACTGAGCGAGATCTCTTCCGAATATGGCAAGCAGCGCCTCGCAGATCCTGCGCTTGACGCATTGCGCTTCGCGTACTCCAAACGCCCACTCAAAGCAAAAGAAGGTCAGAATGTATCACAAATGCATTATGCCCGAAAAGGAATTGTGACTGCTGAAATGGAGTATATAGCCATTCGCGAGAACCAGAGGATAGACCTGATAAATGAACAATTGGGTGCGCAGTCTACAGTTATGAATCATCAGCATGCCGGGCACAGTTTCGGTGCAAATACACCCAAGGGATACATCACACCCGAGTTCGTACGGCAGGAAGTGGCCGCGGGGCGGGCGGTAATTCCCTGCAACATCAACCATCCGGAACTCGAACCCATGATCATTGGAAGAAACTTCCTCGTCAAGATCAACGCCAACATTGGCAATTCGGCGGTGACCTCATCCATTGAGGAAGAGGTAGAAAAAGCGGTTTGGGCATGCCGTTGGGGCGCGGATACGATCATGGATCTATCCACAGGCAAAAATATCCATGAAACAAGAGAATGGATTGTCCGGAACTCCCCTGTTCCCATCGGAACTGTACCGATCTACCAGGCACTTGAAAAAGTTAATGGCAAAGCGGAAGACCTCACCTGGGAACTGTTCAGAGACACTTTGATTGAACAGGCAGAGCAGGGCGTTGATTATTTCACCATCCACGCTGGTGTACGGCTGCCATACATTCCCCTAACTGCAAAAAGGATCACCGGAATTGTATCCCGTGGCGGCTCAATAATGGCCAAATGGTGCCTGGCGCATCACCAGGAAAATTTCCTGTATACCCATTTCGAAGAAATTTGTGAGATCATGAAAAGCTATGATGTTGCTTTCTCACTTGGTGACGGCTTGAGGCCGGGCTGCATTGCAGATGCGAATGATGCTGCGCAGTTCGCAGAACTGGAAACCTTAGGGGAGCTGACGAAAATCGCCTGGAAGCATGATGTGCAAACCATCATTGAAGGACCCGGACATATCCCCATGCACCTGATCAAAGAGAACATGGATAAGCAACTGGAGCATTGTGGAGAAGCACCTTTCTACACGCTGGGCCCTCTGACGACGGATATTGCACCCGGGTATGACCACATTACTTCTGCCATTGGCGCGGCAATGATCGGCTGGTTTGGTACTGCAATGCTGTGTTACGTGACACCCAAGGAACACCTGGGACTTCCAAACAAGAAGGACGTTAAGGACGGGGTTATTACCTATAAGATTGCAGCACACGCTGCTGACCTGGCCAAGGGGCATCCCGGAGCACAGTACAGGGACAATGCATTGAGCAAGGCCAGGTTTGAATTCCGTTGGGAAGATCAGTTTAATCTTTCGCTCGATCCCGATACGGCTAAGTTATTTCACGACGAAACCTTACCTGCCGAAGGTGCCAAGATCGCCCATTTCTGCTCCATGTGTGGTCCGAATTTCTGTTCAATGAAGATTACACAAGATGTCCGGGATTATGCAGCGACGCAAGGCCTAGCCGAAGCTGAGGCGCTGGAAAAGGGGATGGCGGAAAAATCGAAGGAGTTTATGGCCAAAGGGAGTGAACTTTATTTTTAATAAAGAATGGAACCCATCATTATATCTTACCCAACGCACATAAAAGATGAATACACAATTGTAAACCAGCTGTTTGAGGCTGGTTTACAAATCTTCCATCTGCGCAAACCCGGGTACAGCAAATTGGATTACCAGCACTTTCTTTGCGGCATAAACCCGCGCTACCATAACCGCATTTCCCTGCATCAGTATCATGAGCTCGCAGAGGATTTTAACATCAACAGACTTCATTATCCTCAGGCACGCAGAAGCAATGCAGCCGAACATGGGTGTGGTACAGCTCACATCCGCAGCACGTCAGTGCACAGACTGGATGAACTCAGCTTGCTGAAACACTTTGACTATACCTTTTTCAGTCCGGTGTTTGACAGCCTGTCCAAACCGGGATACCGATCCATAACTGACCAGCACTTTCGACTGGATACCAGTGGCGCTCCCACGCAGGTAATCGCTTTAGGCGGAATTCAGCCGGACAACATCAACCGTGTTCGATACATGATGTTTGATGGGATAGCCCTATTGGGTTGCATCTGGAATTACCCGACTGGCGCCGTAGCAACCTTCTTAAAAACACAAACATTATGGCAGACCAACGACCGTTTGCAGTAAGCATTGCAGGGCTTGATCCCTCCGGAGGTGCCGGCATCCTTGCCGACATTAAATGCTTTGAGCAACACCGGGTATATGGCTTCGGCATCTGTACCGCGCTGACCGTCCAAACCGACAGCGACTTTATCAGTAACGAATGGCTCGGAGTAGACAAGATCATTGCGCAGCTGGAACCTTTGGTCGAAAAGTTCAGGATCATGGCGTGTAAGATCGGGTTGATCAGAGACCTTCCCGAACTGGAACACCTGATCCGTTACCTCAGGCGGAAAACTCCGGACATTAAGATTGTTGTCGATCCCATACTTGAAGCAAGTGCAGGTTATTCATTTCACAACTGGGAAAACATATTGGATACCATGCGGCCGGTACTCCACATGATCGACCTGCTGACGCCCAACTACCCGGAAATGCAAACCATTGGTGGCCGCCTGAAGGTTGAAGAAGCCGCAAATATCTGGTCAAGATCATGCCCCATCCTACTTAAGGGCGGGCACAACAGTGCAGAGCGGGGAACCGATTTTTTGTTTGATGGAAAGCAAGTTCATACCTACAGGTCTGGCGCGTTGCGTGCCCATGCAAAGCACGGATCAGGCTGTGTTTTGTCGGCTTCTGTTGCCGCAAACCTGGCACTCGGCCATTCCCTGCCGGCATCATGTGGCCTGGCAAAAACGTATATCAATCATTTTTTAAACTCCCACAAAAGCCCCCTGGGGTATCATCACTTATGATAGACAAACTTCATTATATCTCCCAAGCGGCAGCAAACGGATCGCACCTGGATTCCATTGCACAAGTGCTCCAGTCGGGCGGTAAATGGATACAGCTCCGCATCAAGGACCAACCCGAGGAAAAAGTACTTGAACTTGCACTCGAAGCTAATGTACTGTGTAAACACTTCGGGGCAAAGTTAATTGTGAACGACTATCCCATTGTGGCTAAGCACGCTGAGTGCGACGGGGTGCATCTGGGCCTCCAGGACATGCCTGTCGGGAAGGCCCGCGAGATAACCGGCACAAAGATGATCATCGGTGGCACGGCGAATACATTTGAGCATATTCTGCAGCATGTAGATGCCGGTGCTGACTATATCGGACTAGGACCTTACCGGTTCACCAGAACGAAACAGAACCTCAGTCCGGTTATTGGACTGGTAGGCTACCAGCAAATTATGAAAAAGGTTAAAGACGCCGGGATGAACATTCCGGTTATAGCCATCGGGGGAATTGAGGTATTGGACCTACCCGGCTTGATGGCTGCTGGCGTTTATGGCGTGGCCCTCTCTGGTGCTTTAACCAATCGGGCGGACACCGCTCAAGAACTCGAATTGATCCACGAATACTTACAGTCTTAAAGAGATTACCATGTTGAAAATCGCAGATAAAACATTTAATTCCCGCTTATTTACCGGCACCGGCAAATTCAGTTCGGCTGTTGATATGGAAAAAGCGCTACTTGCATCGGGTTCGGAACTCGTAACTGTAGCCCTAAAGCGTCTTAATATGAAGGAAAAGGATGACGACATCCTCCATCATTTAGATCATGTTCACATCAATCTTCTGCCAAACACCTCTGGCGTTCGCAACGCCAGCGAAGCCGTGTTTGCTGCCGAGCTCGCCCGGGAAGCACTGGAAACGAATTGGATAAAATTGGAGATACATCCAGATCCAAAATACCTGATGCCCGATCCTATTGAGACCCTTAAAGCGACAGCGGAACTTGTCCGGCTGGGTTTTGTGGTATTGCCGTATATCCATGCAGATCCGGTGCTGTGTAAACGGCTGGAAGATGTGGGCACTGCTGCTGTTATGCCACTGGGATCGCCTATTGGCAGCAACAAAGGACTGAAAACCATAGACTTCCTCGAGATCATCATCAATCAGAGCACCGTTCCGGTCATCATCGATGCTGGCATAGGCGCGCCTTCAGATGCGGCAAAAGCGATGGAAATTGGAGCAGACGCTCTGCTTGTTAATACCGCTATTGCCATCTCCAGGGATCCGGAACAGATGGCCCAAGCTTTTAAGATGGCTGTTGAAGCCGGCAGGCTGGCCTTTGAATCCAAACTCGCTCCAATGAACAGGTATGCTTCAGCAAGCAGTCCACTAACATCTTTCTTAGATGAATAGTTTCAGCAACATATTTCAGGCGCATAACTGGGACTATGTCCGGGAAAGCATTTATAATAAAACTCCCGCTGATGTAGAGCGCGCGTTAAACAACCGGACCCGGTCTCTGGAAGACTTCAAGGCCCTAATTTCGCCAGCAGCAGCGCCTTACCTGGAACAAATGGCGCAGCTTAGCCAGCAGTCAACCTTAAGGCGCTTCGGAAAAGTTATTCAGATGTATGTTCCGCTATACCTCTCCAATGAGTGCAACAACATTTGCACGTATTGTGGCTTTAGTTACGACAACAAAGTGAAGCGAAAAACATTGTCTCCGATAGAGATCATGCAGGAAGTAGCAGCAATTAAGGAGATGGGGTATGATCACGTTCTACTGGTGACGGGAGAAGCCAATCAGTCTGTGCACACCGACTACTTTAAGATGGTGTTGGATCTGATCCGGACGCACTTTGCCCAGATCTCCATGGAAGTACAACCACTCGATCTGGCAGACTACCAGAAATTGAAACGACATGGGTTAAACACCGTGCTGGTTTATCAGGAAACCTATCATCAAGAGGACTACCGCAAACACCACCCCAAAGGTAAGAAATCAAGCTTCGGCTACCGGCTGGAAACTCCGGACAGACTCGGACGGGCGGGGATACATAAAATTGGTCTGGGAGTGTTGATCGGCCTTGAAGATTGGAGAACCGATTCGCTCTTTACTGCGCTACATCTTTCCTACCTCGAGAAGGAATACTGGCAAAGCAAGTTCAGCATCTCCTTTCCGCGACTTCGTCCGTTTAGTGGTGGTTTGGAGCCGAAAGTCGTGATGAGTGATAAGGAGTTGGTGCAGCTGATCTGTGCATATCGCCTGTTTAACGAAGAAGTGGAGCTTTCCATCTCTACCCGTGAATCCATTAACTTCAGGAACCATGTCGTCAGACTCGGCATCACATCAATGAGTGCAGGCTCGAAAACAAATCCCGGAGGCTATGTTGTTGCACCACAAACATTGGAACAGTTTGAAATATCCGACGAACGATCCGCAGCAGAAATCGCTAAAATGATTTCTGCTCAGGGCTATGAGCCGGTTTGGAAGGATTGGGACAATATGTTCACAAAACAATGAGATTGAATGGTTGGAATTGAACAATGCAGCGCGGCTTGATTTAATAAGCAAGTAGGCGACCACAAATGATGATTCCCATCCAGCTTACAATTGAAATCAGGGCGGAAATCCGGGCGGAAGAAGGAAGTTTCCCGTCAGCACTTAGCGGCATTCCTGTCTTGAAGACAAAATGATGAAATACCATCACGTTGAGCGCGGCGACGAGCAACAACGTCATTTTAGTCCAGAACACCGGATCAATACCAAGGGCTCTGGCGTTCGTAATAAAAAGCAATATCCCGGAGGGAATGATCAACAGCAGTCCCTTTCTGGAGATTGGCAACAGGTAGACCGATAAGTGGTAAACTGATTGCGCTTTTCGGTATCCCAGCAGGCGGAGGTCAAATAAGAGTGCTGCACCTACCAAGATTACAATGCCGGCAATGTGCACAATTTCCAGCCCCGGGTACAGGTAAGTGGATTGACGGATGATCCTTGCCCAGGAAGACCGCTCCAAAAGGCCTAAAAAATCAGCGTAGGCAGATGGTTCCAACTACCGCAACTCGTATTTTGTATCATTGACAAACAGCCTTTCTGCTCTCATCTCTGTTTTTACGGATTTATGCGGATAGGCAACAATCCGGAGGGAAGTACCCTTTTTGATCATCTCAGCAGAAAGTCCCCGTGCTGTCATCCGGCTTGTGGGTGCAAGATACACCGTCCACAATTTATTATTGTACTTTACATTTGCAAGTGCATGAGGGTTCTCGAAGGTTGACGATTCAATGGTCGTTTTGAAGTCCAGCACCTTATTCTGGTCGTAATTTGCCCATCCATGATGGAAAGACGCAAATGAGACGGCAGTCATCAACACAATGACCAACGCGACGTTTCTTAAGTAAGTCATAACAACAACATTAACACCTACTTAAAGATAAGGAATTCAGCACATTGTAAAAATAAAAATTACATGGTCTCCAGCACAGCCAGAAGGTATTCATATTCTGCCTTCCATACATCTTGCCTGTTCTTAAACCTGGCACTCAATTCCTCGTTCAATTCCGTCAACAATATCTTACCGGCTTTATACCTCGCTTCCACCATCTCCACGTTTTGGGACGAAACCGCTTCGATCGTCTTTGCATTTTCGAGCACCTTTGACGCGTAGCGTATATTTGCTTCTCGCGTTTTCTGGTTGGAAGCATCGATTTCTAATTGTTCCTGGTACCGGGAGCTAACCAGCTCCTTTTCCAACATCAGCTGCCTTCTCTTTAATGCCCGATCGGCGGCTTCTGAAATGGGCAGTCGGAAACCAATATTCACATAGCTGTTTCCATACCAATGTTCTCGGTTCAGGAGCGCAAAATCGTTGTTAAAATACTGACTTCCATAGAAGGCATTCAGGGTGAAGGAAGGCAGCGCCTGAAGTTTTAGGCTTTTCTGCTGAA
Organism: Pedobacter sp.; assembly: GCA_045629455.1. Classification (GTDB taxonomy): domain Bacteria; phylum Bacteroidota; class Bacteroidia; order Sphingobacteriales; family Sphingobacteriaceae; genus Pedobacter. The sequence continues at coordinate 32,612 of JAZQRI010000048.1, read as the reverse complement.
GTTCAACTTTATCATAGTCCACCGCAAGTCGCTCCAAAGCAATGTTTTCATCTCCTTTCCGGAGCTTTCTAACGATGGTGTCCATCGAACTGGACAAGAACTTGTACTTCCCGGTTTCTGCATAATCAGACAATTCAACGTTGGCAACTTCCAGTACGCGGTACGCTTCTGCCAGCTGCGTTTGCTTTCTCAACAACTCCTGTTTAGCCCGGTTGAGGTCAAGGATGCTTGCTCTCCCCGATTTTGTCCGATCGGCTACGACGGCTAAGATTTCCGCATACGCTGCAGAGTCGGCTACAGCTTCCAGGTATTGCTTAGAAGAAACGACCACCTTCCCGTAAGCACTCGTCGCGTGTTTTTTCCAATCCTTTAAAGTCTGCTCATAATCCAGCTGAGCGGCTTTTTTATCCAATGCCACACTTTTGATAGAAGCGCTCTTAGCGGGGTTAAACAAGTCCATGGAAAACTGCAGACCGACTTTTGCCGACCAGTCTGTAGCAAATTGGAGTGGTAAAATGTCATCAGGGTTTGCATTCGGATCAAAGGCAACAGCAGGTACCGGCGTAGAAGGAATGATGAGATTCCGTTGCAGATTTCCGTCCGCATAGATCAAGGGCAAGCGGGTACCTTTTTCTGTTTTAAGCTTTATATCTGCAATCGATAGTTGTGTACTGGCTTGTTTAAGTTTTTGATAAGAATCATAGCTATTCCATAAATCGTCGATGGAAAAACCCTGTGCAAAACCTGCAGAGCCCATTGACATATAAAAAACACAAAAAAGTATACTTTTCATAATCAAAATACTGAGGCTGGCTCTAGTTTCGAGATCTTGCGAACGGCAAACAGTGATCCCCCAATAGATATCAACAAGGTCAATCCGAAAAGAGATGATATAAACGGCACGTTCAAACTGATGTCCAATCCGCTGCTTTTCACACCCTGCTGAAAACCGATCAGCAGTAATAAGGCGACAACAAAACCCATTACGGCGTATAGAAATGCCTGGGCAATAATTAATCGATTTACATAAACCCTACTCGCTCCGATCGCCTTAAGCGTTCCATAATCTTTTATACGGTCCAGGGCGGAGGAATATAACGTCAGGCCGATGATGAAAAAACCGCTGATCATCGCAAAAACAACGAGTGTTCCAAAGCTCATGCCCATATTGCTGGAGATCAAAATCTCTTTAACTGTGGATGACCTTAGTGCTTCCACATCCCATGCACGCAATTTTGGGAACACACTGTTGATCCGTGCAATAACATCTTCTTTGTTCGCACCCTCCTTAAGGCGCACTGAAATCATACTTACTGCAGAGGGCTCCAGGTTTCCGTAAAAACGTGCATTCTCGATGGTAGTGTACATATAGTCACCACCAAATCCTTGTGCCCTTTTTGTGATCAATTTAATGCGGGCACTTTTGCCGTTAATTTCAATTTCTTTATTCATATAGATATCAGTTTTCCAGGACGTAGCATTAAAAAAATCCGCAGAAAGAGCTTCGGGGGCAGCAAGATCGGTAATTCTCCCTTCGAGGATGCGCTCCGGTTTCGGACCGGCGACAAGCATGGGAGCTTCACTCCCGACCAGGACAATACCGGCAGTCCTCCCGTTTAAAAATGAGGCTTGGCCATTGACAATTAAAACCGGATGGGTTTGCTCAACGCCAGCAATGCTGCGCAGTTCCTGGACATAGCGCTGGTCGATTTTGTTGAGCACATTCATGTTTTCGGATTGACTTTCAATCACCCAGATGTCGCGGCTGGTTACATTGGCGTTGCCAGCCAGATTCCCCATAAGTCCCATCAAGAAGCCCAGCAATCCCAACTGCTGACCTATGAGGAATATGCTGATGACAATAGCCGTTACGATGCCTATGCTTTTAGACTTATCGAACTTTATAAATTTATAGGCAAGTAACAACATCATTATCGGAGTTTAATTTTACATTCCACTTTATCATTGATCAGCAACTCTTTGGTGGCTTTTGTTATCGCTACAGTAAACCGTCTGACACGTCTGTCCTCTCCTTCACCTATCTTTTCGTATCGTATTGATTTATCCTGTAATGATGTTCCCACCTCCGATATCACACCTGCTCCCACCTGAGCAGTATTACCTGTGGCGTACAACAGCACTTGCTGTCCCGGTTTGATCCGATGAGCGTACAGTTCATCCACTTCACATTCGGCAACCAACTCCTCTGCAGGTGCAAGTTCACCAAAGGTGATGTTTGCGCCTAGAGATTGTCCTACCCTGGTATCCAGGCTGATGATCACGCCGTCGACTGGTGCCTTGATCTGCTGTTCAGCAAGGTTGAAATTGGAAATCTGCGCTTTCCGATACAGCTCCTGAAGAGTTTTCCGATTGACGGTTAGCTGTTGTTTTGCCTGTTCAACTTTCTGCTGCTGCTGCGTGTAGTTCGAGTAATCCGTTTGTAGGACTTCCTGCGTTTCCGAGCCTTTTGCTAGCAGCTGCTTGCTGGTTAGATACCGGTGGTACAGTTCCTCCAGTTTTGCTTCTTCCATTCTTAGCTGGTAAACATCACTCTGGTTCTTGGCGCGTTGGGTGGCCAGCTGACTGGCCGTCTCGGATGCGGCAAGTTGTTGCTCCTGCGACCTGAGCGCCAGCAAAACTTGACCTCTTCGTACCGAATCACCTGTTTTAACCAGTAATCTGTCCACAATGCCCGGACGTACAGCCGAAAGTTCGATCACGCCTGACTTCGGCAGGATCTTGCCGATGCCGATGACTTCTGTCGCCTGGGCAATGGTCTGAGCGGGACTCAGTGGCACTTTCTTGTCTTTCTGCTCCCCACCGCAGGAGATCAATATACAGGCAATAGCTGACAGCACTAAATTATTTGTAATCTTCTTCATTTGAGATCGTCGTTGAAACTTTACCTTCTTCTACATAGATGATTCGGTCAGCAAACTTGCGCAGTCGCAGGTCATGTGTCACAACGATGACCGCCTTCCCTTGTTTTGCCAGCTGCTGCAATTCTTTCATGACCATTGATGCACTTTTGGCATCTAAAGACGCGGTGGGTTCATCGCACAAAACGATGTTGGGATTGGTCACCAATGCTCGAGCAATAGCGACCCGTTGTTTTTGACCGCCGCTCAATTTCTTTGGAAGATATTTCATGCGATCCAGTAAGCCGACCTGACCGAGCGCCTCTTCAGCACGCTGCCTGACCTCAGCCTTTGGAAGCCCCTGAAGAACCATAGGCTGCATCACGTTTTCCAAAGCGTTAAGTGGCTCGAGTAAATTAAACTGTTGAAAAACAAAACCAATCTGCTTCAGCCGAATGGTTGCCAGCTCATTTTCTTTTAAATTGGTTACTTTGTTGTTCAGAAAGAACACTTCACCCATACTCGGATAAATGACACAGCCGATAATAGAAAGAAGGGTTGTTTTTCCAGATCCGGAAGGACCCATGATCAACGTTAGTTCACCCTTATTCAGTTCCAGGCTGGTTGTATCCAGTGCCGTGATGGTGGTATCACCTGTCTTGTATAATTTACTTACACCTTTTAACTTGATAATCGATTCCGTCATCCTTCCTGATAAACAGTTTTAAGCTAAAATCGGATGTAATTATACCATTTTTATTATTTAAAGTCTGGTTAGTCCGCTAGTTACCATTCAAAACCGCGACAGTGCGATAGATTGCAGCGTTTGGTTCACCTAAAGTGATGCCGCCGCCCGGCTGTAAGGCGCTGTGGAAATCATTTGATTTACAGCTACTAGCACTACTTTTTTAGCACAGCATGGTGATATAATCATAATTTATACACTATCTTGTATATTGAAACTAAAAACATCTACACGGAAATGGTAACAAGAACAAGCTTCAACTGGTCCGACGACCGGGAGCCGCACAAACTGCGCACGAAGACAATTATAAAGCAACATCCGGAAATACGGGCATTGATCGGGCGAAATCCATCTACTTTCCTGATTATAGTGTTCTGTGTGGCTGTTCAGATGGTTCTCGCCTGGGTGTTAGCAGATCAGGCGTGGTGGTGGAGTGTAATTGCCGGCTATTTAATAGGTGCATTTGCTTGTCACACCTTATATGTCTGCATCCATGAATGTTCGCACAATCTGGTATTTAAAAACAAGACATTAAATGTAATTGCGAGTATCATTGCCAATCTGCCAATGGTTTTCCCCAGTGCTGTATCTTTTACGAAATACCACATGAAGCACCACTCCTATCAGGGAGTGGAGGAGCTTGATGCAGACATGCCCTTCCGGTGGGAAGCTAAACTGATTAACAATTCAGGTTTTGGAAAAGCCATTTGGCTGTTGTTTTACCCCATATTTCAAGCCCTCCGACCAACCAGGCTTAAAGAAATAAAAATGTTTGACACCTGGACATTCATAAATTTTGTAGTGCAGTTTAGCTTTACTGGCCTGATCATTTACTTTTTCGGACTAAAAGCATTGCTGTATTTAACGCTCAGCTTCTTCTTTTCCGTCGGCCTTCATCCACTTGGGGCGAGATGGATTCAGGAACATTTCCTTACCCATGGGGATCATCAGGAGACCAAGAGCTATTACGGCCGACTTAACCTTGTCAACCTCAATGTAGGTTTTCACAATGAGCACCACGATTTCCCTTCAGTGCCCTGGAATAAACTGCCGGCACTTAAAAAACTTGCGAATAGTCATTACGACGGCCTAGGCTACCATACTTCCTATACAAAGCTGCTGTATCAATTCTTAACCAACAAGGACCTCTCTGTTTATTCCCGTACCGCACGTTCGAATCGTGGTAAAAGTGACACCATTAAAGTAACGGCAATGTCAACTGGTGCTTTAAACGGCGATAGCGTTGCATCTTAAGGGTTTATGGAACCGGATTTCAAATCAGGGCCGTGCTGAGGATAACAGCCCTGATTCATTTCGCTACATTTTTAATGAAATTGTTATATAGAATGTTCATGGTTGAATTCAATACTTCGCGAATATCACCCTTCGCCCTATATTTCCCGTTTGAACCGTTGGTAATGACTACAAACCCGAACTTCTCTTTCGGCTGAAAAAACATGGCACTATAGAGTCCATACGCGGAACCACTGTGACCTGTCATCCGCTTGCCAGGTATTAAATTGTCGAAGTTCATCATAGCCATCCCATACCCTTCCTCCTCGGAGACCTTGTTCTGCATCAGCCGGGCGTACTTCTTCTCCATGATCTTAACGCCCTTATATGTGCCCAGATTCATGTGCATAGTCATATATTTCGCAAGGTCCGGGGCAGAAATCTTCATTCCACCGGTTGGAGAGAAAACTGGTGTGCTATGCCCCATAACGTAATTTCTAATCTCCTCAGTTCTCGGCGCGTAAGCCATAGGTGATGGAGTAAACTTTCTGGAGACGGTGTCGTACTCATAAAGTGTGACAAATCGTTTCGAGTCCAGTGCATCTACATTGTACCCGGCATACAGTCCAAGTGGATCAGTAACATATTTTTTAACATACTGATCAAATCGTTCACCGGAAACCTTTTCGATTACAGTTCCTACCATGTTGTAATTCAAATTGCAATATTGATAGCCTTTTCCCGGTTCATAGTCGTTGTAGCACTTGGCCCAATCCGGGTTTTTCTCCGGATTGATCACGTCGAGTTTAAGGTAGCCCTCGCTATCGTTTAGGCTTGACCTATGGGAGAGCACCATTCGGAGTGTAATTATCGTTTCCGGGAACTTTGGGTTTCGAACCGTGAATCCGATCAGCTTGCTGAAGTCATCATCTAATGATATTTTCCCTGCAGCGACAAGCTGCATTACCGATATCGCGGAGAACGACTTGGAGATAGAGGCAATTCTAAAAAGATCTGTGCCGTTAAGCGGAGTATTACTTTCGAGATTTTTCAGGCCAAAAGAATGGGTATATATAATGTTGTCATTCTTTACTACGGCAACAGAAAGCCCAACGACATCCAGCTTCTCCATTAGTTTTTGGATCTCAGATTCCGCGTTACTTACCTGGGCATAACTTAACGAAAAGGTAGAAATCAGAAAAGTGGCAGCAAAAAGCAGCCTCGAAAGGTATATCTTCATCATAATTTAGGTTGAATGATTAAAGATATTGTTTTTCGACAGATGTCAGCATTACGATGCAAGTCTGCCTGTATCAATGTTGTTAAACTGCCGGAAGGCGAAGCTCACATCCGCATGAAAACACTTCCTTCCCGGCAGGTTTGGAAGTTTATGTCGTTTTAATGTCGATGGATATCTTCTCGGATAACAAAGCATTGTAACGCTCCAGCAGATCGATGTATTTGTCTTTCCAAATCGAATTGTCGTCAGTCGAACTGGCATAATCGATCTTAAAGGAAGGACTCTGTGTATTTTCTGCCTTGAAGTCTTCTGATGAAAAGAATTCAGGAAACTCTATGGAGAAATCATGATTAATCACCTCTCCCAGCCGATAGATTATATCCGGCTTCAGCTCTGCTTTGATAAACCAATTGTAGACCGATCGTCTGTTAACCTTCGTTAATCTCGCGACCTTCGCCAATGGTAGCCCGTTTCTTCTGATGATTTTTTCTAATGTCTTTCCGTGATGTAATGGCATATTAAATTATTTTTAAAAAGGTATTTATCAGCACATCATGTTGTTGCCAATTGTGCGGAACTATTCCACAACATGTGGTGATATCCCGCGATCCAAATGCAACAGTTTAGTGGTTAGAACTATGAGAAAGACGCCTTCCATACCGGCTCGGTCCCATTCTGATCGTTCTGACCGGAGTAGAACAAGTATTATTCCCTCTTTAACTTGCTCCAGTGGATTGCCGGCACTTACCACAGAAATCTATCACCCGGGAGCTGGCAAGAATTGGGTATTTTCCCTACATTAGTTGCTCCGAGATTGAAGTGCGGCCACAACCTCAAAATAACTTTGCCATGAGATATCTTTTTCTTTGTTTTTTTATTGTGTTTCTGGTTACCGACTCGGAAGCACAGCAACGAAAAAGGGCGAGGGATTATGGCTTGCATTTTGGCGTGTTGCCCACCGGGACGTTAAATGCGATAACAGACATTGCCGGCGTTGAAGTGGGTCATACAACAATCATTCGAGGTGACTCCATTCGTACCGGGGTCACTGCCGTCCTTCCATACAACGGCAATATTTTCCAGGCTAAAGTACCGGCTGCCATATTTGTCGGAAACGGTTTTGGGAAGCTCGCCGGCAGTTCGCAGGTTGCCGAACTCGGCAATTTGGAAACACCCATTATATTAACGAACACGCTGAATGTAGCTGAGGGCATACAAGGTTTAGTGGAATATACATTACAACAGCCAGGAAATGAATCGGTGCAATCTGTAAATGCCGTAGTTGGGGAGACCAATGATGGATTTCTTAACGACATACGTGGCCGGCATGTCAGAAAAGAGGATGTTTTAAGTGCCATTAAGCGAGCAAAACCGGGCCAGGTGGAAGAAGGCGCCGTCGGTGCCGGTACAGGAACGGTATGTTTTGGGTTCAAAGGTGGGATTGGCACGGCATCCAGGCATCTGCCGCAAAGCCTGGGCGGGTACAGCATAGGCGTTCTGGTACAAAGTAACTTCGGCGGTGTGCTGCAGATCGATGGTGTACCAGTTGGGCGGGCACTTGGGAAGTTTGACTTCGCCGATAAGCTGATGAACAGTGCCGACGGGTCCTGCATAATGGTCGTTGCAACGGATGCCCCGTTAGACAGCAGAAGTCTGGAGCGGCTTGCCAAACGTGCTTTCCTTGGTTTAGCCAAAACTGGTGGTATCGCCTCCAACGGCAGCGGCGATTATGTAATTGCATTTTCTACAGCAGCTTCTATACGTGTACCCCATCAGTCGACACCCAAACTTCAAGCAATTGCTGTCTTATCCAACGAACAGCTATCGCCCCTCTTTATGGCCGCCATCGAGGCAACGGAAGAAGCCATCATCAATTCTCTTTTCGCAGGAAAAACTACGACGGGACGGCTGAGGCATCAGGTTGAATCGCTCCCGCTTGAAAAAGTGATCCCATTATTAAAAAAATACAATGCTATCAAAAGTGAATAGATATACCGTGGTAAACGGAAAATTTTTACCTGCCCCGAGCGCGTCCGTGATCATTACTGACCTGGCCATACAGAGAGGCTACGGCATCTTTGATTTTTTCAAGACAATCAATGGCCGGATTATGTTTCTCGATGATCACCTGAACAGGTTTTTTAAATCCGCAGCCGAAATGCGCTTGCCTGTCAGCCTGACAAGGGATGAAATCAAAACACTTTTGTCTGACCTGATGGCCAAGAATAACTTGCCTGACTCCGGAATCCGGATCACCCTAACGGGCGGCTATGCCGCAGATGGATATACACTGGCCGAACCGAACATGATCATTACCCAAAATGCGTTCAACAATCCGGGCTTCAACGCAAAAGGCATCAAGCTGATGACCTACTCACATCTCCGGCAGCTGGCGCAGGTAAAAACGCTGGACTACCTGATGGCCATATGGCTCCAGCCATTAATTAAAGAAAACGGCGCGGACGACGTTCTCTACCACCACAACGGAATGATAAAAGAGTGTCCCAGAGCAAATTTTTTCATTGTAAATGGCGATGGTGAAGTGCTGACGAGCAAAGACCAGGTACTGAAAGGAGTAGTCCGCAAACAGTTGCTGCAGATGAGTGGCCCAGGATTAAAAATCTACGAAAAAGAGATCAGGCTGGAAGATATACAAAACTGTAAGGAAGCGTTTATTACCAGTTCTACAAAAAATGTATTGCCGGTAACTGAAATTGACGGAAAGGTTATTGGCGGAGGAACGGCAGGCGAGATTACCAGACACCTCGCAGCACAATTCAATGCGCTGACCTTAGCCGGATAGGCTTCCACTATCTCCTCATAGGTACCCACCCAATTGTTTCCCATAATGATTTTCTGCCAGCGAATTGACCGCATTGCTTGATATTGGGCTTACGCTGTATAGTACTTATACCTTACCTGACGGGTGATCCTCAATTTCATATTTAAACAAAGAATCTGCTTCCATTAACACCTCACCATGGCCGCGATCCTGCTTAAAGCACCAACCGGTTTCGGGAATAAAGCTAGAATCAATATCGAAAGACAGACAGCTTTCATGAGTATCTACCACCCTTTTTCCCGTTTCACCAATCACCAGATCAACGAAATAGGTACCTGCGGCGAGGTAAGGCGGCAGGAGCCGCAACACCATCTCGTGCACCCCTGGTGTAAGCTCATGTTCCTTGTTGTGCATCAGACCAACGGGTCCGAACAGCACAGGCATATTGTGTCGATTTCTGATTTTAGCCTCTAAAGAAATACGGATGGGAAAGTTGCACTTAATGGTGCAAAAAATATCTATCGGTGAAGTATTAAAAAGACGGTTCGTTTCCCGATTGTCCTGGGACAGGAAAGCTTCCGTAAAATAACATTCCTTAGCGTCTGTAAGGTTTTGATTGATGAAGCGGCCTACGTCTTCCTTGTGATTGGTTTGAAGATAGATGTCCACGACAGTCTGAATGTCTGCACATTCCCTCATACGACCATTTTCAAGCAGAATAGCGGTATTGCATAAGGTTTTAACAGACTCCAGGTTATGGCTTACAAACAACACTGTACGCCCTTTTTCTTTAGTAACCTCTCCCATTTTACCCATGCATTTCTTCTGGAATTCAGCGTCACCGACGGCAAGTACTTCATCCACAATAAGGATCTCCGCCTCCAAATGTGCCGCAACAGCAAAAGCAAGACGCACGTACATACCCGAACTGTACCTCTTCACTGGCGTATCAATATAACGTTCTACACCTGCAAAGTCGACAATCTCATCAAAGCGCCTCCGAATCTCCGCCTTTCGCATCCCCAGTATTGTACCATTGATGTAAATGTTCTCGCGCCCGGTAAGTTCAGGATGAAAACCAGTTCCCACTTCAAGCAGGCTTGCAATCCTACCTTTTCCCCTGATGATTCCGGTTGTAGGAGAGGTCACCCGGCTGAGCAACTTGAGTAGAGTACTCTTTCCCGCACCATTCCGCCCAATGATCCCGACCGCTGCCCCCTGATTAATCTCGAAGTTGATGTCTTTCAGACTCCATACAATTTGGCTGTCTGTTTTCCGGGTACGATCATTAACCTCCCCGATCTTCAAGAAAGGATCTTCCTTGCCGCGCATTCTGGCCCACCATCTTTCCAGATCCCTGCTGATGGTTCCTGTACTGATCTCGCCAAGTTCATATGCTTTTGAAATGTTTTCGGCTTTAATTACGACATCACTCATTGTGGCTTATGCGTTTGGGTCTCCTCAACTCTACAAGGCGGAATAAACAATTGTTTTATTTTTTTAACAACGCTGACCGGAAACTGATCCCAAGCTTGCTCTTTATGGTTTCGGTGATCTTCCTGCTTGCCGCTCCATCGTACGTCCCCCAGAATCGGCTTCTTATCTCTTCGACGTCATTGATGCTGCCAAAGGGGCCTTCCGAGCGCAAAGTCTCATACAATTCAGGCACTGTGGTGATCACCTTTCCCGCAACGTTCTGCAGAAACGGATAATTGAAGTCACACCCTGCCAGATAGGGTTCCAGATCGAAAAGAAATAAAACTATTTCTCTTCCCGGCAGCAAAAGATAATCGTATAAAACAGACGAATAATCAGTGATCAGCGTATCGGTGTATGGCAGGATCGTATATACATCAACGCCATAAGGTAGGATAATTACGTTGGATAAATCTTCAGTATTGACATTTACACTATTGATGTGAAGTTTGAGTATCAGCAATGCATTCCTCGATCTTAAGATTTCATCAACCAAATGGAAATCGACCTCCATTTCCGGAAGAAAGCTGTCAGACTCCCGCCAGGTCGGCATATAAATCAGCACTTTGGAGTAGCACCGAAGCTGATCAAGAAGCTTCATCGTTTCTCTGGATTCGTAGTGATCAATGAATTTTGCCAGGGCAGCCTCCGGTAAACACAATACGTCGTTACGTGGATATCCCAGGTTTAAACACCGCTCAAGCGGTATCCGGAAAGCAGTTGAAAACGGTCGCGACTGAAAGTCCGTAGAAGACAAGAGATAGGAAGGACGCTTAAATCGCCAGGGATTGCAAAGCCTATACTTCCATTTCCGGTGTTTATAGCAGTCTGCCAGAACGCCACGATCAATGTTGAATTCAATTTTCTTCAGTCCGATGCCGTGCCAGAGGTTGACCAGCATTGCACCGCCAGAGGTAAAAAAATTTATGTCTTCAGGAAAAGCGTTGTAGAAGTAGCCCTTGGCAGTAAGACAGTGGTAAATACCTTTCCAGCTTTCCTGCTTATATACCTGCAAGCCCCTGTTGAGTAATTCCTGATAGATCCGGTCATCTTTGGTGATCCAGATCGCGCGAATGTCCGGATGACAAAGACTGACGTGAAGAAATAGATATTTTGGATTGTCGTTAAACTGATCAACAATATAACTACCGAATACCCACTTTTTCTTCACCCGGGGTATTAAGAACGAGAGGAAGTACAATAAATATTTCCACACAATACCGGATTTCTTCTTAGTCATGTTCCGTTTCCAAGCATATGTTCCACCAGATTTCCTCCCGTAAACCACCGCCCCTGCCATCTTGTGAAGCTTTCTATGAAATGAACAGGCAATTAAGTATATTGTTTGCGGTAACTATTTAACCTCAGTTCGAAATAATGCAATCTTAAAAAATCTGATCAATGGAAAACCTGCCTTTTAGCAAGAATCTCAAAAAAATCAAAAATAAGTGGAGTTCCCGAATATTCGAGGCGCTCTATAACAAAATGGGAAAGTTTTACATTGAGGACTACCCGGAACTGAACGGCACCGAATTTAGCCGGATCTATCCTACCTTGATTTGTCACAACATTGAAATTGTACGTTACGATCCGGTCGAGAATTTCGTCTACCTGAAGAAAGACGAGCTTTACTTTTGTACAACGCCAGATTACCCTTGGATCGTCCGCGAAATATTTGCGCTGCATATTTACTTCATTCATCCAAAATATCTCACGGCAAGTTCCTATGTGGTATTTGATATTGGCATGAACAGAGGATATGCATCCATCTATTTTGCCGCCCAACCCTGGTGCAAAAAAGTCTATGGTTTCGAACTGAACGAATTCACGTTCAAACTTGCAGAGGAGAATTCAGCCCTCAATTTTGAACTGAAAGACAAAATCAAGCTTTTTAATTCCGGACTTGGAAGCCAGGATGAGAATATGAAATGCTATTATCTGCCACATCGGGATGGCATCTGCACAACTTCTTACGAGTTTTTGCAAAACTATGCACCGGAAGAACTGGATCGGGTAGTAGAGAAAGAAATAGCCATTAAACAAGCAAGTTCTGTTATCAAAAAAATTATGTCTGAATGGCCTGAGGGAGAAAAGGTGGTCCTTAAAATAGATGTTGAAGGCGCCGAGTATAACATCCTGGAGGATATCATTCAGAACTACCCCGAATTCCTGAAACAGGTGGAAATCATCATTGGCGAAGCACACATGGGCCTCGAACCCCTTATTAAGTCGCTGAGCCCATTTGGCTTTCAGGACGTAGCCATAAAGAACTATAACCCAAAAACGACAGATTTTCTTTTTGTAAAGAAGAAGGAATAAAGGGCGACAGGCAAGATTAAACCGTATCAACAAAGCTCTTTTCAACTTTATTGAAAATGAGTATTCCGGCAAACAGAACCAGGCAAGTAACCACCGTGGTGTAACCAAGCATTCCCCAGCTGAAAGTACCCGTACCGAGAAAGCCTTTTCTGAATGTTTCTATGATCGGGGTCATTGGATTGAACTTAATCAGGTTGATAAACCGTTGGGGTGCCGCCGATAAAGGGAAAACGACCGTTGTGGCATACATGAGTAATGGAACTCCAAAGGACACCAGAAAAGCCAGGTCCCTGTATTTCGTGGTAAGCGCCGAAACGACCATACCGAGTCCAAGCCCAAGGCAGGCCATCAGCAACATCAGGAACGGAAACAAGAGAATATATGGCGTGATTTGAAACTCCGCGCCTCTCAGGTAGTAGAAGAGCATCATGACCAGAAACAGCAGGAGCTGGACCCCAAATTTGACCAAGTTTGAGAACACCACACTTAGGGGCATAATCAGCCTGGGAAAATATACTTTACCAAAGATATAAGCATTGTCCCGAAACACAGACGACGTTTTGATGAAGCAGTCCGAAAAGTAATTCCAGGTTACTACACCAGCAAGGTAAAAGAGTGGCTTTGGCAAACCGTCGGTGGAGATACCGGCGACACTACCAAATATCAGTGAGTAGATCAGTACGGTAAATATAGGTTGTATAAAAAACCAGATCGGACCAAGTACCGTCTGCTTGTAAAAAGAGATAAAATCTCGACGTACGAGCAGCCAAAGCAAATCCCTGTACTCGTAATTTTCTTTCAATTTAACATCGAATAAGGACGTCTGTGGTTTAATCTCCCAGTACTTGTCGGATTCGTGCATCATGATTGGGCGGAGAATTTAAGCATAGTAGATGAATATTTGGTGATCAGATGATCTTCAGGAAGCGACGGGTAGACCAGCAGCTTCTGCTGTAAAAATCCTGAACCTCTCTGCTTACAGGAGTATGTTCCAGCTGTTTGCGAAGCTTAAAAAACTCCCTTAATGCGTCAAAATACCAGGGCAAAGAACTGATTCCAAGCCGGTATACGCCTTTAAGGTTGTTCAGGTAAACCCTTACCACGAAGCGTGACCGGTCTTTCTTGTCGAAAAACTTATATACAATGGCCATTTCATTCCTTACAGAAAAGACTTTTAGCCTTCGTGAGGTCCTGTTGATGCTGCTGGTTCTATGGTTCACTACACAGTTCTCGAAATACCGGATGCTGTATCCAGCTTCGAGGCATCTGATGGCATATTCCCATTCGTGGGTATAAATGAACAGCCACTCGGCAAAGCCTCCAATGTTTAGGTACAGCTCCCTTCGAATGATTGCGCCACAACCGATAAAGTCTATATTGTCTTCCATATGCCTCAGGTAATCCGTAGGAAAAGCGCCCCCGCTGACGTTTAGTGCCAGTATGCCCACCTCTGGGTGACTGTCAAGTACCTGAATGGCTTCGTCTAATCCGCTTTCGATATTGCTGTCATCGTCCAGTACGATCAGATATTCGCCGCGCGCAGCCTCAAACCCATCGTTCCAACCTGCGATCCCGTTGTTCTTCGTCCGCTCCACAAGCAGAACGTCCGGAAATGCTATTTTTACAGCATCTGCAGATTGGTCTGTAGACGCATTGTCTACAACGATGATTTCATAACCAGACTTGCCCTCCATCAGCTGCTTTGTGTGTTGCAGCGTAAGTAGAAGCTCCTTTTCACGGTTGAAGTTTAGAATAACAAATGAGACTTTCATAATCAGCGCTGATAATTGTATGGGATGCCTTTTCTCCTTAAGCGGCTGCTGAGATTCGACAGGTCTCTTTTGAGAAAATCGAACGCTGGCCTGGTGCTCTCGAACAGACTTAGAAAGAGCTGCTGACTGTAAGGCGACACAGGCGTTTGGGTGATGGATTTTCTGATTTTGAGGAACGCGATCATGCCGAGCATGTTGTACCACGTTTCCTTTAAGTTCAGTTGACGGATACCTTTCAGATTGTTGAGTACTACCCGCCAAAGGTATTTACTTCTGTTGTCTGCCAGATACTTATATACAATAGCGAGCTCGTTCCGGGTGACGTAAACCCGCAGCCGTTTGCTGCTCCTGTTGATTTCACTGGCACGATGAACCACCCGGCAATTCGCGAAATATTTCACCTGATAACCGGCATCTGTAACACGGAGGCCCAGATCCCACTCGTTAACATACAAGAAGATCCAGTCGGCATATCCACCTATTTCCAGGTAGGTCTTCCTTCTCAGAATGGCGCCGCAGCCAATAAAGCCAACGATTTCCTGGCCATCTTTCCACTTCCACCCTTCACTTGTGTATGGGCCCGAGGTAACATTAAGGGCGAGTACCCCAACTTTCGGATGCTGGTCCAGGTACAGCAAGGCATCATCGAGCCCCGCTTCCACGTGGCTGTCATCATCAATGATGATGAAGTAATCCCCTTTTGCCCGTTCAAACCCCAGGTTCCAGGCCGGCGCACCGGTATTCACCTTATTTTCGATCAGCACAATGTCTGGATGGTTCAGTTTTACGGCTTCTGCACTTCCGTCTGTAGAGGCATTATCCACAATAACAATTTCGAATCCCTGTCGGTCTTGTATCAGATCCTTTGTCCTAATGATGGTAGTCAGAAGTTCATTCTTCCTGTTGTAGTTTACGATAACAAATGATGCGCTCATATATTTTCTGCCTTAACTTTCTGTTTATAAATCATCAACGCCCGGGCAACGATCTGGTCCATATTGTAGTATTTATACTCTGCCAGGCGACCGCAAAAGATCACATTGTCGAGCCTTTCTGCCTCTTCCCGGTATTTTTTGTACAGCGCATGGTTGTCGTCCCTGGGTATCGGGTAATATCCTTCTACGTTTCCTTCTGCTGCAAGTGAGTATTCCCTTGTAATGGTGGTCAGATGGCTTTTTTGGCCCGTGGCATGTTTCCATTCCACGATCCTGGTAAAGTCATACTCATTGGGATAGTTTATTTGCTGGCATGGCTGATAGAATTCCTTGTCGAGCGTTTCGTGTTCAAAGCGCAGCGAGCGGTAGGGAAGTTTGCCGAATTTGTAATCGAAATACGAATCAATAGGCCCGGTATAAATAAGTTTTCTAAAGTTTAGTTCCTGAATGACCTCCCGGTAGTCGGTCTGCAGCATGACAGAGATATTTGGATGGTTTAACATCCGCTTAAACATCTCGGTATAGCCATCCTTGGGTACGCCCTGATATTTGTCCGTAAAATAGCGATCGTCACGGTTCGTCCGTACGGGAATTCTCCCTGTTACACTGGGTGCAAGATCTTTGGGGTGAATGTCCCATTGTTTTAAGGTATAACCTTTAAAGAACTTGTTGTACAATTCTTGTCCAACCTGGCTGACCACCATTTCCTCTGAATTCGCGGGATGTTTGATATCAACCTTAACCTGATCGTAGTAATCCTGTACTTCCCTTGGAGATTGGGTATTCAAACCATAGAGGAGATATAAGGTGTCCCGGTTGATGGGAATGGGAACCAAGGTACCGTCCACATACGATTTTACCCGGTGATAGTGGTAATGCCATTCGGTAAAGCGGGAAAGGTAGTCAAAAACATCTTTGTCGTTGGTGTGGAACCAGTGCGGCCCATATTTATGGATCAATATACCATGCTCGTTGTGATAGTCATAGGCATTGCCACCGATGTGCGTTCTCTTATCTACTACTAAGACTTTTTTATTGAGCTGCGAGGCGATGCGTTCAGCAAGAACACTACCAGAGAAACCAGCCCCAATAATTAAATAATCGAACATACTTACCACCTTAAAATCCGATGTAGACAACGCTAAATTCTGGTCGGGACCTAGCCCCGTCGCTCAGGATGTCCGAACCAATCGTCTTAATTACAGATAATTATCTTAAAGGTTTTAAAAATACGCAAAACAGGAGTTTACCGTTCCGGATCAGGTATAAACAATTTGTTAATTAGGAAACTTCGGGGAGGCTATGGATTCATAGCTTGTTTTGACAGGAATTTTGAACCATCGTCCGAGCGATGATCTCACCGCATGGCTTCTACATACACGAAACATTATAAAGATGCAACGCGCGATGATCTTTTCTGCCTGGCCTTTCGGTTGTATTTGACATAATAAGGCTGAAAGAACAGGACAACTCCAGTAATTAACAACACCAATAGGATGATTCCGGAGGGAAGGCTCACGTAGTACTTTGCACCACTGTGTAAAAAAGATCCGTCATGAATAGACTCAATGAGATCAGACCTTCGGTAGCTCGCGGATAGCACTTTAGCAGTCTGTGTATCAATCTGGACTTCATAGTTTCCGCTAGTGGTGAGCTTGGCAATACCTTTTTCTGGCTGCACATCAATTCGCTTGATATCATTCCAAGACTGTATTCCAGCAGGTTCCACGCTTGCTGCAGCCCTAAACATATCATCAAAACTGATTTGAGGGATTAGGCCATCCCCTTTCACAGTGGGCGGTTGTATCCAGGACACGTCTTTTTTAAGAAGAAGTAATATTCCACTGCCAACGACGAACAGCAAGGGAATGGCAATAATTATAGAGCCCCAACTATGAAATTTTCTATTCAACAAGGCTAACTTCATTTTTCGAGCATGAATTGTCCGGATAAGACGTCAAAAATAAAAATAAAAGACCTATTTAAATCATTAATTTCAGAACAATAGAGAAAATACAACCAAAACACCAATTAATTTCAGTTAAATATATTATACGCACTATAAAAAAGATAAAAAATCAAGTATTTACGCCAAACGGCGATCATTATTAAGTAATATTTAACATTATACCGAATAATTACCTAATTTAATCAGAAACTAAACGACTTAAATCATCTCATGGAAAACCTGGACAAAATTGACAAAACAATTCTTATGCATTTGCAGAATGACGCAAAGATTACCACTAAAGAGCTGGCTTCGACATTGAACTTGAGTATTTCTCCCGTATATGAACGTATTAAACGACTAGAATCACTAAAGTACATTAAGCAATATGTCGCTATTCTAAATAAGAGCCTCCTCAAACAAAAGATTACGATCATATGTCAGGTCTCTATGCGATACCACAACGATGCCTTTATAGAGAAATTTGAGCAGGAAGTCATAAAGCTCAACGAAGTACAGGAGTGTTACCATATGGCTGGGAAAATTGATTTTTTACTAAAAATTAACGTAAGCACCTTAGACGAATACCACAACTTTGTGAGAAACAGATTGTCTACTATCGAAAATATAGGAACTTTAGACAGCACGTTCGTTCTAAAAGACATCAAGTATACACATGCTTTTAATCTGGATCACCTCAGTTTACTATTTGTCCCGGCAGCTTTCGAAATTGAAATTCTGGAAAGTTTCTTTGTATACTGCTAAAAGAATACCAGAAGAATGAACATCATCTGGTATTCTCTATAATTGTATTATGAGCCTGTATGTGTTGCAAAGGTCTTGAGTGATTTGCCATCCAGCAGCTTATCCAGTGCTTTTACGTGTTTCGATATCTCTGCAGATAATTCTTCGAAAACTTTGTAGGAGTCGTCCGTCGGTTTTGCTTCACCACCTTCGACGATGCGCTGTAGAGACGCCATTTTATTATTTAGACGGATTGGAAAATTCAATGGATCCTGGCTGCTCTGGTTTTTAACTTGATAGAGCTGCTCTTCAATGACCGCCATTTGCGCGAGTGCCTTTTTCTGCTGCGCTGTTTGTCCGGCGGTTTTGATCTTTTCCCGGATTTCCCGGATCCTTACTACAGCCTGATTGGCCTTCGTCGTCTGATCTCTGATCATGCTTGCAAGCTTAAACTGTGCCTCAAGATCAGCATTCGTCATCCCTTGCACACGCGGATCCATTTTTACCTCCAGCGGTTGGGTGATCGTTTGTCCGGATGCCGTAATTCTTACCTGATACGTTCCCGGAACAGCCAGAGGGCCCATCTGCGGGCGGGCTGACCACATAATCATTCCTTTGAAAACTTCTGCTCCCGGATGCCGCAAGTCCCAGGTAAACTGGTTCAATCCTTTTTTCATTGTCGGCATTTTCGTCGCTGAAAAACGTGAGTCTTCCTCATCATCATCCTCAGCTTCGGCTGATTTTTTCTTAGGACCCTCTGCATTAAAAGTCTGAATAACATTACCGGCAGCATCAAGTATCTCCAACTTAAGGGCACTCTCGTCTTTGCTTAGATAATATTGAATGACTGCAGGCTGAACTTTTCGTACTGCATAATACGGTTTAAACAAATGTATTGGCTTCGCCGTCAAATCTGCAGCAAACTCTCTGATCGGTGCGACATCGTCCAGAATATACATCGACCTCCCGTGGGTTGCGATAGCCACATCTTTTTCAGTGACCGCAATATCTGGAACCTGAGTATCCGGCAGATTCAATTGCATCGAACTCCAATTTTCACCATCATCAAACGATACCATCATACCATGCTCCGTTCCTGCATACAACAACCCCGCCCTGGTGATGTCTTCCCTGACAACATGTACAAAATCGCCCGGAGCTATTCCATTAACTATTTTCTTCCAGGTCTTCCCGTAATCATCTGTTTTAAAGATATACGGCGCTCTGTCGTTCATCTGGTACCGTTTCACCGCAACATACGCGGTTCCCGCCTTATGCCGGGATGCTTCAATTATACTCACCCTGGAATGTTTTGGAAGTCCCGGAGGCGTTATGTTCTGCCAGCTTTTGCCGTGATCCCTGGTAATGTGGATGAGCCCATCATCGGATCCTGCCCAGATGATGTTTACATCCTGAAAGGATGGCGCCAAGGCATAGATGGTCGCGTAGATTTCCGGACCACTCATATCCAGGGTGATTACCCCGCCGCTTTCACCCATTGTTTCCGGATCCGCTAAAGTAAGATCAGGACTAATTTTTTCCCAGGTCTGACCTTCATTACTCGTCATCCAGACATGTTGAGAAGTAACATACATCCTGCTCGGGTCTACCGGAGAAAACACAATGGGAAATGTCCAGTGCACACGCTCAGGAAGGGTCTTAGCGGCCTCACCCATAAAATAGCGGGGATATGGCTCAACATCCCTGCGTTCCCCTGTCTTCCTGTTGATTCGGGTCAGCGTATTGGAGTAGCTCCCGGCATAAAAGATGTCCGGATTCTTCGGATCCTGAGCGATGTATCCACTTTCACCTCCACCCACGGCATAGGAATACGGGATGGTCTTGTTTGAATTGGTTCGTGACACCATATGTCCCCATTCTTCACTCGGCACCGCTATGGTCGTATTGTCCTGCTGAGCTCCGGCAACATGGTAAGGAAAGTCATTCGTTGCCGTGATGTGGTACAGCTGAGCCGTCGGAAAATCTTCATCTGTCCAGGTTTCTCCTCCATTCACAGATACCGTTCCCCCACCATCATTGGCCTGCACCATACGCATTGGATCCGTCGGATCAATCCACAAATCGTGATTGTCTCCATGAGGAACACGTATATTCTTATTGAACTTAACTCCGCCATCGGTAGATTTCATGAAATTAACATTCAATACGTAAACTGCTTCTTTGTCTTTTGGATCCGCATAGATCCTATTGTAGTAGAATGCACGCTGCCGTAGTTTACGCTCATCATTGGTTTGCTTCCAGGTCATTCCTGCATCATCAGACCGGAAGATCCCGCCTTCGTTTGCTTCAACTACAGCCCAGAGTCTTTTTGAGTCTACCGGGGAAACTGTTATTCCGATTTTGCCAATCGGGCCTGCAGGCATACCTGGTTTCGCAGTCAGATCCACCCAAGTCTTTCCGCCATCGGTCGACTTGAATAACCCACTCGCTCCACCGCCACCCCACATCTTCCATGATGTACGGTAAACCTCCCATGTAGAAGCATAAATTATCTCGGGATTATTCGGATCCAGAATAAGGTCTTCTGCACCGGCCTTATCACCTTTATACAGGATCTTCTTCCACGAAACCCCGCCGTCAGTGGTCTTAAATACACCGCGTTCTTCATTCGGACCAAAAGGATGTCCAAGAACTGCCGCATAAACTATATCCGGATTCGTTGGATGGATCCGCACCCGGGAAACCGTTTGCGAATTTTTTAGCCCAATATTCTTCCATGTTTTACCAGCATCTACGGATTTGTATATTCCGTCGCCTTGCATGATGTTCCCGCGGAATTCAGATTCGCCCATTCCTATGTAGACGATATCCGGATTAGATTGTGAAACCGCTACCGCGCCAACAGAAGAGCTGTTCAACTGACCGTCAGTTACTGGCTTCCAGGTCAGACCTCCGTCGGTCGTTTTCCATAAGCCTCCACCTACGGCCCCGAAGTAGTATTCGTTTTTCCGCTGCGTAGATCCGGCAACCGCAAGTGAACGCCCGCCCCGCCCCGGACCCACATTGCGGTATTTCATACCACTCAGGTAGCGGGACGAGGTATCCGGGCCGACGGCCTGAGCTTTACCTTCCTCAGAAAAGACCAGGCAACTCAAAGCAATCATTGAATACAATGTAATTAAATCGTTTCTTTTCATTTACTTTTCATTAGTTGTTTAAGAATTGAACTGCAAACTGCTATAGCCACAGCCTGTTATCATGGATCAGCGTAATGCCAACTGCTTAATTTTTTGATTCTGCAATACCTTTTCAAGTTCATTGAGGTGTGTATCCAGCTCAGCATACAGTTCCTTGGCAACCTTATAGGCACCATCAGTCGGCTTTGCATCACCCGTTTCGACACTCCTCCACAGGGCCGCCAGGCGATTGTTTAGCTTGATTGGATAGTTAAGCGGATCCTGTGAACTTTGATTTTTCACCTGATACAGATTTTCTTCGACCTGGGATAACTGCGCAATTAATTGCTGGTCCGTGATACCTGCAGACTTCAATTTGGATTTAATATCGCGGATCTTAATCACCGCATCATTTGCCTTCGAAGTTTTATCCCTCAACTCGAGCGCGAGTTTAAATTGAGCTTTTACATCATCTTCCGAAACTCCTTTCAGACGTGGATCGAGCATGATCTCGAAGTTATGGGTCTGGGATTTCCCTCCTGCTGTCAGACGGACCTGGTATTTTCCCGGAGGCGCCAAAGGCCCAAGTTGCGGACGTGCACCCCAGATGATCATACCCTTAAAGGAGGTTGCAGGTGTATACCGCAGGTCCCATTCGAACTGATTTAAGCCAGCCTTCATTGTCGGTAATCCCTGGCCTTTTCCATAATAGCCTTCTTCATCGTCATCATCAGCTTTCTGCGGAGCTTTAGGCACAACACCTGCAAAGGATTGAACCAGGTTGCCGGACTCATCAAGAATTTCAACCTTGAGATCCGTTGCTTTTTGGGAAAGGTAGTATTGAAACAGGCCATTCTGTGCTCTTCTTACCGCGTTATAGGGTTTGAATAAGTGCAGCTCAGCAGCAGCGAGTTCCGGCTTATATTCTCTGATCGGGGCAACATCGTCCAGGACGTAGATCGATCTTCCATGAGTACCGATCACAACATCTTTCTCGGTAACATTGATGTCGGCAACCTGAACGTCCGGCAGATTCAATTGTAGCTCTTCCCAGTTGTCACCGTCATTAAATGACACCCACATCCCATGTTCCGTCCCCGCGTATAACAATCCGGGTCTAACCACATCTTCACGTACCGCATGTACATAATCACCTTTGTCAATTCCATTGATTATTTTCTTCCAGGTTTGCCCATAATCATCTGTTTTCCAGATATAAGGGGTGCGGTCGTCCATTTGATACCGCTTTGCTGCAACATAAGCAGTACCAGCTTTGTGTCTTGATGCATCTATAATACTGACGCGGGTGTCTTTCGGCATATCCTTGGGCGTGATGTTAACCCAGTTTTTTCCGTTGTCACGGGTGATGTGAAGCAATCCATCATCAGATCCCGCCCAAAGCGTGTTCTTGTCGTGATAAGAAGGCGCCAGCGCAAAGACCGTCGCATAAATCTCAGGACCATTCATATCCCGGGTGATTACTCCACCACTCGTCCCTAAGGTTGCCGTATCTGCATAGGTAAGATCCGGGCTAATCTTCTCCCAGCTCTGTCCTTCATCTGTGGTCATCCACACGTGCTGCGAACACGTATATAAGCGCTTATGATCTACAGGGGAAAAAACGATAGGGAAAGTCCACTGCCATCTTTCGGGTAAGGTTTTCGCCTCTTCGCCGGAGAAAAAGCGCGGATAGACCTGTACATCCCGTGTCTGACCGGTCTTCCGGTCCATCCGGGTGAGTAGTGCACCCTGGCTGCCTGCATAAAAAATATCAGGGTTATCTGGATCTTGTGCGATGTAACCGCTTTCACCTCCACCTACTGCGTACGCATATCCAATACCGGGCTTAATGGAATTGTTCCGGACGGTCATGTGATTCCAGCCTTCACTGGGCACTGCGATGGTTGTATTGTCCTGCTGGGCACCAGCGACATGGTAAGGAAAATCGTTCGTTACTGTGATGTGATAAAGCTGCGCCGTCGGAAAATCTTCATCCGTCCAAATCTTACCTCCATTAACGGACACGGTCCCTCCACCATCATTTGCCTGAGCCAGCCGCATCGGATCCTTAGGATCTATCCAGAGGTCATGATTGTCGCCGTGCGGGACACGGATTGTCTTGTCGAATGTTACACCTCCGTCTGTTGACTTAAAGAAGCCAACATTTAAACCGTAAACGCCATTCCTATCCTTTGGATCAGCGACAATCCTCGAATAATAAAACGCACGCTGCCTCAATTTCCTTTCATTGTTTACGAGCTTCCAGGTCATGCCAGCATCATCTGAGCGGTAAAGTCCGCCGTTATCGGATTCAACGATTGCCCAGACTCTTTTTGAGTCCGCGGGAGATACTGCTACGCCGATCTTGCCAACTGGTCCCGCCGGCATACCCGCTTTCCTGGTGAGTTCCGTCCAAGTCGCTCCGCCATTTACAGACTTGAATATACCAGAAGCACCGCCACCACCCCACATCTTGTACGGGGTACGCGAAACCTGCCATATTGTAGCATAAATTACTTCCGGATTGTTTACGTCGATCACCAAATCCGCTGCTCCGGCTTCTTTTCCTTTATACAATATCTTCTTCCAGGTCTTCCCGCCATCTACTGTTTTGAACACCCCTCGCTCTTCATTTGGCCCGAAGGCATGTCCCAATGCAGACACATAAACGATGTTTGGATTTGTGGGATGAACACGCACCCGTGAAATAGATTGTGAGTCCTTCAAACCGATATTTTTCCAGGTTTTCCCGCCGTCTGTCGACTTATACACACCATCGCCCTGCATAATATTACCGCGAAATTCCGTCTCACCTGTACCAATGTAGACAATGTCCGGATTGGATTCAGACACAGCCACAGCTCCCACTGAAGAGCTGTTTAGCTGTCCGTCGGTCACAGGCTTCCAACTCAGCCCCCCATCTATTGTTTTCCACAAGCCACCGCCCACTGCACCGAAGTAATACTCCAGTTTCCGTTTTGAGCTGCCTGCAATTCCGAGTGAGCGACCACCGCGGTTGGGCCCGATGTTCCGCCAAGTCATATCTTTGTAGATGCCTTTTCCTGGAGCAACAGTTTGTGCTTCCAGGTCCTGAACAGCCATTGTGAACACAAGTCCCAAACAACCAATGCATTTGATAAAGTCCGTTTTCTTCATAAGTGTTAAGTTTATTATTCAAAAAATCAGCACGCACATGAGCCTTTGAAGATCCATGCATATTACTTGTTACCTGTATACTTCGTTTTGCAGTATATTCGGGTTGGCATTCACTTCAAACAACGGTATTGGAAACAGCACCCGGTCGATGTCCGTTAGCGTGATCGAGGTAGGCGCATTCAGTCTCGGCAGATCCTTAAGCCGCTCAAGCGCTTGTCCGGTTCGTATCAGATCAAAAAAGCTATGGCCTTCGTAAGCAAATTCCAGCTGTTGTTCATCCCATATGGCCTGTAAAATTTTCTGCTGCCCGGTAAGGCTAAGTGCGGCAGCTTTGGAACGGGTTCTTACTAGGTTGAGATCCGCAAGCGCTCCGGTGAGGTCTACCCCTACCTTTGCCCGGGCTTCTGCACGATTCAGGTACATTTCCGATATTCTTATGACCGGAATATTATCAATATTACCTGCCGTCCGACCAAATTTTGTCGGATAATAAATGTCGGCCGTAGCCAGTGCAAACAAGGTACCCCGGACATCGTTCACGTCTGCTTTCGCTCTGGATACAAAGCTGTTGTGGCTGGCAAGATCACCACGTCCTCCCGCACTCGTCGGATAGTACCAGTTTCTGATACCACTTTGATCGGCAGTATTGTAGGTTAATTCAAACACAGATTCCGAAGTCAGCTTGCTCAAAAATATGTCAGCATAATTCCCCAACAAACTATAACGGGATACATCATTAATCACCTCCGTCGTATAGCGGATCACCTCATCATTTTGGTTCAGATACAAGTAGGCCCTTGCCAGCAAAGCTTTTGCAGCTCCTTTCGAAGCTTGTGATCTGACGTTTGTTTCCGGCAGCAGATCATGAGCTTTTAGCAGATCACTGATCACCTGATTATAAGACTCCTGGAGGGTAGCCCTGCTCGGGTACTCAATTACACCAGGTGTAGCGGCTAGAACCAGAGGTACACCCAGCGTACCAACCACGTTCGGAACCCCGCCAAACGTTCTCGTCAGATCAAAAAAGGCAAGTCCCCTGACGAAGTACGCATGACCAAGCATAACACTTTTTTGCTCCTCACTGATGCCATTGATGGCAGGTACTTTAGACAGTATAGTATTGGCAACAAAGATCGCCTTATAGGCCCTGCTGTAAAAATATCCATTCTCGGTATTACCCGTGGATACCTGATATGTATCCATCTCCCTGTAAAAATCCCAGGTCCCGATGCTTTGAGCCTGGTCGGACGCGACATCCGACATGATCTGGAAATTCCGGCCATAGTAGTCAGCGTTTTGAATCTGATTGTACAAACCAGCTACCGCAGCCTGGGCACCTTTAATATCTGATATCGCGAACTCCTCGTCGACTTCATTCACTGGCTTTTGATCAAGCACCTTCTCACAACCACAGAATACGATCATTATCAGCACCACAGATACTTTGACAAATACGGAGATCAATTGCTTTTTTGGTATTTGCTTCATTGTCTTTTTCATTTTCATATGGTTAAAAAGTTACGTTTAAACCAGCCATAAACGTTTTGGGCTGAGGCATGCTATAAAATTCAATTCCCTGAGTCAACGTGTTTGATGCAGTACCCGTAAGCTCAGGGTCGAGACCAGTATAGTCCGTGATTGTCCAGATGTTCTGTGCTGAAACGTACAGCCTTACCGCAGACATTTTCATCTTTTGAGTCCATGTTGATGGAAGCTTATAACCAAGTGTAATGTTCTTTAGGCGCATGTAGGAGCCATCTTCCAAAAAGCGCGAAGGACGTAAGTCAGAAGCATAATTGGCCGAAGTCATTCTTGGGACCATCGTCACATCACCGGGCTGCTGCCATCTGTCAAGCTGACTCAGCGTATAGCTTGTGCTGCGTGTTCCACCATGCTCCTGAAAGAACCTGTTCCAGTTCAGCTGCTCATTTCCATAGGAATACTGGAAGAAGAACATCAGATCAAAACCTTTGTAATTCATGGTATTGGTGATTCCTCCAAAGAAGTCCGGATTAGCCGTACCAACAATTCTTCGGTCATTACTTGAATCAAAGCGGCCGTCACCATTTACATCTTCGAATTCGATACTTCCGGTTTGGGGGTTTACCCCGGTTTGAGGGTGTAAATAAAAGGAATACATCTGCCCACCTTCTTCATAGCGGTAGAGATCTCTGTTGTATACATTAAACGGGGCCGCAAGCTTTAGTATCTTGTTCTTGTTGGTAGCTATATTAAAGTTGAGATTCCAGTTGAAACCATTCGGGCGGTGGATGATGTCCGAATTCAAACTAAACTCAAAACCTTTGTTTTCCATTTCACCGTAGTTCTGCGTGTATGTATCAAAGCCTGAAGTTCTTGGCACCGATACGGCGAGCAATAGATCTTTGGTTTTCTTATGGTAGTAGTCGGCAGTGATGTTAATCTTATTTTCAAATAACCCCAGGTCTATACCTATATCTGTCTGGTTGGTTGTCTCCCACTTTAAGGATGGGTTTGCCATTTGGGTTGGAGAAATCCCGGGTACATCCGCATATGCCCCACCTCCCCACAGGCCTCGGGATTGGAAATCCAAAATGCCACTTTGATTTCCCGTAATCCCATAACTACCCCTCAGCTTTGCGGTAGAAAGAAATTTTGAACCCTTTAAGAAAGATTCTTCAGAAGCTACCCAGCCTAAGCCGACCGAAGGAAACGTTCCCCATCGGTTGTCTTCACCGAAGCGGGAAGAACCGTCTCTCCGGAAGTTTGCTGTTAAGAGATATTTTTTATCGAAATCATAGTTTAATCGTGAAAAAACAGATGAAATACCATAGCTGGTGCTAGTTGAACTGGATCGCTGAACCGCTGCAGCAACAATTTCGGTAAAAGCATCTGTTGGAAACCCCTGCCCGGTTGCCGAACTGAAGTCCGTTGTTGACTCCTGCAAGGTCGTACCTGCCAATATGTTAAATGAGCTTTTTTGTACATGAAACTGATAGCTCAACACATTTTCCTGAATGTAGTTTCTGTTGTTTGTGGAGAGTGCCTGGGCATTACCATTTACTGCGGATCCATTATTAGTTTTTGAGTTATCGTAAACATTTTCATCTGCGTTACTAAAATCAAAACTATACGAAGATCTCAGGCGGAGGCCCGGAATAAACTCGTACTCCGCATATACGGTACCTAGAAAACGATTGGTCAGCATGCTGATCGTACTTTCGTTGATCGCTGCCAAAGGGTTTTCGAATGTTGCTATCTTATAATAAGATCCATCGGGATTGAAAATAGGCTTATTCGGCGGATAGAAGTAAGTACCCTCCAGTCCCCCGGAGATATTATCATCATTTCTCAGCCGGCCTCTTGAATTATTTGAATACAATACGCTCGTTCCAATTTTCATTTTACTGATCGGGGAAAAGTCAAGATTAATTCGCCCGGTGGTACGTTCGAAATCTGATCTTTCCATAATTCCTTCCTGCAGAAAATTGTTTCCCGAGATCATATACTGCACCTTCTCACTTCCGCCGCGGATTGAAAGGTCTGCGTTTCTGATCACCCCTGTACGAAGCACGGGATCATACCAGTTTGTGTTCAACGTGTTGGCAGGATCTGCGTATGTGGGAACATAACGCGCTCCCGTAGCATTCGACGCATCAAGCGAGCCGAACCGATCAATCCAACTATTTGCAGCAACTTCATTCATCAATGTTTCGAATTGCGTTCCATTTACAATGGGAGGCTCCTTACTGATCTCCTGCATACCATAATATACACCCAGCCCAATTGTGGCCTTTTTATTGGCGCCACGCTTTGTTGTAATGAGGACAACGCCGTTTGCAGCTCTCGCACCGTAGATTGCTGTTGCAGATGCATCCTTGAGTACTTCCATAGACTCAATATCATTTGGATTGATATCCGCCATAGGATTGGTCACCGACCCTCCGATACTTAAACCCGAAAGGTTGGACGATTGCACAGCGATTCCATCAATTACATACAGGGGCTCGCTGGAAGCATTTATTGATGAAGTTCCCCTGATCCGTACGGAAACGCCACCTCCGGGGGTTCCGGAATTAGAGGTCACCTGCACACCCGACGCACGCCCCTGCAAAAGCTGGTCCGTACTGGATGCAGGTATGTTCTCGATCTCCTCCGCTTTAACAGAGGTGATTGCACTTGTAATGGTCTTCCGGTTTTGAGAGCCGTACCCGGTAACAACGACCTCATCCATCAGGTTATCGGCAGATTTCAACTTGATATTCATGGGGCCCTGACCACCAGCTGCGAATTCCAGTGTCTGGTAGCTGATATAACTAAAAACAAGAACGACATTCCCCGGGCCAACCTTAATGGCGAACGAACCATCCGCGGTCGTCGAGGTCCCACGGTTGGTTCCCTTTATCCGTATGTTAACACCTGGTAAAGCAATACCGTCATTTTGATCAGTAACCTTACCAGTAATCGTTCGCTCTTGTGCATTAGTCTCTGCACAAACGGCTAAGAAATAAATGAGCAACAGAATTAGCGGCTTAGTAAAATTTTTCAAGTTCATATAGTGCAGTTTAGATAAATACAGCTTTATTTTTCAAAAACATCAGAAATCCTCGTACTTAACAACAATTTTCCCTGCACGCAATGTAGCATTAATAAGCTTTTACCTAAAAACCACTACTTATTTACATAAATATTCCTGATTTATCTGAAATAAATTATAAACAACAATGTTTTAAACTAATAAATCGCCTTTTATCCGTAATAATGTTTAAATTTTTGTATTTCGTCAATAAATGACACAGATCTCAGGCGATATTGAAAATTAACCAACATATTTTCAGTTATTATTGTAAAATAACCCGCACGGTTTTCAAAATGCAATGCATATTCTTGATTTCCCAGGAAAATTATCGCGGATACAGAACTAATGACAAAAAATAATGAAAATATATTCGGTAAACCGATCCGGGGAATTTTAGCTGGTTTGGTCTTGCTGAGCTTTTTCATTCCGGTAATCAGCACCTATTCACTGTTTAAGATCCGGCAATTTAGTATACAAGAAACCATTCGGAAGGCCATCAAACAAGTGATTCCAGATGACGAGCTTGTGCTGCTCCGGATCCCAATGACTACCGAAAAAAACCCGGGAATCTTTGAACGCAGGCATGAGAGAGAATTCAAATTTAAAGGGAAAATGTATGATGTGGTGCGTTTGGAAAAACACAAGGGCACAACCTGGTACTGGTGTATTTTGGATGAAGAGGAAACGACGCTCGAAGACAGCTTTCAGGCCTTGAACGCTGAACTGTCAGATTCTAGTCCCGATCAGAATAAAAACCAGGAAGTGCTTAACATATTTCTAAATACCTTATTTTTCACAGTTGTTGATCTGGATCTTACACCCTCCTTCCGATCCATAAACCCGTATTCCTTTTACTGGAACAACAGCTATTCAACAACAGACAGAACACCTCCCAGTCCTCCGCCACAGAGATAGTCAACGGGAGAATTCCACCTGGTATAACACCGCTACGTTATGCCCTTGCACGACTATGTCCAATTCCAACGAAATCAGAAATTATGAAAATACCAATTACAGCCATGTTATTATTCGTTTCACTGTCTATCACCGCTCAGGTGATCACGGTCAGAGATAAACTAACCAGGCAATTACTTACAGGGGCAACCATTAGAACGGATGCTTCACCCAAGCTATTTACCGTAAATACAGAAGGTCAGTTCGACTTGTCAGATCTTACGGCTGCGACATCAATTTACATTTACAATCCCGGCTATCAGTCACAGTCGATAAATACCGCTGCACTTAACCAAACAAACACCGTGATCTACCTGGAGGAAAGCAACATATCACTGGATAATGTTGTGGTATCTGCTTCCAGGTGGCAGCAGCCGAAACGAAGTGTTCCAAACAAGATTTTAACCCTGCAGCAAAAGGATGTGCTGTTTCAAAATCCACAAACAACAGCTGACCTTCTCGGAAGTTCGGGAGAGGTCTATATTCAAAAAAGCCAGATGAGCGGAGGCAGTCCAATGATCAGAGGCTTTGCAACAAATCGCGTGTTGATTACTGTGGATGGTGTAAGAATGAATACTGCAATCTTCCGGAGCGGGAACGTACAAAATCTTATTGCACTGGATCCATTGAGTACAGAAAGCGTTGAGGTTCTTTTTGGTCCCGGATCAGTAATGTTCGGAAGTGATGCGATTGGCGGCGTCATGAACTTTACCACACTCACACCCCTGTTGTCTTCATCTGATATTCCTTCCCTGAGGGTAAATTCACTCACACGTTACTCCAGTGCAAATCAGGAGCTCACCGGCCATATTGACTTAAGTCTTGGACTGAAAAAGTGGGCCTTTCTGACAAGCATCTCACATGCTGACTTTGATAATCTCAAAATGGGTTCAAAAGGGCCAGATGAATACCTCAGACGAGAATATGTACAAACAATTAAAGGTGTTGACACTGTGGTACAGAACAATGATCCGGAGAAACAGGTACCCACAGCCTACCGGCAACTCAACCTGATGCAACGGGTACTTTTTCAGCCGGACGAAAACTTGAGCTTTAAGTACGGCATACATTATTCAACAAGTTCGGACAATCCCCGGTACGACAATCTTCTGCGGTACAGAAGCGGAAGACTCCGTTCATCCGAATGGTACTATGGACCGCAGCGTTGGCTTATGAATAATTTGAGCCTCAGCCATTCTGGTGGCACAAAGTTATATGATGCGATGAAGGTAAATCTAGCGCATCAGTTCTTCGAGGAAAGCAGGCACGATAGAAATTTTGGTAATGATGAAAAGACAAACAATACCGAAAAGGTTAATGCATTCTCCGTAAACCTGGACTTCGAAAAACCCCTCGCAGAGAATCACTCCATATTTTATGGAGTAGAAGCCATCTACAATAATGTGCTATCAACAGGAACAATCCAAAACGTAAATACAAATCTGATTGCGGAGGGACCTGCACGGTATCCCGATGATGCTAACTGGGGTTCGTACGCCGGATTTATTACTTACAGCTATAAGGCATCGGAGAAACTAAGCATCCAGATGGGAACACGATTCAACCAGTTTGTTCTAAATGCGAAATTCAATGACAGGTTCTATCCCTTTCCTTTCAAAAATGCTCACCTTAACCAGGGGGCACTAACAGGAAGTATCGGAATGGTCTACGCTCCCGCTGCTTCATGGCAGCTGAGTACCAACTTTTCAACCGGATTCAGAGCACCCAACATAGACGACATGGGAAAGATCTTCGAATCGACTCCAGGGGCCGTCGTAGTCCCAAATCCTGATCTGGGGTCTGAGTATGCCTATAACGGCGAAGTTGGTCTGGCTAAGATCTTTGGATCAACCGTAAAGATAGACGCATCAGGCTATTATACGCATCTGGACAATGCACTAGTCAGAAGAGACTTCACTTTAAACGGCTCATCTACCATAATCTACGACGGGGAGTTAAGCCAGGTGCAGGCCATACAGAACGCAGCAAATGCACATGTGTGGGGAGTGCAGGCTGGAATTGAGATTAATAGCGGCTCCGGACTCGGCTTTACATCCCGGTTTAACTATCAAAAAGGAGAAGAAGAGCTTGATGATGGAAGCAG
The DNA here is from genome assembly GCA_045629455.1 of Pedobacter sp. GTDB lineage: Bacteria > Bacteroidota > Bacteroidia > Sphingobacteriales > Sphingobacteriaceae > Pedobacter. The sequence continues at coordinate 651 of JAZQRI010000048.1, read as the reverse complement.
AGCCCCACTGAGGCACGCAGCCCCCTGGTTCGGCACAACACACCTAACTTATACCAAAAGCAAATTCAAAGCTGATTTTTATGCTTTCTATAACGGAGAGGTGAGTTTTGAGAATCTTGCACCATCTGAAAAGGAAAAAACCTACATGTACGCTACCGATACGAATGGAAATCCGTACTCTCCAGACTGGCTGACGTTAAACCTGAAGGTTCTGTACCAGGTGAGCAGTTCCCTGATGGTAAATATTGGCCTGGAGAACATTACAGATCAACGATACCGCCAATATTCATCCGGCATTGTGGCGCCAGGTAGAAATTTCATTGCATCACTGAAGGTATCTTTTTAGAAGTTCGGCAGTACATAAAAGGGCGTGTATCAGAAATTCTGAGCATGCTCTTTTTTTTGATCACCATCTTAAAATGGATTGTTTTTCAACAGAAACTGCAAGGATAAGCAGCTTAGACTCCTCTTTTTTGCATCGACACGAAAGGAGCAAGCGACGTAACCATCGTGTCTCGTCCTGAAAAAACTTTACACTGACCTATTAACACTTATTAATACTTTGGACAATGTCAAAAGAAGTAAAAGTCAAAAAGTTTGGGCGTTTGTATTTAGAGTGCTTCAAGCGGGAAGTGGTGGCAGAGGTTGAAC